>NZ_POWN01000005.1:0-534133 GCF_002928355.1 Pantoea sp. ICBG 828 | reverse complement strand
GTGGTCCCACCTGACCCCATGCCGAACTCAGAAGTGAAACGCCGTAGCGCCGATGGTAGTGTGGGGCCTCCCCATGCGAGAGTAGGGAACTGCCAGGCATCAAACCAGTAAAGAAGCCCCGGACGAGTGTCCGGGGCTTTTTTACGTCTGGCGATCGCCAAATCCACTTAATCCTCTGCAAAATCTCTCCTTAAAACTCCAGCTCTGTCACATTTTGTCATCCTGAACGGGCTCTGATTCCCCCGCGCTGCTCTCAGATGCTTTACTCATTGCTTTAGCGATGTTCTTCGCAAGGAAATGAGGTAAAAGATGACCGACTTACAACAAAAATCGGCCCAGCCGGAAGCGGCAGCCGTCAGTAAAAAACGCATCTGGGCCATTGTCGGCGCGTCGTCCGGCAATCTGGTCGAATGGTTTGATTTCTACGTCTACTCGTTCTTTTCGCTCTATTTTGCCCATGTATTTTTCCCGGCCGGCGACACCACTACCCAGCTGCTGCAAACGGCCGGCGTGTTTGCGGCGGGCTTCTTAATGCGTCCTATCGGTGGCTGGCTATTCGGCTACATCGCGGACCGTCACGGCCGAAAAAGTTCGATGCTGATCTCGGTATGCATGATGTGTTTTGGTTCGCTGGTCATTGCCTGTTTACCCGGCTACGGCGAAATCGGCATTGCGGCGCCGGTGATTTTGCTACTGGCACGCATGTTTCAGGGCTTATCGGTGGGCGGTGAATATGGTACCAGCGCTACCTACATGAGTGAGGTGGCACTGGAAGGGCGCAAAGGCTTCTACGCGTCGTTCCAGTACGTCACCCTGATTGGCGGTCAGCTGTTAGCCGTGCTGACAGTCGTGGTACTGCAACAAATCCTCAGTGATGAAGCGCTGCGCAGCTGGGGCTGGCGTATCCCGTTCTTTCTTGGCGCGGTTCTGGCAGTGGTCGCTCTGTGGTTGCGTCGCTCACTGAATGAAACCTCCGAGAAAAAGCACCGGGAACATCGCGATGCCGGCAGCATCCTTGGCCTGCTGCGTAACCATTCGCGCGCCTTCCTGATGGTGCTTGGCTTTACCGCTGGCGGATCGCTGAGCTTCTATACCTTCACAACCTACATGCAGAAATATCTGGTGAACACGGCGGGTATGGATGCGCGCAGCGCCAGTGCGTTGATGACCGGCGCGCTGCTGGTATTCATGCTGATTCAGCCAATTGTGGGCGCGCTGTCAGATAAGATTGGCCGGCGGGCATCAATGATGATCTTTGGCGCTGGCGCGGCTATCTGTACCGTGCCGATTTTGATGTTACTGCAGAATGTGCAAAGTAGCGGGCTGGCGTTCGTGCTGGTGATGCTGGCGCTGATTATTACCAGTTTCTACACCGCCATCAGCGGCATCCTTAAAGCGGAGATGTTCCCGCCGGAAGTGCGGGCGCTTGGCGTGGGGCTTTCCTATGCGGTAGCTAATGCTATCTTTGGCGGTTCGGCCGAGTACGTGGCGCTATTACTGAAGAAGCACGGCATCGAAACCACCTTCTTCTGGTATGTCTCGGCAATGGGCGCGCTGGCATTTCTGGTATCGCTGATGCTGCACCGCAAAGGCAAGGGGATTGCGCTGTGATTACGGGCTCAGGTTCCATAAGGCAATGCCGCTGGCCGCACCGGCGACATCCCAGCTAAGATCTTTCCAGCTCCAGCCGCTCCCGGCAGGGCGGCTGTCCCAGGCTTCTTTGGCCACGCCGAAGCTTAGCGAAAAGAGCAGGCCGAAGCGCAGATTTTGCCTGCGGCCCTGATGTTGATGCTGAGAGATCTCACTGCCCGCGGCAGCCAGAGCGGCAGAGGAGAAAAAGTGTTGTGCTTTATCCTGGCCGGTCCAGCTGTCCTGCGCCACATGCGCACATCCGCTACACAATAATACCGCACAGAGGATGAGCGCACGCATCGGCTACAGCAGACGGCTAATAAGGCGGTCGATACGGATGCGACGCAGACGACGAATCAGCTTACGCACCTTTGCCGGATAATCAGAGATGCTCTCCAGCTCGCGGAAATGTTTCACCACCGTGGTGTGCTGACGGATCAACGCCAGTTCCTTATCGCGCTGCTCTGCCAGCTGGTTGAGCGGATCGTGAATCAGCACCGCATTTTCCAGGTCGAGTCGCCAGGCGCGCGGATTGAGGTTATTACCGGTGATCATCATCCACTCGTCATCAACCCAGATGCCTTTCAGGTGATAGCTGTTGTCGCCATCTTTCCACAAACGCACCGTCAGCTGGCCGTTGTTGACGTAATACTGCAACCGGCTGAGGAAGCGACGCAGGTTGATTTCATACAGATAGGGCAGCGCACCGATAATCTTGAACGGCTCGTGTGGCGGAATGTAGAAATCGTTGGCGGTTTTATCGCCGACGATGATCTCGACCTCTTTGCCCTGACGCAGCAGCTGGATCAGATTGCGCACCAGAATGGCCGGCAGGTTAAAGTAAGGCGTGCACAGCGTGAGCTTACGCTCGGCGCAGGGCATTAAATGGAAGATGGTTTTGTTCAGCAGGCTACGTTTACCCAGCCCGACCAGCGGCGTGACGGCCAGTGATTCGTTGCCGGCATCACCGGTAAACTGATAGTTGAAGCTGCGCAGCTCCTGACGAAACTGGCGGGTTTCATTCTTGATTTCCGGGCTGGAGGGACGTTCGGCCTGGTCGAGACGGTTAACGGCCTCAGAATGTTTGAGATTCTCACCAATCCACTGAAACATGGTGTCCGCCAGCTGCGGATTACGGATCAGCTGATAACGGTCATAACGGTATTTGTCATGCTGATGCAGATAAACATCGTTCAGGCTGGCACCGCTGTAGAGCAGGGTATCGTCAATGATGAAGCCTTTCAGATGCAGCACACCGAGCGCTTCACGGGTGTTCACCGGAATGCCATACACCGGAATCGCGATATCGGGATGCTGCGCCGCCATTTCGCAATACCAGTCGGCGTTGGTCAGGCCGCGCGCGGCACCGATACGGCCGCGCTGCGCACGATGCCAGTCCACCAGAATGCTGACATCCAGTTCCGGGCGCGCCTGACGTGCTGCATACAGCGCCTGCATGATGCTGCGTCCGCCGTCATCATTTTCCAGATACAGCGCGGCGATGCAGATGCGTTTTTCTGCCGTGGCGATTTTCGTCAGCAGGGTTTCACGAAACTCGGCGGGCGAGTAAAGCGTGGTCACATCCGACACGGACTGTGACAGTTTAGGCAGCTGTGCGAGGTGTTGTTGGTGTTTATTGCGTTTGAATTTAGACAACATCACAGTGCACTTCTTCTCTGTTCATTGTATGGCCTTTTGCCATCAAATCATGATCCTAACGGTAAATAATAACATCAACCGGCCGGTTAAGGAGGATTTTTACCTTTCTCTACAGCCAGGTCGCCGGTGTCAGCCAGCGGTAAATTCAGGCTGACAATGCCATCATCCAGTTGAATATTCACACGAAAATTGAGTTTTCGCGCTAAGGTAATCATGCCGGTATTGTGCGGCATGGTGATACCGTTCAATTGTTGCAGGCCGTGATCGCGCGTATAGCGAATCATCTTTTCCAGCAGCCGCCGGCCCATGCCCAGACCCTTCAGGTCGGAACGCACCAATACCGAAAATTCTGCGTCGATATTGTCAGCATCGGAGATGGCGCGCGTCACGCCGATAATCTCATCAGCACCGTTATGCTGGCGTACTGCGACAATCGCCATCTCCCGGTCGTAATCGATCTGCGTCATGTTCGCCAAATCGTCGTGGGTAAACTCATTGATCTCACTGAAGTAGCGATAGTAAAGGTCTTCTTTGGTGACCTGGGCGATGAAGGCACGTAGCTGCGGTTCATCCTCCGGCAGAATCGGCCGAAACAGGCAGCGCTGGCCATCTTTAAGCTGCACCTGCTCTTCCAGATGGTGCGGATAGGGACGAATCGCCAGCCGCGCCTCACTGTCGCCATGAAACGGAGCCAGCTGCAGCGTCACGTCCAGCAGGGTAAAGGTATTGGCGGATGCCAGCAGCGGGTGAATATCCAGCCGCTGAATCTCCGGACAGTCCACCACCAGGTTTGATACCTGCACCAGCAGCTGACTCAAACCGGTGATGTCCAGCGGTCGCAGTGCACTGCGGCTGCGCACTTTGCCGCTCTTTAGTGCCTGAATTACCAGATAGCGCGCCAGCGTCATATTCAGCGGCGGCAACGCCACGGCGGCCTGCTTGTCCGGTTGCCACTCCACACCGCCTTCGCCCAGCATGATGATCGGGCCAAACAGCGGGTCATGCTCAACCACCACCCGCAACTCCTGCGCACCGGCGCGGTTCGCCATACTTTGCACCAGCAGACCGTCAATGCGCGCCTGCGGATGCGTTTCACGCACGCGATCGAAGATAG
This sequence comes from Pantoea sp. ICBG 828, assembly GCF_002928355.1. NCBI lineage: Bacteria > Pseudomonadati > Pseudomonadota > Gammaproteobacteria > Enterobacterales > Erwiniaceae > Pantoea > Pantoea sp. ICBG 828. Next base: position 529,728 of record NZ_POWN01000005.1, on the reverse strand, counting down.
CGTCTGCTGCCTGTTCAACTTCTGCCGCGCTGCGCAGATAAAGCATCACGCCCTGTACATCCGACTTATGCGCAATATCCGGCGAGCGCAGCTTGAGCGCCACCGGATAACCAATCTGGTCGGCAATCTTAGCGGCAGACTGGCTATCGCTGGCGATCCAGGTTGGCAGCGTCGCCAGCCCGTAAGCCTGCAGTATGGGCTGCACCTCGTGCGTATCCAGCGTGGTAATGCCGCTATCGAGTGCCTGTTGTAGCAGCTGATGTGCCTCGGCGCTGTTTTGCGTCAGGCCCAGCGGCAGCGCTGGCGTTTCGCGTAGCTGTTTCTGGTTACGCCGGTACTCAACCTGATGCATGAATGCCGTCACCGTGCCTTCTGGCGTGCGCCAGGTCGGAATGCCGGCCTGGGTGAATGCGCGGCGGGCTTCCTGCGAAGAGTGTTCGCCGCACCAGTTGGTCAGCAGCGTCACCTGCTTACCCCGCGGATGCGCGGCCACCGCCGCAATAATCTGCGCGGCGGTTTCACTGGCCGGAGAGACGGCGCTGGGTGAATGGATGATCATCAGTGCATCCAGTTCATGGCTGTCGAGCAGCTGTGTTACGCAGGCCACGTACAGCGCGGGCGTTGCATGATCTTTCAAATCCAGCGGATTACCGCGCCCGATGCCCTCCGGCAGCAGGGCCGCCAGCGCCTGCAGCGTGGGCTCATCCAGCGTCGCCAGCTTGCCGTTACGCGCATAGAGTTCATCCAGCGCCAGCGCTGCCGGAGCGGCGCCGTTGCTGATAATCATCAGGCGCTCACCGCGCAGCGGACGCATGTGGCTGAGCGACTCCACGGCGGAAAACAGCTCATGCGTGTCCTGCACGCGCAGCAGACCGGCGCGCTGAATGGCGGCATCCCAGGCGGCATCCAGCCCGCTGGCGGTGCCGATCATCGCCTGTGCCTGATGGCTGCGACCGCTTTTGATCACCAGAATCGGTTTATTACGCGCTGCGCTACGCGAGGCAGAAACGAAGCGCCGGGCGTCGCTCAGGTGTTCCAGGTAGAGCAAAATGGCGCTGGTTTTGCCATCGCGTGCAAGAAAATCCAGCAGGTCGTCGACATCAATATCCAGGCTGTCGCCTAAGGCGATAAACCACGAAAAGCCCAGGTTGCGCTGTTGCGCCCAGTCGAGAATGGTGTTGGACACCGCCGCCGATTGCGAAATAAAGGCGATGCGTCCTTTCGCAATCGGTACCGGTGAGAAGCTGGCATTCAACCCCTGCCAGGGGGCTAACAGGCCCAGACTGTTGGGGCCCAGCAGGCGCATCTGCCACTGGCTGGCACAGGCTTTCAGCGCCTCCAGCTGGCTGGCCGGCGCGGAGAGAATAATGCAGGCTTTACAGCCTTTTTCTCCCAGCTGCTGTAACAGTTCCAGGTTGCGTCTGGCGTGGGTGCAGATAATCGCCAGATCGGGGGCGAAGGGCAGGCTGGCCACGTCCGGCCAGGCCAGCACGCCGCTGACCGCCTTGTATTTGGGCGTGACCGGCAACACCGGACCGCCAAAGCCGCCCGCCAGCAGGTTGCGCATCATCAGATAGCCAGCGCGGCCCGGTTTTACCGACGCACCCAGCACCGCAATTGATTTCGGTCGTAACAGCGCTTCCAGTCCACGTTGGCTCATCATTCGCTCCTGCTCTCGGGATTGGCATGATTGTAAACGCTTTTGCGCCGGTTGCCGATTTGTCGATGTCAGGCTGCGAGCCAGCTTCAGAAATTGTCTGTTTGTGCGTGTATCGGATGGTGGGGTTTGCCGGCCAGATAGGCCTGACGAAAGCGTTCAAAGTGCTGCTGCAACGCCTGCGCCGCCGGGGCGTCACCTGCCTGTTCCAGCAGCGCGGCGGCCACTTCGGCGGTGCAGTGCTGGCCAGGCGCATGGGCTTCGCGCAGCGTGTAGCGCGACGGTGTCGCCACATCCAATGACATCACCGGAAAGCTATCCAGCCACGGACTTTTGCGGAACATTTTGCGCGCTTCGGTCCAGGTACCGTCGAGCATAATAAACAGCGGGGGCTTGCCGCCGGTGGGTGGCGTGGTCAGCACCTGGCGATCGGCATCGGCGTAGGCACCGGGAAACACCACCATCGGCTGATAATCGGCCGTCTGCACCGCCGCCAGCAGCGCGGCGTCGGGCTCGGTGCGCGACCAGCCAAAGGCCTGGGTTTCCGGCAGAATGTCGGCAATCAGCCGGCCGGTATTACTGGGTTTCATTGGTTCAGTATCAAACATCACCAGGCAAAACCGGCTGCGCGCCTGTTGCGGCTGCAGGGTCGCGCACAGACAGTTTTTATGCGGCAGCAGGCAGCGCTGACAGCGCAGCACGCGGTTGCCTCGGGCAAGAAACGGGCGCGTGGCACGCGCTAAACGCTGCGCACGCAGGCGCAGGACGGCATTTTCAGACATAGCATCGCGGACAGGGAAAAATGCCAGTGTAATAGAAGGGCAAAAACAAGGCCAGCGCGTGGCTGGCCCTGGGGGATTAGAGTGATTCGTCGAGCCATTCGTTGAATGGCGCTTTCGGCATCGCACCGTTCAGCATGTCCACCATCTCACCGTTTTTGAACAGCATAATGGTTGGGATGCTGCGGATGCGAAAACGGGTGCTGAGCGCAGGTTCCGCCTCAGTGTTCACTTTCACGAAGCGCACTTTGCCGCGCCGCTCGTCAGCGACGTCTTTAAACACCGGCGCGAAGTTCACGCACGGGCCGCACCATGGCGCCCAGAAGTCGACCACGACCGGCAGATCGTCCTGCAGGTATTTATCCAGCGTGGCCGCCGTGGCATTCACCACTTCACCGCTAAACAGCGCATCGCCGCAGCGACCGCATTTGGCTCCGTCGGCCAGACGTTCCTCGGGAACGCGGTTAGTTGCCTGACAGGAGGCACATACAGTATTCATCGTCACCTCAAACCGGACCTGTAAATCTTAGGATTGGTGAACATTATGAAAAGGTTGAATGCTATGCTCAATCTGGATTAAGCAATAGGTTCAATAGTTGATAGCTAAGCGCCGACACATCAGGTAATCTTCGCGCTCTCAATGCTGGAGGAACAGATGAACGACGAATTTAAAGGCAAAAGCGGCAAGGTAAAAGTGATGTACGTACGTGATGAGGAGGGCGGTCAGAAGCCAAATCCCCGTACCGGCAAAGGCGGCCGTCCTGCTGCGCGCCAGGAAGAGAATCGTCGCTCTGGTCCTCGCAGCACCCGTAATAATGAAGAGAGCGGTCGTCCGCGCACCGCTCGTGGTGACGATGCCGGGCGTTCGCGTGGTCCACGTGACGATGCTGGCCGTTCGCGTGGTCCACGTGACGATAGCGCGCGCGGTCGTCGCAGCGATCGGGACGATCGCGGCTTCAGTGATTCACCTTGGCGCACCGTGTCACGTCCGCCTGTCGCCGCTGAAGCGGATGCGGGTGACGAAGCGGCCAGCAGCAAGCCGGTTATCGACCCGGAACTGATTCGCCGTCAGCGTCAGGAAGAGACGCGCGTGTATGGCGAAAACGCCTGCCAGGCGCTGTTCCAGAGCCGTCCCGAAAGCATCGTCCGTGCCTGGTTCGTGCAAAGCGTCACGCCGCGCTTCCGCGAGACCCTGCGCTGGCTGGCAGCAAACCGCAAAGCCTATCACGTAGTGGACGACGCCGAGCTGGCGAAAGCGTCCGGGACTGAACACCACGGCGGCGTGTGCTTCATTATTAAGAAGCGCATGGGCATGCCGGTGGCGGAATGGCTGCAGCAGGCGCAGAGCAAAGACTGCGTACTGGCGCTGGAAGATGTCAGCAACCCGCACAACCTTGGCGGTATCATGCGCAGCTGCGCGCACTTTGGCGTCAAAGGTTTGCTGGTCAATGATGCCTCGCTGCTGGAGTCGGGTGCCGCAGTCCGCACGGCTGAAGGTGGTGCAGAGCACGTCCAGGCAATCAGCGGCGAAAGCTTTGCTGCGGGTCTGGAAGCGTTCCGCAAAGCCGGTTACACCATTGTGACCACATCCAGCCACGCCGGTACGCCACTGGCGCAGGCGGCGCTGCCAGCCAAAATGGTACTGGTGCTGGGTCAGGAGCGTGAAGGTCTGTCAGACAGCGCATTCCAGCAGGGCGATATCAGCCTGTCGATTGGCGGTACCGGCAACGTTGAAAGCCTCAACGTTTCGGTCGCGACCGGCATTCTGCTCGCCGAATGGTGGCGTCAGAACGCATAAATAAAAAACGGGCCGCTGTGGCCCGTTTTTGTTTCTGTCACTCAGTGCGCGCCACCGCCGCCACCGCCTGCGCCAAACGGCGGACGGGCAAACCACACCAGAACCAGCAGGACCAAAAACACCCCCGCCGATGCCCAGAAGATCTCGTTAGCCGAGATAATCAGGCCCTGATTAGTAATTTGCTGGGCGATATAAGCCGATGCCTGCTGCTGCGTCATGCCCATGCTTTGCAGCTGATCATACATTTGCTGCGAATTCGGATTGAATGGATTAACCGACTCCGACAGGTAGCTGTGGTGCATCGATTCGCGGTCTGTCCACATGGTGGTAGTGATTGACGTTCCGATTGAACCCGCCAGCGTACGCACAAAGTTCGACAGGCTGGAGGCCGCCGCCATACGCTCTGGCGGCAAGCCGGACAGCGTAATGGTGGTCAGCGGCATAAAGAAGCAGGCTACCGCGAACCCCTGGATAAACTGCGGCCACGCGGAGGCACCGAAATCCATCCCCGGCTCAAACGTATACGCACGCCAGTAGAAGCACACCGCGTACATGATAAAACTAAAGGTGACCAGCCGCCGCATATCGAGCTTATGGGCGAAGCGACCAATGATCGGCGACAGAATCACCGGAATGATCCCCACCGGCGCCGATGCCAGCCCTGCCCAGGTGGCGGTATAGCCGTATACCTCCTGGAGCAGCTGCGGCAGCAGGACGATCGAGCCGAAGTACAGCATGTAAGCCAGACTGATCGACAGACAGCCGATGGTGAAATTTCGCTTCTTAAACAGCGACAAATCGACAATCGGGTGATCGTCGGTCAGCTCCCACACCAGCAGCACGGCCAGCGACACCACCGCGACCACCGTCAGCACGATGATTTCGGTTGAGCCAAACCAGTCGAGTTCTTTACCGCGGTCAAGCATCACCTGCAGAGAACCAATCCCCACCACCAGCAGCACCAGACCGACCATATCGATCGGGCGGATCTCAGTTTTGGTTTCGCGCCCACGCAGGGTTTGCAGCGTCAGCATCACCACCACCACGCCAATTGGCACGTTGATGAAGAAGATCCAGCCCCAGTGATAGTTATCACTGATCCAGCCGCCAAGAATCGGACCGCAGATCGGCGCAACGATCACCGTCATCGCCCACAGCGACAGCGCCACGCTGCGCTTGGCCGGCGGATAGTTGTTCAGCAGCAAACTTTGCGACAGCGGAATCAGCGGACCGGCCACCACGCCCTGAATCACGCGGAAGAAGATCAGCATCTCCAGGCTTTCGGACATGCCGCACGCCCATGAGGCCAGCGCGAACAGAATGGTCGACCAGGTGAACAGCTTCACTTCACCAACGCGCTTTGCCAGCCAGCCGGTGATCGGGATCGAGATGGCATTCGCCACCCCGAACGAGGTGATCACCCAGGTGCCCTGCGAGTTGGACGCCCCGAGGTTACCGGCGATGGTCGGGATCGCCACGTTAGCGATGGTGGAGTCGAGTACCTGCATGAACGTCGCCAGCGACAGGGCGATGGTCATCAGAACTAACGGCGCACCTTCAAGCGGCTTTTGTGCCATAACAGCCTCCCGCGAGGTTATTGCGCGTTGGCACGGACAATGTCAGCGATCAGCTGGTTAACCGGCGCAAGGTCGATTGCCAGCGCGTTACTTTCATACGCGGCCTGGGTGCGGACATTGCTGGCCAGCGCGGCGCCATCTTTGTTCTGGGTATCTACTTTCACCAGCGTGGACAGGCCGATACGCAGCGGATGTTGCGCCACTTGCTGCGGATCGAGTTCGATACGCACCGGCAGGCGCTGTACCACTTTGATCCAGTTACCGGTGGCGTTCTGCGCTGGCAGCAGCGAGAAGGCGCTACCGGTGCCCATATCCAGACCAACCACTTTGCCGTGATACTCCACATCATCGCCGTAGATATCACTGATGACCGTGGCGGGTTGACCGATGCGCACGCCTGCCAGCTGCGTCTCTTTAAAGTTGGCGTCAACCCACAGGTTGGTGGCCGGCACCACCGCCAGCAGCGGTGTGCTGGTGGAGATCTGTGAACCGACCTGCACGCTACGACGCGAGACATAACCGTCCATCGGACTGCGGATGTCGGTGCGCTGCAGCGCCAGCCAGGCATCGCGCAGCTCAGCGGCGCTCTGTTTCACCGCCGGCTGGTTTTCGAGGTCGGTATTCAGGATCATCGCCTGGTTCGCGTTGTACTGCTGAATCGCCACGTCCAGCTGAGCTTTCGCCGTGGCCACGGCATCACGCGCGTGCTGCAGCTCTTCGCGACCAATCAGATTGGCGGCACCGAGCGGCTCGCGACGTTTCAGGTCGGATTCGGCCTGATCCAGCGCGGTCTGTTGCAGCTTGATGGTGGCCTGATACTGTTTGCCATTGATCATCAGCTGGTGCGTCTGGCGCACGCTGGTGGCCAGCGCGGTCTGCGCTTTCTCGAATGCCTGCTGCGCATCGGTTTTATCCAGCGACACCAGAATGTCGCCTTTTTTTACCCGATCCGTATCCTCGAACCACACTTTATTCACGCTGCCGGAAACCTGGGCCATCACCTGCACCTGGTTGCCTGCCACGTAGGCGTCATCGGTTTCCTGGAAGTGGCGCAGCACCAGATACCAGTAAGCCAGATAACCCACACCAATCACGATAAACACGATAGCCAGCAGGATCAGCGCACCTTTGCGCTTCTTCTTTTTGTTCGCGGGCTGTTGCGGGCTTTGAGCTTCCGCTGTCGCACTCATGTCGTTCTCCACGTTTGCCATTTAGTCGGGATGTGTTGATCCATCAACACGGTCGCCCGAGTCGAAAAAGCCAGCGTTTGCAACGCTGGCCGGATAAAAGGGGATTAAAATAGCGATTTCGGTGGGTGATTGTGTCGCAGTTCTTGCTATTAACGCGACAGGGAAGCGATAACCTGATCTTCGTCCATTTTATCGAGACGGTTAAGCAACTTACGCGTGATGGCTTCCAGCTGCTCCTGCTCGGTATCGGTCAGCGAAGACCACAGATACTGCAGGCTCTGATGCTGGGGTGGCAGCAGCTGACGTAAGAATTCGTTACCTTTTTCCGTCAGGTGCAGGTGCAGGCAACGGCGATCGTTGTCGCTCTCACGACGCTCGATCCAGCCGCGCTTTTCCAGTTCATCAGCGATACGCGTCGCGTTGGTGCGGGAAGAACCCAGCGCCGAGCTCAGCTCAGAAGGCTGAATGCTCTGGTTTTCCTGCGCGTCCAGCGTAATCAGCGCCATGAATAAAGTTTCGTTAATTCCCTGCGCCTTCAACATTTTGTTGCGATTATCCAGCAGTTTACCCTGCATGTGCATGCACAGACGGGTCAGGATGATCTCCTGCAGCGGAAAATCTTTGTGGCGATTAGCACGGATGTTTAGCATCTGCTCAATGGGAGTAAACGAGCTTTCCATTAAAAACCTCTTAGTTGCAACAAATATAATAATGAGGGTGACAGATTAAGCGTAGTCATATTTTCCGCCTGTGATTGTTTGCACCGTCACACTGTCAGCACCTGGCGTTCCAGGTCGGTCCATAACCCTGGGCTCTGCGCCCTGACCAGCCGCTTTGCAGACAAAGCCGCCATCGTCATCAATTCGCTAAGCGAAACCTTCAGTGGATTGAATAATTTCGCGAGTAAAAATAACTTAGGTGAATAACTGTGTGGCTAACCATAACAAAGCCAATCATTAATGAACAGTATCGCTCACCACTTTGCATTGATCTTTACGTTTTCTAAACACTTTTCCCGGCCGGCTTTGCTGGAGTAAATCAATGGGTTAATCGATAAGGCACCAGTTAATCCGGGTAACGCGCCAGCATCAGCGGCGTGATGAATTCCGTTCGTCGTCTGCGGTATAACCGGCACGTGGCAGGGTGAATGCCAGCGATAACGCAGACTCATCCTGGCGCGGCCGACCCGATGCGGGCGGTGGAAAGGAGACATAGCTGGTGGGAAAAGCGGGTAAATAATCATATGTGGGTAATAGTAACCCAAAAAATTATTTCAATGTTGTGTTAATTAACAGGACGTACCAGTGCGCTATAGCGCACGCTTCGCTTACTGACAGGGCGGGAGGGCGGAAAATGGCGGCACCACGTGGCTGAGACGGGGTGCCGCGTGGGCTTATTTCGCCGCCGCCATGGCGTCGCTAACCCATTTATCAAATTCCGCCTGATGAGCTTTGATCCAGCCGTCAACGTGGCCGTTGATGTCCGCTTCTGAGGCGTGACCGGCATGCATCGCGGCGTTCTCGGCATTGATGTCGCCAATCGGCAGCTTCATTTCTGCAAACAGTTTTGCCGCCGCCGGATTCTTCTCTGCCCAGGCTTTGTTGGCCACGATATGCATGGTGTTCACCGGGAAGCCATAGTTGGCGCCGTTGGCCAGTCTGGTATCCACTTTGCTCTGCGCGCCTGGCAGTGAGGAGAACGGCACCTGCAGCCACACCACATCTTTACCCGGCTTCAGCACGTCGCTGACCCAGTATGGCGTCCAGGTGTAATAGAGAATCGGTTTACCCTGTTTGAAGCGTGTAATGGTGTCGGCAATCATCGCCGAGTAGTTACCCTGGTTGTGTACCACGGTATCGCTCAGTTTGTAGGCTTCAATCTGATGGTTAATCACCGCCTCACAGCCCCAGCCAGGCGTACAGCCGGTCAGGTCTGCTTTGCCATCGCCATTGGTATCAAACAGTCTGGCCAGCTTCGGATCCTTCAGCTGCTCGATGTTGGTGATGTGATACTGATCGGCGGTTTTCTTGTCGATCAGATAACCCTGGGCGGCACCGCTGACGTAGGTGCCCTGGCGATAAAATTTATTATCACCGCCGGCGGCTTTATACATGTCGTCATGCAGCGGTTGCCAGTTGGTGGCGATAAACGTGGCATCACCGCCGGCAATGGTGGTGTAAGCCACGTTGTAATCCACTTCACTCGGCTTCTCAACGGTGTAGCCCAGCTTTTCCAGCGCGCGGCTCACCAGCAGCGTCTGAAAGGTCTCTTCGGAAATGGTACTCTGAGCCGGTTTAACGGTAATGCCTTTGCCCGGAAGGTCGGCGGCGGACACGTGCGTCGCGGCAACCGTGGTCAGGACGGCGGCGAATAGAGCTGTCTTGCGCATAGTCATTCCTTATTTTACGTGTGACGTCGGAGACGGGCGACCGCAGCGGGCCGCCCAAAGAAATCAGGCTTTTTTACTGAATGGACGCAGCAACAAACCCAGCGGCCCGCTGCTGTACCAGTGGCGGCTGCCACGGCTGCGGCTGTCGCGACCTACTGACTGTGTCAGGCGGTCGAGAATGATGGCTAGGATCACGATACCGACCCCGCCCACGCTGGCGAGACCCATATCGAGACGGCCAATACCGCGCAGCACCATCTGGCCCAGACCGCCAACGGCAATCATCGAGGCGATGACTACCATCGACAGCGCCAGCATCAGCGTCTGATTGACACCGGCCATAATGGTCGGCATCGCCAGCGGCAGCTGGACCTTGAACAGCATCTGGCGCGGGCTGGCACCGAAAGATTCACTGGCTTCGATCAGGTCAGCCGGCACCTGCTTAATACCGAGTATGGTGAGACGTACTACCGGCGGCAGGGCAAAGATAATCGTCACCACCACGCCCGGCACGTTGCCGATACCAAACAGCATGACGATGGGCACCAGATAGACGAACGCCGGCGTGGTTTGCATCGCATCCAGCAGGGGCCGCACGATGCGCGCCGCGCGCTCACTGCGCGCCAGCCAGATGCCAAGCGGCAGGCCAATCAGTACGCAGAACAGCAGGGCGGTGAGCACCAGCGCCAGCGTCACCATCGCCTGGGACCAGGCGCCGATCATGCCAATCAGCACCAGCGATATCAGCGTGGCGAGGCCCATCGCCGGGCTGGCAATCTGCCAGGCAATCAGCGCAAACACGACGATCGCCACCGGCGCAGGCAGTCCCATCAGCAGTTGCTGGAAAGCGCTGAGGATATAATCCACCGGCACGCGAATGCCCTGAAACAGCGGACGGAAGTGGGTAACTACCCAGTCGATGCCTTCGGTGACCCAGCGATCCAGCGGAATCAGCGTGGTGTGGAACGGATCCAGCAGGCTGAAGTGCTCCGGCGCCGCGGCCGGTGCGCTGCTCAGCCAGTCGCTGCTGCTGGCGGCGCTGCTGACGGCATCGTGCCCACCACTGCTGGCGGCATCCGATGTACTGCCCGCGGCGTTGCCCCAGGCATCGGCGGCGCTGGCGCTGCTGTCAGCCGGTGTGCTACTGCCTGTCGCGGACCACGGATCGCTGCTGGCGGCGGCGTTGCTGGTGGCGGGTGGTGCGCTGGTCTGGCTGGCGCTTTCCCATGGATTGGCGTTTTGTGCACTCATGGCTGGGCTCCTTCACGATCTAAAGCGCGTAACAGCGTGCTTTTGGAAATGATACCGACGTACTGCTGATCTTCGCCGATCACCGGCACCGCACAGGGTGCCTGCGCGACGTGAGAGAGCAAATCGTTGAGCGAGGTATCGGCAGGAACCGCCAGCGGTGCGTCGAGCAGGGCGTTATCCAGCCCTTCACCGGCGGCGAGTGCCGCTTTCAGCGAGTCAGTGGAGACGACGCCGATGAATTTCTGTTTCTCCAGCACATAGCCATATTCGCGGTCTTCATCCTGCAGCAGTTTGATTGCCGAACGCGGACCGAAACCGGCGGCCTTACGAATCAGCGCGCCGGCGCTGCGGCGGGCGATATCTTTGGCGCTGAAGACGTGACTGATATCCACGCCGCGGAAGAAGGTGCGCACATAATCGTTGGCCGGATTATTGAGGATTTCATCCGGCGTGCCGACCTGCACCACTTCGCCGCCCTGCATGATGGCGATGCGGTCGCCAATACGCATGGCTTCATCCAGATCGTGGGAAATAAACACGATGGTGCGCTGATGTTTCGCCTGCAGTTTTACCAGTTCATCCTGCATTTCCGTGCGAATTAAGGGATCAAGTGCGGAAAAGGCTTCGTCCATTAGCAATATATCCGGATTAATCGCCAGTGCGCGGGCTAATCCAACACGCTGACGCATTCCGCCGGAGAGTTCATCGGGCCAGGCGTGAGCATAATTTTCCAGTCCGACCTGACGCAGCGCGTCGAGCGCTTTTTCCTGCCGCTCCTGCAGCGCCACGCCAGCTAATTCCATGCCGAACGCGGTATTATTTAGCACCGTCATGTGCGGCATCAGTGCGAATGACTGGAATACCATGCTGATTTTATTTCTGCGCACATCACGCAATTCTGCGTCGGATATTTTGGCAATATCGACGCCATCAATAATCACCTGGCCGCGTGTCGGCTCGATCAGACGATTGAGAAGGCGAACCATAGTGGACTTGCCGGAGCCGGACAGCCCCATAATGACAAAGATTTCGCCTTCTTCAATGGCCAGACTGGCATTTTTGACGCCGAGTGAGAGGCCGGTTTTCGCCAGAATACTCTCTTTACTCTCGCCTTTTTCAATCAGCTTAAATGCCTTTTCGGGATGATCGCCAAATACCTTATATAAATTCTTTACTTCGAGTTTAATTGCCATGCAGTAATGAAATTCCTGGTTAAATGTCTGACTATTTCTTGTTGTACCCTGCGTAAATTTAAGCGCCTATACCCTAGCATAGTGAGATTATCTGACAACCCTTGACGGAAATATCTGGCGTGACACGTATGGCGCGACAGTGGCTAATTCCAGTGCCTGCAAGGGATGAGACGGGGTAAATTTTTTCTGAATTTTTTGTGAAATTAAACCGGTTTCGGCCAGAATTATTGCCGGAAGGCGGATAAATCACGCTTAGTCAGGCGAAATATTCCGACGATGAATGGCGCTAAATAGATAAAATAATCACGCGCGGAATTAACGTTATTTCGGGGGGATGGCGAGAATGCTGGAAAGGAAAATGAATGGTCGGAGCGTGGTGGAATCGGCATGAAATTAACCTGGTCGGCATAAATGCCGACCCTGTGGATGTATCATCAACCTAACCGCTGGGGCGCGTTCCGGTCGGCATCAATGCCGACCCTACAGATGCATCAACATAACTGCCGTAGGGCATGATTAACCCAACCGTAGGGTGCGCATTGATGCGCACCGCTTACGGTGCAAAACGCACCCCTTACCGCGCACCGCACGCGACTAAAAATTCCAGTCCTCGTCCTCGGTTTCAACCGCTTTACCCATCACATAGGATGAACCGGAACCCGAAAAGAAATCGTGGTTTTCATCGGCGTTGGGCGACAGCGCCGACAGAATCGCCGGATTCACCGCCGTCAACTCCGCCGGGAACAGCGCTTCGTAACCCAGGTTCATCAGCGCCTTGTTGGCATTGTAATGCAGGAAGGTTTTCACCTCTTCAGCCCAGCCCACGTCGGCATACAGCGCTTCGGTGTACACCACCTCGTTTTCATACAGCGCCAGCAGTAAATCGATGGCGAACTGCTGCAGCTCAGCGCGGCGCGCGTCGTCAACGGTTTCCAGCGCTTTCTGGTACTTATAGCCGATGTAATAACCGTGTACCGCTTCATCACGGATAATCAGCCGAATCAGATCGGCGGTGTTGGTCAGCTTGCCGCGGCTTGACCAGTACATCGGCAGCCAGAAGCCGGAGTAAAACAGGAACGACTCCAGAAAGACGCTGGCGATTTTCTTCTTCAGCGGATCGCTGGCGCGATAGTGCTCCAGCACGATCTTTGCCTTGTTCTGCAGGGCGGCATTCTCTTCACTCCAGCGGTAGGCGGCATCCACGTCGGCGGTGTTACACAGCGTGGAGAAGATCGAACTGTAAGAGCGCGCATGTACCGCTTCCATAAAGCTGATGTTCGACAGCACCGCCTCTTCGTGCGGCGTCAGCGCATCTTCCATCAGTCCCGGTGCGCCAATGACGTTCTGAATGGTGTCGAGCAGCGTCAGACCGGTAAACACCCGAATCGTCAGCTGCTGCTGCTGCGGGTCGAGCGACTGCCATGCCGGCAGATCGTTGGACAGCGGCACCTTCTCCGGCAGCCAGAAGTTGCTGGTAAGACGGTTCCACACTTCGAGATCTTTCTCGTCCTGGATGCGGTTCCAGTTAATCGCCTGAATCTGTTTAAGTTGCATAGTCATCATCACAGTGCACAGGAAACGCAGCCCTGTACCTCCGTGCCTTGTAGCGCCATCTGACGCAGTCGAATGTAATAGAGGGTTTTGATGCCTTTCTTCCAGGCGTAGATCTGCGCTTTGTTGATATCGCGCGTCGTGACGTCATCGCGGAAAAACAGCGTCAGAGACAGTCCCTGATCGACGTGCCGGGTGGCTTCGGCGTAAGTATCAATAATCGCTTCGGGACCAATCTGATAGGCATCCTGATACAGCTCAAGATTGTCGTTGGTCATAAACGGAGCCGGGTAATACACGCGGCCGGTTTTGCCCTCTTTACGGATCTCAATGCGCGACACAATCGGGTGGATGCTCGACGTGGCGTGGTTGATGTAAGAGATGGAACCGGTCGGCGGAATCGCCTGCAGGTTCTGGTTATACAAACCGTGCTGCATCACCGACGCACGCAGCGCCTGCCAGTCCGCCTGGTCGGGCAGGGCGATGCCGGCATCGGCAAAAATCTGCGCCACCCGGGCAGTGCGCGGCTGCCAGCTGTGTTGGGTATATTTGTCGAAATAGGCACCGCTGGCGTACTGCGACTGCGCAAAGCCGTCAAAGCTCGCGCCGCGCTCCTGCGCCAGCAGGTTGGAGGTACGCAGGGCGTGATACGTCACGCAGTAGAAATAGAGGTTGGTGAAATCCAGCGCCTCTGGCGAACCGTAAGCCATGCCTTCACGCGCCAGATAGCCGTGCAGGTTCATCTGCCCGAGACCGATAGCGTGTGAACGGCGATTGCCTTCCGCCACCGACGGCACGGAGGTGATGTCACTCATCTCGGAGACCGCCGTCAGCGCGCGCACCGCCACTTCCACGGTTTGCGCCAGATTACGCGAGTCCATGGCGTGGGCGATATTCAGGGAGCCGAGGTTACAGGAGATATCTTTGCCGACGCGGCGATAGCTCAGGTCGTCGTGATACTCGCTGGCGCTGTTAACCTGGAGGATCTCCGAGCACAGGTTACTCATGTTGATGCGACCGGCAATCGGGTTGCTGCGGTTCACGCTGTCCTCATACATGATGTATGGATAGCCGGACTCAAACTGAATTTCCGCCAGCGTCTGGAAGAAGTCGCGCGGCTTGATGAAGGTTTTACGGATGCGATCGTCGGCCAGCATCGCCTCGTAGTACTCGCTGATGCTGATATCAGCAAACGCCTTGCCATAAATACGCTCAACATCGTAAGGCGAAAACAGCGCCATATCGCGGTTCTCTTTGGCCAGCTGGAAGGTGATATCCGGAATCACCACGCCGAGCGACAGCGTTTTGATACGGATCTTCTCGTCAGCGTTTTCACGTTTGGTATCGAGGAAGCGCAGGATATCCGGATGGTGCGCATTCAGCCACACCGCGCCCGCGCCCTGACGCGCACCAAGCTGATTGGCGTAGGAGAACGCATCTTCCAGCATCTTCATCACCGGAATTACGCCGGACGACTGATTTTCAATGCGCTTGATCGGCGCGCCGGATTCACGCAGGTTGGAGAGCAGAAACGCCACGCCGCCACCGCGCTTCGACAGCTGCAACGCCGAATTCACCGCGCGGCCAATCGACTCCATATTGTCTTCAATGCGCAGCAGGAAGCAGGAGACCAGCTCGCCGCGCTGCTGTTTACCGCAGTTTAGGAACGTGGGCGTAGCCGGCTGGAAGCGACCGCTCAGCATCTCGGCCAGCAGTTCCCGCGCCAGCGTTTCATTACCGCGCGCCAGCGTCAGCGCCACCATACAGGCGCGCTGCTCAAAGGTTTCCAGATAGCGTTTGCCGTCGAAGGTTTTCAGCGTGTAGCTGGTATAAAATTTCCACGCACCGAGGAAGGTGTGAAAACGGAAGCCCCAGGCGTCAGCCTCTTCGTGCAGCTGGCACAGGAAGGCGAAATCGTACTGGTTCAGCACCCCGGCTTCATAATAGCCTTCGGCCACCAGATAGCGCAGACGCTCGCCGTGCGAGTCGAATGGCACGCTGTTCGGCTGGACGTGCTGCAGGAAAAACTGGCGTGTGGCTTCATGATCTTTGCTGAACTGGATGCGGCCTTCGGCGTCATACAGGTTCAGCATCGCATTGAGCGCGTGGTAGTCCAGCTGTGTGCTGTTCAGGGTGTCTGTCGTTGCCAAAATTGGGTCACTCCCGCTTTAACATGGGCAATATCGTCGGCGGTTCCCATCAGCTCAAAGCGGTAGAGATAAGGAACCTGACATTTCTGCGCAATGATGTCGCCCGCCAGGCAGAAGCCCGCGCCAAAGTTGCGATTGCCCGCAGCAATCACACCGCGGATACCGCGCCGGTTGGCGTCATCATTAAGGAACTGAATCACCTGTTTCGGCACTGCGCCACGCGCGCTGCCGCCGCCGTAGCTCGGCACCACTAAAATGTAGGGCTGGTCGATGTGCAGGCGCTGCGTGGCGTCGAGCGGAATACGCCGCGCAGGCAGGCCGAGACGGGTGATAAACCGGTGCGTGTTTTCCGACTGGCTGGAAAAATAGACCAGTGGAAACATCGCTTTATCCCCCGACGGCAGCGAGCTGGCGCAGGCCGGCGATTTTGTCGGGACGGAAGCCGCTCCAGTGGTCGTTGTGCGTCATCACGACGGGCACCTGGCGATAGCCGAGCGATTTGAGCTGATCGATGGCTTCCGGTTGGGTATCGAGGTTAATCAGCTGGTAGTCGATGCCACTGCGATCCATGGCATTTTTGGTCGCGTCACACTGGACACATTGGTTCTTGGTGTAAATAATAATGCGCATGATTCGTATTTCCCTCTGGTTGTGGTCAGGTTGCGAGATACGAAGCAAAAACCCTTTTGCTGCGAACGTCGTCCCTGCTGACATCTGGTAGCGAGTTGATGTGTTGAATACTAGATGTAGTGGTATTGGTGGTCAAGCCCACCAGATATAGGGTTTTGTGATTTAAGCAGCCGGATTAGGGCGAATGCCAGCGATGATGCGCCCTGGCGCAGGGAAAAAATTTTTGTAAAGGGTTTTGCGGCAATTTTAACCAGCCTGGCAGCGGCCGCATTGGCGCGCTAATGCGGAGTGACGCGCAAAAAAAAGCCCCGCATGCGCGAGGCTCCTGATGATTTTTAGCGGTTTAGCGGCGTGACATCAGCAGCGCGCCCAGCACCAGACCGACGGCGGCACCGACACCCACGCCGTACCACGGTTTGTCATGCACGTAGGCATCCACCTGATAACCCGCATCGCGCGCGGCCTGAGTCACGCGGTTGCCACTGCCGTTCAGTTTAGCGCGCGTCTGTTTCAGCAGGGCCTGCGCCTGGCTGCGTGCGCTATCCACTTCATCTTTGGCTTCACTGCCATAAGATTTCAGTAAGGCTTCCAGCGAATCGGCCAGTTCGTTTACATCCTGATTAATATCAATGTCATCGTTTTTGCTGGTTCGATTAAACATTTTTCGCTCCCTTTGACTTAAAACGTAATACTAAGTGTAGACGAAACGTGACTAAACGCAGCCGTGTGCCAGGCTTTAGGGAAATTCCGAATGTCCTGTGCTGTCGTGCTGATGTAAGGTTGCGGGGCTGTGAGAAGAGAGGAGCAAGCATGTATTTACGTCCGGATGAGGTAGCGCGCGTACTGGAAAAAGCAGGATTCGAAATGGACGTCCTGACACCCAAAACTTATGGTTATCGCCGTGGCGAAAACTATGTCTATGTGAATCGCGAAGCCCGCATGGGGCGCACAGCGTTGATCATTCATCCCACCCTGAAAGAAAAAAGTCAGCACTTCGCTGAACCCGCATCAGAGATGAAAACCTGCGACCACTACACGCAGTTCCCTCTCTACCTGATGGGGGATTCGCAGGAGCACTACGGTATTCCCCACGGTTTTAGCTCGCGCATGGCGCTGGAGCGTTATCTGCAGGGCGTCTTCGGCGCCTGACTGGTGTGCCCCGTCGCGGCGGGGCCGCACACGCTTTCCCAATCCTTACCTTTTCCCACGTTGCAAATTGCCGCGCGGATGCGTATAACTCTGTGTCCATATAGAAGTTTAGACGTCCATATGGATATAAAGAATGCAAACTGAACCGACGCCTTCGCAGGCAAACTTCAAGCGCAGCATGAAGGTGCGGCATCTGGTGATGCTGTCGCTCGGCGGCGTGATTGGCACCGGGCTGTTTTTCAACACCGGCTACATCATCTCCACCACCGGCGCAGCGGGCACGCTGCTGGCCTATCTGATTGGTGCGCTGGTGGTATGGCTGGTGATGGTGTGTCTTGGCGAGCTGGCGGTGGCGATGCCGGAAACCGGCGCGTTTCACGTCTACGCCGCGCGCTACCTCAGTCCGGCGACCGGTTACACCGTGGCCTGGCTCTACTGGCTCACCTGGACGGTGGCGCTCGGCTCCAGCCTGACCGCCGCCGGTTTCTGCATGCAGTACTGGTTCCCGACGGTGCCGGTGTGGCTGTGGTGCCTGGTGTTCTGTGTCGCCATCTATCTGCTGAATAGTGTTTCGACGCGCTTCTTTGCCGAGGGGGAGTTCTGGTTCTCCATCATTAAAGTGATCACCATCATTGCCTTTATCGTGCTGGGCGCGGCGGCGATGCTGGGGTTCATCCCGATGAAAGACGGCAGCGCGGCACCGGGATTACATAACCTGACGGCTTCCGGCTGGCTACCGCACGGTACGCTGCCGATTCTGATGACCATGGTGGCGGTGAATTTTGCCTTCTCCGGGACCGAGCTGATCGGCATTGCGGCGGGTGAAACCGAGCAGCCGCAGAAAGCGCTGCCGCTGGCGATTCGCACCACCGTGGCGCGCCTGATCATCTTCTTTATCGGCACGGTCTTTGTGCTGGCCGCGCTGATCCCGATGGATCAGGCGGGCATCGTTAAAAGTCCGTTCGTACTGGTGTTCGAAAAGATAGGCATCCCGTACGCGGCGGATATTTTCAACTTCGTGATCCTCACCGCGATCCTGTCAGCGGCAAACTCCGGACTGTACGCCTCGGGACGGATGCTGTGGTCGCTGGCCAATGAAAACACGCTGCCGCGCTGCTTTGCCCGGGTCAACCGGCGTGGCATTCCGCAGCTGGCCATCACCGTGAGTATGCTCGGCGGCCTGCTGGCGCTGTTTTCCAGCGTGATCGCCCCGGATACGGTGTTTGTGGCGCTGTCAGCGATTTCCGGCTTTGCCGTGGTGGCGGTGTGGCTGAGCATTTGCGCCTCACACTACATGTTCCGTCGCCGCTATCTGCAGGCGGGCAATGCGCCGCAGCAGTTGGCGTACCGCGCGCCGTTCTATCCGCTGGTGCCGATCCTCGGATTTACCCTGTGTCTGCTGGCGTGCATCGGGCTGGCCTTTGACCCGTCACAGCGCATCGCGCTATGGTGCGGCATTCCTTTTGTACTGTTCTGCTACGCTGCTTATTATCTGACGCAAAAACGCCAACACGCTTTCAACGCTAAGGAGACCGATGATGTCGCGTAACCCCATCGCTGCGGCCCTGACCCACACTGATACCCTGATTCTGGATGGCGCGCTGGCGACAGAGCTGGAAGCGCGCGGCTGTAATCTGGCCGATACGCTGTGGTCAGCCAAAGTGCTGATGGAAAATCCCGAGCTGATTTATCAGGTGCACTATGACTACTTCGCCGCCGGCGCTAATGTGGCGATCACCGCCAGCTATCAGGCGACGCCGCTGGGCTTCGCCGCCCGTGGACTGGATAGCGGCCAGGCCAGCGCGCTGATCCGCCAGAGCGTGGCGCTGGCCCAGCGGGCGCGCGACGATTATCGTGCCACCACAGGCAGCCAGGCACCGCTGCTGGTGGCCGGATCGGTCGGTCCTTATGGCGCTTATCTGGCCAACGGCGCCGAGTATCGCGGCGACTACGCCTTGCCGGCTGCCGAAATGAAAGATTTCCACCGTCCGCGCGTGGCGGCGCTGCTGGAGGCGGGCGTGGATTTGCTGGCGTGTGAAACGCTGCCGTCGTTTGGTGAAATTCAGGCGCTGATTAGCCTGCTGGCGGAGTTTCCGCACAGCAGCGCGTGGTTCTCCTTCACGCTGCGCGATGCGCAACACCTGAGTGACGGCACGCCGCTGAGCAAGGTGGCGGAAGTCATCAATGCCGCGCCGCAGGTGGTCGCTGTCGGCCTCAACTGCGTGGCGCTGGAGAGCGTGACGCCGGCGCTGCAAACGCTACAGGCGCTGACGGACAAGCCGCTGCTGGTCTATCCTAACTCCGGCGAGCAGTATGATGCGGTCAGCAAAAGCTGGCACTCGGCGCCGTCTGGCTGCACGCTGCACGATAAGTTCCCCGAGTGGCAACAGGCGGGCGCACGGCTGATTGGCGGCTGCTGCCGCACCACGCCGCAGGATATCGCGGCGATTGCCGCCTGTTGTCAACCGTAATAAAGCGCAGAAAAGCGCCACTGATAGCGCGATTGAGGCGAGTGAAAAGGTCGAGAGGGCAGTTTAGACTGTCCTTTCTGATTCTGAAGCGGACCTGCTATGAACCTGCGACATCTTCTTCCCGCCTGCGCGCTGCTGCTGAGCGGCTGTGCCACGATTGTCGGCACCGAAACGCAACCGGTAAAAATTGACTCTGTGCCGCAGGGCGCGCGTTTCACCGTGCAGGATGAAACCGGCCGCGCGGTGGCGCAGGGCTATACGCCGCAGACGGTGGATCTGGCGAAATCCAATGGCACCTATTTCGGTAAGAAACATTATCAGGTGATGCTGGAGAGTCCGGGCTACGTGCCGCTGACGCTGCCCATCGAGGCCAGCGCCAACCTGTGGTACGTGCTGGGCAATATTCCGCTGCTCGGTTTCCCAGGCTGGCTGGTGGTCGATCCGTTTTATGGTGGTATGTATGACCTGAAGCCAGCGCACCCGCAGCCGCATCTCAACGTGGTCGGCGCACGCGGCGGTTAATTTGCACGGATGCGTAGCGGCGCGATTTATCGCGCTTAGTTAAATACGCGCAATAAATTGCGCCGCTACGGTTCGTGCCGATGGTTATTATTGCGCGGTAGGTTTCACCATCGCATTACCGGATTTATGCTGTGCCAGGTACTGCTGCTGGAAAATGCACATGCGGATGGTGTTGCGGTACTCGCCGTTGATGAAAAACTCGTGCTTCAGCACGCCTTCCACCTCGAAACCGAGCTTGGTGTAGATATGAATCGCCTTCTCGTTCTCCTGATCGACAATCAGATACAGCTTGTAGAGATTGAGCACCGAAAAGCCGTAATCCATCGCCAGCTTTGCCGCTCTGCTGGCTAAGCCCTTGCCCTGATGCGCCGGGTCGATGATGATCTGAAACTCCGCCCGGCGATGCACGTGGTTGATCTCCACCAGCTCGACCAGCCCGGCTTTTTGCCCGTCGTGTTCCACCACAAAGCGCCGCTCGGTCTGATCGTGGATGTGCTTGTCATACAGGTCAGAAAGCTCCACAAACGCTTCGTACGGCTCTTCAAACCAGTAGCGCATCACGCTGGCATTGTTATCCAGCTGATGGACAAAGTGCAGATCTTCCCGCTCCAGCGGACGTAATTTTACCGTCATACGGTGTTCCTTTAGATGACTGAATGGCTGTTGGGCAGCGGCGCAATCTACCTTCGGGATAAACTGCGCCGCGTTGCGCTCATGCCATGCTAACCAACAATCCGGCCCTGCGCCATGCGCGCGGCGCGATCGCACATATGATCGATCACGTCAGGATCGTGGCTGACCAGCACCATCGTCAGGCCATCATTCTGTTTGAGATCGTTAAGCAGATTCAGGATCTCGGCCTGCACCGACATATCCAGCGCCGACGTAGGCTCATCCAGCAGCAGGATCTTAGGCTCCAGCAGCAGGGCGCGCACGATGGCCACGCGCTGACGCTGCCCGCCGGACAGCTGATGCGGATAGCGATCCGCCAGCGCCGGATCCAGCCCGACATGGCGGAAGCCCGCGTTGATGCGATCGTCGATGTTGTCGCGTCGCAGCAGCTTAAGCGGTTCCGCCAGCGTGCGGCGCAGCCGGTGGCGCGGATGCAGCGAAGCGTAGGGATCCTGAAACACCATCTGCACATCGCGCCGCAGCTGGCCGGTAAAGGGTTTGCCTGGCTGCACGGCGGTATTCGCCAGCGTCATCTGGCCGTGCCAGTGCGGATTCAGTCCGGCCATTACCCACAGCAGCGACGATTTACCGCAGCCGGAAGGCCCCACCAGACCGAAACACTCGCCGGCCGCCACCTGCAGGTTCACATCGTGCACCACGGTGCGCAGTTCATAACCCTGTTTATGCGAGACGCTCAGGTTAGCTAATTCAATCATGCATCTTCTCCAGCGCCGCGCGATCCAGCACCGGCAGGCGTTCGCCGTGCGTCGCTTTACCCGGACGGCAGGCCCACAGCGTGCGGGTATAAGGATGGCTGGCGTCTGACAGCTGCGCCGCCGGCAGGGTGTCCAGCAGGCGGCCTTTGTACATCACCATCACCCGCTGACAGTGCTCGGAAACCTGTTGCAGATCGTGACTGATCAGCAGCAGGCCCATATTGCGCTGCTCCACCAGACGACGAATCAGCGCCAGCACCTGATCGCGCATGGCGTGATCGAGCGCCGAGGTCGGCTCATCGGCAATCAGCAGATCGGGATCGGTAATCAGCGCGATCGCCAGCATCACGCGCTGGCCCATGCCGCCTGAGAGCTGATGCGGATAGCGCTTCATCAGCTGGCGCGGCTCGGGCAGGCCCACCGCGTCCAGCATCTCGCACACTTTCTCTTTGCGCTCGGCACGGCTCAGCTTGCGGTGCAGCACCAGCGGCTCTTCAACCTGCCAGCCAATGGTGCGCGTCGGGTTGAGCGCGTATTTCGGATCCTGCATGACCATCGCCACTTTGCCGCCGCGCAGGCCAATCCAGTCGCGCTCGCGCAGGTGCAGGGCGTCTGCGCCCGCCACCTGCAGCTGGTCAGCCTGCAGCTGCAGCGCGGGCGACAGCAGGCCCATCAGCGCACGCGCGGTCAGGGATTTGCCCGAGCCGGATTCACCGACCAGAGCCACGCGTTCGCGGCCAAGGGTAAAGCTGATGTTATCCACCAGCAGCGCGTCGTGGCTGCGAATCGTCAGCCCCTGCGCATCAATTAACAGATCATTTGGCATGGCGGGTATCCAGTCGGTCACGCAGGCCGTCGCCTGTCAGGTTAAACGCCAGGCTGGCGAACAGAATGGCTGCGCCGGGCGCTGCCGCCACCCACCATTGGTCGAAAATCACTTTACTGCCTTCTGCTACCATCGAGCCCCATTCGGCGGTTGGCGGCTGTACGCCCATGCCGAGGAAGCCCAGCCCGGCGGCAGAAAGAATAATCCCGCCGAGGCTCAGCGCGGCACGCACCACGGCGGTCGGCAGGCAGAGCGGCAGAATGTGGCCAAACATCAGGCGCAGGCCGGTAATACCCTGCATGCGCGCGGCGGCGAGGTAATCGCTGCGGCGCAATGCCAGGGTTTCCGCGCGTGCCTGCCGGGCAAACGGCGGCCAGCTGGTGAGTGCCAGCGCCAGCGCGCCGTTCATCAGGCCCGGACCCAGCATCGCCACCAGCGCCAGCGCAATCACCAGGTTGGGCAGCGACAGAAAAATATCGGTGATGCGCATCAGCACGCGTTCGGTCCAGCCGCCGACGTAGCCGGCGGTGATGCCGACTAACAGGCCAACCGGGATAGTCAGCACCAGAATCAGCGACACCAGCAGCAGCGTCGGACGTGCGCCGTAAATCACGCGCGACAATAAATCGCGGCCGAAGCCGTCGGTGCCGAACCAGTGCAGCGCCGACGGCGCCAGCAGACGCTGTTCAATCACCTGCGCGTTAGGATCAAACGGCGCCAGCAGCGGTGCCAGCAGCGCCATGGCCACCAGCACGATCACCAGCGTCAGGCCGATGGTCAGCGAAGTGATACGCGCCCGGCGCCGGCGCGGACGCACGGTTTCCAGTTCATGAAGTTGTTGAGTCATCGGGTTCTCGGATCGGTTAACCAGGTGAGGGCGTCGGCCACGGCATTGAGCAGGATAAAGCAGCTGCCAATCAGCAACGTAGCGCCGAGAATCGCCGGAACATCCGCGGAAAACAGCGCGTTGGTCATATAGCGACCGACGCCCGGCCAGGCGAATACGGTTTCCGTCAGCACGGACCCTTCCAGCAGCGTGGCGTAGGAGAGGGCGATAACGGTGATTAGCGTGCCCAGCACGTTGGGGAAAATATGACGCAGCAGAATGCGCGCCCGGCCAGCGCCTTTCGCGCGCGCCAGCACCACATACTCTTTGCTGCTCTCTTCCAGCAGCGCCGCGCGCAGCAGGCGCGTAATGCCTGCCATCGCCAGCAGGCCGAGAATCACCACCGGCAGCCACAGATGCGCAATTGCGTTGCGAAACATTTCCGCATCGCCGGAGAGCCAGCTATCAATCAGTACAAAGCCGGTCTTCGGTTCAAGGGTATAAATCCAGATATCATCCAGCTGGCCCGGACCGGCGGACCAGTGCAGCACGGCGTAGAACAGCAGCAGGCCCAGCAGGCCGAGCCAGAACACCGGCACCGAGTAGCCCAGCAGCGAGATAAAGCGCGCCACGTTATCAATGACGCTGCCCGGTTTCCACGCTGCCAGCAGCGCGAGCGTCACGCCGAACACCGCAGCGAAAATCATCGAACAGGTCGCCAGCTCAAGCGTGGCGGGGAAGGTGCGCATCAGGTCGGCGCTGACCGGCTGATTGGTGAGATGCGACAGGCCGAGATTGCCCTGCGCCAGCTGGCTGATATAGCGCCAGAACTGCACCAGCACCGGCTGATCCAGCCCAAGATCGTGACGCACCTGAGCATAGGTGGCTTCGCTGGCGTGATCGCCGGCGATTTGCTGCACCGGGTCGACTGGCGACAGGTGCGACAGCATGAAAGTAAACGCTAACAAACCCACCAGCGTCACCAGCAGCGACAGCAGGCTGGTGACGAGGCGGCTGAAGCGCTGCCAGAGTGGCCGGGCGAACCCGGCCGATGACGCTGACGCTGCCATTACTTCGAAACCTGCGCGTAATACACCATGTCCGGGTTGATCCCCTGCACATAGCCCTGCAGATTGTCGCGCAGCGCAATCAGGTTACGCGCCTGCAGGCCAATCACGTACGGCGAGTTCTTCAGCACTTCGCGCTGCATCGCCTGATAAAGCGCAACGCGCTTGTTGCTGTCGGCTTCGGCCGTCGCCGCCAGCGTCTGTTTGCTCAGCTCCGGGATGTGCCAGTCTGAACGGTAAGCAATGGTTTTGCTGCCATCTTCCGGGTTGTAAGCGAAGGAGGCGGCGTTGGTGTTCGGGTCGAAGTAATCCGCGCCCCAGGCGTTGAGCGTAGCTTCATACTGATGCGCCTTCACGCGGGTAGACACTTCAGAGCTTAAGCCCGGCTGCACTTCCACCTTCACACCGCCTTTGGCGAAGCTGCCCTGCAGTGCCTGCGCGATATCAAGGTACGGCGGCTGATTGCTGGTGGAGAGCTTAAAGCTGACGTTGGTCAGGCCGGCCTTCTGCAGAATCGCTTTGGCTTTCTCCGGATCGTAGCTGTAAGGCGTGTCGTTCAGCGCACCGAGGAAACCCTTCGGCAGGAAGGTCTGGTGCACTTCAAACTGGCCTTTCAGCAAGTCATTCGCGATACCTTTATAGTCGAACAGGTAGCGTGCTGCTTCCCACAGCGCCGGGTTCTTCAGTACCGGATTGGCACCGACGTTGAACTGAATGTAGTAGAGCGACGCCATCGGAATCGCTTCGGTCTTCACGCCGGCTTTGCCCTTCAGCGCAGCGATCTGGTCAGCACCGAGGTTACGCGCGATATCGACATCGCCCTGTTCCAGCAGCAGACGGCGCGCTGCCGGCTCCGGCACGTTTTTAATCAGAATGTTTTTCAGCTTCGGTGCACCGGCCGGTGAGGTCGGGTTGGCGCTGAGCAGTATCGCTTCATGCAGCACCACTTTGCGAATCTGGAACGGGCCGCTGCCGGCCGAGTGGGTGCCGAGCCACGCATGGCCGAAATCACCGTTTTTGGCGTTGGCCTGCGCGGTTTTTTCATCAACGATCGAGGAGACCGGCGCGGACAGCAGGCTCAGCACATAGGCCGGGCTGACGTTGGCGCTCCAGCTAATCTGTACGTGGTCTTCATCGACCTTTTTCAGGAAGCTGTCGACGTTGTCTTTGTTCCAGCCGAGCTGGGTCAGAATAAAGGACGGATCGAGGTTGAGTTTCACCACGCGCCCCAGCGAGAAAATGACATCTTCCGGACGCAGCGGGTTACCGCTGGCGAACTTGGCGTCTTTGCGCAGCGCAAACGTCAGGCTGCGGTTATCGCTGCCCGGTTGCCACGACGTGGCCAGCGTTGGCTTAAGATCGGTTGGATTGGCCGGATCGGACTGCACCAGGCGCTGATAAATGTTAGTGAACGCTTGCACCGTGGTAAGTTCAAAGCCCTGGGCCGGATCAAAGCTGTCCGCATCATCCGTAGACTGCGCAATCACCAGCGTATCTTTTGGCGTGGCGGCCTGCGCGGAGAAGGCGGCTACCAGCGACAGCGCCAGCAGTGAGGGAATAATTTTTTTCATGTTGTTTCCTTGCCTTAAAAAAGTAACGCGAGTTTACGAGAGCGCTACAGTGAAGAATAGTCAATTTATGGCTATGCATATGCCGTAAGGTTCTAAGCGGTGCGCTTCAGTTATAAGCAAGAGGGCGTAACGCGATCGGATTAATCTGGCGCACCTTATATCCGCACGCTTTATCAACCAAATCGCAACGAAAATTAAATCAACCTGAACCCCAGGATAATTAGCTTTACTTCGCTTTTCGCCCTCCTATAATAGCCGCAACTTCACACAGGAGAATTCAGTTGGACAGTCACCCTTATCGATGGCAATACAAGGCAAGCTGACGCGCGAATTCTTTTGTCGCTGCTTGCCAACATGGCGGGCAGCAATCCTCACCTGTTTCTGATGATTGTTCCCTGATAATGACACCATAGCGGGCTGATGCCCGTGGGAATAGCATCATGCACATGATTTTAAACGCACTTTTTCCTCCGCCTCGATGCGCGCGCTGATCTTCAGCGTGCTGAGCTTCCCTGCGCGTTAAGCCGCTTCAGGCTGCTGCTGCGCGCAGCGTTATCCAGGATTATGTTATTTCACTCGTTATTCAGCGAGCGACTTTCTTCGCCCATTATTTCCGGGAGGTAATATGGAAATTCCCGACAGGTTATTTTTAATTTAATCCGGTCACGCCGTGACAATTAATGTTTTCGACTTGTGCGCCTGGCGCGCAGGGATCGTTATTGCCGTAAAAAAATAAACGAGGAGTGTCATCATGACTGACATGAAACTCAACCAGGAAAAAAAAGCCTGGAACACCGTGCGTCCGGCACGTCAGAAAACCGCACGCTATCTGATTGAAGACGAAGCCGCTTTTACCGCCGACGAAACGCTGCTGCGCCTGCGCAGCGATGCGCTGGGGCTGGTCGAACGCGAAGCGGAAGCGCGGCTGCAGATTTATGGTCGCAATCAGGTGGAGCATGATAAAGCGCCACCGGCGCTGGTGCAGCTGATTCAGGCTTTCAATAATCCGTTCATTTATGTGCTGCTGGCGCTGGCGCTGGTGAGCTTTTTCACCGACTACTGGATGCCGCTGCGCCATGGCGAGGAGACCGATCTGACCGGTGTCATCATCATTGTGACGATGGTAACGCTCAGCGGTTTGCTGCGCTTCTGGCAGGAGTTCCGCACCAACAAAGCGGCACAGGCGCTGAAATCGATGGTGCGCACCACCGCCACCGTGCTGCGCCGGGAATCGGTACAGCAGGCGCCGCAGAAACAGGAAGTGGACATCACCAGCCTGGTGCCTGGCGACATCATCTATCTCTCAGCGGGCGATCTGGTACCGGCCGATGTGCGGCTGCTCGACTCACGCGATCTGTTTATCAGCCAGGCAATTCTGACCGGCGAATCGCTGCCGGTGGAGAAATATGACGTCACCGGTCACGTGGCCAGCAAGCAGGCCAGCGCCAGCGATAAAGATGCATCGCTGCTGGAACTGGGCAGCGTATGCCTGATGGGCACTAATGTCTCCAGCGGCAGCGCCAAAGCGGTGGTGGTGGCGACCGGCGGGGAAACTTACTTCGGCAGCCTGGCGAAATCGATTGTTGGTAACCGCACACAAACCGCTTTCGATCGCGGCGTGAACAGCGTCAGCTGGCTGCTGATTCGTTTCATGCTGGTGATGGTGCCGGTGGTGCTGCTGATTAACGGTCTGACCAAAGGCGACTGGCTGGATGCTTCTCTGTTCGCGCTGGCGGTGGCGGTGGGGCTGACGCCGGAAATGCTGCCGATGATTGTCAGCTCGAATCTGGCCAAAGGGGCGATTGCCATGTCGCGCCGTAAAGTGATTGTCAAACGCCTGAACGCGATCCAGAACCTCGGTGCCATGGATATTCTGTGTACCGACAAAACCGGCACGCTGACGCAGGACAACATTATTCTCGAGCACCATCTCGATTGTGCCGGGGTAGAGAACTCGCGCGTCCTGATGCTGAGCTGGCTCAACAGCCATTACCAGAGCGGCACGCCTAACCTGATGGACCGCGCCATCCTGCGTTACGGCAAAGGACGCATCAGCGCGGACATGAGCGACTACTACAGCAAAGTGGATGAGCTGCCGTTTGATTTTGTGCGTCGTCGCGTTTCAGTGGTGGTGCGTGACCGCCGCCTCAACCAGCAGATGCTGATCTGTAAGGGCGCGGTCGAGGAGATGCTGAGCATTGCCAGCGCCGAACGCGAAGGCAAACTGATTCAGCCGCTCAATGAGACCCGTCGCGCGGAGCTGCTGGCGCTGGCGCATCAGTACAATCAGCAGGGCTTCCGCGTACTGCTGGTGGCCAGCCGTGCGCTGGCGGAGCCGGCCCTGCAACAGGCGCTGAGCGTTGCAGATGAGCAGGGGCTGACCATTGAAGGGCTGCTGACCTTCCTCGATCCGCCGAAGGAAAGCGCGGCGAAGGCAATCACCGCGCTCAATGATAACGGCGTAACGGTCAAAGTGCTGACCGGCGATAATCCAGTGGTGACGGCGCGCATCTGTCAGCAGGTGGGCATCGACTGTGGCGAGATCCTCACCGGCGAGGCGATTGCGGCGATGAGCGATGAGCAGCTGGCGCAGGCCGCGGCGCGTAGCTCGGTGTTTGCCAAACTGACGCCGCTGCAGAAGTCACGCATTCTGCGTGCGCTGCAGCAGCAGGGCCACACGGTGGGTTTTCTCGGTGACGGCATCAATGATGCGCCAGCGCTGCGTGACGCCGATGTGGGGATCTCGGTCGACAGCGCGGCGGATATCGCCAAAGAGTCTTCTGACATCATCCTGCTGGAAAAGGATTTAATGGTGCTGGAAGAGGGCGTGATGAAGGGGCGCGAGACGTTCGGCAACATCATCAAGTACCTGAACATGACCGCCAGTTCCAACTTCGGCAATGTGTTCTCGGTGCTGGTGGCGAGCGCGTTCATTCCGTTCCTGCCGATGCTGGCGATTCATCTGCTGATTCAGAACCTGATGTACGATCTGTCACAGCTGGCGCTGCCGTGGGACAAAATGGATCGCGAGTTCCTGCGCAAACCACGCAAATGGGACGCGCGCAACATCAAACGCTTTATGCTGTGGATTGGGCCAACGTCGTCAATTTTTGACATCACCACCTTTGCGCTGATGTGGTATGTGTTCGCGGCGAATACCCCAGCGATGCAGTCACTGTTCCAGTCCGGCTGGTTTGTGGAAGGGCTGCTGTCGCAGACGCTGGTGGTGCACATGCTGCGCACGCGCAAGATTCCGTTTATCCAGAGCCGCGCGGCGCTGCCGGTGCTGCTGACCACCGCCTGCGTAATGATTGCCGGCATTCTGCTGCCGTTCTCGCCGCTCGGCGCGATGGTCGGCCTGGTGCCGCTGCCATGGAGCTATTTCCCCTGGCTGCTGGCCACGCTGCTCGGCTACTGCCTGGTGGCGCAGGGCATGAAAACGTTGTACATCAAGCGCTTTGGCCAGTGGTTCTGAGTGCAGGAGGCGCGATGAAGCAACGCAACCTGGATAAAACGGTGTGCCACCTGCTGATAATTATGGTGGTCATCGTCGTGCTAACGTTAGTGTTCCGGTAAGGACAACAGGGCAGGGTATCCTGCCCTTTTTCGTGGCACACCAACCAGCGAGAGACAGATGAGCCAACAACAGCGAGCATTGATTATTGGGGCGTCAAAAGGCATTGGCCTGGCCGTGGTGCAGCAACTACTGCAGGCGGGCTGGCAGGTGACCGCCACCTACCGTTCCACGGTGGTTTCGTTTCAGCATCCGCAGCTGCAGTGGCTGGCGCTGGATATCACCGATGGCGCGCAGCGTGACGCGCTGGTCCGGCAGCTCGGCGACGCACCCTTTGATTGCATCCTGATCAACGCCGGGATTCTCGTTCCGCACGCGTCGCAGCTGCGCGACGTGGACGATGCGCAGCTCAGCGAGCTGTTCTTTACCAATGCGGTGGCGCCGGTGCGCCTGGCGGAGAGCCTGCTGCCGCTGCTGCGCGACAAACAGAGCGTGCTGGGCCTGACCACGTCGCGTCTCGCCAGCCTCAACGAGAACCGCGACGCGGCGATGCCGTTCTACTCAGCCAGCAAAGCGGCGCTGAATATGCTGAGCCGCGCGCTGGCGACGCAGATGCACCAGCAGGGCAGCACGCTGCTGTCACTGCATCCGGGCTGGGTAAAAACGGATATGGGCGGTGAGGGCGCGGATATCACCGTCACCGAGAGTGCGCAGGGCATGGTGACGCAACTGCAGCAGTTTAGCGGGCGTGGCGGCCATCATTATGTGGATTACCGCGGCCAGTTGCTGAACTGGTAATGCTTAGCCTGCTGGTTAGCGCCAGCAGGTTTTTTTCTTACTCATCCGGCGAATAGTACTGCACGCCGATTTCGATGCGTTCGCGACCGCTCGCCACGCGGTGGCGGTTGGTATCGCGTAGCGAATAGATGCAGCCGCAATACTCCTGCTGATAGAAGCGCTCGCGCTTGCTGATTTCAATCATGCGCGACGAACCGCCACCTTTACGCCAGTTAAACTCCCAGTACAGCATATCCGGATAGCGTGCCGCCGCGCGCACGCCGCAGTCGTTGATTTGCTGCATATTCTTCCAGCGCGAAATGCCGAGTGAACTGGTGATCACCGGGAAGCCGTGTTCATGTGCGTACAGCGCGGTGCGCTCGAAGCGCATGTCGAAACACATGGTGCAGCGCACGCCGCGCTCCGGCTCCCACTCCATGCCACGCGCGCGCTCGAACCAATTGTCTTTGTCGTAATCGGCATCAACAAAAGGCACGCCAAACTGCTCGGCAAAGCGGATGTTCTCCTCTTTGCGCAGCTCGTACTCTTTCAACGGATGGATGTTCGGGTTGTAGAAGAAGATGGTGTAATCGATGCCGGAAGCCAGCATCGCTTCCATCACTTCTCCCGAGCAGGGAGCGCAGCAGGAGTGCAGCAGCACTTTATTGTGGCCGTTAGGCAAGGGCAGCGGCTGGCGTTGAAATGTATCGGACATAAAGTTAATTAATGGTTAAGGGCGATGCGGCAAGTGTAGGGGCAAAGGCCGGCCGATGCAAAGCGTCGGTGGCGTTTCAGGGAGGAGGCCTGTGGCGCTGCGTGGTACCCGTTCGCCGGGGATGCTTAGCGGCGCGATTCATCGCGTAATACATTGCGCCGCTTGCAGGGTCAATGACCCACCTTCGCGCATCACTGCGCAGTCATGCGCGAGGTCAGGTCTCGTCGTGAATGGTGGTCGACGTACCGTTTTGCTGCACCGAGCGGATGCCGTTTTCCGCCGCCTGTTTTGAGCTGTACATCTCGCTGGTGGCGATGGTTTCGCCGTTGCTGGCTTTAAGCACAAACCAGTATTTCTGCGACAATGCTGTATCACTTTTTCTCAGTACGTAATATCCCATGTGCTTTCTCCTTGTGCCGGCACCCGATGGCCGGTTCGCTTACTATTCGCGCAGCCTGCTTATTAATCAATCGCTGATTAGGAATTTGCCCGAATCCAGGAGCGGGATCGCAGCGTTTTGTATCAATCCGGTTGCTGGCAGGCACAAAAAAGGCCGCATGGCGGCCTTTTGGGGTAATGAGTTCGTGTTTATTACGCGGGTAAAGCCGTGATGTTCATGAATCGGGTAAATGCTTTACTGCGGGAGACACCTTTCGGATCGCTGAAAAATGGCAGCTGGAATTTCGGTGAATCTTCCAGTGTCAGGCCCCAGATATAATCACCGATAAAACGAAACTGAAGTGAATGGTCACTGATATGCAATTGCTCAAATGTGCCGGAGTTATACTCATTGCCAATAGTGACAATTTCCTGAATGCCCTGAGAGAAATCAATCAGCACAATCGTTAGTGATTCCTCGTAGAGCACGTCATCCGTGACAAATAGCACATAGCGGTTATCAGTAACTTTAACTGCTGCCTCAAGGATTTTTCCGGGGATGATTATGCCGGTAGAACTACCGCTGAGTAATACCTCTGATTTCGCCTGTTCGCGGTCCGTTGCGTGTTGCACTTCAACCAAAGATACATCATTAACTTTTTGCATCAGCGCCAAATCCATCCCATTTGCCATGCCGCAAGAGCAGCTCCTGCGAAAGAAATTTAACTAAGTTCGCTGCGGATTAATATGCTTATGATGTAAAAACGCCTGATGCAGTGCACCAGGCGTTTTCGACTCAAATGAATGCAGAGCAATCGCTGTCTACATCAGAAGAAATTACTCAGAGACTTTCTTCTTCAGATCGCTGGCACCTTCTTTGGTTTTGTTCCAGCCTTTCTGCGCGCCTTCTTTGGTGGCGTCCCAACCTTTTTCAGTACCTTCTTTGGTGCTGTTCCAGGCTTTCTGCGAGTTTTCGCTCGCTTTGCTGGTCAGGCTATCGCTTTTACCTTCGGCAGCATGTTTGGCTTTGAGCTGCTGCTCTTCACCCTGATGCTGCGCCTGATGCAGTTTCTCTTTCGCCGTATTGGCGCCCGCTTTGGCGTCAGCGACGGTTTCATCGGTTGCGTGTGTGGCGGCAAACGCCGTAGAAGTCAGAAGAATGGCGGATAACGCAATAATCGTCTTTTTCATAATATATTCCCTCATTAAGCATCATAAGTGTTATGAGCGTAGTTAAGAGTGGCACAGAGCGCAACGCAGGGCATTAGGAATAAACTGTAAGTGAATCGTACCGTTTCTGTGGGCATTTTTGGCATAAATGCGCAACGGTGTGCCGTAGGGGCCAGCCAGGCGCAATGCTGGCGCAGCGCAGAGGATAAAGAAACGAGGTGTGCTAAGTGCGCCAGTTGGCTAGAGAAAAAGGCGGGGCTACAGCGCAAGCCTAAAACGTCGTGCGATTTTTTGTGCAGGTACTGGAGTAAGACGTAAATGACAACTGGAATCACGCCATAGCCGATCAGGCAGGTCTTTGATTGAGATTAACGAAGCTCTGAGCAGTGGGTTGATTGACTCAAAAGCTTCAAATAAAGCAAACAAGGTCAGTATAATGTCCATGTGAGTCAGGCCAGGAAGGTAAAAATTATGGATGAAAAAATCAACGAGAAGTTGAAGAAGATTCAATCAAAAATTCAGGGTGATGATTTTAACAAGGCTGAGTTACTTAGTTTCAGAGCCGGTTATAAAGAGATAATTTCGGTTTATCCAATGAAAATTACTTCAGAATTTAACCTGCGTTCAGTCATCGCGATCTTATCCAATGAAGTGTCTTCAGTTGTCGTTATTTATCTTTATATGCTGATCTTTTTAACGGCGACTTTTTGTTTTGTCGGTGAAACAGAAGGTGCAGGATTATTTTTTGGCGTGATGAGTATTGCAGCCGTAGTGCATTTCATTTACACGGCCAGGAAAAATAAGTTAGGACTCTTCACCCAAGTGAAGCTGGTTAATCTCTATATTAGAAGTGTTTTATAAAAATCCTTATTGTCACCCCCTCTCCGGAAACGACAGACTCGAACAATTTATTGCCTGTTTGAGACGTCGTTAACCGTGAACGTTGACACAGCATTGTGCGAAAAATTAACTGCGCCACGCAGGCTCACCGGACAGGACTGAACGCTCGAGTGCGCGGGTTTCCCGAATATTTCGCGCTGGCGGTGAACCAAACAGCCGTGAATATTCACGGGTAAACTGCGTCACGCTCTCATATCCCACCGCATTAGCAGCAATACCGATCGCTGTCCCTTCCGTCAGCATCAGTCTCCGCGCTTCAAGCAGGCGCAGCTGTTTCTGAAATTGCAGCGGGGTGAGCGTGGTGACATGGCGGAAATGCGTGTGGAATACCGAGAGGCTCATACCGGCGGCGTCAGCGAGGGTTTTCATGCGCAGCGGTTGCGCATAATTGGCCCGAATGATTGCGACTGCCCGCGCAATCCGCCGGGCATGGCTGTCAGTGCTATCGAGAGCGCGCAGCGCGCTGCCGTGTCGTCCTGACAATAGCCAGTAATGTAACTCCCGCACCAACTGGCTGCCCAACACGGCGAGCGCCCGCGGTCTGCTGAGCATGTTCAGCAGGCGCAAAGCGGCTTCTGCCACATCTTCTTCGATCTGATCAATGCTGACGGGCAAATCCGTGGCAGCCTCCAGCCCGACCATGTTTGCCATCAGTTCACTAATCACCGCCGCATCCAGTTCCACGACCAGAGAATAATAAGGGGTGTCGGCACTGGCGCTGATAACCTGACTCACGGTTGGCACGTCCATGGTGATCAGCAGGGATTCCCCCGCGCCGAAATCAAAACGATCGCTGCCCATGGTCACGCGTTTACTGCCTTGCAGCACCATTGCGATCAACGGTTTAGTGATAGCGAATTGCAATGCGGTAGGCGCGGTCTCGCGCAGAATGAATACACCATCAACTGGCGTTGCAGCAACGCCTGCTCCGTTGTGGTGTTCATCAGCATAATGCCTTGCCGCCTGCAGCAAAGACGCCATCCTCCCGGCAGAGTGAAACTCATCGTCCCCTGCAGGGCGTTGCTCATACGAGTGCTCATGCTTTTTCATATTATCAGGCAATTAATAAAAAATTTCAGATGCAACCATTCTAGTAAATACGGCATCAAAATAAAAATATAAAAATAATCAGGCAATAATTAGAAATTATTGGGCAACCCTGGAAGTTTGTCGATTGTTAGAATCACTCTCCCATTATTGAGGAGATATTTCATGACAACCCTTTCTCTTGTAACTGGCGCCAGCCGGGGTCTTGGCCGTAATACCGCACTGAGCATTGCCCGCCATGGTGGTGATGTCATCGTGACTTATCGTACTGGTAAAGAAGCGGCGGACGCCGTGGTGAATGAAATTCAGGCGCTTGGCCGTAAGGCCGTTGCGCTGCAGCTGGACACCAGCAACGTATCGTCCTTACCGGGTTTCGTCGCCGCCATGCGCAATATCCTGAAAGGTGACTGGGGACGCGAAACGTTCGACCATCTGATCAACAACGCCGGGCATGGGGAAATGGCCGACTTTACCGCCACCACGGAAGAGCAGTTCGACGCGTTATTTAACGTACACGTCAAAGGAGTGTTTTTTCTGACGCAGTCGCTGCTGCCGCTGCTGGTCGATGGCGGACGCATCGTCAACTTCTCTTCGGGGCTGACGCGCGTGTCGTTCCCGGGTTTCTCGGCCTACTCGGCTGCCAAGGGCGCCGTTGAAATTCTCTCCGTGTATATGGCGAAAGAACTGGGCAGCCGCGGCATCACCGTGAATACCGTGGCCCCGGGAGCGATTGAGACCGACTTCCTGGGTGGCGCGGTGCGTGATATCCCTGATTACAACCAGGCATTTGTTGGCATGACCGCGCTGGGTCGCGTGGGCCTGCCTGATGACATCGGTCCGATGATTGCCAGCCTGCTGGGACCGGACAACCGCTGGGTCACCGGTCAGCGTATTGAAGTCTCCGGTGGGCAGTCAATTTAGTTGCCCGATGATGGATTCCGCCCGGTGCGGAATCCATCCTGTTCTCCTGATGCAATAAGAGGTATTTGATGCCTAAAATGATCATTCATGCGCCAGCAGGCACCTTTGATGCGGCCAAGCGTCAACAGGTTGCCAGAGATCTGACGCAGTTAGGACTTAATTGCGAGGCGCTGCCAGACTCCCCTCTGGTTCGTAGTACGGTATGGAGCTACTTTGCTGAATACTCTTCTGATGCCGTTTTTATGGGAGACAAACCCGCATGGTTGCCAGTTGTGTCCCTTCAGATATATGTCATCAAAGGTGGCCTGGATGAGGGTGCAAAGAAGAGGCTGATTATGGGAGCAACCGCAATTCTGGATCGGCGTCCGTCAGGGACTTCAGTCGCGCCTGTCTATGTGGTGATACAGGAAATCGAAGAAACAAACTGGGGCATATTCGGTCAGCAGGCCGATCTGGCAGCGCTTCGCGCCAGCGATGACAATGCTGCGGCGATTTGAATGAAACGTTTTTGATAGGGGGGCGGGAAAACTATCAGGGAATGGTGTGAAGATTACAGTGTTGCGGCTATTGAGTATGTCTGATGTTACTTACGCATGCTGAAGGAAAGATGTACATCAACATCAGATGTGATTACCTCAGCTAAGCTGGCTGAGTTGACATTCGGCAGAGCATAAGAAGGTAAGGAATAGAATGAAACAGGAATGGTAATTGCCCGGCCCTGGGTTTAAGATTTGACTTGTATAAAGCGAAAGGAGAAGGTAATGGATACCACCGAACAGCTAAATGGAACGTACTTTTATGGTGGGCTAACAAATCTCAGTGCGGGGGAATTATTCTTCTGGATTATGGTAGACGTAACCGCAGAACATTTCACTGGCGCGAAGGATGTTCTGGCGGCAGCAGCAATTTATAGCGGTCAGAAAACTATCACCGTCAGAGGCAAGCTGGGTAGTGCTACGCCCGGCACAAGTTATGCCTCAAAGTATTCAAGGAAACTGCTTAGGGATATTCGGCTCCCTTTCCGCTTACCTACCTGGATTCAAAATCCCGCAAATCCTTTTGAAGTTAAAAGAATAATGACATCAAAGCTTTCGACGTTTGTAGGGCGTGCTATTCCTGTGATTGGCTGGGTGATCCTGGCGGGCGATGTGGCGCAAATAGGTTATCAGTCTATGGTACGTTACAATCGCATTGTTACAGAGGAAGATAAGATATGGTAAGGCAGGATATTGAGCAGGCAGTTTATTCACTTCTGGCTGAGTACAATGGTAGAAGCCTTCTTACCTTTCGACGTTATCCTTTAAAGCATTCTACTGATTTGAATAAAGATTTTCGTATGGATCCTCTTGATGCCTATGAACTACTTGAAAGGTATTCTGAAAGGTTTGGCATTGATCCCAAATCAATTAATTTTCAGCGATACTTTCCAGATGATTTCAGCGAAGCGCATAAGCCACTTACTGTTCAACTCCTGATCGATTCTGCTGAAGTCGGGTGCTGGCTGGATAATTGAGGCATCTTAAGGATGCTTCGTTGATATGAGCCTTGGATTGAAAATGCAGAATTGCCAACTGACTTAGCGGTGAGTCGATGCGCAGCTTGCAAATCGCTTTCAGGTGTGAAGGCCGCTTATGAGCTGGCGTCTCTGTAGATACAAATATACTTTTCTGATCTTGCTAGTTTTATTAAAAACTACAATTAGGAGGTGGGCCAAAGCTAGGACCAAAGTGCAGAAATCAGGGGCTGATAACATTAGTTTTTTGACTAAATTTATCAAATTATGATTGTTTGAAAGTTGCGTGATTGAGATTTCTTCATGATTGAAAGGCTATTAATGTCCCTAAATGTGTGAGTTATAGACGCTCATGCAAGCCATTCCCTCCTCTAATGCAGTTAATATTTAATCCTAGTTTGTTTTTTTCACTGTTGATTTTTTCAGCAAAGTGTTCACTTCTAAGTTTTTCTACACGATCACGAAAAAAGCTAAAGTCATTTGGTCGATTGTCATGACTGTTATCTGAATCGTAGCCAAAAGCATAATTAATGAGTTGAGAAATTGCATGCGAGTCGTCAATTTCGTTATTGATTTTATAGTCACAAAGATATTGGAAAAAATCCAAAAACTCTCTTACAGATAACTTTAAAAGATAACGGTCATAGAACTGAAAGGAAGTAAGCATACTAACTTCATTTAAAATCTCATTTTCATGCTCAGGAAAGTAAACCCACATATTATCTATGTTGTTTTTTATATCGATCATTGGTAGTCCTTCTTAAATAACCAATAAGTAGCTTATTTTAAAATAATGTCAACTATTGACAAGGTTAAATATTATGATATTTAAAATACATGCCGCTTGATAAGCGATAATGAAGTTGGAAAGAATTTTGATTATAGCAGGTAAGAATTTTGCAAAATACTTTACGGAAATAATGCGAAGTTAGTTATACCAAGCTTTGCAGAGGGTTTTTAAGGTATCAGGTAAATAGAATAAACCTATTATATACCTAATGCATATTTTCAAAGAAAAATTTAGATCCATTCTTTATTGACAACTATTGAGCGATATATTAATAAAATAATTCTGCAAAATATGCATATGTTATTGTTTTTAAATATTTAACCTATACGTGGTTTGCAAAAAAATTAAATATAAATAAGGGGAGATTATGGAAAGATATGGTATCAAAACATTTAAAATGAAGAGTGGGGAACGTTACTGCATAATAAAAAACAAGAAAGAAGGTATCCCAGTGTTTTATCCGTGTTTATTTATTTCAACACAACTGAGAAACAGTGATGATTCGATAAAAACAATTGAGACTCAGGCAGGGTGTATCGCACTTTTTTATCGGTTTCTTTTTATACGTAACATAGACATTGAAGAGCGAATTCAAACGGCTAGATTTTTGGATAACAACGAAATTGATCTTCTGAGGGATTTTGCCGGGAAAAGGATGAGGACTGCGAAAGTGATTAATATTAAAGATCATCAGCCTGGAGTATGCAGTGCGACAAAGTACATACGGCTTACGACAATAGCAAAATATCTCGAATGGTTGTGTCTGCTAACTATCAAAAATGTAGATGATGCCTACATGAAAATTTCATATTTTGTAAGGAAAATAAAAGCCAGAAGGCCGAAGATAAAATACAGGAATTCAGAAGGAAACATCTATAAAACAATCGAAGAAGAAGACATGGATATCCTTCTTTCAGTTATTGATCCTAAATGTGAATTCAATCCATTCAACAAAAAAGTTCGCCAGAGAAATCAGCTTATAGTCATGATATTACATTCATTAGGGATAAGGTGTGGCGAGTTATTGAACCTGAGAGTAGAAGATATTGATTTTTCGGCGCAAATGCTTTTCATAAGAAGGAGGGCGGACAGTATTGAGGACACAAGAGTCAATCAGCCCCTCGTAAAAACGATTGAAAGAGATTTACCCATGTCTGACGAACTTACTAGACTTCTCCATTCATATATTACAGGAGAAAGAAAAGCCAACATCAGAAAGAAAAAGCACGGATATCTTTTTATTACGCACAAAGAAGGAGAGACACGTGGCGATCCTCTCTCCGTTCCTGCATACCATAAGATCATTTATAGACTGAGAGGCATTGACTCAGGTTTAAGCAAGTTGACTGGACATAAGTTCAGACATACCTGGAACTATTTATTTTCGAAACTGATGGATGAAAGCACCGAGCATGTGAGTGAAGAGATGCAAGAGAAAATGCGTTCCAATCATATGGGTTGGGAGCCAGGTTCTGGAACAGCACAAACCTACAACAGACGATTTATCGTTTCAAAAACAGAGGAAGCAGCCCTGGCAATTCAGAAAGGTATTTTCCAAAAGCTCAGCGGGGTATCTTATGAATAAATTAAAGTTAATGAACGCGCATCAAGATATCTTTCATGCAAAAAACGAAGGTTACACATTCGGATTAGAAGATGAATTCTGGGAGTTAAGTAGAAATATTAAGTTGAATGTGGGTGAGGTCACTGAAAAGTTGTCAGATAACCTCAGATACGGTTACGTAAATACACTGAAATATTTCGCAGAAGAAATCAGCCCCGGTTCTGTTAAGCAAATTAACAGGTGTTTTTTGAAGCTAATTTCAGTTATGAGTTTTGATTCATTAGACGAAGCCGTAATGTTAACAACAAAGTTAAATGATAAGTTCTCAAACCAGGAACTCAGTTGTCTAAGGATCCTAATTAAAAAATGGTATGAGTTAGGTTTTAAGGGGGTTACCAAAAGCTGTGTTGACCTCGTTGATGCTTGGACGATTAAAGATAATAAAAAAGGTGAGGTTGTTAAAAGACGAGACCCACTTCAGGGGCCTCTGACAGACATGGAGTTTGATAACTTTTATGATGCTGTCTCACGTGCATACCATAAGGGTACGATATCCTATTCTGA
Organism: Pantoea sp. ICBG 828; assembly: GCF_002928355.1. Classification (NCBI taxonomy): domain Bacteria; kingdom Pseudomonadati; phylum Pseudomonadota; class Gammaproteobacteria; order Enterobacterales; family Erwiniaceae; genus Pantoea; species Pantoea sp. ICBG 828. The sequence continues at coordinate 489,890 of NZ_POWN01000005.1, read as the reverse complement.
TCTTGCAATGGCCTTGATCATTATTCACACAGGCAGAAGAAGTTTACAAATCACGCAGATAAAAACGAAAGATATCATAAAAGAAGGAGCCATAAACGAGTGCTATATAAATATCCCCAGAATAAAACAGGGCGAAAAGTATAGAGCCTCATTCAGGCGATTCAGAATTACAGGTGAATTATTTAATATTTTTAAAGAGCAGTCGCGTATTGTCTCTGAGAGTTTTAGCAAGCAGCTCGGCAGAAAACTCTCAGAGAAAGAGATATTAGAATTACCATTGTTTTTCTGTCAGGAAAGACTTGAAGGGGTTGTTGATTGTGAGAATTTACATGAGATTCTGTCTTCAGACAGGCTACATGCTTATGCGGTAAAGTGTACCCAAACGCTCAAAAGAATCGCCATAACAGAGAACGTGGTTTCGGAAAGGACGGGTAAAGTAATAAACATGAATGCCAGGCGGTTTCGCTACACGTTAGGTACACGGCTTGCAAGAGAAGGTTACGGAGAGGTGGTAATAGGAGAATTACTTGATCACTCTACCTTAATGTATACAGGCGTTTATGTTCAATCGGGTCCAGAAAGTTTAAATAAAATCGAAGATGCTGTTTCCGCTGAGCTCGGATATTACGCAAAAATGTTTCAGGGAGTGCTCATTAAAAAAAGTGAGCAAAAATATCCAGGCGGCAACATCAAAATTAATACTGGTGAAAATTCAGGGCAGTGCGCTAATTGCAAATCCTGCACAGCATGTGTCCCAATACCCTGTTATACCTGCATGCATTTCAGACCTTTTGTTGAAGGGCCGCATGAAAAACTACTTGTATACTTACTCGATGAGCGTCACAGGATTCAGTACATAGTGAAAGATCCTGTCACTACGCAAATACTGGACAGAACGATCATTGCTGTATCAGAAGTAATAAATAAGTGCAAAGAATTTAAATCAAACCCGGAGGTGTTAAATGAATAATGTCAAAAATGAGAAAGTGAGCGTACTTGAAACGCACAGGGAAAAATATTGCGCACAGAACATTCATGATTTTGAAAGGTACTGTCGGTTCACTCTCAATAAAAACGGTCTTATAAACTGGGAGGAAGTTAACTGGTCAAAAGTTTTCCTTTTTACTAAAACCCCGGTCAAAGGCGTAAAAAAAACCTCCATTATTGTAAATGAGCCATTAGATACGAATTTTATTGAATTCGCTAAAAGCTATGTACTTTACCACTACATGAATGGGGGCAAGAAAATTAATAAGCGTCTTAATATCGTCTTCAGAACACTTGAGGCAGCCCTACTGCAGGTCAATGGGCGAAGTCATGTTCAGTACGTTAATCTTACTGTTCTGAACCAGTGCGTTGTCACCTTAAAAAGCACATACACCAAAGCAGTAGCGCACGCCTGCGGCAAAGTTCTTGAAGGACTGGTTTCATTTCTCAGAGAAAAAGAATTCCTGGTCACTCAGTCATTGCTCTGGAAGAGCCCACTTAAAGCGCCGGAAGCAAGCCACAGGCTCACTAAAACTGCACAAGATGCTCGTGAGGCAAAATTACCTGACGAAGAGTCATTGAATGCTATAGCAGAAATTTTCGCATTGCCAAAAGACCAGCTTTCAGAATTGGATTTGTTCGTAAGCTCCGTCTTTGCGTTGCTCATGTGTGCACCTTCAAGAGTAACCGAAATTCTGACGCTGCCTGCTGATTGTGAGATGCGTGAGGAGGATAGAGAAGGAAAGCTGAGGTATGGGTTAAGATTTTATTCCGAAAAAGGCTTTGGTGGAAATGTGAAATGGATCCCAGAAGTCATGGTTCCGGTTGCTGAGGTTGCGATAAAAAATCTGAAAGGGCTTTCAGAGGGATCCCGAGCCTATGCCAGAGAGATTGAACTTACTGGTGAGGATATCGAAAATTATCCGGACTTCCCCTGGTACGATAAAGAAAAGAACATACGTTACAGCAACTCACTATGCCTGCTGTTCCGGTATCAACTCAGCACAAGTATAAAAACACAAAGAAGCCTTTTCAGACCAACTGCCGCACTTATCAGCGCCAATCTGGGGAGCACTGAGTATCGCAGGGCACACTCCGTCTCTACAATTTTTGACAGGCACGGCTACAGAGGGTCAAAAGGGAATAACCTTTCACTCAGAAGTCACCAGGCAAGACACTTGCTCAATACGATTGCACAAGGCGGTGGGCTAGGAGATTTTGAACTGGCTAAGTGGTCAGGACGAGTGAGGGAAACTCAGAACAGAACCTATAACCACGTCAGCCAGGAAAAGAAGATCCAGGAGGCAATTAAGCTTGGTGTGCAAAATATTGGCATTAAACCAGAAAAAACTATCCCTCGAGCAATAGCAAACCCTGAATGGCGTATTGATGTTAAAGATATAGGCCATGCAGCCATTCACGTGACAGAGTTCGGCTACTGCACTCATGACTACGTAATATCTCCGTGTACGAAGTTCAGGGACTGTATCAACTGCAGCGATCATATATGTGTCAAAGGGGACAAAGACTCGCTGGACAGGTTAGAGGCCAAGGCGTCAGATACGGAGCAGATCCTGGAGAAGGCAAAATTCGATATGGAGGCGGAAGAGTACGGAGCCGAAAAATGGTTTGTTTTTCATGAAAAAACACATGCAAGACTTCAGGATTTGATTGCATTGCTCACAAGCAAAAATCTCGAGCACGGAGCATTGGTAAGAATGAACGGCGACGATTTTACGCACATGAAAAATCTTACATCTGTAAACAGTACTGAAGAAATCGAAAACAAAAGAAAAGAAATCAAATAAAAAGGAGAATTATATGGCTAAACATTTAGATAGTAAGGATATCAATATAATTAAGAACCTTATAGCAGGCTGGGATTGCGAGAAGTCAGGAAAGCTTTCATGGGAATATCTTTGTGATAAGCTTGAGCCGCTGATTGGCAAGCGGCCGACCCGTCAGTCACTGGGGCTGCACAAAGATATTGTCATGGCGTTCAATCTTAAGAAGAAGAAAATCAAATCAGGGGTTGATGAGGTCAAACGACCTGCTAATTTGAGAATTGCCTCGCAGCGTATCAGTAATCTTGAATCTAAAAATAAGCTTTTGACAGAAGAGCTCAGAAACTTGGAGGAGATGTTTGTAGTATGGCAATACAATGCTATGAACTGTGGTATTAGTTTTGAAAAACTCAATGCTGAATTGCCAAAAATAGACAGGGAGACGAATGCCGACTAATTATTGAGTTGCGTAGATGTTGCGCAATTTAATTAATATGTTATATTGTATATACAACCAAGGATTGGTTGCTCAATTTTGCAAGGATGCAATCTATGAAAATAAAGGACGTTCTTTCAAAGGAAGAAAAGCTACTTCTGCTTTTGCAGATGTTCATTGAAAGATTAAAAAAATCAGGTTTTCCGCATAGTAAGATAGTTCGATACATCTGGTTATTCTGTGTTGGTTACTACATAAAATATTATCTTCCTCAATCAAAAACAGAGTTGATAGATCGCTTCACTATCGTATCGATGCTCTCGAACGCTTTGAAATCGAGCTCTCCCCGAGTCATCGTAAAGCTGGGTTATGAGCATGAGATTACTTTTTTCTTTCGGGCTTTAATCCACTATGTCATTGATAATGATGATGAAGCCGAGAGCGTGTATATTGAGGAGCGAGTTAAGTATGAGAAAGCGATACTTCTAAATCAAGTGATAACTACAAGAAAGAAGAGGAGGGGGAAACGGCTTTAGATTTCCATGATGGTAAACTTCACTTTAAAAATTGTCTTAGATCACTATTTTTGAACTTTGGTTTGGAAAAAGTAGTTTACAAAGAGTATAAAAAAACATGCAGCGATAAAGCTGCGAATACTTCTGGATAATATAATGGCAACTAAATGGGCCGATTACCTCATATCTAAAGTTAGATATAACGATAAACATACGCACATTACTGATGTTATGGTACATGTCGATAATGGGGACACAGTAGGAGATGGCACTTCCTACAAACGCGAATGGGTAATTGAAAAAATAAACGGTAAAAAAATCTTTTACACTATCTTGAAAGACACAGATAATAAATGGAAAAAAGGACAGGAAGTAATAAAAGATCGTGTAAATGGTGTTGATTATATCACTACAAAGCCTAATGGTTCTGCTAGGGATAATTTAGAGAATCTCCCCGAATATTAATTTGAAAATTATTTAAAAATGGCTCTGCATGGATTGGTTGAGCCATTTTTATATAAATTTAAAACTGTTGTATTTTATGTTATAAAAATAGATAAAACAAGGAGGGTCATTGGGATACATATTATTAAAATTACAGCTAAGGCTATAAATCCCCAAGCACTCATTGAAGCTGTTCCAGCATTTTTAACTAAAAACAAAGATAAAATCTCTAATCTGGTTAAAGATTTAATAAGAATATAACATAAGAAAATTATAATCAAACTTATTTGAGTCATGAGCGATGTGTAAAGCATTAATGCTTGAGGTATAAAGTAATTTGTCATTAATCCTTTAGAGGTAACTATTATCATTGTTTCGTTATGAATTATATTAAGAGATGAATAAAATGTTTGAACTGGCTCCCAATTTGTAATTGGTCTTTTTTCTAAATAAAGTCCTTGCATTGTATAAAGATCATCAATTGAACTAATCTTTAATTTATAGATCACTATGGTAAATAAAAAAACAATTAAAAAGATAGACGTTATAAAAAATAGTATCGCTTTAAATGAGCTGAATCTATTTCTTAAAGAGTACTTTATATATACTCGTGTTATTGAAATTGAGATGAAGTCTAAAAGTAATGAATATAAAAAGCCATAACTTATAAAGCTATTTATAGATGCATCTAAAACTGTTGGTATGTGCGCTGGCATTACATGTTCAGGATTGTAAAAAATCAGCACCCATAAAAACCACGAGACAAAAAGCAAACTTGAATATAATATTGTAAAAAAAGGAACTGTTAATATTTGTCTTTTAGAAAAGAAACTTTTGCCAAAGAGTAAAAAGAACTTAGCAGACCACCATTGCGCAAATTTTTCGGCCTTGACTTTTTTAGTAGATATTAACTCACTAATCTTTAATGATATAAGTATTTTCCTTTTTTCATCAAAGCTGAAAAGCCCTAGCAAGATTCCGCATAAACTCAGAACGGCAGAAAAAGGAATTGCTATAATTCCAGCAATGGTGACAAGGTGATCATGCATAAAATTTTCGCTTAACAGTTTAATTATCAAAAAGAATAATAAATTAAGAGCGTTGAAGCGGAGATATCAGCAAATTCCACAAGTATTCGCTGGCACCATTGAAACTAAGCTTCACTGTTCGTTGCATACCGCCATAAGCCATACCCATGGGCACTAGAAATAATGATTGTTCATCGTAATTAACTGTAAGAGATTCTTGCATCGTGTTTTCAGGAGCGCTTTCATCGTTAGTATAAGAGATTCCTTTACCAAAAGATCTTCCAGTATTTAACCTTATGCCGCATTTAGCAACGCTTTTACCATCGCGATAGATAACACAACCGAAAGCATTATTATTTATCGGTATCAAACGTGTATCAATTCCTTCATTTCTTTCTTTCAACTCCAGTAGCGATTGTTCAAAAAATTTTTGAACATAGTTAATAGCGTCGTCCAGGAATCTATCTTTGTCGACATCAGTAAAATTTTTCGCTAATCTTAGATTGCTAGATCGCGGTATATCAACATGAGCAATATTCAAGGGGGACGAGAGCTCAGTTGAATTAACCTGTCTTGATGGTTTTGATTTGGTTTTAGGCGATAAAGATTCTAATGCTTTACGTAATTGTTTAACAATATCCAAATATGCCTCATCCTTGTCTGGCCATTTTGATACCGGAATACCATCTCTTGGTACCGCTAAGAGTTTGCTAAATGGAGCATTTGCTGATTGCCAGTCACATGGACGCAAAATGGTAGGTATTACTTCGCAATTTCCTTGAGATTGAAGTTGCATTGCTCTCTGGACTTCGACGTCAAAACAGTAACTGGAGGCTAGAAAATCGGGACTTATCAATAACAGTACTATGTCAGACTGCTCAAGCTCAACGTCAATTGTCGAATTAATTTCTGAACCAGCCACTATTCGTCTATCATGCCATACGTCAATGGAGCCTTCTCTTTTTAACATAGCAAGATGCACTTCAAGCTCTTCTCGAAATTGCTCATCTTTATGCGAGTATGAGACGAATATGCTGGTCATATTTTATTCTCCAAATGAAAATTTTAATTATTTTTAAGACAAGCAACCTTATAAAGGTGATTATAATTCTTTATTACTTTTAATGTCCCACCCAGATTGGCTCTCTGCGCCTTTTCCGCCAGTAGAAGATTGCTCCCAATACTGCGTTTTAACTTTTGAAGCCTGAAACTGATATGAAACTCCAATCAAATCACGATTCGTGGTGCCGTTAAAGACAACATTCGTGATAAGAACGTCTTCGAGTGTAATGCGGCAGTACTCGATTTGGCTGCCACCGGCCTTACACACCGAAAGCTCAACCTTGCTAATATGCTTGCCGTTGGAGACATACCGCATGACAGCGGGTGTTGCTTTGTCGATTTGGGTCTGTACTGTTAGATCGCGATACTGAACTTTACCAGCACCACCGCCGCCCCCAATTGACATATTACCAGGTTGTGTTGCACCCCATGTGAATGAGTCTACGTTGACCCAGCCTTTATGGTTACTGTCCTGTGATTCACCCATAATGCCGTCGATTTTTAAGAAAAGATCGGTACTCATGATTGGTCCTTTTTCTTTCACTTAACAAACATATCTGATTAAATAAACTTATCGTTCTACATAATGACACAAAGGTTCAGTCATGGACTACTGGAAACCGAACAGATTCGCAGATTACTTCCTCACAATGGCAAATGCAGAGGCAAATCAGCTGCTTGCTCATGCTAATAACCTGTCTCTTATCTATCTTAAAGACGGGCTTAATCGCTTACAGTTTCAGGACGATGTCAAAGCTTTTGTGAATGCGCAACTTAACATAATCCGTTCCGGCTCTTCAGATGAGCAATGCCAGGAGTGCATACAGAATCTGAAAAAGGAAAATGAATATCTAACGATTCAGGACAGAATGCTTCGTGCTGGTACAGCTGCTGTACATGCGTCAGTTGAGCTTGTTAAGAAGGGAGATATCTGGGGCTATGTGATTAATGGAGTAGGTGTTGTTCTAAGTGGCCTACAGGTCATAGCCGGAGTATCGGTCGTTGGCGCTTCCCTTGCTACCGGAACAATCATTGGAACGGCTTTTGGCGGAATGTTAGTTCTCCATGGGTTAAACGGTGTTCAGGAATCAGTTGAGAATCTGATTTATGGCAAAAGCGATAGCGAAGGGCTGCTGAAGCAGGGCTATGTAGCTACTGCGGAATTTTTGGGCTTTGATCAAAAGGTCGGACAGATAGCCTATAGCTCAATGGATCTCGCGCTATCGGTGTATGGCATTGTTCGTCTGGTTCAGAAACCGGAGGCCTGGAGACTTTTCTACTTCCTCAACACTGACTACGTTCGCGGTATCAAGGAAATGAGTAGAAAAGAGTTGTTTATTGAAGTTTATAACGACGGCATGGCAATCAAATCGATCAGTGATAATTATAATGAATGACCATGCTTTCTCATGAATCTGAACGCTTTAAATGCAGGTTTCAATGGAACAAAAACATACATGATTCCGAAACCTATTAAAAACGTAATCGAGTAAGAGACAAGGCTCTCATGAGTACCATGGCTTAATGTGAAGATAAAGCCTGCGAAAAGTATGATCAGCAGGATAATGGAAACAATAAATCTTTTTGAAAGTTGAGATAACAACCAAGGGTAGGGGTAGGCGTCTTTCTCAGCATGTTGACGGATAACGGAAATTTCTTTAGGTGTGAACCCTTCCTGTCGTAAAAGTTGTTCGATTTGTAGTTTATTCATATCCATTATCCGTGAAACATGAGAACATTTCAGGATTGTAACCGATAAGCTGTGCTTAACACAAATTAAAAGACCCCAGGTTTAAACCCGAGGTCTTAGTCATTAAGAGTTCTTTAAAGTCCGTTATGAACTGAATCGTTACTCTCACTGAAAGACCAGTTTTCGACTTTGTCTCCCTGGAACGTAACTGTTAGTGCCTTACTTTTCATGTCGGTTCCGTTCGAAAAAATTCCAACAATTGGAATATACGACGTTGCTGACATATTTGAATTCATGATTGAATAAAACCACATATCCTCATTAGTATCAACGGTGGTTTTACGAGTAGGTTCACCGAATTGCTGTAGAATATCCTGCTTCGTAGTTCGACCTTTGAAGATCTTTGACGCAATACTTTGCTGCGTCTCATTTTTAATTGATTGGTTCCCTGCTGTTGACGAACAGCCTGATAAAACGATAAGAGTTAATAAAGCTCCTGCAACCTTAGCTTTCATTATTTATTCCTTGTTAATAACCTGAGAAAGAACTCTCAACCAGCGTTTAATTTGCATTTCCATATCTTTATAACCGGTGTCCTGGTGAAACTTCCCTTTTTGCGGATAGAACTTGATCTGCCATTCGGGAAACATGACGTCCTTAACTTCAATGAAAAGACCTGAGTTGTTAAGATTTTGCTGTCTGATAGCGCCGGTTCCAAATCCCCCGTCATAGCCACCAGATTCCAAATTGTATCGCCAACCGATTACAGAGCTAAACGGATACGTTTTTTCGTTCTTACCATTCCTGATCGTAATAGTTTGCTGCTTCTCATTTAGAAGTAACTTCGAGTCATTGAATTCATGGCTCCAGGAGCCGTCATTGCCTTCGTTGAAGTTATCGAAAGTTGAGACGTTATCTTTCTTATGCTTATAGCTAACACCAGCTGTCACGAGTAAGAAAAAAGCGGGGATACACCAGAGAATAAGCATTCCCATGGCGTCAGTTGGTTTTGCTTTGAGGACGATTAAAACGGCCACGCCGATTGTGAACCAGACTCTGATTGAACGGAAGTAAGAGGGTTTTCTCATACTCATGCTGCCCATGTTGAATTCCTTTTAAAAACCAACTGTGGAAGATAGTCATGTCTGTAACTAGCTGATTGGTCACTGCTTTTACTGGGCATTTTTGAGCAAGCTCAAAACTTAAGCAAATCACTTGTACCGATCGATAGATCTTATTTGATAGTTACAATCTATCATAAGCCATTAATTGATCTGTAAAAACGATCAATTGTTTTGTGTTTTGAAGCGCTTAAACAGGAAAGATGATGTTCTTCAGAGGTTTGGTTAATGAGGTGTGTATAAGCTTTTTGAAAATTTTTCAGGTGTTCCGTTTGAAGTTTTGACGTCAGGCTCAGCTGATCTGACCGCATTGATAACGGAAAATGAGGATTTTCTGTGGAGAAATGTTTTACCTGTCTCTTTGAGCAATTTTGCAAAGGCTTGAAGGTAAGAAATGCTCAGTAGCCACTTTATGACTGCTGTCATGAGGTAGCCTTTGTTATTGGCTTGTCCCGGTGCTGTAAGCACAGTGCTGGCAGTCGTATGTGATTCGCAGGTTTCCGCTATCTCTACTCTATGTTCTTGCTGGGGAGGAGGTGCAATAATTTCTGACTCTAACGAAGCCGGTAGTGACGGCGTAGTATCCTCGGTCGTAGCTTTTGTTACTGAATCACCCGTTTCATTACTTCTCATAGCCGAGGCTTTCAATGAAAAGAGTAGGGGGTTGTCGCGTTCAGGTGCGTAGCGGAGCTTCTCTTGCAGAGTCGCCCATGAGTAAGCTTTACCTAACTGGGAGGCTTTGAAAGCTATTCCGGCATACTCAAATGAGAAACCATTCATGCGGCCAGAACTGGCAATATTGGGAACGGGCGTTATACCATGCTCGCAAAGTGCTTCAACGAAGCTCGGAATGTCGTTGTGAGTACGAAGGATTGTATCTATTATGTCCTGCAGGAACGTCTTGGGGCTTGGCTGACCTTCGCGCTTCTCTTTCTGTTCCTCACCTCGTGATAGCCTCTTACGCCTACTGGAGGGGGAAGGGCTATTTGAAGGCGAAGGACCTTTCGTTGCGGTTAAGTCATGCGCTAGCTCAAGTTCCTGGATTACGCGTGTACTAATCAGGTTTTCATTTCTGCCCAGATAGAGCTTCCCTCCTACCAAGTCGACTCTGGTGGCAATGATATGAATGTGTTGACCTGCCTCGTCGTCATGTATGACATAGCAGCGCAGGTGCGTCTCACTGAACCCCATGCGATTCATATAATCGTCAGCAAACATAACCCACTGCTTTGCTGTGAAGGATTCACCCTGTGGGAGGCGAAGCGAGTTGTGCCATACCGGTTTGACAACGTCAGGGCGTAGTGAAGCAGAAGCGCTGAACTCAGCTATCAGCTCAGATGCTAAGTCTCCCAGCATGTTACCCCCTATGACCACCGGGTCAGTTTTATGGTGCGTTCCAGGCTTTAACGCGTATAGAACAACTCCAGCGAAGCTCTTACCGCGTTTGATCTTCTGCATGCCCTTCATTGGGTTTGCTCCATATGTCAGCATTTAGCAAGTTCTGGCGAAGCTCTTGCAGTTGTCGCTTCACTGCGAAAAGCTCTGTATGAGTAAGCTGGCTGTCTGTGCTCTTATTGTCAATATGCAGAGCAATGCGGTTCAATTTGTTATTAATCTCACCCAGAGTTTTCCATGTATCGATGTTTACAGGAGGTACGATCGTGGGGAGCTTCTGCAAGGAAGCCATACGTAACCATTGGCCTTTAGATGTAGAACCTCGTTTTGTGTTGAGTAATTGAAGTTCTGCGTTATTAAGTCTAACACTAACACAGTGAGTTCTTAGAGTTTGCGCTATTAGGTCTTGTAAGTTTGAAGATTCTTTTATTAAAGGTGCGATGTTTTTAGCAATGCGAGACAATGAAAGCACTTTTTTCATATGAATTCCTTTTTATATCTACAGATATATGCTTGTATATATGATTAATGGCAATTGTCAATAAATTGAAGTAACCTAAAGTTTTTTAATGTATATTATTAACATTTAATAATTCTGAAAGGGCTAAAAAGTAAAGTGTGATATTGGTTTTAGTGGTTCTGGACATACTAATAAAATTTTGATTGGAGATTAGAGTGAGAAATTCTACTTTAGAAAATGTTGGTAGCTATAAAATGGATGGTTTTCATCTTACAATTAACACAGATAATTCCTTGGAAAATTTAACACCAGAGGAAAATCAGACTCTTGTGCATGAGTATATACATTTCTTGCAAAGTGTATCAACTGTGTACGGATGGTATCGAATAAGCAACTTAGCGGTTTTAGCTCAGCATTTAGTTCATGGCATCTATAAAAAAGACGATGGCTTTATACGAAGAGTACCTTTCTTTAATCCTGATGGTCCAGACGGCTTGCTGATTGATAATGTATCTACTCTAACTAACATGCTTGAAGGCAGTAATGGCGAGGAGCTTCAATCAAAAAAAATAAATGAATTTGAGGGTTTTTATTCTGTCTCAGCTGTTATAGATGAATGTTTCAGTAAGCACCCTGATTTTGATGAAGACATAATGGAACTTCCCTCAGGTGCAACATTGTCAAAAAATATTAAAGTCACGTATATGTTTGATCCCACAGGACAGGGTAAGGTAAATGCGAACAAAATTGATGTCATGCTTGGTGCTGCTTGTATCTATGAATTTATGGCATATGCAATAGAAAAACATGTTTCAGAAAAAAATGTTGCTCTGCCACAGGTACCATATTATGTTCCGAGAGACGTTGCTAGATTTATTTTAAAATGCGATATTGATGACAAAGTTATTGCTTCATTGTGTGAGTTTTCTCTACAAAGTCGAAGTCCGGGTGAAACATTCTATGATTTATTGATATCTCTAAAAAAACAAAAAATTGATTACAATGTTTTGGATCCAGATATAATGACTCAGTGTTTTGAAGCTGATTATAAAGTAAAGGAAAACGATGGATTTAAAAGTTATAGCTCAATCGAATTGTTAAATAAGTATGCTGATGAAACTTTAGAAGAATATAATGTATTATTTTCAAGTATTACTGATAATAGAGGGGTTTATGATGTTATTTTACATATAAATAATGCAGTCAATAAGCATAGAGGAGATGATTTGTTTATGATTTCAAGGCTTCTCTATTTAACGCCAGAAGATGCAATGACGAACATTATTGAAAAAATGAATGTCATTGGGATACCGCCTATATTCAATAATTCAGGTTATATTGGACATGCTATATCTGATTTAAAACACGATAAATATTATTTATTCATTCCGATGTTAAGTGAGTTTGTTGACTTTACTTTAAGAGGGAACTTTGGGTGTAATCTAATTGGCACCTGTGAAAAGTACTCCCCGGAGGTAATGAACGATAATTGCTATTCAAATGTTTATCTTAAGGGTAAAGATAATCTTCTCTGCGGGGTCGGACAAATTATAAAAATGTGGAAGCTTAACGATTATAAATTTGAGCGGTGATTTTATAGTAAAAATTATTTTTAAACAGAAGGATGTAAAGCAAGGCTACCCAGGGAAGCTAAGCTTCATTGAGTAAGCCTTGTTTAATTTAAATTAGAGTTATCTTTTTTGTTGATAATGAATAATGTCTTTTTATAGATAATAGTATTTTCACTTCAAAATTTCGTCATGAATTGATAACAAATACTCCCCTTGTTTTCTGACAACTCTCTTCAAGTTAATGCTCCCCTCATGTTTTTTTAGTGCTGAAACCACAAGGTTTTCATCATGTAAATTTGTTCTTTCACCTAGAATAACACTTTTAATACAATCTTTGGGGAGAGGTACATTTATACCAGATTTATTGGTTTTTGCTAATTGTTCTTCTTTAGGAAAAGATAAAAGATATATTAGCCTTTTTTCTTGCTCATAAGACCAATCTTGAGATTTAGTAGCTAACATTCCATTGAAAATCTCCCACAATAAACTCCTCCCTTCCTCAAATGCTTGTTCATATAATGGTTCATATCCATCTGTATAACCTTTGAAAAGAGCATCATTATTATACTCGACCTGATCAGCTATTAATGTTAGAACTGCGGTATCAACCGTAGGAGGACGATCAAGATATTTAACATCAAAGACATAGGCATCTTCTAACTCTTTGATCTTTACTTCATCAAATTCTATACATATTCCTGTTCTGTCGCGTGCATAATGCGCCCACATTGTAGGATTTAACGCCGTATTAGTGAAACAGGATATCCTGGCAGAGTCCAGCAATTCAGGAACGCTGGGCTCCACCTCTCTCATTGAACTGATATATTCGTTATATTCATCTTCAGAAGGTAACCAACCGGATTCTCCGACCCATGTTTTTAATATCAAATCATATCTTTCATTTTTTTCATTATAATCAGGGAAGCCACTGATTATATTACAAAAACCCTCAGCGCTGTCATTCATCATGTTAAGATGGTTAAGGTATAGTTTGTTTTCTAATATACTTTTAATTGAGTACTCATTGATAGGGCAATATTTGAATAACATATATTTCTTCGTTCCATGTGTGATAAAAAGGAATAAGATTCTTTAACCTATATTTTTCAGTGTTACTCCAACATATCATATTTCATTAAGTCTTGACAATGCAGTGTTGTTAACACACTTAGAGTTTGTAACCTCCTATATTACCATTTCATATTAATGATATTGGTGAATTAGAAGAGAAAAAATTGAACATATAGCCTACTCATTTAATTCGCATACCTCTTTTCATTAAACGCACCAAGTATGATAAATTCTACTTCACCATCTTATCAGCGGGGAACCGTTTCCTGCTCTTGTCAAAATCGGCGCATGCACTGTTACCTAAATGGAACGTGACATAGCAGAGTGGATTCTGTTGACTAATAGCAATCCTCTGTGAAAGAAGACAACAGGTGTTCTAACACTTGTGTCAAAATTTATGCGCAGCTTTCTGTTATCTGGGTGAAATGAGTGATATTATATCACTATAAGTACCCATAGGAGGTGTTATGTCTGAATTAGTAATGGTGCATGATCTCTTCCAGGAATCGGCGTGTAAAACTAAAAATAAGAAAATTAGTGACCGGCAACTGGTTGAAAAAATTCTAGAAGTTTATAGTCAAAAGCATGTCGCTGAGTTACTTAGGAAAGTTGGTGATAATGACTGGAGCAGGGAAACGCTTAACCGCTGGATTAATGATAAATGTGAAGCGAAACTGTTAACTGAAGGTGAGGTATTTTTACTTAAAAACATGCTTCCAGAACCACCAGAAAACCATCCTAACTATGCTTTCCGGTTCATTGATCTCTTTGCGGGAATTGGCGGGATTCGTAAAGGTTTTGAAGCTATCGGAGGACAGTGCGTATTTACAAGCGAATGGAATAAAGAAGCTGTACGCACATACAAAGCGAATTGGTATAACGATGAAAAATCACACCAATTTAACTCTGATATTCGTGAAATTACTTTGAGTAATAAAGATGATATTTCAGAAATTGAAGCTTATGAATATATAAATGAAAAGGTCCCTGACCATGATGTGCTTTTGGCTGGTTTCCCTTGTCAGCCTTTCAGTCTTGCGGGTGTAAGTAAAAAGAACTCCTTAGGAAGAGCCCATGGATTTGAATGTGATGCTCAGGGAACTCTATTTTTTGATGTTGCACGAATTATAAAGTCCAAAAAACCACCTGTTTTTGTTCTTGAAAATGTAAAAAATCTCAAGAGTCATGATAAAGGAAAAACTTTCCGAGTAATCATGAATACCCTCGACGAGCTTGGGTATGAAATAGCTGATTCTGCCATTTGTGGTTCTTCAGATCCTAAGATCATTGATGGAAAAAATTTCCTTCCTCAACACAGGGAGCGAATTGTATTGGTTGGATTCCGTCGTGATTTAAAAATAGAGAAAGGGTTTACATTACGTGATATAAGTAAATTCTTTCCATCTAAAAGAACTTCTTTTAAAGAACTCCTTGAACACGATAAAGATGTAGATAGTAAATATATCCTTTCTCCTCGACTGTGGGATTATCTCTATAAATATGCTAAAAAGCATGCGGCGAAAGGTAACGGTTTTGGTTTCGGCTTAGTGAAACCTAATAACGTTGATACGGTCACTCGTACATTATCTGCGAGATATTATAAAGATGGTTCTGAGATCTTGATTGACCGTGGATGGGATCATGACTTAGGTGAGATAGATTTCTATAATGCAGAAAACATGTCAAAAAGGCCAAGAAGGTTAACTCCGCATGAATGCGCCCGCCTAATGGGATTTGAGACGCCTGATGGCAAGCCCTTCAACATTCCGGTTTCAGATATGCAGTCTTACAAGCAGTTTGGAAACTCAGTGGTCGTTCCTGTATTTGAAGCGGTTGCAAAACTGCTTGAACCCTATATCCATAAAGCTGTAGCTATACAAAAACATAAAATCATATAAAAATTAATATTACCCCGGCAATATCTTGCTGGGGTGTGTTTTATTTAGTTTGATTTTTATTTTCAGCTTACTCAATATCAAATAAGCATTAACGCCAACTAGGTATAATACCCGCATAGTCGGAGTTGCCTTGCTTAATTAAAATAATATGAATTTTATCACTTTTGTCGATACCTACAATAATATTATCCCCTTCTTCTGCCCGCTGCATAACATAGTTATCGCGGAAATATAGGCGAAACTCGGCGCTTCTGTCAGGGTTTTTCTCCCTCGCATCGTACCAAGTGACGGTATCGTCGCAGGATACATCCGTTCCTCTAATTGAGAATAATACGTCTTTAGTAACTTTGGTGTTACCGAATATCTGTTTTAGCTGAGCAACACCGTTAAACTCGTGTTGATTAGAGGCATTCCTATTGGCTTCAACTGCGGTCAAGGTTTTAATACATGATTGTTTAAGGTAAATCGGGAGAGTAGCCATTATCAACCTCTTATTAATAAATATTAACTAAGCATATATTAGGATGTATAAGCACCCTTAAGAGCTGTGAGTAAAATAAATAAGAAAGCTAATACATATTAAACAAATGAATAATTCAGTCAAGTAAGCAATGATACATTTTGCAATATATATCTTAACTGTTTGATAAAGCTGGCTATATAGGATCTATGTGTTTTCTGAGTCTAGGTGCCAATAGTTATGATTTACATTAATAGTTACCTGATTTTAATGATTTTATAATAGAATGAGACACTAATAACTATCGTTTTTATAATCTCTTTTTCAATCGTAGAGAAGAAAAAGCAAGGCAACACACAGAAGCTGCGCTTCTGTGTGTTAGCCCTTGCTGAAAAAATTGAAAATAAATTTGAAAAGTCATTTCTAATGTTGTACTAGATTACAAGTACAATTATAAAGGAAATAAAAAAATGAAAAATCTTTATGCATTTATTATAGTTTCAATATATATATCAGTTTTATCAACTGCTATTTTTTTCATGTTATCAACTTCATCACAAGCTTATTTTTCTGCATTAACAATATTTAACAGCATTATGATTATTCAATTTCCTATCCTGATACAGATCTTAAGAGATTATAAAAAATGTTAAGTGTCTGGTTCTTCTAATTAAGGCTCATTAGCTGGCTGAGCTGGCTGTGCTGGCTGTGCTGACTGTGCTGACTGTGCTGACTGTGCTGACTGTGCTGACTGTGCTGACTGTGTTGGCTGTGCTGACTGTGTTGGCTGTGCCGACTGAGCTGACAAGTTTGACTGTGGATATTTTTGTTCATAATCTTTTTTTGAGAAAAAGATAATCAATCCTTTACAAATCGTGCAAATAGCTACGTAAGTTAATATTGCAGCAGCAGTAGCACCTTCCCCTGTGCTTATTGAGTCAAACCAAGTATGACTATATGCCTTAGTAATAGCAGCTAGCGAAATTATTAGAGCAGAAATTGCTAGGCTTGTGTCAACTGTCCAGGCTACAACAGCTTTGAACCTCTGTGTTCTGAATAAGAGGTAATAAACTCCACCACCAGCGATAGGTATTGCAAATATGATCGGTACTGGTAGGGTTGGTGAAAAAATAAAGTATATAATTAAGGCTGCTATAGCACAGAAAGTTGCAAATGACATGAAAATGATTAGGGTGACAAGAAGCAAAAGGGAAGCTTGACTTTTAATTATTTTATCTATGTTAAACATAATTATTCCTTTGTAATGTTAAATTAGATTTTAATAAAGCTGATAATCTTTTTATCGTGTTATGCATAATGATTAAATAAATCTTTATGAAATAAATCTTTCATGATGAGCAACTAAACAACGATTTAATGGTGTTCTTTTGTTTTAATCGGCATCCAAGACACCAAGACTGAACGATATAACGGCCATCGCCCATATTCCTCATACCAAAATCATCATTTATATAGAAAACATGTGTGCCTGCTTTGCTCGAGCATGCAGGGCAACTTTTGAAAATCTCGCCATTTCTCTCAATAACAATAGAATCATGCAGTGGCTGTTGACATGTGGAACATACCTTTTCTGCTGTTTTCTCAGACATATGGTTGTTTCTCCATCATTACATTCTAAATCAACAGATTAGGCAACGGTCTAAGTTGGTCGAAATGCAATCAAATCATAAGTTAATGTAATCATATTGGCATGAGTCATAAAACTTTTCAAAATAAATTTACATTCTCAAACATGATGATTATTATTGCAGAATAAGAATGTTCTGTAACTTAATAAAATAAAATATAGTAAAAACAGATGGTTGCTGGATATTGCTGTTTATGGTCATGTTTTTCGAGGTTTATTGCTTTCTTTGAAAGATAACTAAAATTTTTGTATTCCTTCCTTGATACTTTCCGGGTGGTAATGTTATGCAAAAAAACATATCAAAAACAATGCATTCTGAATGGGTGTTGAGGAATAGCCTTTACTGGATGAGTACTGTCACCCGCTGGAAGCTGGATGAAGACGATAAGCACTGGCTCGTCTCGTTCGAAGTTTGGAACGACGAGGTTGAGTTCGAGTTCGAGCGACTTTTAAATGACTATAAACTCAGAGAAAAGCTTGAGGCTCATACCATCCAGGTCAGGACTTCAATCATCGACAATGTTCTGAGGAGCATCGATACGAGACTTGCCGAATGAATACGATGCCATTCAACTTTGACCACCTGAGCAATGGCAAAGTCTTCATCAGCAACCTTGCTGGCTTTCATAGCTTCGTCGATGAAGAAGAGCTACATCTTCTTGCCGATAACAAATTCCCTCCAGAACAAACAACCTCCCGGCTACTTGAAAGCAGATTGTTCATTTCAGACGATGCTACTCAGGCAGTTTCAAAAGCCTCACTGAGTTCTGCCTTTGCTAAGCGACTGATGAACGAACTGACTGTCCGACCAATCTTCATGATTGTGCCGACTCTCAGGTGCGATCACACATGCAAATATTGCCAGGTCAGTAGAGCATCGGTCACCGCTGATGGTTACGACCTGAACCCAGAACTGATACCGCAAATCGTCAGCACTATTAAGAAACTTGGCACTCGACCATACAAGATAGAAGTGCAGGGCGGTGAACCGCTTCTCAGGTTCGATCTCGTCCAGTCAATTTATGATGAGTGTGTGAGTTCGTTAGGTAGTGATGCTTTCGAAATGGTTATTGCCACGAGTCTCTCAATACTGGATGAAAGCATCCTCTCTTGGGTTAAAACACGGAACATCACTTTCTCCGTCTCGCTGGATGGTAATGAAGCCGTCCACAACAAGAATCGTATCCTTACCGACTCTCAGGCTCACAACAAAGCCATCACGGGCATTAGAAAAATCACAGAAGAGCTGGGAGCAAACCGGGTAGCTACGGTAACCACAGTTACAAAAGAGCTGACAAAAGAACCAGCTTCCATAGTGGATGCTCATCTGTCTCTTGGCCTAACCGACATGTTTATCCGGCCAGTAAGTCCCTATGGGTTTGCTCAGAAGCAGAGCTTCACTTTTTCAATGCCTGAATATTTTGAGTTTTATAAGAAGTTAATGCAGGAAGTGTTGCTTCAGAACCAGAAGGATATACCTGTAGTTGAGCATTCAGCTTCAATCCATCTAAAGCGGATTTTCAATCCGGGCTTCAGTGGTTATGCAGATCTGAAATCACCAAGCGGAGTCGTCCTGAACTGCATCCTGTTCAACTATGACGGTAAAGTCTACGGTAGTGACGAAAGCCGTATGCTTCAGAAAGTAAACCCGGAAGCAGATTTCAGTGCAGGAGAGTTTGCTTCCCTCTCATTCGGTAGTAACGAATACTACCGTTCCGCTCTCTCATCATCATTCAACTTTGCCATACCAGGTTGTGACACCTGTGCATATCAGCCTTTCTGTGGAGCAGATCCTTGTCAGAACATTAGTGTTCATGGCGAGCCTGTTGGTGACAAGAGTCGGTCAACCTTCTGCCAGTATCATAAAGGGATGTTCCGCTTCCTGCTGAATGAGATCTCTCAGGATGGACCAATGGCTGAGATGCTAAAAAGGTGGGCTTATGTCTGAGGTGCTGAGAAACGATATTTTCCGGTTTTCATCAGACTTACCAGTTCAGCAAGGCTTCTATCGCCTATGTAAAAGCAAGCCCGAGAATCCTCAATTCTTTCTGCCAAATTTGCTTATCACTGCGACACAACTCGATTCCAGACTGCCTGCATATTTTGCAGACTCGATTGTGAGCCAGGAACTTTTCGATTCCATAGACGATGGTGACATTGGCATCGTCAACAACGGCAACATGCTCCGGGTGATACTGTCCCGTAGAGCGAACCACAACACTGTCCTTGTCACTGAAAGGTGCAACAACAGTTGCCTGTTTTGTTCTCAGCCTCCTAAAGCTGGAAACGATGACTGGCTTCTCAACCAGTCAGCTCTGGCTATTGCTTCATTCTCTCTGAATGGAGTTGTGGGAGTGAGCGGGGGAGAGCCTTTACTCTATGGCGAAGACTTCCTGCATTTTCTGGACTTCATAATCGAAAACTCTCCTGACACAGCACTGCATGTTCTAACCAATGGACGGAAGTTTTCGGATGTCAGCTTTACCCAGCAGATGAAGGAAAGAAGCGAAAAGATCAAAATCACGTTTGGGATACCGCTTTATTCTTCAAGAGCATCAGTGCACGACTATCTGGTCGGAAGCGAGGGAGCATTTGATGAAACAATCAGGGGAATGATCAATGCCGGTAACTCAGGCATCAACATAGAACTAAGAGTCATCCCTACTCAGGCGAACTATACAGAGCTTGATGACATTGTAGAGTTTGCTGGCCGTGTGTTCTCGAACATTAACCAAATCTCCCTGATGGGACTGGAGTCGATTGGATGGGCCCGTAAGAACTGGTCATCAATCTTCATTGAGCACGACAACTACAGCGAACAAATCCTTTCGGCTGTAGACACTGCACACAGGTCAGGTATCCCTCTTACCATCTTCAATTATCCACTATGCCACCTTCCTGAAAGGGCATGGAATTTTGCAACTCAATCGATCTCTGATTGGAAAAATTACTATCCAAAAGAATGTGATGAATGCACTCAGAAGTCTTCCTGTGCTGGTTATTTCAGTTCATCAAAAGGCCGTTTTCATCAACCTCCGAGACCAATAATATGAAAAAGTTTAATTTCGCGGCTCTGCTTCCTGGTTTTTTGGTTCTTAATAACTCTGTTTGGGCAAGTGATTCATCTACTGGTGCCAGTGACTTACCTGGTATGACTTTGAACGAACATGATTTGGTGATAGCCCCGCTCAACACCGAAGTGCCGTTCTACATTGCAGGACACAGGAGTCACAGCTCTCACCGTAGCCACAGCTCACATCGTTCCTCATCAGGCGGTGGCTACTATGGTGGAAGCACACCTTACTATCCCAAGACTTACAGCTCACCTAGCACTTCAGATTCATCCAGTTCAGGAACTCGTTCGTCATCGTCTTCCTCCTCAGTCCGTTCGCTTCGTTCTAATGACACGGATAGCTCAACTACAACAAGCTCAGCAGGAAATACAGGTGTCAATCGTGCAAGTAGTGGACTGACATCGGATACAGAAAAACGTAAGCGGTTGATCATGAGAGTGCAGTTCGCCTTACTCGATAAAGGTTTTTACAACGGCAATATTGATGGGAGTATGGGACCAGCAACCAGAACTGCTATTAAGAACTATAGAGTTGCAAATGGATTGCCTACTCCAGTAAGAGAAACATTAGATACTCAGTTATTAAATTCATTGAATATTTTGGCACGCTGACCAAAAGGACTATCCATGTCAAATACATATAACATCTACAAAATCCGCACATCCTGCCTAGATAAATTGCTCGAAAAAATAGCCAGTGTGGGTTTAAAAAAACAAAAAGAAAGAAATATAGATGGCTATAAAATGGAGTTTTTTTACTCAAAAGATTTGGAGGGGAATAAAATATGGTGGTGGGAAACTTACAAGGAGTTCTTTGAGGAAGGGTTAGAAGAGCCAAAGAACAAGTTTCATTACGGATTAATGATTTGCACAAATGTCGATTCCCCGGATTTGATTTTCGCTATCACACTCGGCAAGTCACACTTCTATGTAAATAAATTTATTGAAAGAGACTTTGGAATCGAGTTGGCAATAAGAATTGCGAAAGAAGAAACCACCTTGCTCAAAAAGAGTACCTATTTTTCCGGGACAAAAAGACAAGAAATATCATCGTACACCACATTCATTAAAGATAGTTATGAGCCAGGTGAATCTGTTGATCATCTCAAATTGAAAGCAAGTGATAATGAATTGTGGGGTGATAAAAATATAATATTCGCCGATTCGATCCAAATGGATACAGAAGTGACTCCCGCTGGGCTTGCAAAAATATTCAACCAGATAATCATGGCCTTAGAAAAACCGCAAAGCATTCGCTTGCCTAAAAGGGAAAGAGTATATGATGATTCCTTGATAGCTGATTTGGATTCTATATTGTTTGAAGCTTTGAAAACGATGGATGCTTCATTAATGATTGAGGAATTTCACGTTTATGGGGTCAATTTTTGTTTTAGTTTTACTGAATATAATTATTCAATTGCATATAAAAAAGGCAAGAAAAGTTTTTATAAAAAAAGTTTGGGAGGAGAGATCGACATAAAAGCCATATCTGAGTATTTAATTGAAAATGAGGACATATTAAATATTAATGACTTACATGTCTCCTTTGAAATTGAGGATAAGGGAGGTAAATTTTCTAAGCCACTAAAAGAAATATTGGATATTTATATTCAGAAAGATGGAGTGCATTATTTTTTAAGTAATGGTGACTGGTGCTCCTTTAATCAATCATTTTTAGATTATTTAAAAGAATCGCTCATACAAATTGATTTTACGCAGAAAGATTCTTTGGATGAAAATGAGTATCAAGTTTGGGCTAAGGATAAGAAATCAAAAATAGAATCAGGAGTTCCCGTAGAAAATAAGATAATTTACAGAGAGTATTTTTTCAACCAGAAACAATCTGCTGATAATGGATATGAACTATTAGACAGGGAATTGACATTGATCAATTCGATGGAAAGCAAAAAGAAAAAATATAAACTTGAAGTGGCAGACCTTTACAAGGATGAAGAAATAATAGCAGTTAAAATTTCCGATAAAGAAAAAGAGTTAATTTATAACATCGAACAATCCAAAGATTCATTAGAGCTAATACTTAGAAAAACAATACCTTGTGATAAAAAAATTAGCTATGCATGTCTGTGGTTTGTGTTTGAAGATAAGCTAGAAAGAATAACTGAAAGAAACTCTATACAATTTTTGCTTGCAATACAATCGTGGAAGAAGTTAGCCGAGCACTTTAATATAACCCCTAAAATATATTGCTCACGACATATTAACAAGTGAAGTAAGTTTTACTTTTATCAAAAAAATATCTAGATTATTGAATTGTTTTTGTAGAGGGATTTAATATGCTTGATGATTTTAGAAAAAGATTGTAAATACTTAATGTGTGATTTTTTTTAATAATAAAAGCCAGCAATGAATGACTGGCTTTTATTAGGTCTGAACTTACTGGCCAAGATCGCGAAGCCTTTTGCCAGACATTAGATTCTTTTCAATATGCTCAAGAGTGACCCCTTTGGTTTCAGGGACCAGGAGAAAAGTTATCACGATAAAGACCAGGTTGAAGCCGGTATACAGCCAGAACGTTCCTGCAGCCCCAATACTACCCAGAAGTGTCAGGAAGGTTGCTCCAATGATCATGTTGGCAACCCAGTTAGTCGTCGTTGAGCAGGTAATCCCGAAGTCACGGCATTTCAGAGGCTGTATCTCAGAACACAGTATCCAAACTACCGGAGCGGCACTCATTGCATAGCCGCCTATGCACAACATTGTCATACCCACTGATACCCATGACAGGCCTGTACTGATATTTCCCTGACCCGCTTTCATGAGGCAGTAGCCCAGAACCATAGTGGCGAATGCCATTACACTAAACCCAATCTTTAGGATTGGCTTCCTTCCCGTCTTATCAACGGTGAAAACCGCAATGAAGGTAGCAAACATGAAGGTCAGGCCAACCACTATGGTCGCAACCATTTGCTCCTGAGTACTCTGGAATCCAGCCATTTTAAAAATCTGAGGAGCGTAATACATGATGATGTTCATACCCGTAAACTGTTGCATACCCTGAAGCAACATACCGAGGTACACGGCGCGTCTCACATTGCTGTTCTTCCTGAAAAGAGCAAACCCTCCCTGCTTCATACGGAGGCTTTCCCTTATCTCATTCAGCTCCTGTCGTGCTTTCTCAGATGTGTCTCTGAGCATTCTGAGTACTTCTTCCGCCTCAACGTGCAGACCTTTTGAAGCCAGCCAGCGGGGACTGTTAGGCAGGAAAATAACCATGACAAAAAGTACCACCGCTGGTATAGCGAGAACGCCCAGCATTGCCCGCCAGTTGCCACTGTAACTGAATGCAGTATCCGAAAGGAAAGCCACGACAATACCGAAGGTAATCATGAGCTGGTAGAGGCTAATCATTTTCCCACGAACATTCTCTGTTGCCATCTCTGACAGGTAGAGGGGAGCAGTGTAGGAGGCAATACCAACGGCCAGCCCGAGCAGAACCCTGAATGTAAGCAGAACTTCAACACTTGTGGCAAAGGCCGACCCAAGGGAACCCACGATGAAGAGTATGGCTCCAGCCATAAGGCTGTATTTTCTTCCCAGCCGATGTGAAACCCAGCCGTTACAGAGAGCTCCAATCGCAGCTCCCAGCATCATACTGCTGACAACCCATTCCTGTTCATGGCTAGTTAACTGAAAATGTTTAGTTATGAAAGGCAGGGCACCTGAGATTACCCCGATATCCAGCCCGAACAGAAGCCCGGCAAGGGCAGCGGATATGGATACAAAGAGATTCATTCTTCTGACTTTTGACTTATGGTCAATACCATACGTGACGGTCTGGTTTACATGAGACATCATTAAGCTCCGCTCATACAGCATGTAATAGTGCTTAAGCTTACGCAGCGGATACAGTCAGGATTAGAGCGCCCCTCTCTCAAGATATGGACTTTACAGCTAAATCTGTTGTTAATGTGATGAGGATCTCAAAGCTGATCCTCACCATGCTCAAAGCCGATTATGGTTAAATAATATTCAAAGGGTTGTTCCAGTTATACGGAGCAAGTACCAGTTTTATCTTTCCCTCAATTTCTCCATACCTCATATCAGAATTCGATAGGAAGTATTCCCTGACAAGCGGTGGCAGTTTTTTCGATTTATACCTCATTATTGTTGTATGCCAGAAATCTGGGGGTAAAGCTTTTCCCGGATATCGGTCCTGCAGTTTTGACTGCCAGTCAGAACTCATAAGATCGTTCCAGAAAATTTGTCGCAGGCTGATTGAGTTGTTGTCTGGAATTCCGGCCAGTAACAGCTGATTAGGAAGTGCTACAAGCTGAAGCTCTTTAACGTTAAGAGTGCTGTTTCTGATAATCAGGCTGAATCGCTCGATCAGATCGGCAATGTCAGCAGTATCTTCATAGGATTCGTAGATGGATTGAGTCACGGCAAGAAATGTCATGTGAAAATTTTCTTCTCTCATAACTTCTGTAAGAGGATCAACATTTGTCAGTGATCTAAGATCAGACAACAGCGCTCTGATTTGCGGATTAAGTTCGGGCTGAATCCCACTTGTCAGTGCTAACAATTTTTCAGGATAAAAAGCCACATCCTTTTCGTTAAAGTTGTTTTGCAGTTCAAGTAACCATTCATGGATAGTCTCATGCGAACGGTTGGTGTACACATTCTGAAGGTAATTTTCATTGTCCAAGAGCCTGCTCCCTAAAACAAATTACATGAAAAATTATGATTAATATTATTTAACAGATTATATGTGCAGCCAGACATTGCGCCATTGTGAGTTTAGACTAAAATGCAGCTGTTAATTAAAAATAAAAATTCAGGTTCTGTAAGAGGTTACAAATGCTTAGTTTTACTCGTCAGGGAAATCAGGAAGGGCCTGCTCTGGTTTTTATGCATTATCTGGGTGGTTCTGCGAGAACCTGGTATCCTGTGATTGAAAATCTTAAAAACGACTATGACTGCATTGCTTTTGATATGCCAGGTTTTGGCGACTCTGAGTCTTTAGAGGATATGAGTATCCAGTCGCAGGCAGAAGCTTTATGGGAAAATATTGAAAACCTTAATATTAAAAAACCATTTTTAATCGGACATTCGATGTCAGGAAAAATTGCCTCTATAATGTCTTTGCAGTCTCCAGAGAAAATCAGCGGACTTGTGCTTGTTGCTCCTTCGCCTCTCACTCCACAGCCTATGACTGTCCAACAATACCTGCAACAGAAAGAATGGACGGGTAGTGCAGCTGAAGCCAAAGCATTTGTTAATGGATCCTGTTCTCAGCCTCTAAAGCAGGCATTTGAAGAACTCGCTATTGAAGACACTTTGCGAGCTGATTGTGAAGCATTCAATAAGTGGGCAGATAGCGGAAGTCAGGAAAATTTTGAAGGTGTTTTTGATAAGGTCAGGCTCCCCGTTAAATTGATAATAGGCAATGACGATAAGAGTGTTCCAAATATCACGGAGCAAATCAGAAGTACTTTAGTCTATTTTAATCCTTATTCATTCAGGGTTATCAATGATTGTGGCCATTTGCTTCCATTAAAATGCCCGGATGATTTATCTCGTGAAATTATAGAATTTGTGAAGGTAGCTCAAAGATAGGTTTTTATGATTTTTTGAAAAAGGATTATGGGCTTTAAAAAATACACACCAATTTTGATAACTATGGAATCAAACATGAGTGCTATTGAAAATTTAAGAGAGATGTCAGATGTCTGGCGTTTGTTCAATGACATGCCGGATGATGCCACTATTGGAGTAGATTTAGCTGCGCTTTATCTGGGAGTCAGTGTTAAAACCCTGGCTCGTTATCGTCAGAAGGGAGATGGTCCGCATTATGTTCAGTACTATTCTTCTGGAAGCAAAGCCCGCAATCAGCGAGTCAATTATCTTCTTGGTGACCTTCGGGCCTGGCGAAATGCTCATAGGGTAAAAAGCTCAATGCATGCCACACTGGTCAGGCATGCTGGCTAGTCTTTGTAACTCTTCGTGCTTTAACTTTTTCTTAGCACATTACCCTACGGCAACAGAATGATTTCTGGCAGGCTATGAGAGCTAGTAATAGCATTTTCAAATGTCTCCTGAAAGATACTTGTTATCTTAGATATGCTTCTCAGTTAAGCAGGTGGAGGGGTAGTAAGCATTTTCAAATATGAAAGCTTAAAGCGAATGATATTAAATCTTATTACGCTTAATGAAAGGTATTAAATAATTAAAAAGGATTAATTCCTGCGCTTAATTATAGTAAAAGCTTATGAATTAGTTTTTTTACATAAATTTGGTATTAGTAGGTGACTATCAGCATTATTCGACTAGAATCAGACTGTGAAGTATTTGTAGTAATTCATAAGTTTTAATATGGGAAATTTTGCAATGAGTGGAGAATTTAAACTTTTTGGTAGTATCCGAACCTTAAGAGCACAAGCACGTGGAACCTCTCTGGAAATTCTTGAAGAAATTCTTGAAAAGCTGACAGCAATCGTTGAAGAAAAGCGTCATGAAGAAGAATCGGGCTTGAAAGAGCGAGAAGAGAGAAAAGTAAAACTTCTTGCTATCCGCGAACAACTTTTAGCCGATGGGATTGATCCTCAGGAATTACTTATCAACTCGACCCCACCTTCAACTACCAAAAAGAGAAAATCCAGTCGTAATCCTCGCCCTGCGAAATATAGGTACACAGATGAAGATGGTAACGAGAAAAGTTGGACAGGGCAGGGGCGAACGCCTAAAGCTATAAAAAAAGCTGTTGATGACGGTAAAAGTCTTGATGAATTCTTACTGTAAAATTATCTGAGTCATTCCGTTAATGACAACCGGCAGAAATTTTACTGACGGTTGTTATTGTCGTTTGTATTAAGAAGAGCTAAAAAATCACATTTAGATTCAAAAGTATTTCTATTACATATATTAAAATTAAAGTGATAAAAATGCTATTTATGCAGCAATCGCTTTAAACTTTTGAGATTGCACATAATCACTCCACCACTGCATAAGTGCGTTTCGTTCGGCGAGATACTCCGCGCGATTATACGCTGCAACAATTTCGTCTTTCTTGGAGTGGGCAAGCGCTGCTTCAAGAACTTCAGATCTAAACTTACCAGACTCCTCGGCTGCTGTTCTCGCAATCGAACGCATACCATGAGCTACAAGCTCGCCTCCAAAACCCATGCGAATAATAGCGGCATTAGCTGTCTGTTCATGCATATGTTGAAGTGGTGCTTTAATGCTGGGGAAAATCCACTCTCTATGTCCACTGAGCGGCCTCATTTTATCAAGAATACGCAAAGCCTCTTTGCTCAAAGGAACCTTATGAGTTTTTTTCATTTTCATAAAGTCGGCAGGAATGGTCCATAGACTATTGTCTGTATCGATGTCTGCCCACCTTGCTCGAACAGCTTCGCCCGGACGAACCCATGTTAACAATTGCCACTCAATCAGCAGCCTTGTCTCCATACGTACTGAAGCATTGTTCAGCGTTGCCAGGAAACGGGGTAATTCAGACGGAG
This sequence comes from Pantoea sp. ICBG 828, assembly GCF_002928355.1. NCBI lineage: Bacteria > Pseudomonadati > Pseudomonadota > Gammaproteobacteria > Enterobacterales > Erwiniaceae > Pantoea > Pantoea sp. ICBG 828. The sequence goes on along the minus strand of NZ_POWN01000005.1, from coordinate 461,766 downwards.
GTAATGCAGGCATATTTTGCTTTTTAGGCTTAGTGAAACGCTGTGCGAGGTTATCAGCAGGATTAAACTCAATCAGTTCCTCAGTAGCCGCCCAACGGAAAATTTCATTCAATCGGGAAATCACACGCCTTAACGTTTCAAGAATTCCACGCTGCTCAATTGGGTCTAAGTGCTGCTTTAAGAGTTTAGGACGAATTTCCTTTATCGGAACATTTCCTAGTCCAGGAAAGACGTTTCGTTCAAGGCTACGCCAGATATCCTCTGCATGGTCATTCGTGATCCCTGAAGTTCTTTTCTTCTCATCCAACCATTTTTTTGCAACTACCTGCAATGTATGTTCAGTAGCCGCTTTTAAAGCATTTGCTTTCTCAGCATTATGCTGCTGTGGGTCAACCTGCTGGGCGAGAAGGGCGAGGTACTGGTCTCTTAGAGAGCGGGCCTGAGCTAGGGTGAGATGAGGGTAAGTACCCAAGCTCATTTTTGTGCGTTTTCTGGTCGTCGGTACTGTGTATCTAAAATACCAGTTTTTCTTACCACCTTTTGCTGATGGTGAGATTCGCACAAACAAGCCTTCGCCGTCGAAGAGACTCACTTCCTTCTCGCCGGGCTTGGTGTTCCTGATTTGGGTATCATTCAGCTTTGTGACGACCTTAGGCATTTTTGGACCCTCTGATTTTGGACCCACACTGGTGGGCCCAAAAGAGGGTGTCATAAGGCGTGGACTCTAGCAACTCTTAAGAAATCGCGTAGAACACAAAAAAGCCCGCAGGGCTTGTGCCGTGCGGGCTTTCAGGACTTCAGCGGACGATTCTGGTATCGCCGCGAAAGAATTTTGGTGGAGCTGGCGGGAGTTGAACCCGCGTCCGAAATTCCTACATCCTCGGTACTACATGCTTAGTCTGGTCTTTACATTCGCTTGCCAGCTGCGGACAGACACGCCACTAACAAACTAGCCTGATTAGTTTTAACGCTTCAACCCCAGGCAGGGCATCCACGCGATCTCTTTTAGGTTTGACCTCTCTTGATCCCCGTCCTAAGAGCGGAGGCTAGGGAGAGAGGGCTCTAAGCAGGTTATTAAGCTGCTAAAGCGTAGTTTTCGTCGTTTGCGACTATTTTTTTGCGGTTTTTTAGCGAGGCCTACCGCACCTCGGCATGCACCTTGGGTTTCGCGAATCCCGTCGAATCCAGAATCAGCCCCAAGAACTTCTTACTCTAGCAAAAAATCATAAAAGATTCCAGTGCTTAACGGCTGGCATTCTTCATAATTCGTGCTTTGTCCATCTTCCACTCGCGATCTTTGATGTCCGCGCGCTTGTCGTGTTCTTTCTTACCGCGTGCCACACCAATCTTCAGTTTGGCCCAGGCGTTTTTCCAGTACAGCGACAGCGCGACCACGGTGTAACCTTCGCGGTTAACGCGGCCGTACAGGGAGTCCAGTTCACGCTGGTTCAACAGCAGCTTGCGGTTGCGCGTGGGATCGCACACCACGTGGCTTGATGCCACCGCCAGCGGCTGAAAAGTGGAACCGAACAGATAGGCTTCGCCATCGCGCAGCAAAATATAGCTATCGCTGATGTTGGCTTTACCGGCGCGCAGTGATTTGACTTCCCATCCTTGCAACGCCATGCCGGCCTCGAACTCTTCTTCAATGAAGTATTCATGGCGAGCGCGTTTGTTGAGGGCAATAGTGGCTGAACCGGGTTTGTGAGCTTTTTTCTTTGTCATAGTGCGGCGTAGTCTACATCACTCAGTCTGTGGGCGCATCCCCTGTCCTGCGGGGCGGTAAAAAACACACTATTTTAGCACAGCTGGCAAAGGCGTGAATTTTTGTTTGGTAGCTTAAAATGGTATAATTCAACGGTTTTGTGACCAACAGGAACCATTATGGCCCAGATTAGCCGTTCAGCGCTGGTCCCGTATAGCGCTGAGCAGATGTACCGGCTCGTGAATGATGTGGATGCTTATCCTGAATTTCTTCCGGGCTGTACCGGCAGCCGCGTGCTGGATAACAGCGGTAACCAGATGACCGCCGCGGTGGATGTTTCTAAAGCCGGCATCAGTAAAACTTTTACCACGCGTAACACCCTGACCGATAACCAGAGCATTCATATGCAGCTGGTCGACGGGCCGTTCCGCAAGCTGACCGGCGGCTGGAAATTTATCTCGCTCGGCGACGATGCCTGCAAGGTTGAGCTCAGCCTCGACTTTGAATTCACCAATATGCTGGTCGAGATGGCGTTTGGACGCATCTTCAAAGAGCTGGCCAACAGCATGGTGCAGGCGTTTACCCAGCGCGCCAAAGAGGTTTACCGTGGCTGACATCAGCGTTGAAGTGGTGTACGCGCTGCCGGATAAGCAGTATCTGCGTGAGGTTAGCCTGGAAGAGGGCGCGACGGTTGAGCAGGCGATTCAGGCATCCGGACTGCTGACGCTGCGCAAAGATATCGACCTGAGCAGCAACAAGGTCGGCATTTTCAGCCGTCCGGTCAAGCTGAGCGATACGCTGCAGGATGGCGATCGGGTAGAGATTTATCGCCCGCTGATTGCCGATCCAAAAGAGATGCGGCGCCAGCGGGCAGAGCGCGCGGCAACAAAAAAGTAAATTACAGGCATTAAAAAAGGCGCTCAGGCGCCTTTTTTGTTGCGGCTCACTCAGTCTTCAGTGCCGGTGAGGCGCGGTTTGTTATCGATGTTGGTCAGCGTACCGTTGCTGTCGAAGGTCAGCGTCAGCGTCTGCTGCTTCACGCTCTCATGACCTGGCTCCTGACGGAACACGTAATACCAGACGTTGCTGCCAAACGGGTCGTGCATCATCGGCGTACCGAGCGTGTAGGCAACCTGCTGCTGCGTCATGCCGGTGTGAATCTTCGAAACGTCGTTGGCGACCAGGTAATTCCCCTGATTGATATCCGGACGATACACAACGCGCTCAAGGGTGGAACATCCGGCGGTCATCATCAACATTACCACTGCCGCGGCAGTCAGCGTTTTACAGCGCATCTATACATTCCTTTTCTGGGGCCAAACGCCTTTCATCAGGCAGTTTTGTTGCCATCAAATTCTGAACTCTGCATACGGCAGGCTTTATTATGGCGATATGACTGCCGATGATAATAAACCTTTGAGCTATTGGAAACCTCTACAGAGCAAGCATATGACCACCAGGCCGCAAAAAAGTGCGGTGTCAGGCTGCTAAAAGTTCTTTTGCGTTCGCCAGCGTGTTGCGTGTGACTTCGCTGCCGCCGAGCAGGCGCGCCAGTTCCTGCAGACGCGCACGCTTATCCAGCGGCTGCATGTGGGTTTCGGTCATCGCACCGTCGGTCTCTTTGCTGACGAAGAAGTGCTGATGACCACAGCCCGCCACCTGCGGCAGGTGAGTTACGCACATTACCTGAGTCGATTCGCCCAGCTGGCGCAGCATCTGGCCAACGACAGCGGCCGTCGGACCACTGATGCCGACGTCTACCTCATCGAAAATCATCGCCGGAGTTTCCATTTTCTGTGCGGTGATCACCTGAATCGCCAGCGCAATACGTGACAGTTCACCCCCTGAGGCCACTTTACCCAGCGGCTGCAGCGGCTGGCCCGGGTTGGTGGTGACACGGAAATCAATACGGCTGGCACCTTCGGCCGTCAGCTGATCGGCATTGAATTCCAGCATGATGGCAAACTCACCGTGCGGCATGGCGAGGGTGCGCATGCTTTGCGTGATCAGCTGGCTCAGCTCCTGCGCCGAGGCAACGCGCTGCTGATGCAGGGCTTCAGCGCAGGCCAGCGCGGCCTGATGATGAGCCACGACATCGCTCTGCAGGCTTTCCTGATCGCTCTCCTGCTGCGACAGCTGTTCCGCTTCATCCAGCAGCTGCTGATACAGTACCGGCAGCGCTTCCGGTGAAACATGGTGCTTGCGTGCCAGCGCAATCTGCCGCGACAGACGCTGCTCCAGCTCGTACAGGCGATTAGGATCGAGGTCGAGCCGTTCACAGTAGTGGCGCAGCTCATCGCTGGCTTCACTCAGCTGAATCGCGGCTTCTTCCAGCAGGTTAAATACGCCGCTGACTTTATCATCCAGCGAGACCAGCTCACTCAGCATATTACGCGCGCTGTAGAGCAGGCTTTGCAGGTTGGTGTCATCGCTGTCGGCAAGAATTTGCAGCGCCTGCTGGCTGGTAGACAGCAGCTGACCGCTGTTCGCCAGGCGCTTGTACTCTTCATCAATCTGCTCAAACTCGCCTGGCTGCGGCGCAAATTCGTTGAGTTCTTTCAGCTGATACTGCAGCAGTTCGCGGCGGGCTTCACGCTCCTGCGACAGCTGCTGATGCTGTGCCAGCGCGCGGCAGCTGTGGTGCCAGCGCTGATAGTGCTGACGCATCTCCGCCAGCCGATCGTCGTGCGCGGCGTAGGCATCCAGCAGGTGTTTCTGGTGATCGGTTTTAAGCAGCAGCTGATGCGCATGCTGACCGTGGATTTGAATCAGTAACTGACCGAGTTCGCGCAGCTGCGACAGCGGTACGGACGTGCCGTTGATAAAGCCACGTGAGCGGCCATCGGCACTGATCACGCGGCGCAACAGGCATTCGTTGCCGTCGTCGAGCTGGTTCTCCGCCAGCCAGCGCTGGGCTGAGGGTGACGCTTTCAGCTGGAAGCGCGCACAGATATCTGCGCGGCTGGCCCCCTGACGCACCATGTCTGCTTCAGCACGGCCGCCAAGGCACAGGCCCAGCGCATCAATCGCGATGGATTTTCCTGCGCCGGTTTCGCCGGTGATCGCTGTCATGCCACGATGAAAGTCGATCTCCAGTTCACGAACGATTGCAAAATTACTGATGGTCAGTTGTGCCAGCATACAATCACCTGTATGTAAAAACAGATATGGTTTTTCATACAGTATAAACTGGTTTTTTATCCAGTAAAGTAGCCGGCAGGCCTTTTCAGAATAATTTTTTTGACCATCCGAGTTTTGAGCTTAAGGTATTAAAATAATTATAATTTTTGGGATGAATTAAATTGAGGTGATTGGCGCTGCGGCGAATCAGCACATCTTCCCCTTCCTGAATCGGCAGGGCGATCTGGCTGTCACAGCTGATCTCCAGGTCGCTGCGCAGCGAGGAAAAACGCAGGCGAATGGTGCTGCTACTGTTGATCACCAGCGGACGCGCCGACAGCGTGTGCGGGAACATCGGCACCAGTGCAATCGCATCAAGTGACGGCGTTAATATCGGCCCGCCCGCCGAAAGCGAATAGGCGGTTGAACCGGTTGGCGTGGAGATAATCAGCCCGTCCGAGCGCTGGGAAAAGGCGAACACTTCGTCGATATAGACTTCAAATTCAATCATGTGTGCCACTTTGCCCGGATGCAGCACCACTTCATTGATGGCGCTGCCGATGCGCGGCGAACACTCTTCTTTGCATACCTGCGCTTCCAGCAAAAAGCGGCTTTCCACGAAATAATCGCCCTGCAGCACGTCATCCAGCTGCTGCTGCGCGTTATCCGGATCGAGGTCCGTGAGGAAGCCGAGATTGCCGCGGTTGATGCCAATCACCTTGATGTCGTAACGAGCCAGCACGCGCGCGGCGCCCAGCATGTTGCCATCGCCGCCGACCACCACCGCCAGATCGGCGTACTGGCCGATGTCCGCCAGGCTGCCGGTACGCACATCCTGCAAATTAAGCTCGCGGGCGATTTGCTGTTCCACGATCACGTCATAGCCTTTGTCAGTCAGCCAGCGCCAGAGCATTTCATGGGTGGTTAACGCAGTGGGATGGCGCGGATGACCGACGATCCCAATGCAGTTAAAGTGTTTGTTCATTTAGCGGGTGTTCCTCATAAGCCAAAACGGCCAGGCAATGTGATGGGTTCACTTGAAACCGTCAAACTGATCCCCATAATAAGCCAACCAGCGAGATGAATGTGCAAAACGCGGAGAAATTCATGAGTAGTAAAGAACAGAACACCCCAAACGAGCAAGTCTCAGACGAAATTCAACAGGAACAACAGCAGCCGGAAGCGGAGACAGCAACTGAGGTGGATCCGCGTGATGAGCGTATCGCCCAGCTGGAAGCGGAATTAGCGCAGGCGCAGGGTGGCGTGCGTGACGCCCAGCTGCGCGCGCAGGCTGAGATTGAAAACATCCGTCGCCGTGCCGAAATGGACGTGGAAAAAGCGCACAAGTTTGCGCTGGAAAAGTTTGCCAACGAGCTGCTGCCGGTGATTGATAGCCTGGAGCGCGCGCTGGAAGTGGCGGATAAAGAGAATACCGAGCTGGCATCGATGATTGAAGGCATCGAGCTGACGCTGAAATCACTGCTGGGTGCGGTGCGCAAGTTCGGCGTGGAAGTGGTGGGCGAAACTAATGTGCCGTTCAACCCGGACGTACATCAGGCGATGTCGATGATGGAGTCTGAAGAAGTGGCGCCAAACCACGTGCTGATGGTGATGCAGCGCGGTTACACCCTCAACGGTCGCCTGCTGCGCCCGGCGATGGTTGCGGTATCGAAAGCCAAAGGCTAAGCCGCTCCCGTGCAACAACGGCCGCTGATGCGGCCGTTTGTGTTTTCAGGGCAGCACCGGCGTCCAGTCAATGGGCGTCTGGCCGGCCTGGCTCAGCAGCGCATTGGCTTTGGAAAAATGCTGACAGCCAAAAAAGCCGCGATGCGCCGATAGCGGCGAAGGATGCGGTGCTTTCAGTACGTGATGACGCTGCGTATCAATAATGCTGCCTTTCTTCTGCGCGTGCGATCCCCACAGCAGGAAAATCACCCCTTCGCGATGGGAGTTGATGGCGCTGATCACGTTATCGGTAAAGGTTTCCCAGCCGAAACGCGCGTGCGAATGCGCTTTGCCGGCTTCCACGGTTAACACCGTATTCAGCAGCAGCACACCCTGTTTCGCCCAGCTTTCAAGAAAGCCGTGCTGCGGACGCTGAAAGCCAGGAATGTCCTGTTCCAGCTCTTTGTACATATTCAGCAGCGACGGCGGAATGGCCACGCCCGGCAGGACCGAGAACGCCAGGCCATGCGCCTGATTCGGGCCGTGGTAGGGATCCTGACCGAGGATCACCACTTTGATATCGCCCAGTTCGGTGAGACGGAACGCGTTGAAGACGTCCTTTTGCGGCGGATAGACCGTCACGCCCGCTGCTCGCTCTTCGGCTACCGCTTTCAGCGTTTCCACGAAGTAAGGTTTTTCTTTCTCTTCAGCCAGCACATCGTGCCAGGTCAGCTTCTCAGCCATCATTGACTCCCTGCAAATTGATGCCTTTAGCTTAGCGTGTCCGGCGGGGCAGCAGAAGGGTAAAAATAAGTTGAACAATTACAGAAAAAGTTAATGATAAAAATTATTATAAATCAATTTATTAGAGTGGGGGCAAAAATTCTGGCCGGACGAAATTGATACAGGTCAAAACGAGCCGGTCAGCGCGGTGATATACCAGAGCATCACATAACCCGAAGAACCGCGCTGTGCTCCTGCCGCAGCGCTAAGCCCTGGAGGCCTCTATGATTACCGGTATTCAAATTACTCAGGCACAAAATCCGCAGCTGCTGAACTCGTTCTGGCTGCTGGACAATGAGAAAGCCGAAGCCCGCTGCCTGTGCGCAAAAGGCGATTTCACGGAAGATCAGGTTGTTGCAGTCAGCGACCTTGGCGAGATTGCTTACCGTGAAATTCCACTGGAGCAGAAACCGCAGGTGCGCGTTGAAGGCGGTCAGCACCTCAACGTTAACGTGCTGCGCCGTGAAACGCTGGAAGATGCGGTGAAGCATCCGGAAAAATATCCGCAGCTGACCATTCGCGTGTCGGGCTATGCGGTGCGCTTTAACGCGCTGACGCCAGAACAGCAGCGTGACGTTATCACCCGTACCTTTACCGAAAGCCTGTAATTGATCGGCTGACGAAAACGCATACAGCAATACAAGCCGCGCCGGTGCTTACTGGCGCGGCTTTTTTTATTTCCTGAAGAGCGAAGAGGGCAGGTTGAGAGATTTTACGCCGCGAAAGTGCTTTTTCAGCAGGCCAGAAAGCAAAAAATCGCCTCAGGGAGGCGATTTAATTGCCGCGATGCTGTTTTATTCCGCACCGCTCTCCGGTGTGCTGCTGCCGCTTGGTTTGCGGCGTTTACCGATATTTTTAGTATCGCGGTGACGTTTCTTCACGCGCGGTTTCTCTTCTTCTTTCGCTTTCTTCTCTTTGCGCTTCTCAAGCGCCTTTTTCGACGGTTTACCGGTGACTTTAGCACTCGGTGCACGCGTTTCCGGACGCAGCTCATCGATTACGCGCGATTTCAGCGGCTCGTTGACGTAGCGGCTGATTTTACCCAGCAGCGGATGATCATGTGCCTCTACCAGCGAGATCGCGGTACCTTTGCGTCCGGCGCGGCCGGTACGGCCAATGCGGTGCAGATAGACATCGGCGGTGCGCGGTAAGTCATAGTTGATGACGTGGGTGACGTTATCAATGTCGATACCGCGCGCGGCGACATCGGTCGCGACCAGCACGTTAACGCGACCGTCATTCAGGCGTTTGATCGCTTCGTTACGGTTCGCCTGTACCATTTCGCCTTCGAGGTAGCTGCTGCGCAGGCCGGCTTCGTGCATCCAGGTCACCAGCTCATGCAGGCGTTCACGTTTGCGCACGAACACGATGGCGCGCTTCACTTCCGGCTGCTTCAGCAGATGCACCAGCAGTTTGGTTTTGTGTTCAAGATTGTCGGCGCGGTAATACCACTGCTGAATCTTCTTGCGCTCGCTTTTGCTCGGATCGGCTTCAATCGCTACCGGATCGTTCAGCAGGCGCTCGGCGAAATCTTTGATGTTGTCGCCTTCCAGCGTGGCCGAGAACAGCAGCGTCTGTTTGCGCCAGCGCGTTTCACCGGCAATGGTCTCGATATCCTGCGCAAAGCCCATGTCCAGCATGCGGTCGGCTTCGTCCAGAATCAGCGTTTCTACCGCGCGGCAGTCAAAGTTCTCTTCTTTGATGTACTGCAGCAGGCGGCCGGTGGTTGCGACCACGATGTCCTGATTTTCACTGAACACTTCCGCGTGGTTCATATAGGCCACGCCGCCGGTGATGGTGGCGATATCGAGATGGGTATGTTTGGCCAGCTCGCGCGCCTGGTCGGCAACCTGCATCGCCAGTTCACGCGTCGGCGTGAGGATCAGAATGCGCGGCGGCCCTGATTTTTTACGCGGGAAATCGAGCAGGTGCTGTAAAGCGGGCAGCAGGTAGGCTGCGGTTTTCCCCGTTCCGGTTGGTGCCGAACCCAGAACGTCACGGCCTTCCAGCGCGGCAGGAATGGCCTCAGCCTGAATGGCAGTCGGGCGCGTGAAGCCTTTATCCTGCAGGGCTTCCAGCAGGCTTTCGTCGAGTTCGAGTTCGGAGAATGTGGTTACGGTCATGGTCTACCTCAGTTTGGGGCGCTGATTATAGACAGTTCAGCCACAATCTTCATCTGTTTGTGTTGCACAGGTGAAGGTGAATTCACTTCGCGACCACGTTACACTTCCGGCAGGAGCAAATTCAATGGTCGTTAAGCATGTCTCAGCCGCAACCGCCAGCGCGGGCGATATTAAGAAAAGATGGGTTCACGTTTAAGCAATTTTTTGTCGCGCACGATCGCTGTGCCATGAAGGTCGGCACTGATGGGGTGCTGCTCGGCGCCTGGGCGCCGGTGGCAGGCGTACGGCGTATACTGGATATCGGCTGCGGCAGCGGCCTGATTGCGCTGATGCTGGCGCAGCGCACGCCGGATGACGTCAGTATCGATGCTGTCGAACTGGAGTGCAGCGCCGCCGCGCAGGCGCAGGAGAACGTCGCCGCGTCGCCGTGGGCGCATCGCATCACGGTGCATGCGCAGGACATCGTCAGCTGGAGTGAGCAGGCAGAAAAACGCTACTCGCTGATTGTCAGCAATCCGCCGTTTTTCACCCCGGGTATGGCCTCGGCCAGCGTCGAGCGCGATACTGCGCGCAGCACGGCAACGCTTGATCATCCCACCCTGCTGCGCTGTGCGGCACAGCTGATTGAAGAAGAGGGGCTGTTTTGCGTGGTGCTGCCCGCGGATGCCGGCGAAAACCTGATTGCACTGGCGCGCGCCGAAGGCTGGCATCTGCGTTATCGCTATGATGTGGCACCTTACGCGCAGCGACCGCCGAACCGGCTGGTGCTGGGCTTTTCACCTGCCGCAGGCGAACTCGTGCAGGAGCGTCTCGCCATTCGTGATGAGGATAAAAGCTATTCGGCGGACTGGCTGAGCCTGGTAACCGATTTCTATCTGTTCCGCTAGGCTACCGGCTGCAGCACCGTTGGCTGTGCCTCGGGCAGCGTATGCGGATAGTCGCGGGTGAAGTGCAGCCCGCGGCTCTCTTTGCGCGCCAGCGCACAGCGCACCATTAGCTCTGCCACCTGTACCAGATTGCGCAGCTCCAGCAGATTGTTGGAGAGGCGAAAGTGCGCATAGTATTCATCAATTTCCTGCTGTAGCAGCGTGATGCGGCGCAGGGCGCGCTCCAGCCGCTTGGTAGTACGCACGATGCCCATGTAATCCCACATTAACAGCCGCAGCTCGTGCCAGTTGTGCTGAATCACCACCCGTTCATCGGCATCGTCGACGCGGCTTTCATCCCACGCCGGCAGGTGATCGACGGCGTGCATCTGCGGCAGACGGCGCACAATATCTTCGGCCGCCGACCAGCCATACACCAGACACTCCAGCAGCGAATTCGATGCCATGCGGTTAGCGCCGTGCAGACCGGTGTAGCTGACCTCACCAATCGCATACAGCCCGTCGACATCGGTGCGACCATGCCGATCCACCATCACGCCGCCGCAGGTGTAATGTGCGGCGGGCACAATCGGAATCGGCTGCTGTGTCAGATCGAGGCCAAACGTCAGCAGCTTGTCATAAATCATCGGAAAGTGGGCACGCACAAAGCTGGCCGGCTGATGGCTGATGTCGAGATACATGCAGTCGACGCCCAGACGCTTCATTTCGTGATCGATCGCGCGCGCCACGATATCGCGCGGTGCCAGTTCGGCGCGCGCATCGAAATCCGGCATAAAGCGCGAACCGTCCGGGCGCAGTAGCCAGGCACCTTCGCCGCGCAGCGCTTCGGTCAGCAAAAAGTTTTGCGCCTGCGGATGAAACAGGCAGGTAGGGTGAAACTGATTGAACTCCAGATTGGCCACCCGGCAGCCGGCGCGCCACGCCATCGCGATGCCGTCGCCGGAAGCGACATCCGGATTAGTGGTGTACTGATATACCTTCGCCGCACCGCCGGTGGCCAGCACCACGCTGCGGGCGCGGCAGGTTTCAACCTGTTCGCGATTGCGATTCCAGATCCATGCGCCCACCACGCGCCGCGTTCCGGGCAGGCCAATTTTATCAGAGAGGATTAAGTCCACCGCGTTGGCACGCTCAATAACGCGAATATTGGGATGGCTGAGCGCCTGGCTGACCAGCGTGGTTTCGACCGCGCGCCCGGTAGCGTCGGCGCTGTGTAAAATACGGCGATGGCTGTGACCGCCTTCGCGCGTCAGGTGATAGCGCGCGTTACCGTTATCCTGGGGCTCGCGATCAAACGCCACGCCGTTATCGATCAGCCACTGTACGCACGGGCGCGCATTGCTGGCGATAAAATTCACCGTCTCGCGATCGCACAGGCCTGCACCGGCAACCAGCGTATCTTCGACGTGTGATTCAATGCTGTCGTTCTCATCAAACACCGCCGCAATCCCGCCCTGCGCATACAGCGTGGAGCCTTCGCTAATCTGCGCTTTACTCAGCACCGTTACCTGATAATGCGGTGCCAGCCGCAGCGCCAGAGATAAACCGGCCGCGCCGCTGCCAACAATCAGTACATCACAGCTATGATCGGGAATGGGGTTCATGGTGTTTAATTTACTAAACAAGAGGTCCCCCGAGCATAAGCCCGGACGCTGCTGGTGTGAAGTATTTTGAACAAAAAACGCGGGATAATTCGACGCAATAATCAGATTGTAATGCGATTTCAGTAAGTTATGTCTGAAAATAAGCGATTAGTGTTTTTTATACCAAACACGCTGAAAATTCAGGGAATAAAGGTGAAAAATGCGGCGTCATAGGGTACTCTGCCAGCGATTATCGGTGCCGCCAACGACACCACCAGTGCGGTAAATCGCTACACTGAAAGACCATCAACAACAATGATGTCAGGGCACCGGTACAGAAAATATCAGGTCGTGGTGAACTTCAGGCCAGAATGGGACTCTAAGCGCATGCTTGCTCACAATAAATGAGATGTGCTGGCAGTTCACTTACGCATAAAAGAGATTTGGGGAGACATTACCTCGGATGAGCGAGCAGTTAACGGATCAGGTTCTCGTTGAGCGGGTTCAGAAAGGAGATCAAAAGTCATTTAATTTACTGGTTATCCGATACCAGCATAAAGTGGCGAGCCTGGTTTCACGTTATGTCCCGTCAGGCGATGTGCCTGATGTGGTTCAGGAATCTTTCATTAAAGCGTATCGCGCACTGGAGTCGTTCCGGGGTGATAGCGCCTTTTACACGTGGCTGTACCGCATTGCGGTCAACACCGCGAAGAATTATCTGGTGGCTCAGGGGCGTCGGCCGCCGTCCAGCGATGTGGACGCGATTGACGCGGAAAATTTCGAAAGTGCGGGTGCGCTAAAAGAAATTTCGAACCCTGAGAACTTAATGTTGTCAGACGAACTGAAACAAATTGTTTTTCGGACGATTGAGGCGTTGCCTGAAGATCTGCGTATGGCCATCACCCTGCGGGAACTGGATGGTCTGAGTTACGAAGAGATCGCCGCCATCATGGATTGTCCGGTAGGTACCGTACGTTCACGTATCTTCCGGGCCCGGGAAGCCATTGATAATAAAGTTCAACCGCTTATCCAACGTCAGTGATAACGGCTACTGGAAGGGTACCAAAACATGCAGAAAGAAAAACTTTCCGCTTTAATGGATGGTGAAACTTTAGATAACGAGCTGCTGGCGTCGTTATCGAAGGATGCAGATCTACAAAAAAGCTGGGAGAGCTACCATCTGATCCGCGACACCCTGCGGGGCGATGTGGGCGAAGTGCTGCATTTTGATATCTCCGCACGCGTTGCTGCCGCGATCGAAAACGAGCCGGTGCGCAAAGTGACTTCGTTGATCCCGGAAGCACAGCCGGAGCCGTCGCGCTGGCAGAAAATGCCATTCTGGCGTCACGGTGGCGGCTGGGTTGCTCAGGTCACGCAGATTGGTGTGGCGGCCTGTGTGTCGCTGGCGGTGATCGTCGGTGTGCAGCACTACAACAGCTCACCAGCGGGTAGTGCGACGGAAACCTCGGATGCACCAGCCTTTAATACCTTACCGATGATGGGTAAAGCGTCACCGGTCAGCCTGGGCGTGCCGTCTGATGCTTTTGACACCAACAGCTCAAATCAGCAGGTGCAGGAGCAGCGTCGACGCGTGAATGCCATGCTGCAGGATTACGAACTGCAACGCCGTCTGCATGCCGATCAGGTGCAGTTTGAAAGCAATGCGCCGCAACAGGCGCAGGCTAACGTTCCCGGAACTCAGTCGTTAGGAACTCAACAGCAGTAATGAAGCAGCTTTGGTGTGCCGTTAGCCTGCTGGCAGGCAGCCTGCTTTGGTCATCTACCGCCCCGGCGCAGACATCTGCGTCCGGGGCGTTGTTACAGCAGATGGAGCAGGCCAGCCAGAACCTTAACTACGAATTCGCCTATATCAATGTCTCACGTCTGGGCATTGAATCCCTGCGTTACCGCCATGCGGTCATCGACAATCGCGTGTTCGCTCAGCTATTACAGATGGACGGACCGCGCCGTGAGGTGATCCAGCGCGGCAACGACATCAGCTATTTCGAACCGGGTCTCGATCCGTTCTCGCTGCCGGGCAACCACATTATTGATGCGCTGCCGGCGCTGATGTTCGCTGACTTCTCGCGCCTCGGCGATGCCTACGATTTTATTCCGGTAGGGCGTTCCCGCATGGCCGATCAGATGTGCGAAGTGGTGCGCATCGTGTCGCGTGACGGCACGCGTTACAGCTACGTGGTGTGGCTGGACGTCGATACCAAATTGCCGCTGCGGATTGATTTGCTGGATCGCGACGGTGAGACGCTGGAGCAGTTCCGCGTCATCAGTTTTGCCGTCGATGAAGGCGTACGCAATCTGATGCAGGGGCTGGAAAAAGCCAACCTGCCGCCGTCGCTGTCGTTACCGGCAGGCGACAAAGTGCAGCTCAGCTGGCAACCGGGCTGGCTGCCGGCCGGTATGAAGCTGATTTCGCAAAGCCGGCGTGATATTCCGGCGATGAACAAAACCGTAGAATCCCGTCTGTACAGCGATGGCCTGTTCAGCTTCGCTATTAACATCACGCCTGCCGATAAAAGCAGTTCGCCACAGTCATTGCGCACTGGGCGTCGTACGGTGCAGACCGAAGTGCGCGATAATCGTGAAATTACCGTGGTGGGCGAATTGCCGCCGACCACTGCCAAACGTATCGCGGACAGCATAGATTCAGGTGCCACAAAATGATGAGAGAATGGGCCACCGTGGTGGCATGGAAAGAGGGCGTCGCTACTCTGCATTCGGAAGCGAAAACCTCCTGCAACAGTTGTTCAGCGCGCAAAGGCTGCGGCAGCCATGCGCTCAACCAGCTGGGACCGAAAAACGCCCATGTAATGACCATCGCCAGTCCGGAGCCGCTACAGCCGGGCCAGCGTATTGAGCTGGGCATTCGCGAAAGCAGCCTGCTCGGTTCTGCGCTGCTGGTGTATATGACGCCACTGTTTGGTCTGTTCCTGGTCGCGGGCCTGTTCCAGATGCTGTTCCACAGCGACCTCGCGGCGGCCTGCGGTGCGCTGCTGGGTGGCGTTGGCGGCTTTATTGTTGCCAAAGGGGTTTCCAGCCGGTTTGGCGATCGCGAAGCGTTCCAGCCGGTGATTCTCAGCGTTGCGCTCCCGCCTGATGCGCTACGGGTGGAAAACCACAGTTGATCCCCGTTCAGGCCGCGTATTGCGCGGCCTTTTCATTTCGTCTTAATCGCTGAATTCTGTTGCGATTCCCCGCAGTTCCATTCTTTAACGCGCGGCGTTAACAGTGTAATATGCGTCGTCATTAATGAGGCTGACAGGGTTCCGGGTAAAGCTCACTTGCCTGAATGTGTCTGTGCTCACGTTTTCAACTGATTTTCTACGTGAAGATATTCATATAAATGAAGCACATACGAAATTTCTCCATTATCGCTCACATTGACCACGGCAAATCAACGCTCTCTGACCGTTTGATTCAGATTTGCGGTGGCCTGAGCGATCGTGAGATGGCGGCGCAGGTTCTGGATTCGATGGATCTGGAGCGCGAGCGCGGCATCACCATTAAAGCGCAGAGCGTTACGCTCGATTACCACGCGCCAAACGGTGAAACTTACCAGCTCAATTTTATCGACACCCCAGGCCATGTTGACTTCTCTTATGAAGTTTCCCGCTCGCTGGCGGCCTGTGAAGGGGCATTGCTGGTGGTTGATGCAGGTCAGGGCGTTGAAGCGCAGACCCTGGCGAACTGCTACACCGCCATGGAAATGGATCTGGAAGTGGTACCGGTACTGAACAAAATCGACCTGCCTGCGGCCGACCCGGAGCGCGTGGCGGAAGAGATTGAAGATATCGTCGGCATTGACGCCGCGGATGCGGTGCGTTGCTCGGCGAAAACCGGCGTCGGCGTACCGGATGTGCTGGAGCGTCTGGTGCGGGATATTCCGCCGCCGGAAGGCGATCCGGAAGGCCCGCTGCAGGCGCTGATCATCGACTCCTGGTTTGATAACTACCTCGGTGTAGTGTCGCTGATCCGTATTAAAAACGGCACGCTGCGTAAAGGCGATAAAGTGAAGGTAATGAGTACCGGACAGGTGTACAACGCTGACCGCCTCGGCATTTTCACGCCAAAACAAATTGACCGTACCGAGCTGAAGTGTGGCGAGGTAGGCTGGCTGGTATGCGCCATCAAAGACATCCTCGGCGCGCCGGTGGGCGATACCCTGACGCTGCAGCGCAATCCAGCGGATAAAGCGCTGCCGGGCTTCAAAAAAGTGAAGCCGCAGGTGTATGCCGGTCTGTTCCCGGTAAGCTCCGACGACTACGAAGCTTTCCGTGATGCATTAGGCAAGCTGAGCCTGAACGACGCCTCGCTGTTCTATGAGCCAGAGAGTTCCACCGCGCTGGGCTTTGGCTTCCGCTGTGGCTTCCTCGGCCTGCTGCACATGGAGATCATCCAGGAGCGTCTGGAGCGTGAATACGATCTCGACCTGATCACCACCGCGCCAACGGTTGTGTACGAAGTGGAAACCACTGACGGAGAAGTGGTTTACGTCGACAGCCCATCGAAGCTGCCGCCGCTGAATAATATTGCTGAACTGCGCGAACCGATCGCTGAGTGTCATATGCTGCTGCCGCAGGAGTTTCTGGGCAACGTCATTACGCTGTGTATCGAAAAACGCGGTGTGCAGACTAACATGGTTTACCACGGCAAACAGGTTGCGCTGACCTATGAGATTCCGATGGCAGAAGTGGTACTCGACTTCTTCGACCGTCTGAAATCAACGTCGCGCGGCTATGCGTCGCTGGACTATAACTTCAAACGTTTCCAGACCTCTGACATGGTGCGCGTCGACGTCCTGATTAACTCAGAACGCGTTGATGCGCTGGCGCTGATTACGCACCGTGATAACTCACAGTATCGTGGCCGCGAGCTGGTGGAGAAGATGAAAGATCTGATCCCGCGCCAGCAGTTCGATATTGCGATTCAGGCAGCAATCGGCAACCACATTATCGCTCGCTCAACAGTGAAGCAGCTGCGTAAAAACGTCCTGGCGAAATGCTATGGCGGTGACGTCAGCCGTAAGAAAAAGCTGTTGCAGAAGCAGAAAGAAGGTAAGAAGCGAATGAAGCAGGTCGGCAACGTTGAGCTGCCGCAGGAAGCATTCCTTGCCATTCTGCATGTCGGTAAAGACAGCAAATAAGGAACTTTAATGGCTAACATGTTTGCCCTGATTCTGGTGATTGCCACTCTGTTAACCGGCATCATCTGGTGTATCGATCGCTTTAAGTGGGCCCCGGCGCGCCGGGCAAAGCAGGCGGCGGCACAGGCTCAGGCAGGTAATTCGCTCGACAGCAAAACGCTGGCCAAAGTGGCCGCGCAGCCAGGCTGGGTTGAAACCGCAGCGTCGGTGTTCCCGGTGCTGGCGGTGGTACTGATCGTGCGCTCGTTTATCTTCGAACCGTTTCAGATTCCTTCTGGCTCGATGATGCCGACGCTGCTGATTGGCGACTTCATCCTGGTGGAGAAATTTGCTTACGGCATCAAAGATCCGATCACGCAAACCACGCTGATCCCGACCGGCCATCCGCAGCGCGGAGATGTCGCTGTGTTCAAATACCCGAAAGATCCGAGCGTGGATTACATCAAGCGCGTGATCGGTCTGCCGGGCGACAAAGTGGTGTTTGATCCTTACAGCAAAACCCTGACCATTAACCCAGGCTGCGGCACGGGCAAGTGTGACACGGCGCTGCCGGTGACCTATACCAACATTGAGCCGAGCGATTTCATCCAGACCTTCAGCGGCTTTGATGGTAACGAAACCGGCAACGGTTTCTACCAGGTGCCGCAGGGCGAAACGCTGCGTGGCGGCCTGCGTCTTGGCACGCGCAAAGAGACGCTGGGCAACGTCACGCACGATATCCTGCTGGTGAACGAAGCGCAGAGCCAGGCGAGCATGTATTATCAGCAGCCGGGTCAGCCGCAGGCCACGTGGATTGTGCCGCAGGGGCAATACTTCATGATGGGCGATAACCGTGATAACAGCGCCGACAGCCGCTACTGGGGCTTTGTGCCCGAGAAGAATCTGGTCGGCAAAGCGGTTGCTATCTGGATGAGCTTTGAGAAACAGGAAGGACAGTGGCCGACCGGCGTACGACTGAGTCGCATTGGCGGTATCCACTGATTTAAAAACGGTTGGCTTCCTGCGAGTCAGGGAGCCACTGCACACCAAACAGAACGTGCTGGAACTTCAGCCCTGTTTGGTATGCAGAGTCACAGACGCACAGAACAACTGGAATCGCATGAACCCCATCCTCATTAACAAGCTGCAGCGCAAACTGGGCTACACTTTTACTCATCCGGAATTACTGCAGCAGGCTCTGACTCACCGCAGTGCCAGCAGCAAACATAACGAGCGTCTTGAATTTCTTGGCGATTCTATCCTCAGCTATGTGATTGCCAACGCGCTGTATCACCGCTTCCCGCGCGTGGACGAAGGCGACATGAGCCGCATGCGTGCTACGCTGGTGCGCGGCAACACGCTGGCCGAAATGGCGCGCGAGTTTGAGCTGGGCGAATGTCTGCGTCTGGGGCCGGGCGAGCTGAAAAGCGGCGGGTTCCGCCGGGAATCCATCCTCGCGGATACCGTCGAGGCGCTGATCGGTGGCATCTTCCTCGACAGCAACATTCAGACGGTCGAGAAGCTGATTCTCGACTGGTATCAGAATCGCCTCGAGCAGATCAGCCCGGGCGATAAGCAAAAAGATCCGAAAACGCGCCTGCAGGAGTATCTGCAGGGTCGTCATCTGCCGCTGCCGTCTTATCTGGTGGTACAGGTGCGTGGCGAAGCGCACGATCAGGAATTCACCATTCACTGTCAGGTGAGTGGGATGGCTGAACCGGTAGTGGGCGTGGGCTCCAGCCGCCGTAAAGCAGAGCAGGCCGCCGCCGAACAGGCGTTAATCAAGCTCGGCCTCGAATAAATTGTCATTTCGCAGCCTCAGCAGTGAGGCTGCCCAATCAGGACCCGAATGAGCGAACTCGAAACATACAGCGGCTTTATCGCGATTGTCGGCCGGCCTAACGTCGGCAAATCCACCTTACTGAACCAGCTGCTGGGGCAGAAGGTGTCGATCACCTCGCGCAAGCCGCAAACCACGCGCCACCGCATCATGGGTATTCATACCGAAGGCGCTTATCAGGCGATCTACGTGGATACACCCGGCCTGCATATGGAAGAGAAGCGGGCGATCAACCGCCTGATGAACCGTGCTGCCAGCAGCTCCATCGGTGACGTTGAGCTGGTAATTTTTGTGGTGGAAGGCACGCGCTGGACGCCCGACGATGAGATGGTGCTGAACAAGCTGCGTGACGGCAAAGTGCCGGTGGTGCTGGCGGTGAACAAAGTCGACAACATCCAGGATAAAAGCATCCTGCTGCCGCACCTGCAGTTCCTCAGCCAGCAGATGAACTTCCTCGAGATCGTGCCGATCTCCGCCGAAACCGGTAAAAACGTGGATGCGATTGCGGAGATTGCCCGCAAGCGCCTGCCGCTGTCGGATCACCACTTCCCGGAAGACTACATCACCGATCGCTCGCAGCGTTTCATGGCCTCAGAAATCATCCGTGAAAAACTGATGCGCTTCCTCGGCGCCGAGTTACCGTATTCGGTTACCGTGGAGATTGAGCAGTTCGTCTCTAACGAGCGCGGCGGCTATGACATCAACGGTTTAATTCTGGTCGAGCGCGAAGGGCAGAAGAAGATGGTGATTGGCAACAAAGGTGCCAAAATCAAAACCATCGGTATCGAAGCGCGTAAAGACATGGAAGAGATGTTCGAGGCGAAAGTCCATCTCGAGCTGTGGGTCAAAGTGAAATCGGGCTGGGCGGACGACGAACGTGCGCTGCGCAGCCTGGGTTATACAGACGACTAATTGATGGAAGGCTGGCAACGCGCCTTTGTGCTGCATAGTCGCCCTTACAGCGAAACCAGCCTGCTGCTCGACCTGTTCAGCGAAAGTCAGGGACGCGTCCGCGTCCTTGCCAAGGGCGCACGCTCGCGCCGTTCCCAGCTGAAAGGCGCACTGCAACCCTTCACACCGCTACTGGTGCGCTGGGGCGGCCGTGGCGAAGTCAAAACCCTGCGTAACGCTGAAGCGGTATCGCTGGCGCTGCCGCTCAGCGGCATCACGCTCTACTGCGGCCTGTATGTTAACGAGCTGCTGTCGCGGGTGCTGGAGCAGGAAATCCCGTTCTCCGAACTGTTCTTCGATTATCTCTCCTGTATCCAGACGCTGGCGGCGGCCAATGGTTCGCCCGAGCCAGCGCTGCGCCGTTTTGAGCTGGCACTGCTGGGCCATCTGGGCTACGGCGTTGACTTTCTGCACTGCGCCGGCAGCGGCGAGGCGGTTGACGACAGCATGACCTACAGCTATCGCGAAGAGAAAGGCTTTATCGCCAGTCTGGTGGTCAATCAGCGCAGTTTCACCGGCCGCCAGCTGCGCGCGCTGTGGGAGCGCGAATTTCCCGACGCCGACACGCTGCGTGCCGCCAAACGCTTCACGCGCATGGCACTGAAACCTTATCTGGGCGGTAAGCCGCTGAAGAGCCAGGAGCTGTTCCGTCAGTTTGTGCCGAAAAAACGACCGAACGTGGCAAACGACGAGCGCGGGTGATGCACCTGACAGGCTCTGCGCGTTACACTGCAAACATACTGAACACATTTAAGGATTGTCATGGCTGAGTTGCTGTTAGGGGTCAACATCGATCACATCGCCACCGTACGTAACGCACGTGGCACAAACTATCCCGATCCGGTACAGGCCGCGTTTGTCGCGGAGCAGGCGGGCGCAGACGGCATTACCGTGCACCTGCGTGAAGATCGCCGTCACATCACCGACCGCGACGTGCGGATTCTGCGCGACACCATTCATACCCGCATGAATCTTGAGATGGCGGTCACCGACGAAATGGTGGGCATCGCCTGCGACATCAAACCGCATTTTGTCTGCCTGGTGCCGGAAAAGCGCCAGGAAGTGACGACGGAAGGCGGCCTTGATGTGGCCGGTCAGCAGGACAAGGTCAACGCGGCAGTCAAACAGCTGAGCGAGGCGGGCATTCTGGTGTCGCTGTTTATCGATGCCGATCAGCGCCAGATTGAAGCGGCGGTCGCCAGCGGTGCGCCTTACATTGAAATCCATACTGGCGCCTATGCTGAAGCAGCGGAAGGACTGGCACGCGATGCCGAACTGGCGCGTATCGCCAGCGCTGCGACCTTTGCCGCCAGTCGCGGCCTGAAGGTGAATGCTGGCCACGGTCTGACGTATCACAACGTCCAGCCGATTGCTGCGCTGCCGGAAATGCATGAGCTGAACATTGGTCACGCGATTATCGGTCGTGCGCTGTTCAGCGGTCTTGCTGCGGCGGTCAGCGACATGAAGACGCTGATGCGGGAAGCGCGCCGCTAATGGCCATTCTGGGGCTGGGCAGCGATATCGTCGAGATCGAGCGTATCGCCGGGGTGATTGAACGCTCTGGCGATCGTCTGGCGCGCCGCGTGCTGAGCGAAGCTGAGTGGCAGCAGTATCAGGCGCATCAGCAGCCGGTGCGCTTCCTCGCCAAGCGTTTTGCGGTGAAAGAGGCGGCGGCAAAAGCCTTCGGCACCGGCATTCGCGGCGGCTTAGCGTTTAATCAGTTTGAAGTGTACAACGATGCGCTGGGGAAGCCTGGCCTGCGCTTCTTTGAACAGGCCAAAGTGATTGCCAGCCAGCTGGGCGTGCAGCATGTGCACGTCACGCTGGCCGACGAGCGCCACTACGCCTGCGCCACGGTGATTATCGAAGATTAAGCGTGCAGCAGCACAAATTTCTCCCACAGCGCGTCGCGACTTTCCACGTGCTGTGGGTCTGAAAGAATAGTGTTATCAATCGGGCAGACGCTCTGACAGGTCGGCTCATCATAATGACCCACGCACTCGGTGCAGCGGTCAGCGTCGATCTGATAGATCGATTCACCCATGCTAATCGCCTGGTTCGGGCACTCAGGCTCGCACATGTCGCAGTTAATGCAGCGCTCAGTAATTATCAGTGCCATGGCATAAGCTCATCAGTTGCTTGTTTTCATTGCATTTTTCATGGTTAGTTCCGCTCTCCGGCGCAAAACGCCTGCTGAAATAGCGCTTTGCAGTGTGATTTTTCAATCGATGCAGGCGTAAACCAGCGGGGCGATCCCCTGAGCGGCACGCATATTATCACGCCGGGTGGCGTTCAAAAAATGACTTAGCGTAGTATTCAGCCGCCAGCAGAACGTGGCGACGTGACTGCTACCAGCCGATCTGATGTCGCGCCATAGCCAGAAAACCACGCAACGGTAAGCAGAGCCGTTGCGTGGTAAGCGAAATAAGGGCGGCGCTGGCCTTTATTTTACCGGTGCCAGCACGTGGGTGGCATCAAGCGTCAGACAGTCACCTGGACATTGATCGCTGCCGTAGATAACGGGCGCTTTTGGCAAGGAAAACTTCATCGCGTGCTCTTTTTTAATCGCGTCGGCCATACCGGCAAAGGTCCATGGCATACCCAGCGAAAGCGAACCGAACTCATCGTATTTTTTGGATTTTGCGACAGCAGGTAAGTTGTCGCTATCGATACGATAATAAAGCTGGCCAGAATATTCTGCAGGCACGCTCTCTGTGATTGCGCTGCTTAACAACTGATACTCGCGCTGCTGAGGCGTAGAAAAGCCCTTCTGAATATTCAGCATGCATGAGAGCACCGCAATGACGAGGCAAACGATACTGGCAGAAGTAGTTATCTTCAGCTTATTAAAGATCACGAATAAGCCAGCAATGAAGGCTGAGGTAGTGATTAACGACAGCGCGATAACCGTGCGATAGGCTGCCCAGTCCTCACTCACCAAAAGATTAGGAATGCCCGCCGCCAGCAGGAAAAACAGGAACAGAAAAGCTTTACGCGGTTTGAAATCGGGTGCCTTCACAATGCCCACGATGATCAGTGAGCAGGAGATGATAATACTGACAATCGAGCGCCCGGTATCAAAGTTGCACAGCGCATTTCTGAGCGGCTCAGCGATAAACCAGGTGATTTTTTTCAGCGGCGCTAAGGTGATATTGGTTCTGGCCAGTACTTCATTGAACAGCACGAGCGGCAGAACTTTCGCCAGTACCAGTGCCATCACCATGCCAAATCCCAGCATCAACATCAGCTTGATCACCGCGCTGCGCTGATAATTATTCCGGCTCATGCCCAGATCGAGCAGGGCAAAGAATAAAAAGCTCATGGCTGCGGGTTGGTAAATCGCAAAGGAAAGCGTCAGGCAAATAGCCGACAGTAGCACCCGGCCCAGGCCTTTGTTTTCCGCCAGCGTTGAATAACTGATGCCCGCCAGCAGTACGGACAGGACATAAGGAAAGCAGACTGTCCAGCCGACAAAAACCTGAAATGAGGGCAGCAAACAAATCAACGTGGCAAACGTCAGACGCTGGACCGCGCTGGCGAAAATGCTGCGACGCTCAAGGAAACGGATAATGTACCCGCCCAGTAAAATCAGGCTTAATAATGAGAGTGCACGGAGCCAGGTCAAATCCTGCACGTCATCGATCAGGAAAGCGAAGAAGTAGCGGATAGCACCATAAAAAGGTCGGCCCGATAAGATATCCCATTTGAAAATACTGAATGCATCGGTAGTGGATGCGTATAAATAGAACCAGTCGTCGGAAAATCCGTATGTTGATAAATAAACCGGGCTATAACCGATGAGTAAAGCGACGGCCAGTATCAGATACATGGCGGAGGGATGACGCTCAAAAACTGTTTTTTTCATTTCCTGCTCTTAATCACGTAGCGTGGTCTTTGTTTGGACTCAATGTAGATTCGGCCAATATATTCGCCCAGAACACCGATGCCGATAAGTTGCACTCCACCCAAAAACAGAATGGAAACCAGCAACGAAGGGTAACCCGCCACCGGATTGCCCCAGAGCAGTTTATCGATGATCATCCAGAATCCATAAAGAAAGGAGAGTAACGCGACGCTACCGCCGATGTAACTCCAGATGCGTAAGGGGAAGGTGGAAAAACTGGTTAATCCTTCTAATGCCAGATTCCACAATTTCCAGCCATTAAATTTCGACACCCCTGTGACGCGTTCAGCCCGATCATATTCCACAATCGCTGTGTTACCGCCAACCCAGGATAAAATGCCCTTCATGAACAGATTCCTTTCCGGCAGGCTTTTTATTTGTTCTACCGTCTCGCGCGACAGCAGACGAAAATCGCCAACGTTTTCCTCTATTTTCGGCGAGCTGATTTGGTTGTGGAAGTGATAAAACCACTCGGCTGTTTTACGTTTGACATGCCCATCGGCGCTGCGATCTTTCCGTTTAGCCAGAACCACATCGGCACCCGCTTGCCAGCGTTCAACCAGTTGATGGATAACGGCGATGGGATCCTGCAGATCAACATCAATCGGGATAACCGCGTCGCCGGTGGCATGCTCCAGTCCGGCAAACAACGCGGGCTCTTTGCCGAAATTGCGGGTAAATGACAGCGCAATGACCAGCGGATCCGAGATGGCCAGGGCATTGATGATGTTTTCGCTGCCATCGCTACTGCCGTCATTGATAAAAACAATTTCCACCTGATAGCCGGCTAATTCATGACGAACCGCCTGATAAAAGAGCGGAATGGTTTCCTCTTCATTGAAGACGGGCACGACGAGAGACAATTTCATTTTACTTCCCTGAAAACGATGTAATTAGAGTAGATGAAGCCGCAACCCAGGCTAATAAAGGAAAAGAGTATCAGGGTAACCACCGGGGAAAGCGAGCAGGCGTCGGCCATCCAGCCAACCAGCGCCGCCATGCCTCCCATAAAGCTGACATAAAGCAGGTAACGCAAGGGCGTGGCTGCAGAAGAGAAGGTCCAGCGGGCATTAGCAAAAAAGGAAAACGTCACCGCAACGCAGAATGCTCCAAAGTTAGCCATAGCCTGACCTGACTCGAACAGCTTGAGAATAAGCGCAAACACCGTCCAGTGAATCGCGGTATTGATAACGCCAATTCCTGCATAACGGGAAATAAGTTTCAGCATGACGAGAGAGATGAGTAAATTTGCCCTGATCATATACATCGGAAATTATCCTGCAAGCCCGATGCTGAAAATGCGTTTAATCGGGCCGAAAAGGATAGCGACAGGCAACAAAATCATTGCCCCGCCCGATGATCAATTTCGGGCTAAGGCAGGGGGGAATATCCTGATCATGGGGCAATCAGACCAGCTTTTTCACCAGCTCCTCGCTGTGACGAATATGGCTGGAGGCGCGTTCCGGATCGTTCTGCACCAGCGCCATAAACAGCAGATCGGTCAGCGCCAGCTGGGCGCTGGTGGAGGAGATGGCCGCGCTGCGCGTGCTCTGCTCCTCGGCGACGGTGTACAGGCAGACCGTCGCGCACTGCTGCAGCGAATTCGGGGTAAAGCCGGTGAACGCCAGCACATCGGCGCCAATGGCTGCGGCTTCCTGTGCCGCGAGGTTGATCTCGCGACGTTCGCCGGTGTAGGAGATTGCCAGCAGCACATCGCCGGGTGCCATCGCCTGAACGCTGGCCAGCAGCGCGTGCATGTCCTGCTCGGCGACGGCGTTGATGCCAATCTTCATCAGCTTCCACGAAAAATCTTTCGCCACCAGCCCGGAAGCGCCAATGCCGACCAGCAGAATGCGGTTGGCGTTTTTCAGCAGCTGCAGCGTTTCCGTGAGTTTCTCTTCGCTGTTGATATCCAGCGTGGCGCGAATCGCCGAAATTTTTTCCGTCAGCAGCTTTTCGCCGACAACTTTAAGCGGATCGTCACTCAGAATGTGGTTGTGCACGGTGATGGCATCGCGGTCGGCCAGCGACTCACTCAGCGCCAGCTTCAGCGCCGGAAAGCCTTTGTAACCCAGTTTCTGGGCGAACTTCACCACGCTCGACTGGCTGACGCCTGACTCTTCCGCCAGTTTTTGTGAACTCAGATGCCGTGCCCGATCAGGCTGCGACAGCAAAAAATCCGCCAGCCGACGCTCGTTCAGCGCCAGGCGTGGGTAGAGCTGGCGAATTCGCAGCAATGAACTCATGTCCGATCCTTAATCCATAGTCCCGCACACAGCTTAGCCGCTCGCGGAAGGAAATGTCTGGCCAGGAATGTCAGATGACATCGCGCCGACGCAGAGAATAAACTATTCAAATGGCATTGTAGCCACTGGAATTAAAAATGACAGCTTTCGCCCCGGCGCGCGATGCTGGCTACACTGTAGAGCAGGTATCGCCGCGTTTAGAAAAAGGAGTCGGGTTTGACAAAGGGTTCGCATCGCCGCGTGGTATTTTTTGACCTGGACGGCACGCTGCATCAGCAGGACATGTTTGGCACATTTATGCGTTATCTGTTGCGCCGCCAGCCGCTCAATCTGGTGCTGGTGGTGCCGCTGCTGCCGGTCATCGGCATGGGTATGCTGATAAAGGGCCGCGCCGCGCGCTGGCCGATGAGCCTGCTGTTGTGGGCTATCACCTTTGGCCATCGTGAGGCCACGCTGCGCCAGCGTGAGGCCGAATTTGCCCGCTGGTTTCGCGAGCGCGTTACCGCGTTTCCGGTGGTGCAGCAGCGGCTGACTGACTACCTCAGTAGCGAAGACGCCGATGTCTGGCTGATTACCGGCTCGCCGCAGTCGCTGGTGGAGCAGGTCTATTTTGATTCCGCGTTTCTGCCGCGCGTGAAGCTGATCGCCAGCCAGATGAAGCCGGGCCGTGGTGGCCGGGTATTAGCCATGCGCTGTCTCGGCCATGAAAAAGTGGCGCAGCTCGAGGAAAAAATCGGTACGCCGCTACAGCTGTACAGCGGCTACAGCGACAGCAAGCAGGATAACCCGCTGCTGTTTTTCTGCCAGCATCGCTGGCGCGTGACGCCGCGCGGTGAACTGCAACAGCTGGAGTGAATCGCAGCTGGATTCCGTCTATAATGCGCCGCCTTGTTAATCCGCAGGAGTTGCCCGTTGAACCCACAAACTGATGAATACTGGATGCGCCACGCGCTTGAACTGGCGCGGCGTGCGTGGGAGCAGGGCGAAGTGCCGGTCGGTGCGGTGCTGGTGCAGGGTGACCGAGTGATTGGCGAGGGCTGGAACCGGCCGATTAGTCAGTGCGATCCCACCGCGCATGCCGAGATTATGGCGCTGCGTCAGGGCGGAAAAGTGATTGATAATTACCGGCTGCTCGACACCACCTTATACGTGACGCTGGAGCCGTGCGTGATGTGTGCAGGTGCCATGGTGCACAGCCGGATTACCCGTCTGGTCTATGGCGCGAAGGATGAGAAAACCGGTGCCGCCGGTTCGCTGCTGGATGTGATCGGCCATCCGGGCATGAATCATCAGATAGAGATTGCGCATGGCGTGCTGGCCGAAGAGTGCGCCACGCTGCTGAGCGACTTCTTCCGTATGCGCCGGGAACAGAAGCGCGCGCAGCGGCAGGCGCTGCGCGCCGATTAGTTCATCGCAATCTTCGGTTCGACGGCCGGATAACCGGCACCGAGTTCCGCTTCAAGTGCCGACTGCTGTGCCAGCCGTTTCTCCTGCTCCTGCAGATAGCCTACCAGGCTGATCTGATACTTACGGATGTTCTCAACGTAGTTATAAGCTTCGTGGCCGCGCGCATAGCCGTAAGTGGTCTGCGCGTAATAGCGCTTCTGGCTCAGCATCGGCAGGCGCAGCTTAACGTCGGCCCAGCTGTCCGGATTGCCACCCTGTTTGAGGGTCAGCCGGCGTGCATCCAGCATATGTGCGTAGCCCATGTTATAGGCCGCCAGCGCAAACCAGATGCGTTCATCTTCCGGAATGGTCTCCGGCACTTTTTCCATCATGCGCCGCAGGTATTCGCTTCCGCCGCGAATGCTCTGTTCCGGATCGAGACGATCGTTCACGTCGAGGCTGTCAGCGGTATTGCGCGTCAGCATCATCATGCCGCGCACGCCGGTGGGCGAGGTCGCCTGCGGATTCCAGTGCGACTCCTGATAGGAAATCGCCGCCAGCAGTCGCCAGTCGATACTGGACGCGTACTTCTCAAACAGCGGCTTGATATCCGGCAGCGTGTTATCAATCGCCCGCAGGAAGGTGCGGGTATCGACATAATCAAAGGTGCCGACGTGGCCGAGATACTTCTCTTCCAGCCGCGCCATAGTGCCTTCTTCCCCCATCTGACTGTAGAAGTCGAGCATGGCGGCGTTCAGGCTATCGTCATCGTTACGCGGCAGATACCAGGTCACCGGCTCTTCATCGGTAATATCAAACGCCACCGCCAGCTGTGGATGGATACGCTGCAGCAGGCCGATGGTCACCGAATCTCCCACGGTATAGTCGAGCTTGCCGTCGGCAACCGCTTCCAGCAGCGCTTTCTGGCCCATATCGGTGGAAATGGCCCAGTCGAGATCGGGATAGCTGTCCGCTTTGGCGGAACGTAACGTTGACAGATAGGCTGAACCGGACTGCACAATCAGCCGGCCTTTCAGATCACCAAGGTTTTTGGGCCGCGGCTTGTCGATGCGATACACCAGCTGCTGCGACACGGAATAGTAGCTCGGGCCACTCTGATAACGGCTGAGGCGCTCGCTGTTGTAGATCAGCCCGGCGGCCAGCAGGTCGGCTTTGCCGTCGTCGAGATCGTCAAACAGGTCGCCGAGGTTGGGCCGCACCGTGACTTCCAGCTTCACGCCAAGATAATCGGCGAAGCGCTTCGCCAGCTCGTAGTCCATACCGGCTGGTGCATTATTGATGGTGTAGTAAGTCAGCGGCGAGTTGACGGTACTGATGCGCAACACTCCCCGCGATTTGATCTGTGATAACGCGTCTTTTCCGCCCCCGTACCAGGGGATGGACGGCCACAGCGCCAGCGCAAGCAGCACGGTGATCAGACCGATAAACAGATAATTTAATTTCAGGCGTTTCAAATAGTTGTCTCGTAATGGCTCACAGGCCTCTGTCTTTTAAAGGCAGTATTTATGTTGTTTTGCACTCCCAGAGCGTGGGGCATTTTGCGCAACAAAGCGTAACAGGGCAACTTATATAGCAAGATTTGCGCAAAATTCAGGCAAATCCTGAGGCTCAGTTTTTCTGCGCAAACGGTTTCGTAACCCGTGCCATTTCTCTATAATACCGCCCGTTTTCCCTGTTGCGCCCCATGAAGCGTCGCCCGGCGCTTCGAAGACGAGAGATCTTTAATGATGGAAATTCTGCGTGGTTCGCCCGCTCTGTCGGCATTTCGTGTAAACAAACTGCTGACCCGCTTTCAGGACGCTCATCTGCCGGTGAGTGATATTTACGCCGAGTACGTCCATTTCGCCGATGTCAGCGCACCGCTCAGCGCGGAACAGCAAGCCCGCCTGCAGCGTCTGCTGAAATACGGTCCTTCTCTCGCCGAACATGCGCCACAAGGGCGTCTGTTGCTGGTGACGCCGCGTCCCGGCACCATTTCTCCCTGGTCATCGAAAGCCACCGATATCGCCCACAACTGCGACCTGCCACAGGTATTGCGCCTGGAGCGCGGTCTGGCCTTCTATGTACAGGCACCGCAGCTGACTGACGCGCAGTGGCAGCAGCTGGCCAGCCTGCTGCACGACCGCATGATGGAAACCGTGTTCACGGAGCTCAGCGCGGCAGAACAGCTGTTCGCGCATCATGAGCCGCAGCCGCTGAAAAGCGTAGACGTGCTGGGCGGAGGGCGCGAGGCGCTGGAACAGGCTAACCGCACGCTCGGCCTGGCGCTGGCCGATGACGAAATTGATTACCTGCTCGATGCCTTCACCAGACTGGGCCGCAATCCGAACGACATCGAGCTCTATATGTTCGCTCAGGCAAACTCCGAGCACTGTCGTCACAAGATTTTTAACGCCGACTGGATTATCGACGGCGAAAAACAGCCAAAGTCGCTGTTTAAAATGATTAAAAACACTTTTGAGCAGCATCCGGAACACGTCCTGTCGGCGTATAAAGACAATGCCGCGGTGATGGAAGGCTCCGAGGTCGGGCGTTTCTACGCGGATGCGCAGCAGGGCGAATACGAGTTCCATCAGGAAGCCGCGCATATCCTGATGAAGGTGGAAACCCACAACCACCCGACGGCCATTTCGCCATGGCCAGGTGCCGCCACCGGTTCCGGCGGGGAAATCCGTGACGAAGGCGCCACCGGACGCGGCGCGAAGCCGAAAGCGGGTCTGGTCGGCTTCTCGGTTTCCAACCTGCGTATTCCCGGCTTTGAACAGCCGTGGGAAGAGGATTTCGGCAAGCCGGATCGCATTGTTACCGCGCTGGATATCATGACCGAAGGCCCGTTAGGCGGCGCCGCGTTTAACAACGAATTTGGTCGCCCGGCGCTGAACGGCTATTTCCGTACTTATGAAGAGCAGGTCAACAGCCACAACGGCGTTGAGCTGCGCGGCTATCACAAGCCGATCATGCTGGCCGGCGGCATTGGTAACATCCGCGCCGATCACGTGCAGAAGGGTGAGATCGTGGTTGGCGCGAAGCTGATCGTGCTGGGCGGTCCGGCGATGAATATCGGCCTTGGCGGCGGTGCGGCGTCTTCTATGGCGTCCGGCCAGTCGGATGCCGATCTCGACTTCGCCTCGGTGCAGCGTGACAACCCGGAGATGGAGCGTCGCTGTCAGGAAGTGATTGACCGCTGCTGGCAGCTGGGCGAAGCCAACCCGATTCTGTTTATTCACGACGTCGGTGCCGGTGGCCTGTCTAACGCCATGCCGGAGCTGGTGAGCGACGGTGGCCGCGGTGGCAACTTCAACCTGCGCGACATCCTCAGCGATGAACCAGGCATGAGCCCGCTGGAAGTGTGGTGTAACGAGTCGCAGGAGCGTTATGTGCTGGCGGTTGCGCCGGACAAACTGGCGCTGTTCGATGAGCTGTGCCAGCGCGAACGTGCGCCGTACGCGGTGATTGGTGAAGCGACCGAAGAGCAGCACCTGAACCTTGCCGACAGCCACTTCGATAACAAACCGATCGACATGCCGCTCGACGTGCTGCTGGGTAAAACGCCAAAAATGACGCGCGACGTGGCCAGCCAGCAGGCTAAAGGTGACGCGCTGGTGCGGGACGGCATTACCATTGCCGATGCGGTAAACCGTGTGCTGCACCTGCCAACCGTGGCGGAGAAAACCTTCCTGGTGACCATCGGTGACCGCAGCGTAACCGGCATGGTGGCGCGCGATCAGTTGGTCGGGCCGTGGCAGATCCCGGTGGCGAACTGCGCCGTGACCACTGCCAGCCTTGACAGCTACCACGGTGAAGCGTTTGCCATGGGCGAACGTGCGCCGGTAGCGCTGCTTGATTTCGCTGCGTCCGGCCGTCTGGCGGTGGGCGAAGCGCTGACCAACCTGGCCGCGACCGCGATCGGTTCACTGAAGCGCGTGAAGCTGTCGGCAAACTGGATGGCTGCGGCCGGTCACCCGGGCGAAGACGCAGGCCTGTACGCTGCGGTGAAAGCGGTGGGCGAAGAGCTGTGCCCGGCGCTGGGGATCACCATTCCGGTGGGTAAAGACTCCATGTCGATGAAAACCCGCTGGCAGCAGGGCACTGAACAGCGCGAAATGACCTCGCCGCTGTCGCTGGTCATTACGGCTTTTGCACGCGTTGAAGATGTGCGTCGCACCGTGACGCCACAGCTGCAGCCGGAAGGCGACAACCTGCTGCTGCTGGTGGATCTCGGCAACGGCGCCAACACCCTCGGCGCCACGGCGCTGTCGCAGGTGTATCGCCAGCTGGGCGACAAACCGGCCGACGTGCGCGATGCCGCGCAGCTGGCTGGCTTCTTCAATGCAATTCAGACGCTGGTCAGCGAGCAGAAACTGCTGGCTTACCACGACCGCTCGGATGGCGGTCTGCTGGTCACGCTGGCTGAAATGGCCTTCACCGGCCACTGCGGTGTTGAGGCGGATATCGCCGCGCTGGGCAGCGATGCGCTGGCAGCACTGTTTACGGAAGAGCTGGGCGCCGTACTGCAGATTAACGCTGCCGACCGCGCGGCCGTGGAAAAAGTGTTTGCCGATCACGGTCTGAGCAGCAATGTTCACGTCATCGGTAAAGCGCTGCCGGGTGACCGTTTTGTTATCCGCTCCGGCGACAGCGCGGTGTACAGCGAAAGCCGTACCACCCTGCGTACCTGGTGGGCTGAAACCACCTGGCAGATGCAGCGCCTGCGCGATAACCCGGCCTGTGCCGATCAGGAACATGAAGCGAAGAAAGACGATAACGATCCTGGCCTGAACGTGCAGCTGACCTTCCGTCCGGAAGAGGATGTGGCGGCACCGATGATCGCCACCGGCGCGCGTCCGCGCGTTGCCGTGCTGCGCGAGCAGGGCGTAAACTCGCACGTTGAGATGGCCGCTGCCTTCCACCGCGCAGGCTTTACCGCGGTTGACGTGCACATGAGCGATCTGCTGGCGGGCCGTCGTGGTCTGGAGGAATTCCACGCACTGGTCGCCTGTGGCGGCTTCTCCTACGGCGACGTGCTGGGTGCGGGCGAAGGCTGGGCGAAATCGATTCTGTTCAACAGCCGCGTGCGTGACGAGTTTGAAAACTTCTTCCATCGTCCGCAGACGCTGGCGCTGGGCGTGTGTAACGGCTGCCAGATGATGTCGAATCTGCGTGAACTGATTCCGGGCAGCGAGCTGTGGCCACGCTTTGTGCGTAACCAGTCCGAGCGCTTTGAAGCACGCTTCAGCCTGGTGGAAGTGGCCGCCAGCCCGTCACTGCTGCTGGACGGCATGGTCGGTTCACGCATGCCGATTGCCGTCTCGCACGGTGAAGGTTTTGTTGAAGTACGTGACGGTGCGCATCTGGCTGAGCTGGAAGCGAAAGGGCTGGTGGCGCTGCGCTTCGTCGATAACTTCGGTAAAGTCACCGAGACCTATCCGGCGAACCCGAACGGCTCACCGAACGGCATCACCGCCGTGACTAACGAAAGCGGGCGCGTCACCATTATGATGCCGCATCCGGAGCGCGTGTTCCGTACCGTCAGCAATTCGTGGCATCCGGCGGAGTGGGGCGAAGACAGCCCGTGGATGCGCATTTTCCGCAACGCGCGCAAGCAGCTGGGTTAAACCTGCATCCTGTCTCTTACCGGTGCCCATTCACGGGCACTGTGAAAAGGCCGCTCAACGCGGCCTTTTTTATTTTTTGCCGCGTGGGCACCGCTGTCGATCCGCTGTGATTCCCTGACATCTGTGGCATGTCGGAAAATGACGACAATCCCATGACTGAATTGTCGCTAAAAGGTGACATTTAAATCCTTGTTTTTTATAGGCGCAAAGTTAGCGCGTTAAAGCCGTTGCTAATCGGCGACACTTTTTCCAGACCAGCCGGTCCGAAAGCGTCGTTAATTCCCTCTCTGAGCTGGCAGTATGCTGATTAACAAGGCTATTTATTTTCTGGCACGATAGTTGCTATACTCATTACGTTGCTCATTCTCCTGTCTATGATTGCCCCGCACTGCGGTTGAGCTCATAAAATATCGAATGACGCACCAAACGGAGCCTGCCGTCCACCCAACCGATAATCGCTTGCTTTGCAACGTTATCAGGCACCGGACGCAACGTTGAGTTAGGCTCCACCTATTTTGCAGGCGATGCTGCGGCGTCGCTCTCACGGCAGGCCAAAAGGCCTGCCGTTTTCGTTTTCAGCCTTTCTAACCTTGCCGGACTTCGCTAGCATGCCTGCAACTCACCTCAAAGGAAGCGCGGTTGTGAAGAGATGGCGTCTGTTTCCCCGATCCCTGCGGCAACTGGTTCTAATGGCCTTTCTGCTGGTGCTGCTGCCGCTGCTGGTGCTGGCATGGCAGGCGTGGGAAAGCCTTTCAGCATTGAGTAATCAGGCGGCGGACACCAACCGCAACACCTTCACCGACGTGCGTCGCAGCGAGGCGATGGCGCGCACGGCGCTGGAGCTGGAGCGTAGCTATCGCCAGTATTGTGTGCTGGGCGATGCCAGTCTGGCACGCCTGTATCAAACGCAGTGGAGCCGCTACGGCCAGATGCTCAGCAGCCATGCCGCCAGCCTGCCCGATTTGCCCACGTTCAAAATATTGCAGAGCGCGCTGCCGCAGCTGGAAAAGCTGCAGTGTGATAACGGCAATCTGCTGGCACCGGCGGCGAGCGCGCTGGAGGCATTCTCCGCCGCCAACACCCGCATGGTACAGGCCACGCGTGAAGTGGTGTTTTCACGCGGCCTGCAGCTGCAGCGCGAAATTGCCGATCGCGGCCAGTTTTTTGGCTGGCAGGCGCTGATACTGTTTTTAATCAGTCTGGTGCTGGTACTGCTGTTCACCGGCATGATTATCGGCCCGGTTAAGCGCGTCGAACGCATGATTAACCGGCTGGGCGAGGGGAAAACGCTGGGCAATAGCGTCAGTTTCCGCGGGCCACGCGAAATTCGCTCGCTGGGACAGCGCATTGTCTGGCTCAGCGAACGTCTTAGCTGGCTGGAGGCACAGCGGCATGAGTTTCTGCGCCACCTGTCGCACGAACTCAAAACACCGCTGGCCAGCCTGCGCGAAGGCACCGAACTGCTGGCCGACCAGGTTGCCGGCCCGCTCAATGCGGAGCAGCAGGAAGTTGTCGCCATTCTCGATACCAGCAGCCGTCATCTGCAGCGGCTGATTGAACAGCTGCTCGACTACAATCGCCGGCTGGCGGAGAGTCCGCTGCGGCTGGAACCGGTGGCTATCGACGCTATCATTGATAGCGTCGTCAGGGTGCACTCACTGCCCGCCAGCGCGCGCCAGATGCAAACGCATATCGATCTGCAGGCCCGCTATTGTCTGGCGGAACCGACGCTGTTGCAGCGGGTGATTGATAACCTCTACTCGAACGCCGTGAACTACGGTAGCGAATCCGGTAACATCTGGCTGCAGAGCCAGCAGAAGGGCAACCAGGTGTGGATTGAGGTGGCCAACACCGGCACGCCGATTCCGGCTGAAGAGCAGGCGATGATCTTTGAGCCATTTTATCAGGGGAGCCAGCAGCGCAAAGGGCCGGTAAAAGGCAGCGGGCTGGGATTAAGCATCGCCAAAGATTGCCTGCGCAGGATGCAGGGTGATTTGCAGTTGGTCACGCGCACGGACGCGGACGTCTGTTTTCGTATCATTTTGACTACCAGCGCCGGGAATGCCTGATTAATGAAACTCACATCCAGCCGATTTCTCGTCGGCGCACTGATCGTCATCGGCCTGAGCGCCTGTCAGGCGCCTCCCCAGAGCAGTACGCCGCGCGGTGCGGTGAACCTGCCGGAGCCGGACGTGCGCCTGGCGGATTATCTGGCCACCGATTGCCAGAATGTCTGGCAGATTGAAGCACCGGCGGCCATGAGCAATCCACTTTACTGGCAGCGCGCTATCGACTGCGGTGAGCGGCTGTCGGCGGCCGAAGCGCGGGCGGAAGCGCGGCGCTGGCCGGTACAGAACTGGGCGCGCGCCTTTAAGCAGGGCATCCTGCTGGCGAACGGCAACGTGACGCCGGTGGAGCGCCGTCAGTACGTTGATACGCTCGACAGCTACAGCGCGGATTATCCGGCGGCGGTGCGTCCGCTGCTGCAGCTGTGGCGCAGTAACCAGGCCGCGCAGCTGGAGCTGAGCGAGGCGCGCGGCCGCTACGCCGCGCTGCAGCAAAGCAATGACGCCGAACTGGATCGCCTGCGTCAGCAGCAAACGCAACTGCGGCAAACGCTGGACGATACCCAGCGTAAACTGCAGCGACTGACTGACATCGAGCGTCAGCTGTCATCGCGCAAAGCGCCGGACAGCGGCGACAGCACACACGGTGCCAGCGATGCCCAAAGCGAGGAGCAGTAACCATGAAACAGGCCGCACGCTTACTGCTGGTGGATGACGATCCGGGCTTACTCAAGCTGCTCGGTATGCGTCTCAGCAGTGAAGGTTATCAGGTAGCGACCGCGGCCAGCGGGCCGGAAGCCCTGCGTCATCTGCAGAAAGAGAAAGTCGATTTGGTGATCAGCGATCTGCGCATGGATGAAATGGATGGCCTGGCGCTGTTTGCTGAAATCCAGAAGCGCCATACCGGACTGCCGGTCATCATCCTGACCGCGCACGGCTCGATTCCGGACGCGGTAGCCGCCACGCAGCAGGGCGTGTTCAGCTTTCTGACCAAACCGGTCGACCGCGATGCGCTATACAAAGCGATTGACGAAGCACTGGCGCAGCGCGCGCCGGTCAGCGATGACGGCTGGCGCGAAGCGATCGTCACGCGAAATCCGCTGATGCTGCGGCTGCTGGAGCAGGCGCACATGGTGGCGCAATCTGACGTCAGTATATTGATCAACGGCCAGAGCGGCACCGGTAAAGAGGTGCTGGCGCAGGCGATTCATGCTGCCAGTCCGCGCGCTGGCAAACCTTTCATTGCCATCAACTGCGGCGCGCTGCCGGAACAGCTGCTGGAGTCTGAGCTGTTTGGCCACGCCAAAGGCGCCTTCACCGGTGCCGTAAGTGCGCGCGAAGGGCTGTTTCAGGCGGCGGAAGGCGGCACGCTGTTTCTCGATGAGATTGGCGACATGCCGCAGGCGTTGCAGGTGAAGCTTCTCCGCGTGCTGCAGGAGCGCAAAGTGCGCCCGCTGGGCAGCAACCGCGATCTCGACATCAACGTGCGCATCATCTCTGCCACGCACCGCGATCTGCCGAAGGCGATGGAGAAGAAAAGCTTCCGCGAAGATCTCTACTATCGTCTCAACGTGGTGAATCTCAGGATCCCGGCACTGCACGAACGCGCCGAAGACATCCCGCTGCTGGCCAACCATCTGCTGCGCCAGTCGGCCGATCGCCACAAACCGTTTGTGCGCAGCTTCTCGGTCGATGCGATGAAACGGCTGGTGAGTGCCAGCTGGCCGGGAAATGTGCGCCAGCTGGTTAACGTGATTGAGCAGTGCGTGGCGCTTACTACGTCGCCGGTAATTGGTGACGCGCTGGTAGAGCAGGCGCTGGCTGGCGAGAACACGGCGCTACCGACCTTTGTCGAAGCACGCAACCAGTTTGAGCTTAACTATCTGCGCAAACTGCTGCAGATGACCAAAGGTAATGTGACGCATGCGGCGCGTCTGGCTGGACGCAACCGTACCGAGTTTTATAAGCTGCTGTCGCGCCACGAACTGGACGCCAGCGAATTTAAAGAGTAGCTTGCTGCGGCAGCGTCAGGAACACTTATACTCATAGTTACCCGTCCATCATGGAGGGAGCGAAAAAAGGATCTGTGATGAAAAAGATCGATGCAATTATCAAACCATTCAAACTCGATGATGTGCGTGAAGCCTTAGCGGAAGTGGGCATCACCGGGATGACGGTCAGCGAAGTGAAAGGCTTCGGACGTCAGAAAGGCCACACCGAGCTGTATCGCGGTGCCGAATACATGGTCGATTTTCTGCCAAAAGTGAAAATCGAGATGGTGGTGGGCGATGATATCGTCGATACCTGCGTAGAAACCATCATGAAAACCGCGCAGACCGGTAAAATCGGCGACGGCAAAATCTTTGTCTTTGACGTGGCGCGCGTCGTGCGTATTCGTACCGGCGAGGAAGACGAAGAGGCCATCTGAGCCCTTCGCTCCTCACCAGACACAAAGCCTGCCGCGTGCAGGCTTTTTCATTTACAGCACCTTGTGCGGACCGAACACCTCGTAGTGAATGCGGTCGGCGCTGATGCCGGCGTCGGTCAGCTGGCGCGCGACAAACTGCATGAATGCCAGCGGGCCGCAAATCCAGAACTCACCCTCGGACTGGGTCAGGGCGGTTGAGACGGTGGCTAAATCCATCAGACCCTGCGCGTCGTAACGTCCCGCGTCGTCAGCTTGCGGCTGGCGATACCAGACGTGGCGGCTAAAGCGCGGTAGTTGCGCACCCAGCGCCGCGACTTCATCAGCAAACGCGTGCTGGGCGCCGTTTTCGGCGGCGTGCAGCCAGCATACCGCGGCCGGATGCTGCTGCTCCGCCAGGCTGGCCAGCATGGCTAACAGCGGCGTTTGCCCGACGCCTGCTGAGATCAGCGTCACCGGCGTCTGCGCTGCTGCCTGCAGGAAGAAATCCCCGGCCGGCGCGGCGCACTGCACGATATCGCCAACCTTCGCATGCTGATGCAGCCAGCCGGAGACGCTGCCCTGCGCTTCGTGCTTCACCGCAATGCGATAGGCTTTGCTATCCGGCAGATGCGTCAGCGAATACTGGCGGTGCTGAATGTAGTCGCTGTCCGCCGGGCGCAGACTGAGGGTCAGATACTGACCGGGCAGGAAGTCCGCCACCGGCTCTCCATCATTCGGCACCAGCTCAATACTCTTGATCACCGAGCTCTGCGCGGTAATCGCACGGATACGGAAATCGCGCGCGCCGCGCCAGCCGCCGACCTTTTCTTCTGACGCACGGTAAATCGATGCTTCACGCTGGATAAACACCTCAGCCAGCACGCCATAGGCTTTGCCCCACGCCGCCAGTACCTCATCGCCTGGATTGAGCAGCTCTTTAATCGTCGCCAGCAGGTTTTCCCCGACAATCGCGTACTGCGCCGGCTGAATATTCAGGCTGGCATGCTTCTGCGCAATTTTCTCCACCGCCGGCAGCAGCACCGCAAGATTTTCCAGGTTGCTGCCGTACGCGCAGATGGCGTTAAACAGCGCTTCACGCTGATTGCCGCTGCGCTGGTTGTTCATGTTAAACACGTTCTTCAGCTCGGGATGCTGCGTCAGCATCCGCTGATAAAAGTGACCGGTCAGCTGCGGGCCGAGTTGAGCAATCGCGGGCAGGGTAGATTTCACGGTGGCGATGGTTTGCGCGTCAAGCATGGGCTGATCCTCAGGGTAATTTTAAACATGTATTTTAAATGAATGTTATGCCTGTTGCCGCGCACTGTAAATCCCCGGTTTTGTCCGGGGTGACGAGTGACAATCTGCTGGCGGGCGCGCAAAGCTGAAAAATTTTCCCGCTGCTGATGAACAAATATCCGGTTTTCTTCCCCGGCTAAAAAGCGTAAAAATCCCGTGCCAGCGCCTTGCCAATCGTTTGCGTAAAAAGAGGGGATTGGCGCTACCGTCCCCTGGCAAAACCGTTTACACTGTTGGCCTTCGCCCCTTAGCCGGGGCTTAAACTGCCGTTAAAAAGTTGCTGAGTCAGGAGATGCGGATGTTAAAGCGTGATATGAACATTGCCGATTATGATGCCGAGTTGTGGCAGGCTATGGAGCAGGAGAAGGTGCGTCAGGAAGAGCACATTGAACTGATTGCTTCGGAAAACTACACCAGCCCACGCGTTATGCAGGCGCAAGGTTCACAGCTCACCAACAAATATGCCGAAGGCTATCCGGGCAAACGCTACTACGGCGGATGTGAATATGTGGATATCGTTGAGCAGCTGGCGATCGATCGCGCCAAAGCGCTGTTCGGCGCGGATTACGCTAACGTGCAGCCGCACTCCGGCTCCCAGGCTAACTTCGCGGTGTACACCGCGCTGCTGCAGCCGGGCGACACCATTCTGGGCATGAACCTGGCACACGGTGGTCACCTGACCCACGGTTCGCCGGTCAACCTGTCCGGTAAGCTGTACAACGTTATCCCTTACGGCATCGATGAAACCGGCAAAATCAATTACGAAGAGCTGGCCGAACTGGCGCAGACTCATAAGCCAAAAATGATCGTGGGCGGCTTCTCTGCTTACTCTGGCGTGTGCGACTGGGCAAAAATGCGTGAAATCGCCGACAGCATCGGCGCCTGGCTATTTGTTGATATGGCCCACGTTGCCGGTCTGATCGCTGCTGATGTGTACCCGAACCCGGTACCGCACGCGCACATCGTAACCTCGACCACGCACAAAACGCTGGCCGGCCCGCGCGGTGGCCTGATCCTGGCGAAAAACGGCGACGAAGAGCTGTACAAGAAACTGAACTCCGCGGTGTTCCCGGGTGGTCAGGGCGGCCCGCTGATGCACGTTATCGCCGGTAAAGCCGTCGCGTTCAAAGAAGCCATGGAGCCGGAGTTCAAGGCTTATCAGCAGCAGGTCGCGAAGAACGCCAAAGCGATGGTGGAAGTGCTGCTGGAGCGCGGTTACAACATCGTCTCAGGCGGTACTTACAATCACCTGTTCCTGATCGATCTGGTGAGCAAAGGTCTGACCGGTAAAGAGGCGGATGCCGCTCTGGGCCGCGCTAACATCACCGTGAACAAAAACAGCGTACCTAACGATCCGAAGAGCCCGTTTGTGACCTCGGGTGTGCGTATCGGTACGCCAGCAGTGACCCGTCGCGGCTTCAAAGAAGCGGAAGTGCGCGAACTGGCGGGCTGGATCGCTGACGTTCTCGACAACATCAACGACGAAGCCACTATCGAGCGCACCAAACAGAAAGTGCTGGATATCTGTGCCCGTCTGCCGGTTTATGCCTGATAAGCGCTGAACCGCAGTGAGAAGAAGGATGGCGCAAGCCATCCTTTTTTTATTCCCTTTCGCAGGCGGCTTTGAGAAAGTAACGGCCATTCCGCGCACGGCGGAGCGTCAACAGGAGGAAACATGACCATCGGATCGGCCAGGTGGCTGGGACTGAGCTACTTTACCTACTTTTTCTGCTATGGCATCTATCTGCCGTTCTGGAGCGTGTGGCTGAAAGGCAACGGGCTGGATGCGGAAAAAATTGGCCTGCTGCTCGGCTGTGGCATGGTGGCGCGCTTTGCCGGCAGCCTGTTGATTGCTTCGCAGGTGAAAAATCCAGCGCAGCTGATTGTTGCGCTGCGCCTGCTGGCGCTGGTGACCTGTCTGTTCGCGCTCGGTTTCTGGCTGGGCGGTCAGTGGCTATGGCTGCTGCTGGTGATGATTGGTTTTAACCTGTTCTTCTCGCCGCTGGTGCCGCTGAGTGATGCGCTGGCGGCCACCTGGACACAGCAAATCGGGCTGGCCTATGGTCCGGTACGGCTGTGGGGCTCGCTGGCGTTTGTTATCAGCTCGGCGCTTACCGGTATGCTGGTCAGCGCCTGGTCATCGCAGGTGATTCTGCTGCTGCTGACCGCAGGCGCGCTGGCGATGCTGTCAGGCATGCTGCTGCCGCCACAAACCCGACCGCAGGGTGAGCTACGCCAGGGCGCGAGCGGTGGCTGGGCGGCATGGCGCGACCTGCTGCGCGAAAACAGCGTCTGGCGTTTCATGCTGTGCGTAACGCTGATGCAGGGCGCGCACGCCGCGTATTACAGCTTCAGTGCCATCTGGTGGCAGGAAGCGGGCTACTCCGCGTCGGTCGTGGGCTATCTGTGGTCGCTGGGCGTGGTGGCCGAAATCGTGATTTTTGCCCTGAGTAACCGGCTGTTTCGCCGCTGGAGCGCGCGCGATCTGCTACTGCTGTCCGGCGTGTGCGCGCTGGTGCGCTGGACGCTGCTGGGTGCCAGCACAGCGCTACCGCTGTTGATTGTGGCGCAGATCCTGCACTGCGGCAGCTTTACCGTCTGCCATCTGGCGGCGATGCGCTTTATTGCCGCGCGCAAAGGCGCAGAAGTGATTCGTCTGCAGTCGCTCTATTCGGCGCTGGCAATGGGCGGCGGCATCGCGGTGATGACGATGGTGTGCGGCGTGCTGTTTACCCACCTGCACGGCCAGCTGTTCTGGGTGATGGCGCTGGTGGCGCTGCCGGCGCTGTTCCTGCGGCCACGCGCAGCTTAAGACTCCAGCAGCTGACGAATGCGCTGCTGCTGGTGATCGCTCAGCGGCAGCTCAGCGTGGATCAGCGGCGGCGAATAGAGCGGCAGGGCGGTGGCGTAGGGCGTCACCACCAGCGCCACATCGCGCGGTGCGCCTTCACGCTGAAAGTGCAGCATATCCTGATAGGTAATATTTATTGGCAACAGCATCATTTCCCGCAGCTGCTGCTCCAGCAGCTGTTCCAGCGCCGCGTCAGCGCCGGTCAGTAACAGCACCTGTTTCTCCTGTAGCGCGCTCTCCTGCATCAGCCAGCCACCAAACTGCACCGCCACTAGGCTCACTTCTTCTGCGCTAAACTGCGTGCCGAAATCGCTGCTGAAGTGCTGCAGCGCGCGCGCCGTGGTGCGCAGCAGGCGCGGATAGAGACGCGCCACGTCCAGCGCCACGCTGTTATCAATGCCGATGGCAAAGTGGCTACGATCCAGCGCCTGCGCCAGGTGAGTATAGAGCTGCAGCTTAAGCTGCTGCTGATTTTTGATGCGCGTCTGCGCCAGTTGCTCAAAGCGGGCAATCAGCGCTTCCACCGCAGCCATCAGCTTGTGTGCCTGACTGTCCGCCAGCTGGCTGCCGTCTGGCGCGTGAATCAGGCTGAACAGCAGCGTCCAGAAATCGGTTTCGCTGACGTCCGGTGCCAGATGGCAACGTTTTTGCCAGTGATGGATCACGTCATCCGCTGCGCTGCGTTCAATCTTCGCCGCCAGCCAGGCGCGCTGGCGCTCGCTGAACAGCGCCGTCTGACGCTGACACAGCGCATATTTCATGAAGATTTGCAGAAACAGCCGGTCGCGAGGCGTGAAATCGCGCGCCAGCCGCAGGCTGCAATGCTGGATCAGCGCCTGCAGATTGGTTTCATCCCACAGCGCTTTCTCAATTTTCAGCACCTTCAGCCGCTGGCGCAGTGCCGGCGCAAAATGCGTGCAGACGAAATCCTGCGACAGGCGCAGCGCGCGGCGCAGCCAGTGCAGCAGGCACAGACGCCGGTCCAGTTCCGTGCCATGAATGCGAAAGCTGCCATCCACCATCTGGTGTAATTCCAGCTGGTGAAAGCGCTGTATCTCATCTCCGACATCCGCGATATCCTGTCGGGCGACAACAGGGTCCACGCCATTCAACTGGCAGAGCTTTTCAAGCGTTAACGCGGGAGCAGGCAGAAACAGCAGCAACAGCAGATGGCAACGACGCTGGGCGCGGCTGAAGAGGGGAGCAGTAGAATGCGCTGAACTCATCAATCGTGTTATCCGCAGGTCATTTTTCAGCTAAGAATAGCCAACTCCACGCGCTGACCCTGGCCTTTGTCATGACTTTTGTTCAGAGCTTCAGGGCGGGTCACAGTTTTTTCTGGCCCGGTATCCTTCTGACTTTAAAATTTGTTACTTTATAACATATGAAAATTGCGCTCGTTAGCTTTACGCTGTTGTTCAGCGGCGCCGTGTGGGCGCATCCACACAGCTTTATTGATATGCAGACCGAACTGATCGGTAAGGACGATCATCTCAGCGCGATGAAGATGGTATGGACCATGGATGAAATCACCTCCGCCGATCTGCTGTACGATGCCGGCAACGCCAAACCCGGCGAGGTGGTGTGGAAAAAGCTGGCGGCACAGGTAATGGCCAATGTGCTGGGCCAGCACTATTTTACCGAAGTGTGGCAGAATAAAAATCGGGTGAAATTTCTCAACCTGCCGCAGGAGTATCAGCTGTCGCGCAAGGGCAATAAAGCGGTGCTGGAGTTCATTGTGCCGTTCGGTGAACCGCAGTCGCTGAGTGCCAGGCAGTACCGCATCCAGACGTTCGATCCCAGTTACTTTGTTGATATGTACTACGACAATCCGCAAGCCATCACCATGGATGAGACCGTGAAAGCCCATTGCCAGTTTGACTTACACACGCCCAAACCCAATGACTCGCTAAAGCAGTACGCGCTGTCGCTGGATAAAGCCGACGCACCGCCGGAGGATATGGATCTCGGCCAGCAGTTTGCCCAGACGGTGACCCTGACATGTCGTTGATTTCACTGCCTGGCGCGTCGCGCCGCTGGTGGCCGCTGTGGCTGCTGGCGGCACTGTTGATGATCGCCGGCGCACTGCTGTGGCTGCACTGGCCGCAGATTTTGCTGCAAAGCGTGCTGTGGCAGAAAGTGTTGCACCGCGAGATGACGCAGCTGCTGCAGCAGGTGGCGCAACAGCCGCAGCAGGCCGGTGTCACGCTGATGCTGTTTAGTCTTGCCTACGGCGTGCTGCATGCGCTGGGACCGGGCCACGGCAAAGTGGTGATCAGCACCTTTCTCGCTACCCATCCGGCGCAGCTGAAAACCAGCATGAAGCTGACGCTGCTGGCGGCGCTGTTGCAGGGCACGGTGGCGATTGCTCTGGTGACGCTGATGCTGGTAGTGCTGCAAACCTCGTCGCGCCAGCTGCATCTCACCAGTTACTGGCTGGAGAAAGGTAGCTATTTGCTGGTGATGGCGCTCGGCGTCTGGGTGGGCTGGCGCGCGCTGCAGGGGTTACGCCGCGCGTTCCGTCCGGCAACCGGGCTCCAGATTCGCGCGGTACGGCCGCATCATCAGCACCATGCTGACTGCGGCTGCGGTCATGCCCACCTGCCGAGCGCGCAACAGCTGGCCGGTGCGGTGAGCGGCAAAACCCAGGCGCTAGTGGTGCTGTCCATGGGGCTGCGGCCCTGTTCCGGTGCCATCATGATGCTGTTGTTTGCCAAAGTGATTGGCGTGTATGGCTGGGGCGTGGCCTCGGCGCTGACCATGGCGCTGGGCACCGCGCTCACCGTGTCGCTGCTGGGTTTGCTGGTGCAGCGCTCGCGCGTGCTGGCGGTGCGCCTCGGCAGAGTCAGCAGCC
Organism: Pantoea sp. ICBG 828; assembly: GCF_002928355.1. NCBI lineage: Bacteria > Pseudomonadati > Pseudomonadota > Gammaproteobacteria > Enterobacterales > Erwiniaceae > Pantoea > Pantoea sp. ICBG 828. The sequence goes on along the minus strand of NZ_POWN01000005.1, from coordinate 417,323 downwards.
GAGGGGCAGCGCAATGGTTGTTGCCGACCGTGATGCTGGCTGGCAGCCTGCTGTTGCTGCTGGCCGGCTTTATTTTATGGCACAGTGCGTCGCCCGGTTTTGGTGGCGGTCTGCGTCCATTTTAATTAATACGCATTAAAAAATAAGCGCAGCATGTTCCCTGAATATGCTGCGTTTTTTTCTGCCCGTTACGCAGAGTTAAATTTCTGTTGCCTGGCGATCTGGTGAAAAGAGTTTTCTCTGTCTACGCTAGATAATATCAAAAAGGACAGGGTGTGCTCTTATATGCGTTACTCTTTATCGTCAATGTTCGCGAGGAAATAAATATGCCTGAAACCTGGACTAATAATGGCAGCACGGAAACGGTAGTGGAAACGCATGCCGGTGTTCCGTTAAAACGCATTTCCTGGAGTGCCGTATTTGCAGGGGTGATTGCGGCCTTAATCATTCATATTCTGCTGGGGCTGCTGGGGACCGCGATCGGGGCCACGACTATCGATCCGCAGCAGGAACAAAATCCGCTGGAGCACCTTGGCACTGGCGCGCTGATCTGGACCGGCGTCAGCATGCTGATTGCGCTGGCGGTCGGTAGCTACGTTGCCGGGCGGCTGGCACAGCGCGAAGGTGCGCTGCACGGCCTGCTGATGTTTGGCGTCAGCACATTGATTACGCTGTGGCTGGCGATTTCACTTGCCAGCGGTATTATCGGCGGCGCCTTTAATATTTTAGGCTCCGGTTTTAATGCCCTGGGTAACGGTATTTCTGCAGTAGCGCCATCGGTGACCAATATGGCGAAAGAGAAGCTGCAGGAAAATAATATCAACCTGGATGATTTGCAAAATGAATTGCAAACCACGCTGCGTCAGACCGGCAAACCGGAACTGCAGCCGGAAAATTTACAGCAGGATGTAAATAGCGAAGCGAATAATGCGCAAAACCAGGCGAAACAGACGGCACAGAATCCACAGAATGCCGACAATGATATTGCCAATTGGATCCGTGGTGTACTGAGTCGTCATGCCGATACGCTGCAGGCTGCAGACCGTGATGCGCTGAAAAACATTATTAAAGCGCGGACCGGAAAAAGCGATCAGGAAGCGGAGCAGATCGTTAATCAGACTGAGCAGAGCTATCAACAGGCGATGCAGAAATATCAGCAACTGAAGCAGGAAGCGGAGCAGAAAGCGCGTGAAGCCGCAGAGAAAGCCGCGGCGGCAACGGCGAAAGCCAGCTGGTTTGCCTTCTTCATGATGCTGATCGAGGCGGTGCTGGCGGCGGTCCTCGGCGGTGTCGGTCGGCGTACCCAGCCGCGCACCGTGTTAACCCACGAGCGTCGGTAACAAAGTCGGTAATAAAAAAGGCGGCTGATTTAGCCGCCTTTTTTTGCTTAGCGCTTCAGCGCTTCGCTCAGTTCTTCGCGCATGCTGGCCAGCATCGCCTTCACCACACGCGGGTTACCGGCCACCAGGTTGCCAGACAGCATATAGCCGTGGTTACCGGTGAAATCAGTCACCAGACCGCCCGCTTCACGCACCAGCAGTTCACCGGCAGCGAAATCCCATGGCTTCAGGCCAATCTCAAAGAAACCGTCAACGCGACCTGCGGCCACATAGGCTAAATCCAGCGCAGCAGAGCCGGTACGGCGGAAATCAGCGCACTGGGTAAACAGTTTTGCCACGATGTTGATGAACGGCGTAGCGTGCTGCTTCAGCTTGAACGGGAAGCCGGTAGCCAGAATGGTGCCGTCGAGGTCACGCGCCGTGCTGCCGCGCAGGCGATAGCCGTTAAGCTGCGCGCCCTGACCGCGTACAGCGGTGAACAGTTCGTTACGCATTGGATCGTAAACCACCGCCACTTCGGTGCGGCCTTTGATGCGCACGGCGATAGAAACAGCAAAGTGGGGCAGACGTTTGATGAAGTTGGTGGTGCCATCCAGGGGATCGATTACCCATTGAACATCCTGATCGTCGCCCGCCAGCTCACCGCTTTCTTCGGTGATGATGGTGTGTTGCGGGTAAGATTTGCGAATCACTTCGACAATCAGACGTTCTGCGTCGCGGTCAACATTGGTAACGAAGTCGTTGCTGCCTTTCTGGCTGGCTTCGACGGCGTCCGGGGTTTCATAATTCTTGGCAATTAAATTTCCGGCCTTGCGCGCTGCGCGCACGGCGATGTTGAGCATCGGATGCATCGGTATCTCTCACTGGATGTTAAAGAACGGGGTGAAAACGGCGCGGAGTATATCAGGGTGTTCAGCAAATGTCCTGCTTTTATGTTAGGATGCGCGCCATCATTTCCTTATCGCTATCTATTATGCTGCAAAATATCCGAATCGTACTGGTAGAAACCTCGCACACCGGCAACATGGGTTCCGTTGCCCGCGCCATGAAAACCATGGGCTTAAGCAACCTGTATCTGGTCAATCCGCTGGTGAAACCGGACTCGCAGGCCATTTCACTGGCTGCCGGTGCCAGCGATGTGATCGGTGAGGCGAAGATCGTCGATACGCTGGATGAGGCGATTGCCGGCTGTAGCCTGGTGGTGGGTACCAGCGCACGTTCGCGCTCGCTGCCGTGGCCGATGCTTGACTCGCGTGAATGCGGCATCAAAAGCGTGGAAGAGGGCCAGCAGGCGCCGGTGGCGCTGGTGTTTGGTCGCGAGCGCGTGGGCCTGACCAACGAAGAGCTGCAGAAGTGCCACTATCATGTTGCCATTCAGGCCAACCCGGAGTACAGCTCGCTCAACCTGGCGATGGCGGTGCAGATTATTGCCTATGAAGTGCGCATGGCGTGGCTGGACGCGCAGGAGAAAGCCAGTCCGCAGCCGCAGTATGAAGCCTCACCGTATCCGCTGGTTGACGATCTGGAGCGCTTCTATCAGCACATCGAGCAGATGATGCTGAACAGCGGTTTTATCCGCCAGGGCACACCGAGCCAGGTGATGAGCAAACTGCGTCGCCTATATACGCGTGCGCGTCCGGAGCGCGATGAACTCAACATTCTGCGCGGCATGCTGTCGTCGTTTGAAAAACCTAAAAACGACAAGGGTAATAGTTGAGTAAAACACCAGGTTAAATAGTTGAGCGAAATACTCGGTTAAATAGTTGACCAAAATACTCGGGAATGTCAGACTGGCCTCCATTCTTCAGATAACCCGCCGACTCGCTGGCGGACGCTTACGAGGTTGTATGCTATGAGACTGACATCCAAAGGACGTTATGCCGTAACCGCTATGCTGGACGTTGCCCTGCACTCGCACGAGGGCCCGGTACCGCTGGCCGATATTTCAGAGCGTCAGGGCATTTCGCTCTCCTATCTGGAGCAGTTATTCTCGCGTCTGCGTAAGCATGGTCTGGTGGCCAGCGTGCGGGGTCCGGGTGGCGGTTATCTGTTAGGCAAAGACGCCGGCGCGATTGCAGTTGGTGCGGTGATCACCGCGGTGGACGAATCCGTTGACGCCACCAAATGCCAGGGTAAAGAGGGTTGCCAGGGCGGCGAGCGCTGCCTGACCCACGTCCTGTGGCGCGACCTGAGCGAGCGCATCAGCGATTTCCTCAACAACATCACGCTGGCGGAACTGGTGAATAACCAGGAGATCCTCGACGTGGCCGATCGCCAGAACAGCGTTGATAACCGTCGCTTCCAGCAGCATCGCGTGCAGGAAACCATCAACGTCAATCTGCGCGCCTGATCCTCTCCCGTTCAGCCTCTGCTGTTAACCCAGGAGAGGCTGAATCGTGCTATAAAGACGTATGATTTTTTATACGGAGTTTTAGCGCAATGAAATTACCGATCTACCTGGATTACGCAGCGACAACGCCTGCGGATCCGCGTGTCGCCAGCAAAATGATGCAGTTCCTCACTTTGGATGGCACCTTCGGTAACCCCGCTTCCCGTTCCCACCGTTTTGGCTGGCAGGCTGAAGAGGCCGTTGACGTGGCGCGCAACCAGGTTGCCGAACTGATCAACGCCGATCCACGCGAAATCGTGTTTACCTCCGGTGCCACAGAAGCCGATAACCTGGCGCTCAAAGGCGCGGCGCAGCAGCATCAGGCGCGCGGTAAACTCATCATCACCAGTCAGACCGAACACAAAGCGGTGCTCGACAGCTGTGCTCAGCTGGCGCGCGAAGGCTTTGACGTCACCTTTCTGCAGCCCGGCGCGGACGGCATCGTCACGCCTGCGATGCTGGAAGCGGCACTGCGCGACGACACCGTGCTGGTGTCGCTGATGCACGTCAATAATGAAACCGGCGTGATTCAGGACATCGCCGCACTGGGCGCGCTGTGTCACGCGCGCGACATCCTGTTCCACGTGGACGCCACGCAAAGCGTGGGCAAACTGCCGCTCGACGTCAGCGCGCTGCCGGTGGATTTGATGTCGTTCTCAGCGCATAAGCTGTACGGGCCGAAAGGCATCGGCGCGCTGTGGGTGCGGCGTAAACCAAAACTGCAGATCGACGCGCAGATGCACGGCGGTGGTCACGAGCGCGGCATGCGTTCGGGGACCTTGCCGGTGCATCAGATTGTCGGCATGGGCGAAGCCTATCGCATCGCGCGCGAAGAGATGGCGGACGAGAGTGCGCGTCTGGCTACGCTGCGCCATCGTCTGTGGCAGGGCATCAGCACGCTAAGCGACGTACAGCTCAACGGTTCACTCGAACAGGGCGCGCCGAATATCCTCAATATCAGTTTTGCCCACGTCGATGGCGAATCGCTGATCATGGCGCTGAAAGATCTGGCGCTGTCGTCGGGATCCGCCTGTACTTCTGCCAGCCTTGAACCTTCCTACGTTCTGCGCGCCATGGGCGTGGATCAGCAGCTGGCCTACAGCTCGCTGCGCTTTTCGCTGGGTCGCTTTACCACGCAGGAAGAGATCGATTATGCCATCGGGGTGGTACATAAGGCAGTAACGCGCTTACGGGCGCTGACGCCGGCCACTTCCCGCTAAATTTTCGCCCTGCGCCGGTCAGTGCGCAGGGATAACAAACGCAAACGGAGCCACGCGATGACAACACAACCCATGACGATTACGCTCAGCTCCCAGGCCGCCGACGCGCGCTGGGGCGAGAAAGCCTTGCTGAGCAGCAATGAAAGTGGCATGACCGTTCACCTGACCGGTGCCGATGCGCTGATGAGCATTCAACGTGCCGGACGCAAGTTGGACGGTCAGGGCATCCGCCACGTCGCGCTGAGCGGCGAAGGCTGGGATCTGGAGAAATGCTGGGCGTTCTGGCAGGGTTTCCGCAGCCCGAAAGGCCAGCGTCAGGTCGAATGGCCGACGCTGAGTGAGGCCGATCAGGCCGAATTTGATCGTCGCCTGAAGATCGTTGACTGGGTGCGCGACACCATCAACCTGCCCGCGGAAGATCTGAGCCCGGAGCAGCTGGCGCACAGCGCCATCGATCTGATCAGCGAAGTAGGCGGTGACGCGGTGAGCTATCGCATCATCAAAGGTGAGGATCTGCGTGAGCAGGGCTATGCCGGGATTCATACCGTGGGCCGCGGCTCGACGCGTCCGCCAGTGATGCTGACGCTGGACTTTAACCCTGGCGGCGACGACAGCACACCGGTGTACGCCTGCCTGGTGGGCAAAGGCATCACCTTTGATACCGGCGGCTACAGCCTGAAGCAGAGCGCATTTATGGATTCGATGAAATCCGACATGGGCGGCGCAGCAACGGTGACCGGTGCGCTGGCGCTGGCGATTGCGCGCGGCCTGGATAAACGCGTGAAGCTGTTCCTGTGCTGCGCCGATAACATGGTAAGCGGCAACGCGTTCCGCCTTGGCGACATCATCCGCTATCGCAACGGGAAATCCGTTGAAGTGATGAACACCGACGCCGAAGGGCGTCTGGTACTGGCCGATGGACTGATCGACGCCAGCGAACAGCGTCCGCAGCTGCTGATTGATGCGGCCACGCTGACCGGTGCCGCGAAAACCGCGCTGGGCAACGATTATCATGCGCTGTTTACCTTTGACGACGTGCTGGCGGAGTCGCTGCTGGGCAGCGCCACCAGCGAAAACGAAGCCTTCTGGCGTCTGCCGCTGGCCGAGTTCCACCGCAACCACCTGCCGTCCAATTTTGCCGATCTGAATAACATCGCCAGCGCAGCCCACGCGGCGGGCGCCAGCAGCGCGGCAGCGTTTCTCTCGTGGTTCGTCAGCAACTATCAGCAGGGCTGGCTGCACATTGACTGCTCCGCGACCTATCGCAAAAGCGCGGTGGATCAGTGGTCCGCCGGTGCGACAGGCCTTGGCGTGCGGACCATTGCCAATCTGTTACTGAAATAATCCCGACAACGGCAGGCTGCAACCTGCCGTCTTTTTTGGAAGCCTATCCCTTATGAGTAACCGTCTTGAAGAGGTGCTGAAGCTGGCGGCCACCGAGCCTGCGCACCGTCCGGAATTTTTTCAGCTATTGCTGGAGGCCGATGTCTGGGTGCCGGGCGAAAGTCCCGCGGAGCAGTTTGATGCCACCTCGCCGGTAGAATTACAGCACTGGGAGAAAGAGGGCGGCGGCAGCGTGATCCCTTTCTTTACCTCAGAAGCAGCGATGAGCGAAGCCATCCAGGGTGAGCAGCCGTACCTGCGTTTACCGACGCGCACGCTGTTTGAAATGACGCTGGGCGAAACGCTGTTCCTCAATCCGAAACTGCCGGCCGGCAAAGAGTTTTCACCCGGCGAGATCGCGCATCTGCTGGGCGAAGAGGGCAGTGCGCTGAGCCAGCAAACGGTGCTGGAGGGCGGTCATGCATTGCTGCTGTCCGAAGTGGCCGAGCCGCCAGCGCAGATGATCGATTCGCTGACCCAGCTGTTTGCGAAATACAAACAGGTGCGTCGCGCCTACGTTGCCAGCATTCGTGAGCGTGCCGATGAACAGGCGAATCTGTTGATTGGGATTGAAGCCGACAGCGATATTGATGCGATTATTCAGGCGGCCGGCAGCGTGGCGACTGATACGCTGCCCGATGACGCGCCAATTGATATCTGTGAAGTGGTCAGCAACGAGCAGGGTGTCAGCCATTTCTTCACCGCGCACATTACGCCGTTTTATGAGCGCCGCTGGGGCAGTTTCCTGCGCGATTTCAAAGGCAGCCAGCGGATTATCTAGTGCCGGTGCGCATCAGTGCGCCGGTAAATCGCACCGATGCTACCAGGTGCGCATAAATGCGCACCCTACACGTAGGGTCGCCGTTTACGGCGACCGGATAAATGTGTGTAACATCCGACAACGCGCACCTTACGGCGACCGGATAAATGTGCACAACATCCGACAACGCGCACCTTACGGCGACCGGATACACTTATTTCTCAATCGGTAAATCGTCGCGGCTGCCCCATTCTCCCCACGAACCGTCGTACAGCGTCACATCACGCACGCCCAGCGCGGTCAGCGCCAGAATCACCACCACCGCCGTCACACCGGAGCCGCAGCTGGCGACAATCGGCTGATCCAGCTTAATGCCTGCCTTTGCAAACAGATCGCGCAGCTCGGCGGCCGGTTTCAGCTCACCGTTGGCCACCAGATCGTTCCACGGCATATTCAGGCTGTGCGGGATATGGCCGCGCAGCAGGCCGGGACGCGGCTCATCCACTTCGGCATTGAAACGGTTGGCCGCGCGCGCATCGACAATCTGCGCGCCGCCCTCGTGGCTGATCAGCAGCACATCGGTCAGGCGCTTCACCTGGCTGCTGTCGTATTGCGCGTCAAACTCGCCTTCAGGCAGATTCACCGGACCGGTAGCCAGGCTGAAGCCAGCGGCTTTCCAGCCCTGCAGGCCGCCCGCCAGAATCGACACCTGTTCACAGCCAAAGGCGCGCAGCATCCACCAGGCGCGCGGCGCGGAGAACAGATTGCCTTCGTCGTACACCACCAGATGTTTATCCTGGCTGATGCCGAGCTCGCGCATCGCCACGGCAAAGGTCTCTGCGCGCGGCATCATATGCGGATACGGGCTGGTGTGATCGGACAGCGCTTCGATGTTGAAAAAAGGCGCATCCGGCAGATGCCCGGCCAGATACTCCGCCGTGATATCGCGCACCGCTTCCTGACCTGGCGGCAGCATGCGGGCATCCAGCACCTGCAAACGCTCTTCGTGGTAATGTTCATTCAACCAATCAGCGGACACAAACATGGCTGTCATAGCAACCTCTTCTCCATCAGCGGCAAAGGCCCAGTGTCCGGGAATGTGAAGGCTATCTCAAGGGTAACATTGCTAAAGTTGGCGGCTTGATGTGAAATTGCGCAGCACAACACGTTTAACCTTTTGGGGCTGGTGAGGGAATTACCATGGCAAGATGTGTAAAACGACTGCTGTTCAGCGTGCTGATCGGCGGCGCATTACTGGGCGGCGCGCAGCCGTCGCTGCAGGCGGCTGATACGCCTGCGCCGCAGGCCGCGACACACGCTCTCGCGGTGATCGACCTTTCCGAGCTGCAGCTGGACGGCGCGGCGGCGCTGGTACTGACCTTCAACCGCGCGCTCGACGGTCAGCAGGATTTCAACCATTGGATCAGCCTCACCGATGACAGCAGCGGCAAGGTCGACGGAGGCTGGGAGCTGGCGCAGAACGGCAAAGTGCTGCGCTTCCGTCATCCGCAGCCGGCGCGCAAGCTCACCGTCACCGTCAATGCCGGCCTGAAGGCCGCGGATGGCAGTGCCTTAGCCAGCCCATTCAGCCAGACACTCACCACGCTCGACATCCAGCCGATGGTCGGTTTCGCCAGTCGTGGCTCGCTGCTGCCGCTGCGCCTGGCGCAGGGACTGCCGGTGCTGGCGCTCAACGTTAACCAGATCGATGTTGATTTCTTCCGGGTGAAAAATGCCACGCTCGCGGATTTTCTCGCCCAGTGGAATTACGGCAACAATTTGTCGTACTGGGAATCGCGCGATCTGCTGAAAAACGCCGATCTGGTTTACAGCGGCCGCTTCGATCTCAACCCGGCACGCAATACGCGGGAAAAAATGCAGCTGCCGCTCGGCGACGTCGCGGCGCTGAAACAGCCGGGTGTCTATCTGGCGGTGATGAAACAGGCCGGCACCTACAACTACACGCAACCGGCGACACTGTTCACGTTAAGTGACATTGGTTTGTCGCTGCATCGCTTCCCGGGCCAGCTCGAACTCTTTAGCCAAAGTCTTGCCAGCGGTGCGCCGTTAGAAGATGTCACCATTCAGCTACTGGATGAGAAAGGCCAACAGCTGGCGACTGGCAGCAGCGACAGCGAGGGTCATTTGCGTTTAGCGGCTAACGCCAAAGGCAAGCTGCTGCTGGCGACCAGTAAAGGCCAGACTTCGCTCATCGACCTTAATCGCCCGGCGCTGGATCTGGCCGAATTCCCGATTGATGGCCCGCAAGGCTACGACAAACAGTTCTTCATTTTTGGCCCGCGCGATCTCTATCGCCCTGGCGAAACGGTCATTGTTAATGCGCTGCTGCGCGATGCCGATGGCAAACCACTGCCGCCGCAGCCGGTGAAAGCTGAAGTGGTGCAGCCGAATGGTGAAGTGGCACAAACCTTCGTCTGGCAGCCAGAGAACGGCGTTTATCAACAACGTTTTGCCTTACCGGCCTCGGCGATGACCGGTAAATGGACGCTGCGTATTAACAGCGGCGACAACCAGCCGCGCAGCTGGCCGTTCAATGTAGAAGATTTCCTGCCCGAACGGATGGCGCTGTCGCTTAAAAGCAACACTCAGCCACTGTCGCCAGATGCCGACGTCACCTTTGATATCGAAGGTCGCTATTTGTATGGTGCGCCAGCGGCAGGCAACGAACTTCAAGGCCAGCTGTTCCTGCGTCCGGCGCGTGAAGCGGTCGCTGCGTTGCCAGGTTACCAATTTGGCGACATCACTGAAGAACTGAAACGAAGCCTTGATGATGTGGATGAAAAGCTGGACGACAGCGGCAGGTTGCAGCTTAAGGTCGAAAGCAGCTGGGCGGAGAGCCACTCTCCGCTCAACCTGATTTTGCAGGCCAGCCTGCTGGAGACCGGCGGTCGTCCGGTAACGCGCCGCGCCACGCAAGCGATCTGGCCTGCGCCAGCGCTGCCGGGCATACGCCCATTGTTTAACAGCGAATCAGTGTACGACTATCGCACCGATCGTTATAACGATGAGCCAACCGTGCCGGAAAACAGCCTCGCCGAATTTGACGTGGTGTACGCCAATGCGCAGGGCGAAAAGCTGGCGGCGCAGGATCTTGATGTGCGTTTGATCCACGAACGTCGCGACTACTTCTGGAGCTTCTCCGACAGCGAAGGCTGGCAGTCACGTTACGATGAAAAAGATCTGCAGGAAGAGCAGCAGCGCATCAGCGTTGCGGCGGGCGGCAGCCAGAAAGTCAGCTTCCCGGTAGAGTGGGGCACCTATCGTCTTGAAGTGCATGCCGGTGACAACGTCGTCAGCAGCGTGCGTTTCCAGGCAGGCTACTGGTGGCAGGACAACACCAACGGCACCGGCGCGCTGCGTCCAGATCAGGTCAAACTGAAGATCGACAAAGCCGCCTATCAACCCGGCGACACCGCACGTGTCACGGTGGAATCCCCGGCGGCCGGCAAAGGCTATCTGCTGGTGGAGTCGAGCAGCGGCACCTTGTGGTGGCAACCGCTGGATGTACCGGCGGGCGGCGCAACCATTAATGTGCCAGTCAGTGCGGAGTGGAAGCGCCACGATCTGTATCTCAGCGCGATTGTGGTGCGCGCCGGCGACAAAGCGAACGGCACCACGCCAAAACGCGCGGTCGGCTTGTTGCATCTGCCGATGGCAACCGCCGCGCGCCGCCTGACGCTGGCGCTTGAGGCACCGGACAGGATTCGGCCGGAACAAACCGTGCAAGTCAAGGTTAAAGCCCGCCGCGAGGGCGGTGCGCTGCCGCAGCAGGTGCAGGTATTGTTGTCGGCGGTGGACAGCGGCGTGCTGAGCATTACCGACTATGCCACCCCCGATCCGTGGAACGGCTTCTTTGGCCGCAAGCGCTACAACGCCGATCAATATGACGTATTCGGGCAGTTGATTGAGGGCGGTGGCAAACTGGCGGCGCTGCGTTTTGGCGGTGACGGGGATGATGCCGATGCGCTGTCGCGCGGCGGTAAAAAGCCGGTCACCGAGGCGCAGATTGTGGCGCAGCAGCTGCAACCGGTGACGCTGGATGCCAGCGGCGAGGGCACGCTGGAACTGCCGGTACCGGCCTTCAACGGCGAGCTGCGGCTGATGGCGCAGGTGTGGAGCGAAGACAGTTTCGGCGCGGCGGATCGTAAAATGGTGGTCGCCGCACCGCTGGTAAGCGAACTGGCGACGCCGCGCTTTCTTGCCAGCGGCGATCAATCAACACTGGCGCTGGATTTGACCAACCTCACCGATCAACCTCAAACGTTGAACGTCGCGGTCAACGCAAGTGGCTTGATTGCACTCAACGGCCAAATCCCGGCCAGGGTGCAGCTGGCGAAGGGGGCGCGAACCACGCTGGCGATTCCGGTTAAAGCGCAGGACGGTTTTGGTGAGGGCGACGTGCAGGTGACCGTTTCGGGGCTGAGCCTGCCGAACGAGACGCTGGCACCGAGCGTGCGCCGCTGGAAGATTGGCGTGCGTCCGGCTTATCCGGCGCAAACCCTGAGTTTCGATAACGTAATGAACAGCGGGCAGCGCTGGCAGGTGATGGCAAGCGCTTTCAACGGCCTGCAGGCTGGCACGCTGAGCGGCCAGCTGTCGCTGAGTTCTCAGCCGCCGCTGAATATCGCCAGCTACATCAGCCAGCTTTACGCTTATCCCTATGGCTGTCTGGAGCAGACCGCCAGCGGTATCTGGCCTTCACTCTTCACTAATCACGCCCAGCTCAGCGCGATGGGCATCAAAACCAGCAGCGATGAGGCGCGCCGCGCGGCAATTGACACCGGCATTGCGCGCCTGGCCGGCATGCAGCGCGGTAACGGCAGCTTTGGCCTGTGGAGCAAAGAAAGCAGCGAGGAGTTCTGGCTCACCGCTTACGTCACTGACTTCCTGCTGCGCGCCAGCGAAGCAGGCTACAGCGTGCCGGAGGGCGTGATTAATCGCGCCGACCAGCGCCTGCTGCGTTATTTGCAGGATCCGGCGCAAATCGAAACCAGCTGGAGTAGCGATGCCGATGCGCTGCGTTTTAGCGTGCAGGCCTATGCGGGGCTGGTGCTGGCGCGTCAGCAGCAGGCGCCGCTCGGCGCGCTGCGGGCGCTGTATGACCAACGCGCCCAGGCGAAGTCCGGACTGGCGCTGGTGCAGCTTGGCGTGGCGCTAAAGCAGATGGGCGATACGCAGCGCGCGCAGCTGGCGCTGATGCAGGGCATCGCGCTGCAACGCCAGCCTGACATGTGGCTGGGCGATTACGGCAGTCCGCTGCGTGACCGCGCGCTGACCCTGGCGCTGCTGACGGAAAATCAGCTGCTGCCGGCGCAGCAGGGGCCATTGCTGATTGAACTGGCGCAAACGCTGCACGGGCAGCGCTGGTTCTCTACGCAGGAGAACAATGCGCTGTTCCTCGCCGCGCGGACGCTGCAGCAGCATCCGGGTGAAGCCTGGCGGGCCACGCTGCAGGACCAGCCGCTGCGCAGCGATCGGCCGCTGAGTCTCGGGCTGAGCGCGCCGCAGTTGCAGCAGGGCCTGACGCTGACCAGCGACACGCCGTCGCCGCTGTACGGCACGCTCAATGTGGTCGGCTATCCGCGCACTGCGCCGTCACCGGTCAGCAACGTGCTCAGCATCAGTCGCGAATACTTCACGCTGGACGGCAAACCGGCCGATCTCAATAACCTTAAGAGCGGCGAGCTGCTGGTGGTGCGGCTGAAGGTGGGCGCCAGTCAGCGCGTCAGCGATGCGCTGGTGGTGGATCTGCTGCCGGCCGGACTGGAGCTGGAAAATCAAAACCTGAGCGACAGCAGCGCCAGCCTGGGCGACAGTGCCGATGCGCTGAAAGAGAGCATGATGGACATGCAGCAGGCCAACATTAAACATCTTGAGTTCCGCGACGACCGCTTTGTCGCCGCGCTGGCGCTGGATGGCTACACGCCCGGCACGCTGCTGTATCTGGCGCGCGCGGTGACGCCGGGCAGTTATCGTCTGCCGCCACCGCAGGTGGAGTCGATGTATGTGCCCGCGTGGCGCGCCATCGGCACCACGCCGGAAAAACTTCATGTGCGTTAAGCGCCCGTGACGCAGCGCCACCGACGCCTGTGCGGGCTGGCGCTGCTGTTACTGCTGCTGGTGGGTGCAGTATGGCTGCTGGACCGGCTCGATCCGCTGCCGCTGCGCCAGTTACAGCCGGCGCGGGTGGTGGTAGCGGAAGATGGCACGCCGCTGTGGCGCTTTGCCGATCGACAGGGTGTGTGGCGCTATCCGGTGACGCTGGACGAGGTGTCACCGGCTTATATTGAGGCGCTGCTGACCTACGAAGACCGCTGGTTCTGGCACCATCCTGGCATTAACCCGCTGGCGATAGTGCGCGCCGTCGGGCAAAACCTGCTGCAGCACGACATTGTCTCCGGCGGCAGCACGCTGACTATGCAGGTGGCGCGGCTGATTGATCCGCAGCCGCGTACCCTGCGTGGCAAAGTGGTGCAGGCGTGGCGTGCGCTGCAGCTGGAGTGGCATCTGTCAAAGCGCGAGATCCTCACGCTGTATCTCAACCGCGCCCCGTTTGGTGGCACGGTTGAGGGCGTCGGCGCTGCCAGCTGGATGTGGCTGGGCAAACCGGCGTCGCAGCTTACCCGCGGCGAGGCGGCGCTGCTGGCGGTGCTGCCGCAGGCACCCAGCCGTTTGCGCCCGGACCGCTGGCCGCAGCGCGCTGAAGCTGCCCGCAATAAAGTGCTGGATCGCCTGGCGCAGTATCAGGTGTGGCCGGCGCATACCGTCGCCGAAATCAAACAGGAGCCGGTATGGCTGCCGCCGCGCCAGCTGCCGCAGCTGGCACCGCTGCTGGCGCGCCGGCTGCTGTCGCTGTCGCCCGACAGCAAAATTACCTCCACGCTGGATGTGTCGCTGCAGCGTGAACTGGAGAACCTCGCTGCGTCGCTGCAAACCCGGCTGCCGCCGCGCACCTCGCTGGCACTGCTGGTTGTCGACCACAGCACCATGAAGGTGCGCGGCTACGTCGGCTCGGTGTCTTTCAATGACGATAGCCGCTTTGGCCATGTGGATATGATTGCCAGCGTTCGTTCGCCGGGATCGCTGCTCAAGCCGTTTGTCTACGGCATGGCGCTGGATGATGGCCTGATTCATGGCGAATCGCTGCTGCAGGATGTGCCACGCCGCTTTGGCGACTATCGTCCCGGCAATTTCGACAGCGGCTTTCACGGCCCGGTCAGCGCCAGCGAAGCGCTGCAGCGTTCGCTCAATCTGCCGGCGGTGCAGCTGCTGGAGGCGCTTGGACCGAAAAACGTCGCCGCGCGGCTGCGCAACGTCGGCCTGAATCTGCGCTTTCCGGCGGGCGGTGAACCGAATCTGTCGCTGGTGCTGGGCGGCACCGGCGCGCGGCTGGACGACATTGTCGCCGCCTACAGCGCCTTTGCCCGCCACGGTAATGCTGCGCAGCTGCGCTGGCTGCCGCAGCAGCCGCTGCTGCAGCGTCCGTTACTGTCGCCCGGCGCGGCGTGGATTGTACGCCGCATCCTCGCCGGTGAGGCGCAGCCTGCCGCCAGCGGGGCGGTCGCCGATATCGTGCCGCTGGCGTGGAAAACCGGCACCAGCTACGGCTATCGCGACGCCTGGAGCGTCGGTATCACGCCGCGCTATCTGATTGGCGTCTGGGTGGGCAGGCCGGATGCCACGCCGGTTGCCGGCCAGTTCGGTTACGCGTCGGCGGTGCCGGTGATGCAGCAGGTTAATCACCTGCTGGCGGGACACCTGCCGGCGCGCGGCGTACCCGGCGATGCGCGCCCGGCGACGGTCAGCGCCGTCAGTATCTGCTGGCCCGGCGGCCAGCCGTTGCCCGCCGGCGATGAGAACTGCCGGCAGCGGCGTTACAGCTGGGTGCTGAATCAGACCGTGCCGCCAACGCTGCTGGCGCCGGGTCAGGAAGGCGTCAATGGCTTACGCCAGCGCTTCTGGCAAAACAGCAAAGGGCTGCGCGTGGCGGCGGATTGTCCGGATGCGCAAAGCCGGGAACGCGTGATGTGGCCGCTGCCGCTTGAGCCGTGGCTGCCACCGGGCGAACGGCGGGCGCAGCGCCTGCCGCCAGTGGATGCGACCTGCCCGCCGCTGAATCAGGGGGACAGCGCGCCGCTGCTGGTGACCGGCGTGATCAATGACCAGCGCGTGCAGCCGCTGCCCGGTAAGGCCGTCTTGCTGCTGCCGGTGGCGGTGCAGGGCGGGCAGGGTACGCAGCGCTGGTGGTTTTTAAACGGGCAGCCGGTGGAGCTGGCGGCGGGAAAAAGCAGCGCCTCGCTGGTGCTGCGCGAGCCCGGTCGTTATCAGCTGGTGGTGATGGATGAGGCCGGGCAGCTGGCTTCGGTGTCTTTCACGCGCGGCTAAACGCAGCGCTATGGCATATTTTTTGCGTGTTTGCCCCGACAGAAATCAATTATTTTCAATAATTCCTCTCTTCACTCATAGGCAAGGCGCGCCGATCTCCCTATAATCGGCGCGTTTTCTTACCGGGAGCGGGTTCCCGGTTTCTTCAGGATGCTAATCAGAGGTAATCATGGCAATCGAACGCACTTTCTCCATCATCAAACCAAACGCCGTCGCTAAGAACGTGATTGGTGCTATCTACAACCGTTTCGAAAGCGCTGGCTTCAAAATCGTTGGTGCGAAAATGCTGCACCTGACCAAAGAGCAGGCTGAAGGCTTCTACGCGGAGCACAAAGGCCGTCCGTTCTTTGATGGTCTGGTTGAGTTCATGACTTCTGGCCCGGTTGTGGTATCTGTTCTGGAAGGCGAAAACGCTATCCAGCGTCACCGCGATCTGATGGGTGCAACTAACCCGGACAACGCGCTGGCCGGTACGCTGCGTGCTGACTACGCAGACAGCTTCACCGAAAACGCCACCCACGGTTCTGACTCTGCAGAATCTGCGGCACGCGAAATCGCTTACTTCTTCGCAGAAAACGAAGTCTGCCCACGTACCCGCTAAGTGCGCGGTAGCGGATGCGGACAGGGGTCTTTACACCTTGTAACCGGTGGCTAAGACGTTCCCCTGGCATCACGCAGCAGATGTAGTACAATTATGCGCCCTTGTTGAGCCTGGCTCAGCGAGGGCGCTGTTTTTTTCCTATTCTTAACCAGAGCCGTAACGTGTAACAACGAGGCCAGAGAACATTATGTCCGAACAGATTGTGACGCCGTCGTCCGCTTCCCCCGTGGTTGTTTCCCCGAAAAACGAAAAAATTAACCTGCTGGATCTTAACCGTCAGCAGATGCGCGAATTCTTTGTTGAGATGGGCGAAAAACCGTTCCGTGCCGATCAGGTCATGAAGTGGATGTACCACTACTGCTGCGATGATTTCGAGCAGATGACAGACATCAATAAAGTGCTGCGTGGCAAGCTGATGCAGCGCGCTGAAATTCGTGCGCCGGAAGTGGCGGAAGAGATGCGCTCCAGCGATGGCACCATTAAGTGGGCGATTCGCGTCGGCGATCAGCTGGTGGAAACCGTGTATATCCCGGAAGCCGACCGCGCCACGCTGTGCGTCTCCTCGCAGGTAGGCTGTGCGCTGGAGTGTAAATTCTGTTCGACCGCGCAGCAGGGCTTTAACCGTAACCTGCGCGTGTCTGAAATCATCGGTCAGGTATGGCGCGCGGCAAAAATTATCGGTGCCGCTAAAGTGACCGGCCAGCGTCCGATCACCAACGTGGTCATGATGGGCATGGGCGAGCCGCTGCTCAACCTTACCAACGTGGTACCGGCGATGGAGATCATGCTGGATGACTTCGGTTTCGGCCTCTCCAAACGTCGCGTGACGCTGTCGACCTCGGGCGTAGTGCCGGCGCTGGACAAGCTCGGCGATATGATCGACGTGGCGCTGGCGATTTCGCTGCACGCACCGAATGACACCATCCGCGATGACATCGTGCCAATCAACAAAAAGTACAACATCGAAGCCTTCCTGGCGGCGGTGAAGCGCTACATTGGCAAATCCAACGCCAATCAGGGCCGCGTGACGATTGAGTACGTGATGCTGGATCACGTCAACGACAGCACCGAACATGCGCATGAGCTGGCGGCGCTGCTGAAAGAGACGCCGTGCAAGATCAACCTGATTCCGTGGAACCCCTTCCCGGGCGCGCCGTATGGCCGCAGCTCGAACAGCCGTATCGACCGCTTCTCCAAAGTGCTGATGGAGTACGGTTTCACTACCATCGTGCGTAAAACGCGCGGCGATGACATTGATGCCGCCTGTGGTCAGCTGGCCGGCGATGTTATCGATCGCACCAAGCGTACGCTGCGTAAAAAAATGGCCGGTGAAGCCATCTCTGTGAAGGCGCTCTGAAAGATCGCGCCCGCTGCTACGCATCGGGCGTCAGGCATGGCAGTCTCTGCGCTGAACTGACAGGGAGAGACTGAGATGCGTAAAGGATTACCCGCCGCGCTGCTGGCCGGCTTTGTTGTAACCGGGTGTGTCGAAGCACCGGCGCGGCACGGCGCGGCCGATATCCGGCTGCAGCTGGGATTGCACTATCTGGCGGTGAAGGATTATGCCGCGGCGCAGCGCAATTTGCTGCGCGCGCAGCAGGCCGCGCCGCGCGATTACCGGGTGCCGCTGGCGCTTGCGCGCGTCGCGCAGGCACAGCAGAATAACGCCCGGACGCGCCATTACTACCAGCGCGCGCAGCAGTTAGCGCCGCTGAATGGTTATGTGGCTAACAATTACGGTGCGTTTCTCTGCGGTTTGAGGCAGTATGACGAAGCGCATCAACAGTTTAAGCTGGCAACTGAAGCGCAGCACAGCGACGCCGCTCAGGATGCCCTGCTGTTTTCGGGCTATTGTTACCTGCAGGCGGGAGAGGATCGCGCCGCGCGCCAGCAGTTCGATCTCGCGCTGGATGCCGCACCGGAGCAGGGCAGTATGCTGCTGACGGAAGTGGAACGACGGCTTGAACAGCAGCAGTGGGCTTCAGTGCCGCTGCTTTTAGAAGTTTACCATCAGCATTTGCCGGCAACGGCAGAGAGTCTGGGGTTACAGATACGTTTCGCCGCGCAACAGGGAAACGCTGCTGACGTTACACGTTATGGCGACCGGTTGGCGCGAAGTTTTCCACAATCGATACAGTACCAGCGTTATTTAGCTAATGAATACTGAAGCCACTCAAGAGAATTCTGCAGTACATTCCACAGGTGAACGCCTGCGTCTGGCCCGTGAGCAGATGGGGCTGACCCAGCAAAACGTCGCTGAGCGCCTGTGCCTGAAACTTTCTACCGTGCGTGATATTGAAGAGGATAAATCCCCGGCGGATTTGGCCTCGACCTTCCTGCGCGGCTACATTCGCTCTTATGCGCGTCTGGTGCATGTACCTGAAGATGATCTGCTGCCGATGATGGCGAAGCAGGCTCCGGTGCGTGCGGCGAAAATTGAGCCGATGCAGAGCTTCTCACTGGGTAAACGTCGTAAAAAGCGTGACGGCTGGTTGATGATCTTCACCTGGCTGGTGATTTTCGTGGTGGTCGGCCTGACCGGCGCCTGGTGGTGGCAGAACCATAAAGCCTCGCAGGCAGATCTGGTGTCGATGGCTGACCAGAACGGCAGCAGCAGTGACAACAGCCAGTCGATTCCGCTGGGTGACAACAGCACAGACAGCACTACCGACAGCGACACTAACGCGGCCGGTACGCCGATTGACACCGGTGCCGGAGCGGCCAGCACGCCAGACAACGCTGGCAGTACCAGCAGTGCGCCAGCAGCGACCAGCAGCAACACGGCAACCAGCAGCGACAACGCGGTGGTGTCTCCGAGCCAGGCGCCGATTGATAACGCACCGCCAGCGGCCACCTCACCGGCGCCGGCCAACAGCGTGCCGGCAGGCTCAATGCCAACCGGTACCGCTGCCGTCAGCCAGCCCGCGGGCGATCCTAACGCCGTGGTGATGAACTTCAAAGCTGACTGCTGGCTGGAAGTCACCGATGCGACCGGTAAGAAGCTGTTCAGCGGATTGCAACGTAGCGGCGGTAAACTCAGCCTGTCCGGCACCGCTCCGTATCGTCTGAAAATTGGCGCTCCGGGTGCGGTTGACGTGCAATATCAGAATCAGCCCGTTGATTTAAGTCGTTTTATCCGTAATAACCAGGTTGCCCGTCTGACGCTGGGTGCGCAATAACGCGCAGCGCGCTTTCCGGGTAATTGTGGAGAGAGAATATGCATAACGAAGCACCCATTATCCGTCGCAAATCTACACGTATTTACGTCGGCAAGGTGCCGGTTGGCGATGGCGCGCCTATCGCCGTTCAGTCAATGACCAACACCCGTACCACGGACGTCGAAGCCACGGTGAATCAAATCCGTCAGCTGGAGCGCGTCGGCGTGGATATCGTGCGTGTGTCCGTGCCCACCATGGATGCGGCGGAAGCCTTCAAACTGATTAAGCAGCAGGTCAACGTGCCGCTGGTAGCGGACATTCACTTTGACTACCGCATCGCTCTGAAAGTGGCCGAGTACGGCGTCGATTGCCTGCGCATTAACCCGGGCAACATCGGTAACAACGAGCGTATTCGCCAGGTAGTGGATTGCGCCCGTGACCACAATATTCCGATCCGTATCGGCGTTAACGCCGGTTCGCTGGAAAAAGATCTGCAGGAAAAATACGGTGAGCCAACGCCGCAGGCGCTGCTCGAATCCGCGATGCGTCATGTTGATCACCTCGATCGCCTCAACTTTGACCAGTTCAAAGTGAGCGTCAAAGCCTCCGATGTGTTCCTGGCGGTGGAATCTTACCGTCTGCTGGCAAAAGCCATCGATCAGCCGTTGCACCTTGGCATCACCGAAGCCGGTGGCGCGCGTGCGGGTGCCGTGAAGTCGGCAATTGGCCTTGGCCTGCTGCTGGCGGAAGGGATCGGCGATACGCTGCGCATTTCGCTGGCCGCCGACCCGGTTGAAGAAGTGAAAGTCGGCTACGACATCCTGAAATCACTGCGCATCCGCTCACGCGGCATCAACTTCATCGCCTGCCCGACCTGTTCGCGCCAGGAATTTGACGTCATTGGCACGGTGAACGCGCTGGAAGAGCGGCTGGAAGACATCATCACGCCGATGGACGTCTCGATCATTGGCTGCGTGGTGAACGGTCCCGGCGAAGCCACGGTCTCGACGCTCGGCGTCACCGGCGGCAACAAGAAAAGCGGTTTCTACGAAGATGGCGTGCGCCAGCGCGATCGCCTCGACAACAGTGACATGATCGATCAGCTGGAAGCGCGCATCCGTGCGAAAGCCACCATGCTGGACGAGAGCCGCCGCATTAACGTGCAGCAGCTGGAAAAATAAAGGACGGTGTGCGCCCGGCGCACGCCAGTTGTGATTGAACCTGTGCGGTTTCATCCTCATAAGGTATGATGCCGGACAGGTTTTTTTGTATTAAGAGATTCTAACGTGGCGAAAAATATTCAAGCGATTCGCGGGATGAACGATTACCTGCCGGCAGATACCGCCATCTGGCAGCGTATTGAGGGCACCCTGAAGCAGGTGCTGGCCAGCTACGGCTACAGTGAAATCCGTCTGCCAATCGTCGAGCAAACCCCCCTGTTCAGCCGCGCGATCGGTGAAGTCACCGACGTGGTTGAAAAAGAGATGTACACCTTTGAAGACCGCAACGGCGAAAGCCTGACGCTGCGTCCGGAAGGCACCGCAGGCTGCGTGCGCGCCGGTATCGAACATGGTCTGCTGTACAATCAGGAGCAGCGCCTGTGGTACATCGGTCCGATGTTCCGCTACGAGCGTCCACAGAAGGGTCGCTATCGCCAGTTCCACCAGATGGGTGTGGAAGTGTTTGGCCTGCAGGGGCCTGACGTGGACGCCGAGCTGATCATGCTGACCCATCGCTGGTGGAAAGCGCTGGGGATTGCTGACCACGTTGAGCTGGAACTGAACTCCATCGGTTCACTTGACGCGCGCGCCAACTACCGCAGCGCGCTGGTGGCCTTCCTCGAACAGCATAAAGAGGTGCTGGACGAAGATTGCAAACGCCGTATGTATACCAATCCGCTGCGCGTGCTGGACAGCAAAAATCCGGATATTCAGACGCTGCTTAATGACGCGCCGACGCTGGGTGAATTTCTCGACGAGGAGTCACGTGAACACTTCAGCGGCCTGTGCGCGCTGCTCGACGATGCCGGCATCAAATACCGCATCAATCAGCGCCTGGTGCGCGGCCTCGACTACTACAACCGCACCGTGTTCGAATGGGTGACCAGCAGCCTCGGCTCGCAGGGCACCGTGTGCGGTGGCGGTCGCTATGATGGTCTGGTGGAGCAACTGGGCGGCCGCGCAACGCCGGCGGTCGGTTTTGCCATGGGGCTCGAGCGTCTGGTGCTGCTGGTGCAGGCGGTGAATCCGGAATTTGAACCGACGCGCATTGTTGATGTCTATGTTATCGCTTCGGGGCAGGGCGTGCAGTCCGCCGCGATGCAACTGGCGGAAAAACTGCGTGATGCCGACCCGGCGCTGAAGCTGATGACCAACTTCGGCGGCGGTAACTTCAAGAAGCAGTTTGCCCGTGCAGACAAGTGGGGTGCACGCATTGCGCTGGTGCTGGGCGAAGACGAAGTGAAAGCGGGCCAGGTGGTGATTAAAGACCTGCGCACCGGCGATCAGCAGACGCTGGCGCAGAGCGACGCCGCCGCGACGCTGCACACGCTGCTGCAGTAAGCGCAGCACTGCAACAGGCATTTTAAGGAGAGGGATTGCGTGGAAGTTTACAGCAACGAAAACGAACAGGTTGATGCGCTGCGTCGCTTCTTTGCCAATAATGGCAAAGCGCTGGCGGTCGGGGTCATCGTCGGTATCGCTGCGCTGGGTGGCTGGCGTTTCTGGAGCAGCCATCAGGAAGGAGCGGACAAAGCCGCGTCGGCGCAGTATCAGCAGCTGACCAGCGCCATGCAGGCAGACAAGCCGCAGACGCTGGAAGCGGTCGCCAGCTTCGCCAGCGAGAACAACAACACCTACGGTGCGCTGGCCGCGCTGGATCTGGCTAAACAGTACGTTGCCGCCAATCAGTTAGACAAAGCCATCACGCTGTTACAGAGCGGGCTGAAAGACACCAAAGATGCCAATCTGCAGGCGGTGATCAACCTGCGTCTGGCACGCATTCAACTGCAGCAAAATCAGGCCGATGCCGCCCTTACTACCCTGAACAATGTGAAGGGTGATGGCTGGACAGCCATTGTGGCGGACATTCGTGGCGAAGCACTGCTGAGCAAAGGCGATAAGCAGGGCGCCCGCGATGCCTGGAGTAAAGGTGCGGAATCGCAGGCTTCTCCTGCGCTGAAGCAGATGCTGCAGATGAAGATGAATAACTTAAGTTAAGCCAGTCAAGAGAGCGCACATGGAATTACGTAAATACCTGCTGCCAGGGCTGATGTCAGTCACTCTGCTCAGCGGTTGCTCGCTGTTCAGCGGCGAAGAAGATGTAGTGAAAATGGCCCCGCTGCCGAAGGTTGAAAACCAGTTCACGCCGGAAACCGCGTGGAGCACCTCGGTCGGTGACGGCGTGGGTGATTTCTACTCCAATCTGCATCCCGCCTGGCAGGACGGCACCGTGTATGCCGCCGACCGCTTCG
Source organism: Pantoea sp. ICBG 828 (assembly GCF_002928355.1). Lineage (NCBI taxonomy): Bacteria > Pseudomonadati > Pseudomonadota > Gammaproteobacteria > Enterobacterales > Erwiniaceae > Pantoea > Pantoea sp. ICBG 828. Next base: position 394,594 of record NZ_POWN01000005.1, on the reverse strand, counting down.
GTATCGTGAAAGCGCTCGACGCCAGCAACGGCAAAGAGAAGTGGAAAGTGAACCTCTCTGAGAAGACCGGCTTCTTTTCGAAAAACATTTCGGCACTGCTGTCTGGCGGCATCACGGCCAATGGCGATCGCCTCTACATCGGTAGCGAGCGGGGGCAGGTATTTGCCCTGAACAGCAGCGACGGCAGCATTGCCTGGCAGACCAAAGTGGCCGGTGAAGCACTGTCGCGTCCGGTGGTCAGCGATGGTCTGGTGCTGATTCACACCAGCAACGGTATGCTGCAGGGGCTCGATCAGAGCAGCGGCGCGGTGAAATGGAGCGTGAATCTGGATATGCCAGCGCTGTCGCTGCGTGGTGAATCGGCGCCGGCAGTAGCGTTCGGCGGCGCGATTGTTGGCGGCGATAACGGTCGCGTCAGCGCGGTGATCATGAACCAGGGTCAGCTGATCTGGCAGCAGCGTATCTCCCAGCCAAGTGGCGCGACCGAGATCGATCGTCTTAACGATGTCGACACCACGCCGGTTATCGTCAATGGCGTGGTCTATGCGCTGGCCTACAACGGTAACCTGACGGCGCTGGATCTGCGTTCCGGTCAGATTCTGTGGAAGCGTGAAATCGGCGGCGTCAAAGATCTGATCGTCGATGCCGGTCGTATCTATCTGGTGGATCAGGATGACCGCGTGATTGCGCTCAACGCCGATGGCGGCGTGGCGATCTGGCGTCAGAGCGATCTGCTGCACCGTAACCTGACGTCTCCGGTGCTGTTCAACGGTTACCTGGTGGTCGCCGATAGCGAAGGCTACGTGCACTGGATCAACACCCTGGACGGCCGCTTTGTGGCGCAGCAGAAACTGGACAGCGATGGCTTCCAGACCGAGCCGGTTGTGGTCGGTGACAAGCTGCTGATCCAGGCAAAAGGCGGTGAGGTCTACGCCATCACCCGTTAAGGCGATGGCCCAACGGGCAGCGTTTCGCACGCATTGATACGGCTCCTGATTCGTCAGGGGCCGTTCTGTTTTTAGTCAGGCATGATATTCTTGGCGCCTGCGGCCTGAACCTGACGGCAAATGCCGTTATAATCACGCCATTCGGGCGATTTATTTTTAAAACTGAGGCAAGTGTTATGGTACCTGTGGTCGCGCTGGTTGGGCGTCCCAATGTGGGGAAATCCACGCTGTTTAACCGCTTAACGCGCACACGTGATGCGTTAGTGGCCGATTTCCCTGGACTGACTCGCGATCGCAAATATGGTCGCGCCGAAGTGGAAGGGCGCGAATTTATTGTTATCGATACCGGCGGTATTGATGGCACCGAGGAAGGCGTGGAAAACCGCATGGCGGAGCAGTCGCTGCTGGCGATTGAAGAGGCCGATGTGGTGCTGTTTTTAGTTGATGCGCGTGCTGGCGTCATGCCGGCGGATCAGCAGATCGCCAATCATCTGCGTTCGCGCGATAAAGCGACGTTCCTCGTTGCCAACAAAACTGACGGTCTCGATCCGGATGCTGCGGTGCTGGACTTTTACGCGCTCGGCCTGGGTGAGATTCACCCGATTGCCGCGTCGCATGGTCGTGGCGTCACCAGCCTGCTGGAAACCGCGCTGCTGCCGTGGATGGATGATATCGCGCCGCGGGAAGTCAGCGAAGAGGACGAAAACGAAGCTTACTGGGCCGCGTTAGCCGCCGAGGAGAACGGTGAAGCGCTGGAGGAAGAAGAGGAAGAAGCCTTCGATCCGACCGGTCTGCCGATCAAACTGGCGATTGTCGGGCGTCCCAACGTAGGTAAGTCAACGCTCACCAACCGTATCCTCGGTGAAGATCGTGTGGTGGTGTACGACATGCCGGGCACCACACGCGACAGCATCTACATTCCGATGGAGCGTGATGACCGCGAGTATATTCTGATTGATACCGCGGGCGTACGTAAGCGCGGCAAAATCACTGATACGGTGGAAAAATTCTCCGTCATCAAAACGCTGCAGGCGATAGAAGATGCCAACGTGGTGATGCTGGTGATTGACGCGCGCGCGGGCATTTCCGATCAGGACCTGTCGCTGCTCGGCTTTATCCTGAATAGTGGGCGCTCACTGGTGATTGTGGTCAACAAGTGGGATGGCCTGTCGCAGGAGATTAAAGATGAAGTGAAAGAGACGCTGGACTTCCGTCTCGGCTTTATCGACTTCGCGCGCGTGCACTTTATCTCGGCACTGCACGGCAGCGGCGTGGGCAACCTGTTTGAATCCGTGACCGAAGCGTACGACTGCTCGACCAAACGCGTAAATACCTCCATGCTGACGCGTATCATGAACATGGCTGCTGACGACCATCAGCCGCCGCTGGTGCGTGGCCGCCGCGTGAAACTCAAATACGCGCATGCCGGTGGTTATAACCCGCCGATTGTGGTGATTCACGGTAATCAGGTGAAGGATCTGCCGGATTCTTACAAGCGTTACCTGATGAACTACTTCCGCCGCTCGCTGAACGTGATGGGAACGCCGATTCGCATCCAGTTTAAAGAGGGCGATAACCCGTATGCGGGCAAACGTAACCTGCTGACGCCAACCCAGCAGCGTAAGCGTAAGCGTCTGATATCGCATCTGAAGAAAAACAAACGCTAAACATGATGAGGGCCCGGATGGGCCCTCTTTTTTTGGCGTAACATCCGGTTTTATCACGATCCTCAGCCACGATTCCGGAGTCATCATGCTCACCCCATGCCCTCACTGTCAGCAACCGCTCACTTACAGCGAACAACGCTTCGACTGCCCGCACTGCCAGCGTCATTTCACCGCGCTGGCCTGCTGTCCCGACTGCCAGCAGCCGCTGCAGGTACTAAAAGCGTGCGGTGCCATAGATTATTTCTGTACCCACGGTCACGGCCTGATCTCCAGCAGACGCGTGCATTATCGCCCGGAAAACGTCATGGAATGAGGGTTTGCGATAGCGCGAAGTGGCACTGGCTGCTCGCTTCGCGCTGCGTTTGTAGCAAAAATGCTATTGCCCAGTAACTACCGCGTTATGGATGTTCACTTTTAATTGTACCGGATGGTACAATCCTGCCCGCCTTGTCGCGAATGCCAGCGGATATTGATCCTGCGGCCTCGCTCACAAGCGCTGCATAACGGGCGTAGCTCCCGTACCAACAGATATAAAATAAAGCGTAACGGATAACTTCCTGTCCCTGCTCAGTCAGGAGGACATTGACCGGCTGCTCCCGCATTCCGGCCGCCACGCGTTATTTTTTCAGGAGAGTTTGTGTTATGGCAGAAAATTCCGCTCGTCCCGGTAAAGGGTTGAGTCTCTGGTCCGTGTTATTCGGGCTGGTCCTGCTGGCGATCGGCCTGTTCTTCGCGATCGGTGGCGGTAAACTGGTGGCCCTGGGCGGCAGCTGGTACTTCCTCATTGCCGGTATCGTCATGTTACTGTCGGCGATTCAGTTCTTTCGCCGTAAATCCTCGGCGGTTACGCTGTTCATTCTGGTCTTCGCCGGCACGTTGATCTGGGCGCTGTACGATGCTGGCTGGCAGTTCTGGCCGCTGGTGTCGCGCCTGATGGTGCCGGCCGGCCTGATGGTGCTGGCGTTTATTACCTGGCCGGCGCTGCGTAAGCGTGAAGGCAAGGCCTCGCTGGCGAAGCTTTCGTATGCGCTGTCAGCGGTGCTTGCCGTTGGTATGGTGGTCACCTTTGTCCAGATGTTCCAGCCGCATCCGACCGTGGCCTTCACCGGCAAGCAACTGCCGCTGATCCCGGTAGATAAAAGCAAACCGCAGCAGGACTGGAGCAGCTACGGCCGTACGCCGCAGGGTGACCGTTTTGCCGCTATCGACCAGATTACCCGCGACAACGTGAAAGACTTGCAGGTTGCCTGGACGTTCCATACCGGCGACACGCCGATCAGCCCGACCGGTAACGGTGCAGAAGATCAGGAAACGCCACTGCAGGTGGGTAATACCCTGTATCTGTGTACGCCGCACAACAACGTGATTGCGGTGGAAGCCGACAGCGGTAAGCAGATCTGGAAGCGCGAAATCAATGCGCAGGCGCAGGTGTGGAACCGCTGCCGTGGTCTGGCGTACTTTGATGCCACCAAACCGGTACAGCAGCCAACGCAGCCGGGCTCCACGCCGGTGCCAGCGGTAACGCTGGCGGCGGGCGATAGCTGCCAGCGTCGCATCCTGATGAACACCATCGATGCACGTCTGATTGCCATCAATGCCGATAACGGCGAGCTGTGTGAAAACTTCGGCAACCACGGTGTGGTCGATCTGAAGCAAGGTCTCGGCAGCGCGCCGGACCCGCAGTATCAGCTGACCTCGCCGCCGCAGGTGGCAGGCACCACGGTTGTGGTGGGCGGTCGCGTCGCGGATAACGTACAGACAGACATGCCTGGCGGCGTTCTGCGTGGCTTCGACGTCATCACCGGCCAGATGCGCTGGGCGTTTGACCCGGGCAATGAAGATCCAAATGCCGTACTGATGCCAGGTCAGGATTACACCCGCAGCACGCCAAACTCATGGGCGCCAATCTCTTACGATCCGGCGATGAACACCGTGTTCCTGCCGATGGGCAGTTCGTCGGTGGACCTGTGGGGTGCCAACCGTACCGCGCTGGATCACAAATATGGCGCGTCGGTGCTGGCGCTGGATGCCACCACCGGTAAAGAGAAGTGGGTGTATCAGACGGTCCACAATGACCTGTGGGACTTCGACCTGCCAATGCAGCCGAGCCTGGTGGACTTCCCGATGAAGGACGGCACCACCAAACCTGCGGTGGTGATCGGCGGGAAAACCGGCATGATCTGGGTGCTGGATCGCCTGACCGGCAAGCCTTTGACCAAAGTTGAAGAGCTGCCGATGCCGCAGGGCCATATCCCGAACGAGCAGTACACCAAAACTCAGCCGCACTCGGTAGAAATGCCAAACATTGGCAATCAGAAACTGACCGAGTCAGACATGTGGGGCGCCACGCCGTTTGACCAGCTGGCTTGCCGTATTGCCTTTAAAGGCATGCGTTATGACGGCCTGTTCACCGTGCCGGACACCGATGTTTCGCTCAGCTTCCCGGGCTCGCTCGGTGGCATGAACTGGGGCAGCATCTCGTTCGATCCGAACAACCAGTACATGTTCGTTAACGATATGCGTCTCGGCCTGTGGGTGCAGATGATTCCGCAGGACACCACCAAATCGGCTGCCAGCAACGGCGGTGAAGCCATCAACACCGGCATGGGTGCGGTACCGCTGAAAGGCACGCCGTACGCAGTAAACAAAAACCGCTTCATGTCGCCGCTGGGCATTCCGTGTCAGGCACCGCCGTTCGGTACGCTGTCGGCCATCGACATGAAGACCCGTCAGATTGTGTGGCAGGTGCCGGTTGGTACGGTGCAGGATACCGGTCCGTTTGGTATCAAAATGCTTGCGCAGATGCCGGTCGGTATGCCGACGCTGGGCGGTACGCTGGCAACGCAGGGCGGTCTGGTATTTATTGCCGGCACCCAGGATTACTACCTGCGCGCCTTCGACAGCTCAACCGGTAAAGAAGTGTGGAAAGCACGTCTGCCGGTGGGCAGCCAGGGCGGACCAATCAGCTATGTTTCGCCGAAAACCGGCAAGCAGTACATCCTGATCTCCGCAGGCGGTGCGCGTCAGTCACCGGATCGCGGTGATTACGTGATTGCTTACGCGCTGCCCGACAGCAAGTAAGCCGCAGTAAAAGAAAGGCCGACATCATGATGTCGGCCTTTTTTATTAACCTTCCGTGGCGTACTCCTTCCTGTAAGGATCCTTACTTACTTCTGCTTAGAGGGGCGACGGCTTTTTTGACCTCCTTTTCTTCCAGCTTCCCTGGCTCTCTCAGGATCGTTCCTGAAATTGCCCCCACTGACTTTGCCGCCCGCGCTACCGGCTTCCCTGGCGCGCTCCGGGTCCTCTGCAAAGTTCCCGGCACCGCCTCGTTGCTTGGTTTGTGTCATAGCAGAGACCTCATCTAAGGGTATTTTCTTTGATGTGGACTAGCTAGCCACGTTATCCAGTATAGTCAGTTAGTTACGGCGATGCTGTGGGAACTGTCTAAGTTATTCTTCGCCATCGCGCCACAGCGCCTGCAGTTCAGGAGGCGCAACGTTTTCCGGAATCAGAATCACAATCGTTCCGGCTTCGCGGTGGGTCGCGTAGCTTATCTGGATGCGAAAATAGCGCTGGTCGCCGCGCCCGATACTGGCGGCCTGTTCCTCCGGCTCGCCGAGCGGCAGCGCCTGCTCCAGCACGTTGCACACGCGCTGCTTTTGCGGTTCCGGCAGCTGCGCCAGCGCAAATCGCCGCTCGCTGCGCAGGCCGGGGATAAATGCAATGCCGCCTTCACGCGCCAGCTCAATGATGGCGTCATCGGTCAGCTGAATATTCACCTTACACCTACCTCGTGCCACGCGGACTGGATCGCCTGTGCCACCGTATTATCAAAACGTTTTGCGGCATGCTGTACGGTAAAGCGCGCAAAGGTGCTGAAGTCGGCATCCTGCGGCAATTCCTTATCGCATAGCGTGTCGTACCATGCCTGACCGGCCCGTTCCCAGGCAAAGCCGCCCAGCGCGGTCGCTGCCAGATAGAAGGCGCGATTGGGAATGCCGGAGTTAAGATGCACGCCGCCGTTGTCTTCGCGCGTGTCGATATAATGATCCATATCGGCAGGCTGCGGATCTTTGCCGAGCAGCGGATCGTCATAGGCGGTACCGGGCGCAGACATCGAGCGCAGGCCGCTGCCCTTAATACCCGCCGCCAGCAGCCCTTCGCCGATGATCCAGTCGGCCTGATCGGCGCTTTGCCTGAGGTGATACTGCTTCACCAGCGAGCCAAACACATCGGACATCGATTCGTTGAGCGCACCCGCCTGCTGGAAGTAAATCAGCCCGGCTTCGGTTTCGGTTACGCCGTGCGTCAGCTCGTGCGCGACCACATCAATGGCAATGGTAAAGCGATTGAAGATCTCACCGTCGCCGTCGCCAAATACCATCTGCTGGCCATTCCAGAAGGCGTTCTGGTACTCCTTGCCGTAATGCACGGTGCCATCCAGTTTCAGGCCTTTGTTGTCCAGCGAGTTGCGCTGATAGATCTGCCAGTAGAAATCATAGGTGATGCCGAGATAGTTCCACGCTTCGTCGGCGGCGACGTCACCGTTACCGGGCTGGCCTTCCTCACGGATCAGGGTGCCAGGCAGATTTTGCGTATTACCCGCATCGTAGATAGCACGCAAAACACTGCCGGGCTGCGCGGTGCTGGCTGCGCTGGCGGTATGAGGATGTTCCGCCATCAGCTGTTGCACGTGGGTGAGGGTGCGCCGCGCGTAATCCTGCTGTGCGCCGGAACAGTTATCGATGATGTTTCGCAGAATATACGGAGGAATAACGCTGTAAGGCATGTCGGACTCCCTGACGGATGGGTATGTCAGAAAGTATAGACCCGCTTATCAATCGCGCGCCGCTGCGTCTGCGGTGCGCGCGATTTACGAGGGGTTATCAACCATTTATGCGGCTGAAAAGATTATCACGCCTTACGGCTGCGCGTCTTCTGCGGTTGTAACGCCGTCACCTGACTCTCCACCCAGCCATCATCCAGCCGGGTACGCAGCAGATCGCCGGTATGCAGCTGACGGGTCTTTTTCACCACCTGGCCCTGAGCATCGGTGGTGACGCTAAAGCCACGCGCCAGCGTCGCCAGCGGACTTACGCCTTCCAGCTGTGCTGTCAGCGTACCAAAACGCTGCCGGCTGTGATTGAGCTGTTTTTCCATGCCCTGCTGCAGCCGGTAGTGCCACTGCTGTAACTGCTGCTGAGCGCGCAGAATACGTCCCTGCGGCTGCTGGGATTGCAGGCGCTGCAGCAGGCGATCCTGCTGGCGATGCGCCAGGCGCAGCCGCTGGTCGGCCGCTTCCTGCAGACGACGCTGCAGCTGAATCAGCGTGGTTTGCTGCCGTGCCAGGCGCAGCTGCGGATGCTGCTGTTGCAGACGATGCTGCAGCCGGGTGAAGCGGCGTTGCTGCTGCGCCACGTAATAATCCATCGCCATCTCCATGCGCTGCTGCTGAGACTGCAAACGGCGCAGCAGCTCGAGCTGGTTGCGGCTCACCAGTTCGGCAGCGGCAGAAGGCGTCGGCGCGCGCAGATCGGCAACAAAGTCGGCGATGGTGACATCGGTTTCATGCCCAACGGCGCTGACGATCGGCAGGCGGCTGGCAAAGATGGCCCGCGCCACGCGCTCGTCGTTGAAGCTCCACAGATCTTCCAGTGAACCGCCGCCGCGCCCGACAATCAGCACGTCGCACTCGTCACGCTGGTTGGCCAGCTCGATGGCGCGCACGATGGCGGCGGGCGCATCAACGCCTTGCACTGCCGTCGGATAGATCACCACCGGCAGCGAGGGATCGCGGCGATGCAGCACGCGCAGCACATCGTGCAATGCCGCGCCGGTGGCAGAGGTGATCACGCCCACCTGGCGCGCCGGCTCCGGCAGCGGCTGTTTAAACTGCTGGTCGAACAGCCCCTCCGCCGCCAGCCGGGCTTTCAGCTGCTCAAACTGTTGCTGCAGCAGCCCTTCACCGGCCGGATGCATGCTTTCGATAATCAACTGATAGTCGCCGCGCGGCTCATACAGCGTGATGCTGGCACGCACCAGCACCTGCTGACCGTGCTGCGGGCGAAAGCTGACGCGTCGATTGCTGTTGCGGAACATGGCACAGCGCACCTGCGCGCCATCGTCCTTCAGGGTGAAGTACCAGTGACCGGAAGCGGGCTGAGTGAAATTGGAAATTTCAGCGCTGAGCCACACCAGGCCCATCTCATTTTCCAGCAGTTGGCGCACCGTGGTGTTCAGGCGGCTGACAGTAAAAATATTGGCGGTTGGCGGTAGCGACATGTGATGAGGATCAAATTTCAAATCAGAGGGTTAATTAACCGATACTACATGCCTGCCCCGGAGGATCAAGACTTTTTCCGAAAAAACACTGGAGGCAACCGATTTCGGCCTGTATAATGCCGCGGCAATATTTTATCTGTTTTAAACGCCCCAGGTGGAGATATTGCAATGTTAAGAATCGCGAAAGAAGCCCTCACATTTGACGACGTCCTGCTCGTTCCCGCTCACTCCACTGTTTTACCCAACACGGCCGATCTCAGCACACAGCTGACCAAAAACATCCGTCTCAACATTCCTATGCTGTCTGCAGCGATGGACACCGTGACCGAAGCCGGTCTGGCGATTGCGCTGGCGCAGGAAGGCGGTCTGGGCTTTATCCACAAAAACATGTCGATTGAGCGCCAGGCGGATGAAGTTCGCAAGGTGAAAAAACACGAAAGCGGCGTCGTAACGGAGCCACAGACCGTGCTGCCAACCACCACGCTGGCCGAGGTGAAAGAGCTGACCGAACGTAACGGCTTCGCCGGTTACCCGGTGGTTAACGCTGACAACGAGCTGGTGGGCATCATTACCGGTCGTGACGTGCGCTTCGTGACCGATATGACGCTGCCGGTGACCGCGGTCATGACGCCGAAAGAGCGCCTGGTGACGGTGAAAGAGGGTGAAGCGCGTGAAGTCGTGCTGCAGAAAATGCACGAAAAACGCGTCGAGAAAGCGCTGGTTGTTGACGACAGCTTCCACCTGCTGGGCATGATTACCGTTAAAGATTTCCAGAAGGCCGAGCGTAAACCTAACGCCTGTAAAGATGCGCAGGGTCGTCTGCGCGTCGGTGCCGCGGTGGGTGCCGGTGCCGGCAACGAAGAGCGCGTTGATGCGCTGGTCGCTGCGGGCGTTGACGTACTGCTGATCGACTCCTCGCACGGCCACTCCGAAGGCGTGCTGCAGCGTATCCGTGAAACCCGCGCAAAATATCCGGACCTCGAAATCATCGGCGGCAACGTGGCGACCGGTGCAGGCGCACTGGCGCTGGCTAACGCGGGCGTGAGCGCGGTGAAAGTGGGCATTGGCCCGGGCTCCATCTGTACTACCCGTATCGTTACCGGCGTTGGCGTACCGCAGATCACGGCAGTATCCGACGCTGTTGAAGCGCTGGAAGGTACCGGTATTCCGGTCATCGCTGACGGCGGTATCCGTTTCTCTGGTGACATCGCCAAAGCCATCGCCGCGGGTGCGTCGGCGGTAATGGTTGGCTCCATGCTGGCCGGTACCGAAGAATCGCCGGGCGAAATCGAGCTCTACCAGGGCCGTGCGTTCAAATCCTACCGCGGTATGGGTTCACTGGGCGCGATGTCCAAAGGCTCGTCTGACCGTTACTTCCAGAGCGATAACGCTGCCGACAAACTGGTGCCGGAAGGTATCGAAGGGCGCGTTGCCTATAAAGGCCGCCTGAAAGAGATCGTGCACCAGCAGATGGGCGGCCTGCGCTCCTGCATGGGCCTGACCGGTTGCCCGACCATCGACGATCTGCGCACCAAAGCCGAGTTCGTGCGCATCAGCGGCGCCGGCATCAACGAAAGCCACGTGCACGATGTGACCATCACCAAAGAGTCACCGAACTACCGCATGGGTTCATAATCCCGTAAGATTTCCCGCCCGGCTCCAGCCGGGCGCTTTTATTATTAAGTCCATCCCAATGGAAACGCCTCAATGACGACTGAAAATATTCATAAACATCGTATTTTGATCCTCGATTTTGGTTCTCAGTATACGCAGCTGGTCGCGCGCCGCGTGCGTGAGCTGGGCGTCTACTGCGAACTCTGGGCGTGGGATGTCACCGAAGAGCAAATACGCCAGTTCAACCCGAACGGCATCATCCTGTCCGGTGGTCCGGAAAGCACCACCGAGCACAACAGCCCGCGCGCGCCGGAATATGTGTTCAACGCCGGTGTGCCGGTGCTGGGCGTGTGCTATGGCATGCAGACCATGGCGATGCAGCTGGGCGGTAAGGTTGAAGGCTCGAACGAGCGTGAATTTGGTTATGCGCAGGTTGAAGTGACAACCCCGAGCGCGCTGGTGCGTGATATCGAAGATGCCATCAGCGCGGCGGGCAAACCGCTCCTCGACGTGTGGATGAGCCACGGTGACAAAGTCACGGCGATCCCGGCAGACTTCGTGACGGTTGCCAGCACCGAAAGCTGCCCGTTTGCCATCATGGCCAACGAAGAGAAGCGTTTCTACGGCGTGCAGTTCCACCCGGAAGTGACGCACACCCGTCAGGGCCTGCGCATGCTGGAGCGTTTTGTGCGCGACATCTGCGGCTGTGAAGCGCTGTGGACGCCAGCCAAAATCATCGAAGATGCGGTAGAGCGCATCCGTGAGCAGGTGGGTGAAGACCGTGTGATTCTCGGCCTGTCCGGCGGCGTGGACTCGTCCGTGACCGCGATGCTGCTGCACCGCGCGATTGGTGAGCGCCTGACCTGTGTGTTCGTCGATAACGGACTGCTGCGTCTGAATGAAGCTGAGCAGGTGATGGACATGTTCGGCGACCACTTTGGTCTGAACATCGTGCACGTTGCGGCAGAAGGGCGCTTCCTCGACGCGCTGGCGGGCGAGAACGATCCGGAAGCCAAACGTAAAATCATCGGCCGCGTGTTCGTGGAAGTGTTCGACGAAGAAGCACTGAAGCTGACCGACGTAAAATGGCTGGCGCAGGGCACCATCTATCCGGACGTGATTGAGTCGGCGGCTTCAGCTACCGGTAAAGCGCACGTAATCAAATCGCACCACAACGTGGGCGGTCTGCCGAAAGAGATGAAGATGGGCCTGGTTGAGCCGCTGAAAGAGCTGTTCAAAGATGAAGTGCGTAAAATCGGTCTGGAACTCGGCCTGCCTTACGACATGCTGTACCGTCATCCCTTCCCGGGCCCGGGTCTGGGCGTGCGCGTACTGGGTGAAGTGAAGAAAGAGTACTGCGACCTGCTGCGCCGTGCCGATGCCATCTTTATCGAAGAGCTGCGCAAAGCCGATCTGTACAACAAAGTCAGCCAGGCCTTTACCGTGTTCCTGCCGGTGCGCTCCGTCGGCGTGATGGGCGATGGCCGTAAATACGACTGGGTGGTTTCCCTGCGTGCTGTCGAAACCATCGACTTCATGACGGCCCACTGGGCGCACCTGCCGTACGACTTCCTCGGCCGCGTCTCAAACCGCATCATCAACGAAGTGAACGGCATTTCACGCGTGGTTTATGATATTTCAGGTAAACCGCCTGCGACGATTGAGTGGGAGTAACGCCCGCACTGGCAACCGCCAGCACCTGAAGCCTCAAAGCCCGCGTAACTGCGGGCTTTTTTATCCTGCCATCTTTCGCATCGCCCGATCAGCGCAGAATTTAGATACAGCGCCTACAGCCGCGCCGCCTGTTGTTCAATAAATTCCCTGAACCACTGCTGGGCGGGATGCGCGTCGCTGCGCCGGTGCCAGATCAGGTTGAACACCATTTCGGGCAACGACAGCGGGGGAGGGAACAGCACCAGCTGGCGACTGGCCTGCGCATGCAGCGCCACGCGTTTCATCACGGTCGCCGTCATGTGGGTTTGCGCCACGATAGACGGCACCGTAAACATCTGCTGGACCGTCAGCCCCAGCCGGCGCTTTTTACCCTGCTGCGCCAGCACCTGATCAACCAGGCCGTACAGTTCACCTTCCGGCGAGACCAGAATATGCGGCAGCGCCAGGTAGCTCTCCATGTCCATGCCGCGTCTGGCCGCCGGATGGTTGCTGGCGACGATGGTGACGAATTCATCGCGCAATACTGGCCGGGAGATGATGCGGCTATCGCTGTGGGTGGGCAGGACGCCGATGGCGACATCAATCGCGCCGGCATCTAACAAATCGACCGCGTGATCGCGGTTGGTAAACGCCTGCACATTCAATGACACGCCGGGGGCGACGTCCTGTAGCGTCTGCATTAACGAAGGCAGCAACACGAAAGCCGGATACTCCGACACGCCCAGTTTGAAGTTTATTTGCGCTTTTTCCGCTGCAAACGCGGGCTTTGCCACCAGCGTCGCTTCGAGCTGGCGCAACGCCCCGGCGATGGGGCCGGACAGATCGCGCGCACGCGCGGTCGGCAGTAAACCCTCCGCGCTGCGCATGAACAGCGGGTCACCGAACAGGGTGCGTAACCGTGACAAAGCCGCACTCATCGCCGGCTGGCTGACGCCCACATGGGTTGCCGCCCGCGTGACGTTGCGCTCGTTCATCAGCGCGTCAAAAGCCACTAACAGATTGAGATCGATGCCATGAAAATCCATACGGCAAATAATCACTCATATTGAATATTTGTTGGACGAATTGTAGGGCGCTGCGCAAAATTCCACAACCAACCCTCACCTGAAAGTGAATAACGATGAATCCAGCAGCAGAATACGTACAACGTCTGAAAATTGAACGACAGGCGGTAGAGACGCTCTATCAGGCCTTCAGCGACAACAACCCCGATCTGGTCGATAGCGTGCTGGCTCCGTCATGGGAAGACATTCCGCTGGCGCCGGGACAGGCGCCCGGGCCGGAAGGCATCAAGCCGATCATTCGCATGCTGGCGCAGGCTTTTCCGGACGTGCAGATCGTGGTGCATGACATGATTCAGGAACCTGGCCGCATCGCGGCGCGGGCGGAAATCAGCGGCACCCATCTCGGCGAAATTTTCGGTATCGCGCCGACCGGCAAGAAAGTGAGCTTCCGTCTGCATGAGTTCCATGCGCTGGAGGACGCCCGTCTGATCACCACCTGGCACATGGAAGATTGGTTTGGCCTGTTCCTCCAGCTTGGCCAGTTTCCGCCACAAGCCTGAATCAGACCGGAGAGTTGATAATGAAAGCAGCATTGATTGATACGTTTGGCACCGCCGATGTTCTGACGATTGGCGAACGTCAATTACGCGCCGCCAGTCCTGATGAGGTGACGGTGCAGGTTGAAGCGGCGAGCGTTAACCCGCTGGATGTGAAAATCATCTCAGGGCACATGCAGCAGGTTTTCCCGGTGGACCTGCCTTACGTGCCGGGCATGGATTTCTGCGGCGTGATTACAGCGGTTGGCGATCACGTGAGCCATTTAAAACCGGGCGATCGCGTATTCGGGCGCACGCCACCGGGTGCAGGCGGGGCTTTTGCACAAAGCCTGGTGATCGCCGCCGATGACGTATGCCTTGTCCCGACAGCAATGGGCGCCGAACAGGCCGCGGCGCTGCCTACCGCGTTTGGCTCCGCGCAGCAGGCGCTGTTCGATGTGGGCCAGCTGCAGCGCAGCGAGCGCGTGCTGATTCACGCCGCAGCGGGTGGCGTCGGCAGCATGGCCGTCCAGCTGGCGCATCAGGCGGGCGCTTATGTCATCGCCACGGCGTCGGCGAAAAACCACGCGCTGGTGACCAGTCTGGGCGCCGATGAGGTGATTGATTACCGCACGCAGGACTTTGCAGCAACGCGCGATATCGACCTGGTGATAGATAGCGTCGGCGGCGAAACGCTGAGCCGCTCCTGGTCCGTGCTGCGCGCCGGCGGGCGCATTGCCACGCTGGTGGAGTTTGGCATCACGCCCGTCAGCGGTCATCACGGCGAGTTTGTCTTCTTCGCCAGCGCGACGCCGTATCTTGCCCGGGCGAGCAGCCTGTTCCAGACCGGGCAGTTACAGGTCATCACCGACGCTATCTTTTCGCTGGATGATGCACGCTCCGCACTGGAGAAGGTGGCGACCGGCCATGCGCGCGGCAAAGTGATTATCCGCGCCAATCCTTAACGCCTGGCGTCATGTCGCAGTAAAAACGCGCCCGCTACCCCGCGGGCGTTTGTTTACCGGTCTGTCGCAGGGGATAAGGATATGTTAATAATCTGGTGTTAACGGCAGAGGCTTCAGGAGGAAACGTGCTGTTCAATTTCAGAGCCGCGGGCAAGCGCGCACCACCTGGCAAACGCTCGCTGACATCCATCATCATTCTCTATCTTGCGATGCTGTGCGGTACGGCTTTTCTCGCGTTTCTGCCGCTGATCTGCGCGATGGGCGCGGGATATGTCGCCAGTCTGGCGGGCTGCCAGCTGGACGAAGGCAACGTGCATCCCTGTTACATCCTGGGAGAAGATCGCGGCCAGTTGCTGTATGAATTAGGCGTCATGGGCTGGTTCCTGCTCGGCACCATTCCCCTGGGTGGGATACTGTTTTTACTCGCGACGCTCACCTTCATCGTTCAGCTGGTGGGCTATTACCGGCAAACACGCGCTGAGGGTAATCGGTAATTTGCGTCAGCTCTGTTCCGCACAAATCTCCAGGCAAAAACCGAGAAATGCCTCCACCGCCGCCGGGGCCAGACGGCGCGAAGGCCGGGTGATAAACAGCGGATAGGTTTCGTCAGGCCAGTCGGGGAAAAGTTCGACCAGTTCACCGCTGGCGATCAGATGTTGCACGCTCAGCGCCAGCACCTGGGCCACGCCGGCACCGCCGACGCACGCCTGTACCATTAAATCCGGATCGGTGGTGGTCAGATGGCCGTGGGTGGCGACCGTCAGCCGCTGCGTGCCACGATGAAACTCCCAGCTAAAGGGCTTATTGCTGCGCGGATCGATGTATTGCAGACAATTGTGCTCAGGCAGCTGCTGCGGCTGCGTCGGGCGGCCACAGCGCGCCAGATAGTCCGGAGCGGCCACCGTCAGGACGCGCGTTTGTAACAGCAGGCGTGAGGTCATGGTGGATGGCGGCTGCGGCCCGAAACGCACCGCCACATCAATACCTTCTGCTACCAAATCGCCCACATCGGGCTGCTGCAAAATCGTCAGTTCCAGATGCGGATAACGGGCACGCAGCAGCGGCAGCTTTGCCGCCAGCACATAGCGGGAAAACAGCGGATTGAGGCTCACGCGCAGCGTACCGCGCACCGTCACGGCGGCGCCGGAAACGTAGTTTGCTGCTTCTTCAATCCCTTCCAGATGCGGCGCCGCCCGCTCATACAGGCTGGCACCTTCGCTGGTGAGATGCAGGGTGCGGGTGGTGCGATCCAGCAGGCGCACGCCGAGACGCTGTTCCAGTCGTGAAATCGCCCGGCTGACGCCCGAGGCGGATAACCCCAGCACCTCACCGGCGCGGCTGAAGCTGCCGGCTTCAACCACGGCTGCCAGCACGCTCATGCCGGATAATAGTCGGCCATCAAAACTCATCCTGTTCTCCATCTTTGATTTTTAGCAAAGATCATTTGCCTGAGCCTACCTTTATCAAAAATGCGCTGCAACTTATTGTGTGCCCCGAAACGCGACCGGCACTGACCGCCGGATTCCTGATCTCTTTTGAGGAGAATGTTATGACTGTACGGCGCACCCTTTTTAAAGGCGGCACTATCCTGACGCTGGACGCCAGCGTGCCCGACCTCGTCTGTGGCGATGTGCTGATTGAGGACGATCGTATCGCCGCCGTGGGGGAAAACCTTTCCGCCGACGATGCGCAGGTGATTGATGCCCGCGGCCATATCGTGATGCCAGGCCTGGTGGATGCGCATCACCATATGTGGCTGGGTGCGATGCGCCGCCTGATGCCCAACGTTGACGACCTGTTTGTCTATATCGATGTGGTGGCAGAAACGCTCGGCGCGCATTACCGTCCGCTGGATATGTACCTCAGCACCCGGCTGACGGCGCTGGCATGCCTGGATGCCGGCATCACCACGGTGATTGATGCCTGCCACAGTTCACGCAGTCCGGCGCATACCGATGCGGCGCTCGATGCGCTGCAGGAGAGCGGGATTCGTGCGCTGCACATGGTTGGCGCAGCAATGGATAAGCAGGCTTCCAGCGATCATCTGCCGGGCGATCTGGCCCGTCTCGCCAGCCGCTGGAATCACGCCGGCAGCCGTGTGCAGGTTGGCCTGTTTGGCCAGCTCAACCTGGCGTGGTGGCGCGTGGCGCGCGAGCTGGATATGCGCATTCTCACCGAGTTTATTGGTGACCTGGCGCAGCTGCCGGCGGAGTTTGCCGAACCCGGCTTGCTGGGTCCGCACAACATTTTCAACCACTGTACGCGCGTACCGGCGCACACCTGGCAGCAGCTGGCGGACGCGGGCGTCAACATTACCGTGAATCCGCGTTCGGATGCGCTGTTTGGTTTCGACGACGACAGCTTTGCCTGGCAGCAGGCGGTCGATCGCGGAATGACGCCGGCTCTCGGTATCGATCTCGATACCGCCTTCGGCAGCGATCTGTTCGGTGAAATGCAGGCGCTGTTTAACCAGCAACGCTCAGCGATGCGCTATCGCCGCTTCCGGGGCGAAAGCGATGTACCGGCACCGATTAGCGTGGAAGCCGTACTGCAGTCGGCCACGATTAACGGCGCGCGTGCGGCCGGGCTGGAGCAGCAAACGGGCACGCTCACGCCAGGTAAACAGGCCGACGTTATTATGCTGCGCACCGATGGTATCGGCGTTTTCCCGCTGACCAGCGTGACGGCAACGGTGGTGCAGGCGGTGCAACGCGCCGATGTTGATACCGTGATGGTGGCGGGTGAACTGCGTAAACGTCATGGTCAGTTGCTCAACGTCGATGTGGCACAGCTGAACGCGGAAATTACCGCCTCGCGCGACTATCTGCTGAATGCCAGCGGCTATCACCATCCTTTGTTTGCCTGATTTTCCTCAGCGCGGCGGCCTGCCGCGCTGTCTGTTCATTTATGGAGGCTGTTATGTCTGCATTAAGCGCGCAGGCTGAAGCTGCGCATTTGTCGCGACCGGCGACCGGCGTGATTGCCGCGCTGTTTTGCGGTTATCTGGCGGTCGGCTTGCCGTTGCCGGTAATCCCGCTGTTTATCCATCAGCATCTCGGTTTCAGCAACCTGTGGGTCGGGCTGGTGATCGGGATACAGTTTGTTGCCACCGTGCTGACGCGCGGTTACGCCGGTCAACTGACCGATCGCGTTGGCGGTAAGCGCTCGGCGCTGCAGGGCGCGGCGGTGTGTGCGCTGGCTGGCGTGCTGTACTGGCTGGCCGCACTGCCGGGCTTTTCACCGGCGGTCAGTCTGGCGCTGGTGATTGCCGGACGGCTGGCGGCGGGTATGGGCGAAAGCCAGTTCGTCACCGGCTGCGTGGCCTGGTCAATCGCCTCGGTCGGGCCACAGCGTGCCGGTCTGTCGATGTCCTGGACCGGTATCGCCATGTTTGCCGCGCTGTCGCTCGGTGCCCCTGCCGGCATGATGCTGTATCAGCACGTCGGCTTAGCGGCGGCGATGCTGGCCTGCATCGCGGCTCCGCTGCTGGCGGCGCTCATCGCCACGGCTGCCAGCGGTTATCGCGCGGTCGGGGGAACACGTTTGCCGTTCTATCGGGTGATTGGCCGCATCTGGCGGGAAGGCTGTGGCCTGATGCTGCAGGGCGTCGGACTGGCCGGCCTGACGGCTTTCGCCTCGCTCTACTTCGCCGCGCGTCACTGGCAGCTGGCCGGCTGGGTGATGACCGCGTTTGGCGTTGGTTTTATCGCCGTGCGCCTGGTGCTGGGACATCTGCCGGATCGCATTGGTGGCTACCGCGTGGCGGCTTATTCACTGCTGGTGGAGGCGCTGGGGCAGATGCTGCTGTGGTTTGCGCCTGACGAAACGCTGGCGCTCACCGGCGCGCTGATTACCGGTCTTGGCTGTGCGCTGATCTTTCCCGCCCTCGGCGTGGAAGCGCTGAAACGCGTGCCGCCGGCCAGTCGCGGCAGCGCCATGGGCGCGTTCGTTGCTTTTCTCGACATCGCTTATGGTATTTCCGGACCGATTGCCGGTGCCATCGCCAGCCACTTCAGCTATGCCGCCGTCTATCTGTTTGGTGCGGCCTGTGCGCTGCTCGGTGCGCTGCTGGCGCTGACATCGCGCGCCGCTTCATTTCACGCTTAAGGAGTTTTCCATGTCACGTATTTTTATTTCCGGTTCATCCACCGGCCTCGGGCTGATGGCGGCTGAACTGCTGGTTGAGCAGGGCCATCAGGTGGTGCTGCACGGACGCAACGCCGCGCGTGCCCGCGCCGCGCAGGAGGCGCTACCGCAGGCTGAAGCCGTGGTCAGCGGCGACGTGATAACCATCGCCGGCGCCCGCAGTGTGGCGCAGCAGGTTAATGCGCTCGGCAGATTTGATGCGGTGATCCACAACGTGGCGGTTGGCTATCGCGAGCCTTATCAGTTAACCGCAGATGGCCTGCCGCATCTGTTCGCCATCAACACGCTGGCACCCTATATTCTTACCGCGCTGATTGAACGGCCGCAGCGGCTGATTTACCTCAGCTCCGGCATGCATCATCATGCCGAAGCTAACCTGGATGATATTTTGTGGCAGCGGCGGCGCTGGCACGCTTCGCAGGCTTATGCTGAGAGTAAACTGCATGATGCCATACTGGCGTTTGCCATCGCCCGGCGCTGGCCGCAGGTATACAGCAACGCGCTGGAGCCAGGCTGGGTGCCGACCAAAATGGGCGGTGCCGGGGCACCCGACGATCTTGATCAGGCGCATCGTACCCAGGTGTGGTTAGCCACCGCTGATGAGGCACGGGTCAGCGGAGAGTACTTTTATCACCGTCAGGCGCTGGCGGCTAATCCGCAGGCGCGCAATCCACGGCTGCAGCAGCAGTTGCTGGCGATATGCGCCGATATCAGCGGTATCGCCCTGCCTGACTAAGGAAAAATCAGCTGACCGGGCACCGCAACGCATATTTTGTCCACCGCATAGTTGGTGAATACAGACGCTGCCGTTTCGGCGCATCATGGCGGGAGCGTTTTTTCACCACCGGGATGTCCATGCATGTTGCCTGTTAAAGCGGTTTTACTCTCTTTTCTCTGTGTGGTGTTACTGTCGCTGGCGGCCAGCCTGGCGCAGGCGACGCGTAGCGGTGAGTTCACCACCGAACGCGGCGGCTGGGCGACGGCGCGCCGTGATTCGGCCGGGCTGGCACCGGATCCGCAGCGCTTCGCCAGTGAGGCAATTGTGCAGGTGTATGCTGCGCCGACCTACGGCTGGAAAGGTGCGGTGGCCGTGCATCCGTGGATTATCTTTAAGCGCGCCGGAGAAACCCGCTACAACCGTTATGAGGTGATCAGCTGGGGCAGCGGCGATAAAGTGCGGCGCAACAGCAATCTGCCGGACGGCTACTGGTACGGTGCGCGTCCGCGTTTGCTGGTGTCACATCGCGGTACGGCTGCGCAGGCGATGATCCCGCAGATTGAAGCGGCGATTCAATCCTATCCGTGGCCCAACACCTATCATGCGTGGCCGGGCCCCAACAGCAACACCTTCCTCGCTCACATTGGCCGTGAAGTGCCGGCGCTGAAGCTCGATTTGCCCGCCAATGCCATCGGTAAGGATTTCCGTTCGCTGCTGCATCCGCTTGGCCTGCCGCCATCCGGGCGCGGCGTGCAGCTGTCGCTGCTCGGCGTACTGGGCGTCACGCTGGGTGCGGAAGAGGGCGTGGAGGTAAATCTGCTGGGACTGAATCTGGGACTGGATTTCACCCCGCTGCGTCTGCGGCTGCCGTTTATCGGCGGGGTGGGGCAGGATAATTTACAGAAGGATAAGCCCTGAGACAGCGCCGCGCCGCGACAGCATCGGTTCGCGGGCGGCGCGGGCTCGCAGCCGTTAACACACGCCGAAATCCCCGTCTTCATGATAGAGATTGACGCTGTCGGCCTTCACCTCGATCTCTTTTTTGATCGGATCGTCAACGCGGGCGCACCACAGCGTATCGCCCGCAACGCGCAGCACCTGCATTTTTGGCCCACCGGTTTTCGCCTGCACAAAATCATCCACGTTAAACATCACTGCTCTCCAGCTGATTAGGGATCAACGCTGATTGTAGCTGCGCTTTAGTGGCCGTGCAGCAGAAACAGCGTGGCCAGGCCGAGGAAGATAAAGAAGCCGCCGGTATCGGTGATGGCGGTGATCAGCACGCTGGAGCCGACCGCCGGGTCGCGTTTGAGTTTGGTCATGATGAGCGGAATCAGCACGCCCATCAGCGCCGCCAGCAGCAGATTCAGCACCATCGCCAGCATCATCACGCCGCCCAGTTGCAGGTTGTCGTACATCAGCCAGGTCACGCCACCCATGATGCCGCCCCAGAACAGGCCGTTAAGCAGCGCCACGCCCAGTTCGCGCGCAATCAGAAACGAAAAGTTGCCGGGTTCAACCTGATGCAGCGCCAGCGCGCGCACGATCATGGTGATGGTCTGATTGCCGGTGTTACCGCCAATGCCGGCGACAATCGGCATCAGCGTGGCCAGCGCCACCAGCTGCGAAATGGTGTCCTCAAATAGGCCAATGACGCGCGAGGCGATAAACGCCGTACACAGGTTGACTGCCAGCCAGGTCCAGCGCTTTCTCACCGCTTTGCGCACCGGTGCAAACACGTCCTCGCCCTGGCTGATGCCGCCCATCTTACGGATGTTGCTTTCGTTCTCTTCGTTCACCAGGTCAATCACATCTTCCACGGTGATACGGCCAATCAGCTTGCCTTTGGCATCGGTCACCGCAGCAGAGATCAGGTTATAGCGTTCGAAGGCGCTGGCGGCCTCTTCCGCTTTGTCATCCAGCTGGAAAGTGGTGGGGCGCGCGTTCATCACCTCAGCCACCAGCGTTTTAGGCTTGTTGAGCAGGATATCGGTCAGCGCCAGTTCACCTAGCAGCTGATTGTGTTCGTCGGTGATGAAGATTTTATCGGTGCCGTCCGGCATGCTTTTGCGCTTGCGCAGAAAGCGTTGCACCGTCGCCAGCGTCACGTCTGAGCGCACGGTCAGGATATTGAAGTCCATCACCTGGCCGACGCGATCGCGATCCAGCTCAATCACATCCAGCAGTCGGGCGCGCAGGCTGGGGTCGAGCGTGGTGAGCAGGCGGCCGGTGAGATCGCGCGGCAGGTAACGCGCCAGATAGACCTGATCGTCAATATCCAGCGGCTCGATGGCGCGCAGGATTTCGCGGTCGGTCATCTCTTCCGTCAGGCTGGCCCACACGGTTTCGGAGGCCTCCACCAGCACGCGACCGCGCTGTTCGTAGGGCACCAGCCGCCATAGCGCCAGACGCTCCTCTTCCGGCAGCGCTTCGAGAATGTCCGCCAGGTCGGCCGCGTGCAGCTGCGGCAGTTCATGCTCCAGCTGCTGACGCCAGCCGGTGATTTTGCGCAGTTCGGCGGCGTTGAGGTCGACGGATTTATCCAGCAGCACATCGACTAAATCGTGCTCGCTGAGCAGAAGGTGCAGAATTCGCTGGCGGGTTTCTGATAGTTGTTGTGCGTGCGAAGCAGACATAACGCGTCCTTTGTGTCTGTAAAGTCAGGTCAAAGTGTAGCGCGTTGCGGGTAAAGTGGGCGTAACAAGCAGCATTGCCGCGGCGGACAATGTGATGGCAGAGCGACGATGACCCGCAAATTCCTTAGCGCGTCTCGCTGGTGCTCAGTGTGACCGGTTCAGGTGCGGCTTTCTTTTGCTGATGATGCTCGATGGCACCGGGGATAATGAAAATCAGACGGCCAACCAAAATAAAGAAACTGATCAGCAAAACGATGCGGGTCATGGTACCGGTTTTGGGACGTCTTCGTGCAGAGATGGCGCTATTCACGCGGGGTGGTTCCTGTCAAAGCCCGGCTGGGCGGTGGCAACATTTAGTCACAACCCGACCGGGAGGTCAACCGCTGCGTGAAAAATGAGCAGAAAAGGTTAAGGTTGCTTTGATCGATATCAGCCGGCGGGCGAAGCGTGCGTCATCGACTCTGCAGGGGCGACATTTATGACGACCAAAACCCGCATGATGTGACTCATGCCAGTTAACCTTTGAATTTATTCAAAAAAGAGGCACTTTTCGTAGCGGCGCAATTTATTGCGCGATGAATCGCGCCGCTACGATAGGGTGCGGCTTGCGTTTTCGTCACCGAACGGCATTACGCCATTGATGACGACCAGAACCCGCATACTTTCACCAACCGCACTAATCCGTTGTAGGGTCGCCATTCATGGCGACCGGACCATCATGATGCCAGCCATCAGTAGCTGGCTTTCTGCGCCAGCAGGGTAGCGAAGCGATACTTAATGCGCTGACCGTGTTCATCGCGGCGATGCAGTTCACCGACCTCTTCGTTGTACTTCACGATGTGCCAGTTACGGTAATAATGGCTCAGCTCGCCTGATTTAAAGGTAAACGGGAAGTTTTGCGTGTTGGGATAATCGTCGGTGCTCATCGCCGCCACAATCAGGTTGTAACCGTACTTGCGCGTGCTGGCCTGCATATCGGCGATCAGCTGCGGAATGGTCGTCGGCTGCAGGAACATCATCACCACGGTGGAAAACACAAACTGATAATCACCGTTGAAGCGCACCTGATTCAGGTCGCACTGTTCGGTATGTATCTGCTGCAGCTGCTCTTCCGCGATGATGCTGTTAAGGCGTTCCAGACTCTGCGGATTGTTGTCCCAGGCGGTCACCGCAAAACCGTGCTGATTAAGCAGCAGGCTGTTGCGGCCCTGGCCGCAGCCGAGGTCCAGCGCGTTACCCACTGCCAGTTTTGGCAGCGCGGCCAGCACTTCGGAGTGGGGCGGCGTCAGGCCGTATTTCTCCGCAAAATAGTTATCGGGGCGTGTTGTCATAGTGCTATTGCGGGCCTGAAGCCCGCTTTACTCCTCTTCCAGCATCAGTTTCCAGCCGGTGACGTCATTCCAGTAAGCCTGCTCCCGCTCCAGATCCAGCTGAACCAGCGTGTTCTGGCTGAGGAAACCGGCCGGGAAGGTCAGCGTCCAGTGACCATCGTCGGTGCTCAGCTTCAGCGTGTCGGGGCGCGTGGTGGCCTGACGCTGATTGTTCAGCAGGGTGCCGAGCCGCAGCAGGAAGATCATCGGCAGGAACTGTTTCTTTTTAAACAAGGTGAAACGCGGCATCTCATCCTGCTTCACCGCTTTACGGTGGAAGCGTACCAGCGTGGCCAGCAGCATCTGTTGATCCTGATTAAAGCCCGGCATATTGGAGTTCTGCAGGATGTAGGCCGAATGGCGCTGCATACCGCTGTGGTTGATGGTCAGCCCGACTTCGTGCAGCAGTGCTGCCCACTTCATCAGCGCCGTCAGCTGGGGATTGGCCAGCTTCGGGTTCTGCTCCAGCCACTGGCTGTATAGCTGTTCGGTGGTTTCCAGCACGCGGCGTGCCTGGTCGCTGTCGATGGCGTAATGATTTGCCAGGCTCTGCGCGGTACGGCTGCGGATATCCTGATGACGGAAGCGGCCCTCCATCTCATACAGCACGCCTTCACGCAGCGCGCCATCCGACAGGCGCAGCTCGCGAATGGCCAGCGCGTCAAACACGCCACACAGAATCGCCAGCCCCGGTACAAACACTGCCTTGCGCTCGTCCGACAGCCCGGGCAGGCTCAGGGCAGCAAAGGATTTGTGCTTCAGCACTTCGCTCACCAGCATGTCGAGGTTTTCCGGCGTCACGCGCTTCTCTTTCTCGCCCATCGCCAGCAGCACTTCACAGGCCGCTTTGATACTGCCGGACGCGCCCAGCGCATACTGCCAGCCCTGCAGACGATACTGCCACGCCAGCGTTTCCAGCTTTTGCGCGGCGGCCAGCCGGGCGCGGCGGAAATTCTCCTGGCTAATCTCGCCTTTCGGGAAGTAGAGGTTGGCGAAGCTGACGCAGCCCATGCGGCGACTCTCCACCAGCTGCGGCTCAAAATCTTCGCCGATCACCAGCTCGGTTGAACCGCCGCCGATATCAATCACCAGCTTGCGGCCTTTCTCCGGCTGCGTGTGCTCAACGCCCATAAAGATCAGGCGCGCTTCTTCATTGCCGGAAATCACCTCAATCGGATACGGGATGACCTCCGCGGCGCGCTGCAGAAACTCTTCCGCGTTGGACGCGATGCGCAGCGTGTGCGTACCGACGATGGTGACGTTGGCGGCACTAAACCCCTGCAGGCGCTCGGCAAATAGCGCCAGGCAGCTCAGCCCGCGCTCCATCGCCTCTTCGCTCAGGCGATTTTGCGCATCCAGCCCGTCGGCGAGGTGCACGCGCTGTTTCAGGCGTCCCAGCACCTGCATGGCACCATCCACCACACGGGCAATCACCATGTGGAAGCTGTTCGAGCCGAGATCGATGGCGGCGAATTCCTGCGGTTTCGGCGTACTTTTATGGGAGATTGGCATAGGCGTTATTCGGGTTGTTCCAGTTTCTTGATGTAATCGTAAATCGCCAGCTGCGAGCGCACCTTCTTGCGATTGCCGCGCGGAACATAACGGTTACTCAATTCTTTGTCTACGATGCGGGCTTTTACCGTATCACTTAACAGAATGGCAATGATATCCAGTATGCGCTGTTTCAGGCGCGGATCGAGCACCGATACCGCCACTTCGATACGATAATCGATGTTGCGCGTCATCCAGTCCGCCGACGACAGGAATACTTTTTTATCGCCGCCGCTTTCAAAAATATAGACGCGGTCGTGCTCAAGGTAGCGGTCAACGATACTGGTGATGCGAATATTTTCACTGATGCCCGGCAAATCGGGGATCAGCGAGCACATGCCGCGCACCAGCAGGTTGATCTTCACGCCGGCCGATGAGGCGGCATACAGCCGATCCACCAGACCATTGTCCACCAGGTTGTTGATTTTCAGCGTAATGCCGGAAGGATTGCCCTGCTGCGCGTTGGCAATCTCGTTATCAATCAGCTGATACAGCATGGCGCGCGAGTTTTGCGGCGACACCATCAGGTGTTCGAACGTTACCGGGCGATACGGGTTTTCGATAAAGTTAAATACGCGCCGGACTTCGTTGGTGATGCGCGCATCGGCGGTCAGCAGCGAATAGTCAGTGTAAATACGCGCGGTTTTTTCGTTGAAGTTGCCGGTACCGATGTGGGCGTAACGCACCACTTCTTCGCCCTCGCGGCGGGAGATCAGGAACAGCTTGGCGTGAATCTTCAGGCCGGGCGCTGAGAAGATCACATGCACGCCCGCTTCGGTCAGCCGCTTCGCCCAGCGAATGTTGGCTTCTTCATCAAAGCGCGCCTGCAGCTCGACCACCACCGTGACCTTTTTACCGTTGTAGGCGGCGTGGATCATCGCATCCATAATGCGCGAATTCTTGGCCACGCGGTAAATGTTGATCTTGATGGCCAGCACGTTCGGGTCAAACGACGCCTGACGCAGCAGCTCCAGCACGTGCTCAAAGGTGTGGTACGGATAGTAAAGCAGCACATCACGGTTGCGGATGGCATCAAAGCCGTTGCGGAAGCCGTCAAAACCGATATGACGAATCTGCGGCAGCGGACGATTTTCCAGATTGGCTTTGCCCACGTTCGGGAAGCCGATGAAATCTTTGAAGTTATGATAACGGCCGCCCGGCACAATCGAGTCGTAGCTGGAGATCGATAGCTTATGGCGCAGCATTTCCACCATCGCATCGGGCATATCGCGCTGATAGACAAAGCGCACCGGCTCAGCGGTCAGGCGCTGTTTCAGGCTGGAGGACATCAGCTCCAGTAGGCTGGATTCCATCTCCGTGACCAGGTCGTACTCGGCGTCGCGCGTCATTTTCATTGAGTAGGCGTTCAGCGCGTCGTAATCAAAGAAGCCTTTAAAAATCTCATCAAGGCAGTAGCGCAGAATGTTATCCAGCAGAATCATTGGCTTGCGACGGCGCGGCGATTCTGCCGGCAGATTCACAAAGCGCGGCACTTTATCGGACGGGATCTCCAGCAGGGCGTAACGGATTTCTTCGCCGCGGATAATCTCCACCGCCAGATAGGTGTAATCGTCTTTCAGGAACTCAATCAGGTCGGTGTCGTGGTTGATCAGAATGGGCGTGACGTGCTGGCGCAGCTGATGCTTAAAGTAGTAGCGTAGCCACTCCTGCTGATTGGGTGACAGCTGGCGCTCGTTGATCAGGAAAATCTGGTTGCGCGCCATCTCCAGCAGCAGGTCGTTATACAGCGCATCGAACTCCTGATCCGATTTCTGTACCCGCAGCTGAATCTTTTTCAGCAAATGGCGCAGGGTGGTGGGCGTCCCCTGTTCTTCGCCAATCAGAATGCGGCGCTTGAGATCGGCAAAGCGCACTTTATAAAACTCTTCCAGGTTATTGGAATAGATGCCGAGAAAACGCATGCGCTCAATGAGCGGATTGCTTTTATCAGCGGCTTCCTGCAGCACGCGTTCGTTAAAGGTTAACCAGCTTAGTTCTTTTTCTATATACAGCTTTTCCTGACCCATTCTGACTCCGTGATGCTGTTGCTGGACGGAATGTCCGGCGGAATAAACGCAAAATTGCGGTTCCGCTCAGTGTCCTCCACCATTATGGCGAGAGTATGGCAGCCTTGTCCAACCTCAACAGTTGTCTTATCAATCAGCTACGGGCAACATAGCGGCATAACTTCAAGGGTAACTCTGGCCTGCATGAGCATAAATCGTATTCCTGTCCACTTTAGTGACCGTCGTCGACGCGCCATCGATCAGTTCGTGCGCCGCATCGTCACGGCCTGCGGTGTGGGAATTTTACTGCTGATGCTGCTGCTGTTCTTCTGGCTGATCTGGGTGGTGATGCCGCTGTTCAGCGCGCCGGGCATGCAGCCGACGCTCAGTCAGCAGCTGTGGGACAAAGCCCCGGCGCTGGCGCTGGGCAGCGAAGGCCAGCTCGGCTGGCGCATCAGCCGCAACGAAGCGCGCTTTATTCCGCTTGACGGCCAGCCAGCGGGCGACGCGCTGGCGCTGAACGGCCAGCCGCAGGCGGCGGTGACCAGCAGCAACGGCAGCAGCGTATTGCTCAATATGCAGGGCGATCTGTTGCTGATGCAACCGCTCATCCACGGCCAGCACGGTGAATGGTATTTCCCGCTGGGCGATCGGCCGCTGCATCTGCCGCAGGGCGCGGTCAGCCAGATGGCGCTGGCAGTGCCGGGCGATCACCAGTGGCGCATCGCCGCGCAAACGCCGGCCGGTATCAGCCTGCTGACCTTTGCCGGCCAGAAAACCGTCGATCAGATTGTGCTGCCCGGTGAACCGGCCGACCATCTGCTGCTGTCGCCGGACGGAACGCTGCTGTACGCCAGCGCCGGACGGCTGTTGCGTGTATGGCAGATCACGCCGCAGGGCGCGCAGCTGAGGGAAACCCAGACGCTGACTCAGCAACCGCGCAGCCTGCAACTGCTGGCGGGCGGGCGCAGCTTACTGATTCAGGATGCGCGCGGCATCCAGCAATGGTTTGCCATCACCGGCGACCACGGGCCACGGCTGCAGCAGATTCACACCTTCACGCACAGCGCGGGTGCGCTCGGCATCGTGCCTGAGGTGCAACGGCGCGTTTTTGCCAGCTTTGACGCGCAGGGCGTTGTGCGCCTGTTCGCCAGCAAGCAGGCGGGCCCGATCGTCACGCGTCAGCTGGCCGCGGGCATCAGCGCGCTGGCGCTGTCTCCGCGCGGCGATAGCCTGATCGTCGAACGTGCCGGACAGTGGCAGCAGTTCGCGCTGGATAATCCGTGGCCCGATTTCAGCTGGCGCAATCTGTGGCAGAAAATCTGGTATGAAAACTATCCGCAGCCGGACTGGGTATGGCAGTCCACCGCCGCTGGCGACAGCTATCAGGCCAAATTCAGCCTGATGCCGCTGGTGATCGGCACGCTGAAAGCGGCTTCGCTGGCGCTGCTGTTTGCCACGCCGCTGGCGCTGGCGGCGGCAATGTATACCGCATGGTTTATGTCGCCGGGCCTGCGCCGCTGGGTCAAGCCGGGCATTGAAATGATGGGCGCGCTGCCGAGCGTGGTGATTGGCCTGATCGCTGGCGTGTGGCTGGCGCCGCACATCAGCCGTGCACTGCCCGGCGTGATGCTGCTGCCGCTGGTACTGGCCGCCACGTTGCTGGTATGCGGCATGCTCAGTCCGCGTTTGCCGGCGCGCTGGCGGCGGCCCGGTTTTGAAGTGCTGCTGCTGATGCCGCTGCTGTTACTGGTGACGTTACTGACGCTGTGGCTGCCGACACTGTGGTGGCCGCAGATGGGCGAACAGCTGGCGCACTATGAGCAGCGTAATCTGCTGGTGGCGGCGCTGGCGATGGGCTTTGCGCTGGTGCCGCTGATCTTTACCCTGGCGGAAGATGCGCTGTTTAGCGTGCCGGTGGCGCTGGGGCAGGGCTCGCTGGCGCTGGGTGCGACACCGTGGCAAACCCTGACGCGCGTGGTGCTGCCGGGCGCGTCGGCAGGCATTTTTGCTGCACTGATGATCGGCTTTGGCCGTGCGGTAGGGGAAACCATGATTGTGCTGATGGCCACCGGCAACACGCCGGTGAGCGAAGGCGGACTGTTTGCCGGGCTGCGCGCGCTGTCGGCCAATATCGCCATTGAAATGCCGGAAGCCGCGGCGGGCAGCGCCCATTATCGCATCCTGTTTCTCAGTGCGTTGCTGCTGCTGATATTCACGCTGGCGATCAACACCGTGGCGGAACTGATTCGTCAGCGGCTGCGCCAGCGCTACAGTCAGCATGAGGGGCAGGCATGAGCGCGCTGCGTCAAAACGATCGCTGGCGCTGGCTGACTGCCGGTGCGGTCGCCGTCTGCCTGCTGGCATTTACCTTATTAATCGGCCTGCTGGGCTGGCAGGGCGTCAGGGCGTTCTGGCCGCAGCCGGTCGATCAGTATCAGTTCCAGCCGCCGCAGGGGGCACCGCTGATGGTGCTGGGTGAAACGCTGGATCGCCAGCAGCAGGGCGATCGCTGGCGCTACGTAGTGAAAACCGGTAACCGCGATTTTGCCGCGCCGGATTTCCGCGTCATCGTTAGTCAGGGCGAAGCGCAAACCCGACGCCCGGCAGAGGCGCTGGTGCTACAGCGACGCAGTGGCGGCAATGCCTACGGCTGGCTGGTGGAGCTGCGTGAAGACAACGAGGTGCTGACCGCGCGCGACCGCGATGCACTGCTGCAGCAGCGGCTGAAGCAGGTGCATGAGCAGCTGCGCCAGGCGAGCAACATCCGGCGTATTGAAATGGCGCGCCTTAACGCCCAGCTGGAGAGTCTGCAACAACAGGCTGACGAGCAGCGGCGCGGGGGGTACTTCAGCCTGCAGGATCAGTCAGAACTGGATGCCAACAGCGCGGCGCTGCATAAACGCTTCGGCGCGCTGGCGCAGCAGCTGGCGCATCTGCAGCATGAAAGCCAGCGCGATACGCTGGTACTGCGCGACGTGCAGGGCGACGATCATCTGATTCCGCTGGCGCAAGTGGTGGCTGCCTGGTATCCAAACAGCCTGAGCATCGGGCAGAAAATCGGACATTTCCTCAGTCAGATCTGGCAGTTTGTCAGTGACTCGCCCACCTCGGGCGGCAGTGAAAATGGCGCGCTGCCGGCGATTTTCGGCACTGTTTTGATGGTGCTGCTGATGTCGGTGATTGTCATGCCGCTGGGCGTGGTGGCCGCCGTCTGGCTGCACGAATACGCCGGGCGTAACGCGCTCACCCGGCTGGTGCGCATTGCGGTGGTGAATCTGGCGGGCGTGCCGTCGATTGTGTATGGCGTGTTTGGCCTCGGCTTTTTTGTCTGGCTGATTGGCGGCACCCTCGATCAGCTGTTCTTCTCCCGCTCGCTGCCCAATCCTACCTTCGGCACGCCTGGCCTGCTGTGGGCGGCGCTGACGCTGGCGCTGCTGACGCTGCCGGTAGTGATCGTCGCCACCGAAGAGGGGCTGTCGCGTATTCCGGACAATCTGCGTCAGGGCTCGCTGGCGCTGGGCGCGACTCAGGCAGAAACGCTGTGGCGCGTGGTGCTGCCGCTGGCGGTACCGGCGATGCTCACCGGCCTGATTCTGGCGGTGGCGCGCGCCGCCGGCGAAACCGCACCGCTGATGCTGGTGGGCGTGGTCAAAATGGTGCCGGAGCTGCCGGTCGATGCGGTGTTTCCTTACCTGCATCTTGACCGTAAATTTATGCATCTCGGTTTTCAGATTTACGATCTGGCCTTCCAGAGCCCGAACATCGACGCCGATCGACCGCTGGTGTATGCCACGGCACTGCTGCTGGTGGCGATCATTCTGTCGCTTAACCTGCTGGCGATGGTGCTGCGCCATCGGCTGCGCGAGCGCTACCGGCTTATGACGCACTAAAAAGGTTTACACATGACGCCCGATTACGCTATTGCGCTCACCGTTAATCAGCTGTCGCTGTGGTACGGCGAACGCCAGGCGCTGAATAACATTGATTTGCAGATCCCGAAGCATCGCATCACGGCGCTGATTGGGCCCTCCGGCTGTGGTAAATCGACGCTGTTGCGCTGCTTCAATCGCATGAACGACGTCATTGATGGCTGCCGCATCGAAGGTGAGATTCTGCTCGATAGCCACGCGGTGATGCAGGCGAACCAGGACCTGCCGGCGCTGCGGCGGCGCATCGGCATGGTGTTCCAGCGCCCGAATCCGTTCCCCAAGTCGATCTATGAGAATGTGGTTTACGGTCTGCGTTTGCAGGGCGTGCGCGATCGTCGCGTGCTGAATGAGGCCTGCGAGCGCGCGCTGCGGGCGGCGGCGCTGTGGGGCGAAGTGAAAGATCAGCTGGGGCAGAATGCGCTGACGCTGTCGAGCGGTCAGCAGCAGCGGCTGGTGATTGCGCGCGCCATCGCCATCGAGCCGGAAGTGCTGCTGCTGGATGAACCCACCTCGGCGCTGGATCCGATCTCGACGCTGGTGATTGAAGAGTTGATGACCACGCTGAAGCAGCATTTCACGCTGGTGCTGGTGACGCACAACATGCAGCAGGCAGCGCGCGTATCCGATTACACCGCGTTTATGCATAACGGGCAGCTGGTGGAGTTTGATGAAACCGACCGGATTTTCACCGCACCGCAGGCGCGGCGCACCGAGGATTATATTACCGGCCGGTTTGGGTAGAGAGGGGCGTTGTTCACGTGGTCGCCGTGAATGGCGATCTCACGAGATGCCCCGTAGGGTGCGCATTCATGCGCACCTGGTCAACTAATCGTGCGCATAACCTTCCGGCGGCAACGGTTCGCCATCTAACCACGCTTTGCCCGCGCGCATCTGCAAGCGTCCTTCGACAAACCAGCTGATCACCAGCGGATAAATCGCGTGCTCCTGATGCTGCACGCGGGCGCTGATCTCAGCTTCGTCATCGTCAGCAAATACCGGCACGCGCGCCTGCAGAATGATCGGTCCACCGTCCAGCTCATCAGTCACAAAATGCACCGACGTCCCGTGTTCCGCGTCCCCGTTCGCCAGCGCCTGGCGATGCGTATGCAAACCGGGATATTTCGGCAGCAGCGACGGATGAATATTCAGCAGACGATCGTGATAGTGCGCGACAAACGCCGGGCTCAGAATGCGCATATAACCGGCCAGCACCACCAGATCCGGCGCATAAGCGTCGATCTGCTGCATCAGCTGGCGGTCAAAGGCGTCGCGATCGGTGAAATCCTGCGCGGACAGCGCGTGAGCAGGCACGCTGGCCTGCTGCGCACGCGTCAGACCATAGGCCGAGGCTTTATTACTGAAAACGGCAGCCACGCTGCCGTTGATACGCCCGCTCTCGCAGGCGTCGAGGATGGACTGAAGATTGCTGCCGTTGCCGGAGATCAGTACAACCAGTTTCTTCATGGGTTAATAACCACACGCTCTTCGGCATCAGACGCGTTAATCACGCCAATTTTCCACGCCTGCTCGCCAGCCGCGGTCATCAGCTGTACCGCTTTGTCGGCATCGGCCGGGCTCAGCGCAATCACCATGCCCACGCCGCAGTTAAAGGTGCGGTACATCTCGTGACGGCTGACGTTACCGGCCTGCTGCAGCCAGCTGAATACCGCCGGCCACTGCCAGCTTTTCTCGTCAATCACCGCCTGGGTGTTATCCGGCAGGACGCGCGGAATGTTTTCCCAGAAGCCGCCGCCGGTCAGGTGGGCAATGGCGTGCACGTCCACCTGCTCAATCAGGCTAAGGATATTTTTCACGTAGATGCGGGTCGGCGCCAGCAGGTGATCGGCCAGCGGTTTGCCTTCCAGCTGTTTAGTGGTGGGATCGGTCTGGCTGACTTCAAGAATTTTACGCACCAGCGAGTAGCCGTTAGAGTGCGGACCGCTGGAGCCCAGCGCGATCAGCACGTCGCCATCCTGCACTTTGCTGCCGTCGATGATCTCGGACTTTTCCACCACGCCGACGCAGAAACCGGCCACGTCGTAATCTTCGCCGTGATACATGCCCGGCATCTCAGCGGTTTCACCGCCGACCAGCGCACAGCCCGACTGCAGACAGCCTTCGGCGATACCGGTGATCACCGCGGAGGCGGTATCCACATCCAGCTTGCCGGTGGCGTAATAGTCGAGGAAGAACAGCGGCTCAGCGCCCTGTACCACCAGATCGTTCACGCACATCGCGACCAGATCGATGCCGATGCTGTCGTGGCGTTTGAGATCCATCGCCAGACGCAGCTTGGTGCCGACGCCATCAGTTCCGGAGACCAGCACCGGCTCGCGGTATTTCTGCGGCAGCGCACACAGCGCGCCAAAGCCACCCAGTCCACCCATCACTTCCGGGCGGCGGGTTTTCTTTACTACGCCTTTAATACGGTCAACCAGATCGTTACCAGCATCAATATCAACACCGGCGTCTTTGTAGCTGAGAGAGGTTTTGTCGGTCACTGCGGAATCCCCACGCGATTGCGGTTGGTGGCAAAAATTAAGCGCGGCAATTCTACCAGCGCAGGCAAACGTTTGCGAGTCCCATCTCAGGGCACCTTTGCAGCGTGCTGATTTTTCGCTAATCCTTATTCTCAGGCGATTTGTGCACGTTACCTGACCAATCACCGGTGGCGCGGCGGTAAAAAGGCGGTATAATCCGGCGATTTTTTTTTAGCTCAACTCAATTCCGGGAGAATAA
This sequence comes from Pantoea sp. ICBG 828, assembly GCF_002928355.1. Classification (NCBI taxonomy): domain Bacteria; kingdom Pseudomonadati; phylum Pseudomonadota; class Gammaproteobacteria; order Enterobacterales; family Erwiniaceae; genus Pantoea; species Pantoea sp. ICBG 828. Next base: position 360,804 of record NZ_POWN01000005.1, on the reverse strand, counting down.
TCATGAAGATCGTGGAAGTCAGACACCCGCTGGTCAAACATAAACTGGGCCTGATGCGTGAGCATGATATCAGCACCAAGCGCTTCCGCGAGCTGGCCTCGGAAGTGGGCAGCTTACTGACCTATGAAGCCACCGCCGATCTCGAAACCGAGCGCGTGACCATTGAAGGCTGGAACGGTCCGGTCGACGTCGATCAAATCAAAGGCAAAAAAATTACCGTCGTCCCGATTCTGCGTGCTGGCCTTGGCATGATGGAAGGTGTGCTGGAACACGTACCGAGCGCGCGCATCAGCGTGGTGGGCGTTTACCGTGACGAAGAGACGCTGGAGCCGGTGCCTTACTTCCAGAAGCTGGTGTCAAACATCGAAGAGCGTATGGCGCTGGTGGTTGACCCGATGCTGGCGACCGGCGGCTCGATGATCGCTACCATCGATCTGCTGAAGAAAGCCGGCTGCAACAGCATTAAAGTGCTGGTGCTGGTGGCCGCGCCGGAAGGCATTGCCGCGCTGGAGAAAGCGCATCCGGACGTTGAGCTGTACACCGCGTCAATCGATCAGGGCCTGAACGAGAAGGGGTACATTATCCCGGGCCTCGGCGATGCCGGCGACAAGATTTTCGGAACCAAATAAATAAACCAGCCGGCCAGAGAGTCGGCTTTTTTTTGGCAAAAATACCGTTCAGTCAGACACCGTATCGACAGGATGCACATTTTGTAGCGGCGCGATTTATCGCGCTGATGCCGGGCAAGCTATGGTGCCCATCCGGACAAGGCGCAATGAATTGCGCCACTACGATAAGGTGCGGTGTTGACGAACGAGCATAAAAATAAACGTATAGGGGATAAATGATGACTCGCAGAGCCATTGGCGTTAGTGAACGCCCGCCACTGTTGCAAACCATTCCGCTCAGCCTGCAGCACCTGTTCGCCATGTTCGGCGCCACCGTGCTGGTGCCGATTCTGTTCCACATCAACCCGGCGACCGTGTTGCTGTTCAACGGCGTCGGCACGCTGCTGTATCTGTTTATCTGTAAAGGCAAAATCCCGGCCTATCTTGGCTCCAGCTTTGCCTTTATCTCGCCGGTGTTGCTGCTGCTGCCGCTCGGTTATGAAGTGGCGCTCGGTGGCTTTATCCTGTGCGGCGCGCTGTTCTGCATTGTGGCGCTGATTGTGAAGAAGGCCGGCACCGGCTGGCTCGATGTCATGTTTCCACCGGCGGCGATGGGTGCCATCGTGGCGGTTATCGGTCTCGAACTGGCTGGCGTGGCGGCGAATATGGCCGGGCTGCTGCCCGCTGACGGCACCACAGCGGACAGTAAAACCATCATTATTTCGCTGGTGACGCTGGCGGTGACGGTGTTTGGCTCGGTGCTGTTCCGTGGTTTCTTCGCCATTATCCCAATCCTGATTGGCGTGCTGGTCGGCTACGCGCTGTCGTCGGCGATGGGCATCGTTGACTGGAGTACGGTGGAAAACGCGCCGTGGTTTGCGCTGCCAACCTTCTACACGCCGCGCTTTGAGTGGGCCGCGATGCTGACTATTCTGCCTGCGGCGCTGGTGGTGATTGCCGAGCACGTGGGACATTTGGTGGTGACGGCTAACATCGTGAAAAAGGATCTGATTCGCGATCCGGGCCTGCACCGCTCGATGTTTGCCAACGGCCTGTCGACCATAATCTCCGGCTTCTTTGGTTCCACGCCGAATACCACCTACGGTGAAAACATTGGCGTCATGGCGATCACCCGCGTTTACAGCACCTGGGTGATCGGCGGCGCGGCGATCTTCGCCATTCTGCTCTCCTGCGTCGGTAAACTGGCGGCCGCGATTCAGGCGATCCCGGTACCGGTGATGGGCGGTGTGTCGCTGCTGCTGTATGGCGTGATCGGCGCTTCCGGTATTCGCGTGCTGATTGAATCCAAAGTCGACTACAACAAAGCGCAGAACTTGATCCTCACCTCGGTGATCCTGATCATTGGCGTCAGCGGCGCGAAGGTGCACGTGGGTGCCGCCGAGCTGAAGGGCATGGCGCTGGCCACCATCGTCGGCGTTGGCCTGGCGCTGATTTTCCGCGTAATCAGTCTGTTACGTCCGGAAGAAGTGGTGCTGGACGCGGAAGAAAAACGCGAGCTTTAAAGGATCCTGCGGGCAGGGAAGCCCGGTTCATCTCTGCGGAGGATCGTGATAAACTTGCCCGGTTTTCTGCCCGCTCATCCGTTGAGGTACTTCTGAACACGCCGGCACAGCTTTCACTGCCACTCTATCTACCCGATGATGAAACCTTCGCCAGTTTCTGGCCGGGGGAAAATCCGTCACTGCTGGCGGCGCTGCAGGGCGCGCTGGCGCAACAGCACGGCAGCTATCTCTACTTCTGGTCGCGCGAAGGCGGTGGCCGCAGCCATTTGCTGCATGCAGCCTGCGCCGAAATGTCCGCGCGCGGCGAAGCGGTGGGTTATGTGCCGCTCGATAAGCGCACCTGGTTCGTGCCGGAAGTGCTGGAAGGCATGGAGAATCTGGCGCTGGTGTGCATTGATAATATTGAGTGCATCGCCGGCGAAGCCGAGTGGGAGATGGCGATCTTCGATCTCTACAACCGCATTCTGGAAACCGGCAAAACCCGCTTGCTGATCACCGGCGATCGTCCCCCGCGTCAGCTCAATCTGGGCCTGCCGGATCTGGCGTCACGTCTCGACTGGGGACAAATTTACCGCTTACAGCCGCTGTCCGACGAGGACAAACTGCAGGCGATGCAGCTGCGTGCCGGCCTGCGCGGCTTTGAGCTGCCGGAAGACGTTGGGCGTTTCCTGCTGAAACGCCTCGACCGCGAAATGCGCACGCTGTTTGACACGCTTGATCGCCTCGATCGCGCCTCGATCAGCGCACAGCGCAAGTTGACCATTCCCTTCGTGAAAGAGGCGCTGGGGCTTTAGAGAATCTCCAGCACCGCTTCCGGCGGACGACCAATGCGGGCGCGGTCGCCCTGAATCACAATCGGCCGCTCGATCAGTTTTGGATGCTCCACCATCGCCTGTAACAGCTGTTGTTCGCTGAGATCGTCACTGGCCAACCCCAGCGTTTTATAGATTTCCTCGCCACGACGCATCAGCTCGCGCGCGCTGTGCATGCCCAGCTGTTGCAGCAGCGTTTTCAGCGTGTCGATGTCCGGCGGCGTGTCGAGATACAGCACCACCTGCGGTTCAATGCCCTGTTGCTGCAGTAGCGCGAGGGTTTCGCGACTCTTGCTGCAGCGCGGATTGTGATAAATACGGACCATGTTTTTTTATCCTGCGTAATCCATTGTTGCCAGGTGCGCATGAATGCGCACCGAAATCCTGCCAGCCATCCACCCGCGTAACCGGCTATTTACCCTTTTGCATACTGCTTAAAACGCCGCTGTAACTCGCGGAACTGGTCGATGCGCGCATCGTAACGCGCCTGCTTCAGGCTGCCGAGCGGCACCTGGGCGCTGGCGCTGCTCAGGGTGGTGATGGCCTGATCGAGCTGGCCGTTCAGCGCCAGACTTTCAGCCCGTGCCGAAAGCTCCTCATCGCGCAGCCCCTGCGCGGCTGAAGCCTGCGCCAGTAAATCCCATGCGTTGAGATCGTCAGGGTGCGCAAAGGTGTAGCGGTTAAGGATGCGGCTGGCGTTGGCCGGCTGCTTCGCCTCGACGTAGGCGTTCGCCAGGTTAAGCTGCAGCACCGGACTGGTCTGGCTGCCGCGGGCGGCGTTCAGCATGCTGATGGCCTGCTGCGGCTGGTTCAGACCGATGTCGATATCGGTCATGATATCAAGGAACCACAGGTTATCCGGCTGCTTCGCCAGCAGCGGCGCGATGACCTTTTTCGCGTTGGCAAAATCTTTTGCCTGCAGGAACTGCACCGCTTTGCCGTACTGCGCCGCCTGCTGTTCCCGCGTGTTGCCTTTGGCGTACTCATTCAGCAAATCGTCAGTCAGCTGATTGCGGCCGGTGGCGTACATGCCCAGCGCGCGCACCTTCGCCATATAGAAATCCTGCGACGACTGCACCACCACCGGGCGCATCTGGTTGGCGCGGTTACGCGCGTCGGCCAGGCGGCTATCGGGCAGCGGGTGCGTAAGCAGAATTTCCGGTGGTTTTGACGAGAAGCGGCTTTGATCGGCCAGCTTTTGCAGAAACGCGGGCATCGCCTGCGGATCGAAACCGGCGCGCTGCAGCACCTGAATGCCGATGCGATCTGCTTCCTGTTCGTTGCCCTGGGTGAAACTGATGATACCCTGTTGTGTACCGGCCAGCGTACCGGTCAGTGCCGCCATCCCGGCCTGCGGGCTGGCCAGCGCCAGCAGGATCGAACCCAGCGCGCCGACCCAGGTGAGCGGGGCGCTGCGCTTTTGCTCTTCCATGGCGCGCGCCAGATGACGCTGCGTCACGTGCGAAATTTCGTGCGCCATCACCGACGCCAGCTGGCTTTCGTTATCGGTATAGCGGAACAGCGACGAGTGCAGCACCACATTGCCGCCAAAGAAGGCGAAAGCGTTGAGCTCGTCATTCTGAATCAGGAAAAAGTGAAACGGCGTGCGCACTGAATGGGCGTGTGCCACCAGCCGCTGGCCGAGTTCATTGATGTACTGATTAAGCAGCGGATCGTTGATCAGTGGCGCGCTGGCGCGCAGCTGGCGCACGTAGAAGTCGCCAATCTGCAGCTCCTGATTAATGGAGAGCGTGGAGCCTGCCGTGGTGCCCATGTCGGGCAAATTGTCGCTCAAATCGGCGCGGACACCGACCGCAGGCGTGAGCAGCAGCGCAGGAATAAGGGCCGCCAGCACTGATTTTTTCAACCGGTTAAACATGCCTTGATCCTGTAAAAGTCTCCTGCCATTGGACAGGAAAGTCATGCCAATGTTCTGTGGCGGCGTTTCCTTTTCTGCCGCGGCTCTATCTTAACCACAGTGAGGATACAAGCAAATGCCGCCGTCACATTGACGTGATGGCAAAGAATGGCTGACTGACGCGAAATTTGTAGCAAAAAATTGAATAGCGAAAAGGCAAAAGAAAAAGGCGCAGCGCCCTGATGAAATTAAAGTTACGTAAAGTTGCTCAAAATAATTGAATCTGGCATGGTTTTTTCCAGGTTTACTCTGAAAAACACGCCCGAAAACCTACGGTTGGCCCGCTTTATCCATCAGTGATTTTTATCGTGCTGCTCTGGCCGTGCATCACCAGCCCAGAAATGAATGGTCAGGTTTTGCTCACTGGTCAACTGGCGGCGCGCGATGACAGTATTAACCCGCACGATGAGGCGCTGTCATCTGCCATACATCCCTCTGCCTGGTGACTGCCGGTATTTCCGGCCAGCTATTTTTCAACTCGCCCGCACCGCTCAATCAACAGCCTTATTCAATCAGCTGGCGCAATGATTTCTGCTGGCAGCCAAACGCCGGACAGCCCGCCAGTACAGGCGTTTTGCCCGCCGCGCGCTGTGGTATAGATAAAGCACTTTTTCAAACGGACTGTGAATTAACGCGCAGTACATGCCGGAGAGTTTCTATGCGTTCTGTTGTTTCCTGTGCCCTGATTGCCATCGTGGGTGGGATGGTCGGTGCCGCCGTAATCAAAAGCGATGACCTGTATCAGCGCATCGCGGGCCATTTTTCCGCCGAACCTGCCGATCCGGACGGGTTCTGGAGCACGCCGGCGGTCGCGGGCTACGGCAAAATTCATTATGAAGCCGACGCCGCGTTTAAACCGGCGGTGGGGCTGAGCAATAAAGTGGTATTCCAGCTGACCCGCAATGAAGGCGATATCAAACGACCTAACCTCGGGCTGGAGCGCGTGGCGCGCGTGGTCAATCTGTACATCGCCGCTGGCGTACCGGCCGAACAGCTGCAGTTTGTGGTGTCGATGACCGGCGATGCCACGCCCGCCACGCTGGATAACGCGCATTTTAAGCAGTTTTACGGCGTCGATAACCCCAACCTCGCGCTGATTGGCGCGCTGAACAAGCTGGGCGTCAAAGTTTCGGTGTGCGATCAGTCGGTGGCGTTCCATCACTATCCGCGCGACTGGATCGACCGGTCGGTGATTCATGCATTGTCCAGCCCGACCACGGTGTCGACGCTGGAAAATCAGGGCTATGCCTTTTTACAGATGTAATCGCGTCTTTGGTTAAGGAGAAGTGTCATGCGTCCAGCATCCTATATTGTTATCGCCGCGCTGGCGGGCTTTGTCGGCGGAAATGTGCTGCAGCTGCCGGAACTGGTGGATAAAGTCAGCGGCAAATTCGCTGACCAGAAAACCGAACCGGCGGATTTCTGGAGCACGCCGGCGATTGCCGGTTACGGTAAAATTCACTTTGTTAACACGCCGGATTACAACCCGGCCAACACGCCCGGGCTGAGTAATAAGATTGTGTTTCAGATCAACCGCAGCGAAGGGGATATCCATCAGCCGAACCTCGGCCTTGAGCGCGTGGCACGCGTCACTAACCTCTATTACGCGGCCGGCGTGCCGCTTAATCAGCTCAACTTTGTGGTGTCGATCAACAGCGATGCGGTGCCGGCCGCGCTCAATAACGATCAGTTCCGTAAAGCATACGGCAGCGATAACCCTAACCTGAAGCTGATTGATGAGCTGAAGAAAGCCGGGGTGAAAGTGACCATTTGCGACCAGTCGGTGGCCTTCCATCAGCTGGAGCGCGACTGGATTGATACCCGCGTCACGCATACGCTCTCCAGCGGCACCACCGTCGCGTCGCTGCAAAACGAAGGGTACGCCTTCCTGATGCTGTAATCCTGCCGACAGCAGTGCAGGCTGCTGTCATCTTTTCGTCATCCCTTCGCGATGTCACTGTCACAGTTCGCCGTTAGTTTAGGCGCCAATGAGATCGATCTCATCGGCACTTTACGAGGCGAACATGTCCGATTTACTCACGGTGGCAAAGCTGGCAGGCGTTTCACGCGCCACGGCCGCGCGCGCCTTTTCCGATCCCCATCTGCTGCGGCGCGACACGCTGGAGAGAGTGCTGGCGGCGTCGGAGCAGCTCGGCTTTCGTCCTAACCACATCGCGCGCCAGCTGCGCACGCAGCACTCCACCACCTTCGGCGTGCTGCTGCCCTCGTTGCTTAACCCGATCTTCTCCTGCCAGTTACAGGCGATGGAGCGCCAGGCGCGCGACGCCGGCTATGGCCTGCTGGTGGCCACCAGCGATTACCAGCCCGAGCGCGAAGCCGCCATCATTGAACATATGCTGCGTCAGCGCGTGGCGGGCCTGGTCCTGACGGTGGCCGACGCGGATAACAGCGCGGTGCTCAGCACGCTGCAGGCGGCTGGCCTGCCGTTTGTGCTGGCGCATAACGTGCCGCAGCACAGCCACTGGCCGGCGGTGTGCGTGGATAACCGCCAGGCGATGCGCGAAGCCACCGCACAGCTGCTGGCGCTTGGTCATCGCCGCATTGCCATGGTCGCCGGACCGATGCTGCAGTCAGATCGTGCGCGCCTGCGCTATCAGGGCTATTGCGACGCCATGCAGCACGCGGGCCTGACGCCGCTGCCGGTGATTGAGATGGCCAGCCATACCCAATCCGACTTTACGCTGCTGGCCCCGATGCTCGGCGGTGCCACCCCGCTCAGCGCCGTGATCTGCACCAACGACCTGCTGGCCATCAGCCTGATTGGCGCGGCAGCGCGCGCGGGCGTGCCTGTGCCACAGCAGCTGGCGGTGATGGGCTTTGACGGGATTGCGATGGGGGCACAAATGGCCCCGTCGCTAGCCAGCGTAGCGCAGCCCGCCGAACGGCTCGGCGCCTGCGCCATCGATATGTTGTTGCATAACGTCAGCCGCGGCACCCGCGTGCTGCCACATCAGTTGCGGAGCGGTGAGAGTGTTGCTGCCCCCGCGTTTATTGCCACCACCAGGGAACCTCATGATGCTGCATAAAAAAGTAAAAATTTACGCCGGCGCCATCGCGCTCAGCGCCAGCGCGTTGTTTACCAGCCTGACGCAGGCGGCGGAAACCGCCATCTGTTACAACTGTCCGCCTGAGTGGGCCGACTGGGGCACTCAGCTCAAAGCGATTGCCAGAGACACCGGCATTCAGGTGCCGCAGGACAACAAAAACTCCGGCCAGGCGCTGGCGCAGCTGGTGGCGGAGCAGGGCAATCCGGTGGCCGACGTGGTCTATTACGGCGTCAGCTTCGGCATTCAGGCGGACAGCGCCGGCGTGGTCGCCAGTTACAAACCGGCGCACTGGGATGACATTCCTGCCGGCATGAAAGACAGCAACGGCAAATGGGTGGCGCTGCACTCGGGCACCATGGGCTTTATGGTCAACGTCGATGCGCTGGGCGGCGCGCCGGTGCCGCAATCCTGGGACGACCTGCTGAAGCCGGAATACAAAGGCATGATTGGCTATCTCGACCCGGCCAGCGCCTTTGTCGGTTACGTGGCGGCGGTGGCAGTCAACCAGGCGAAGGGCGGCAACATGCAGGACTTCACGCCGGCGCTGAACTGGTTCAAAAAGCTGCAGGCGAATCAGCCTATCGTGCCTAAGCAGACCGCGTATGCGCGCCTGATTTCCGGCGAGATTCCGATTCTGCTCGACTATGACTTCAATGCTTACCGCGCCCGCTACAAAGATCACGCTAACGTCGCCTTTGTTATTCCCAAAGAGGGCACGGTAACGGTGCCGTACGTCATTAGCCTGGTGAAGAATGCACCGCACGCGGCGAACGGCAAAAAAGTGATCGACTATGTACTGTCAGACAAAGGGCAGGCCATCTGGGCCAGCGCGTTCCTGCGCCCGGTGCGCACCGGCGCCATGAGCGTAGAAGCGAAGAAATATTTCCTGCCGGACAGCGACTATGCGCGTGCGCAAACCGTTGACTATCAGCAGATGGCGGCAGCGCAGAAAGCTTTCTCGGCGCGCTATCTGAGTGAGATTCGCTGATGGCGATGACCGACACCCTGGCGGCTTCGTGCCGCCGGACACCGCGCCTGGCCGGCAGCCGCTGGCTATGGCTGACGCTGCCGGCGCTGCTGTTCTTCTGCGCCTTCTGGCTGCTGCCGTTTGTCCGTCTGCTGCAGATGGCAATGCAGGACGACCGCAGCACCCGGCACAGCGGCTACTGGACGGTACTGACCCAGCCGCACTACCTGCTCAGCCTGCTGAACACCGTGTTGCTGTCGCTCGCCGTCACGCTGGTGACGCTGACCATCGCCGCGACAGTCGGCTGCTTTCTGGCACGCCAGCGCTTCAGCGGACGCAGCACGCTGCTGGCGCTGCTGACGTTTCCGCTGGCCTTTCCGGGCGTGGTGGTGGGATTTCTGGTGGTGATGCTGGCGGGCCGTCAGGGACTGCTGGCGCAAATCAGCCTGGCGCTGTTCCACGAGCGCTGGATGCTGGCCTATTCGTTTACCGGCCTGTTTATTGGCTATCTCTATTTTTCACTGCCGCGCGCCATCATCACGCTGGTGGCGGCGAGTGAAAAACTCGACCGCTCTCTCGAAGAGGCGGCGCGTTCGCTGGGCGCCAGTCAGTGGCGCATCACCTGGGATGTGATTGTGCCGGGACTGCAGCCGGCGCTGCTCTCCACCGGCGCGCTCTGTTTTGCCACCAGCATGGGTGCCTTCGGTACCGCGTTTACCCTGGGCACCGATCTGGCGGTGCTGCCGCTGACCATTTATGGCGAATTCACCAACTACGCCAATTTCGCCACCGCCGCCGCACTGTCGGTGGTGATGGGCGGCGTCGCCTGGCTGGCACTGATGCTGGCGCGCCGACTGGCTCACCAGGAGGTGACATGAGACGTCGCGGCCTGTTCAGCCTGCAACTGCTGGTCACCGTGCTCACCGCGCTGTTCATGATCGTGCCGGTGGTGCTGTCGATGCTGGCCGGCGTGACCAACAACTACTTTACCGGCCTGCGCAGCGGCCTGACGCTGAAGTGGGTGACCCAGGTGTGGCAGCTTTACGCCGACACCTTCTGGCTGTCGCTGCTGATTGCGCTGGCCTGCCTGCTGATCACGCTGCTGATCGGCGTGCCGGCAGCGTGGGGATTATTAAAAGCGCCGCGGCGCTGGGCGGCGCGCATTGAAGAGTGCCTGATGCTGCCGGTCGCGCTGCCGGGCCTCGCCACCGCGCTGGGCATCATCCTGCTGTACGGCCAGTTCTCTGGCCTGCGCGATAGCTGGCTGTTCATTCTCATCGGTCACGTGCTGTTTACCTTGCCGTTTATGCTGCGCCCGGTGCTGGCGGTGATGCAGGCGGTGGAGATGCCGCGACTGGAAGAGGCGGCGGCCAGTCTCGGTGCCAGCCTGTGGCAACGCTTTTTTACCGTGGTGGTGCCCAACTGTCGCAACGGCATTCTCGCCGGGGCGTTTATGGTGATCACCCTGTCGGTGGGTGAGTTCAACATCACCTGGATGCTGCATACGCCGCTGACAAAAACGCTGCCGGTGGGGCTGGCAGACAGCTATGCCTCAATGCGACTGGAAGTGGGATCGGCCTACACGCTGATCTTTATTCTGCTGATTCTGCCGCTGCTGCTGATGCTCAACGCGGTCAATCACTGGCTCAACCGTACGCTCACGCGTGCTAATAAGGAGGCGGCATGAACCCTGCGGCCGTAACTGTTACGCTGCGCCACTGTGCGCGGCACTTTAATCACCAGCTGGCGCTGCAGCCGCTCGATCTGACGGTGCAGCCTGGCGAAACCCTGGTGCTGCTCGGTCCGTCCGGCTGTGGCAAAACCACCACGCTGCGCATCATCAGTGGCCTGGAGCGCTGTGACGACGGCGGCGAAGTGTGGTTTGACGATCGTAACGTGACCGCGCTGCCGATTGAGAAACGCAACGTGGGCATGGTGTTCCAGAACTACGCGCTGTTTCCCCATCTCAACGTGGCGCAAAACGTCGCCTACGGCCTGAAAGTGCAGGGCGTGGCGCGCGCCGAACGCGACGCGCGCGTGCAGGAGATGCTGGCCCTGGTGGATCTCAGCGCGCTGGCGCAGCGCAGCATCGACAAGCTGTCGGGCGGTCAAAAGCAGCGCGTAGCGCTGGCGCGTGCGCTGGCGGCGCGTCCGAAGGTGCTGCTGTTTGATGAGCCGCTGGCGGCGCTGGATGCGCGCCTGCGCGACCGGCTGCGGCTGGAGATTGGCGCGCTGCTGAAACAGCTGGCGATCACCGCCGTGTACGTCACGCACGATCAGCAGGAAGCGATGGCGCTGGGCGATCGCATCGCGGTGATGGAGCAGGGACGTCTGGTGCAGATCGATACGCCGCAAAATATTTACCAGCGCCCGGCGTCACAGTTTGTCGCGGATTTTGTCGGCGCGATTAACTGTGTCGGGGTCGATGCGCGCGGCAATCCGCAGCATTTCTGCCGCCCGGAGGATGTGCTGCTGGCGGCGGACCAGCGCTACGCACGCCCCGGTTTTATTCTCGGCACCACCTTTCTCGGTGCTGCGCAGCGGCTGAGTATTGATATCGGGCTGGCGGCGCCGATCCAGGTTGATCGCCACGCGCGCGAAGCCTGGCACGCCGGCCAGCCGGTAAGCTGGACGCTGGCGCAGGATGCCGCGCTGCACTTTTCTGCCTGATAAGGAGCTGTTGTGACTGACGCAATGACGCTGATTGCGCAAATCAGCGATTTACACATCAAGGCCCATGGCCGTCTCTCCTATAAAAAAGTGGATACGCACGCTGCGCTGCTGCGGGTGATCGACACGCTGAATCAGCTGGTGCCGCGACCGGATACGGTGGTGATTACCGGCGACCTGGTGGATTTTGGCACTGCGGAAGAGTACCAGACGCTGCGCGAGGCGCTGCGCCATCTGCAGCTGCCGTTCCTGCTGATGCCGGGCAATCACGACGATCGCCAGCAGCTGCGCGCCGCGTTTCCGGAGCATCACTACCTGCAGCACGGCGAAACGCTCAACTGGCAGATGCGTGTGAATCATCTGCAGCTGCTGGCGCTCGACTCCAGCGTACCGCATCAGCCGTGGGGCTACGTCGATGACGCACAGCTGCAATGGCTGGCAGAGCAGCTGGCGCGTGAGCCTGATTTGCCGACGCTGGTGCTGCTGCATCATCCGCCGTTCCTGAGCGGCATTGGCCACATGGATCGGCAGCCGCTGCGCAATCCGGCGGCGCTGGCTGCCATTATTGGTCAGCATCCCCAGGTGGAACGGGTGCTGAGCGGCCACCTGCACCGCTCGGTGCAGGCGCGTTTTGCCGGCACGCTGGCCTGCGTGGCGCCCGGTGTGTCGCATCAGGTGGCACTGGATTTGCGTGACCACGGTCCGGCGAACTTTGTGCTGGAACCGCCCGGTTTTCTGCTGCATCGCTGGCAGCCGCAGCAGGGGATGAGTACGCATCTGTGCGCAATCGGCGATTATCCAGGACCCTGGCCGTTTTACGATGCGCAGGGTTTAATTGATTAGCACCAGTAATAGCACAATAAAAAAGCGTTCCTGAGGGTCTGCGTCGTAGTCAATTTGGCTCAGAGGTGTACAATTGTCTGTTACCTCACCAGGGTAAACACCTCCAATTATAACAAGATAGTCAGGCACGCTAACTTATGAAGCTACTCACCAGGGCGGTTGCGCCATGTTAACGCGCATCCGGCCAAAAACTGATCTGCGCACGCTGATTGCGCTGCTGGCGATCACCAGTATCGTCATCACACTGGCTAATACGCTGTACGCCACCTGGCGCGTACAGCGCATGGTGCTGATCGAAAGCACCCTTGAAGCCAATCGCGCTTACGCCACCAAGCTGGCGGCCACCACCGAAGTGTTTTTCCAGCTGGCGCAGTCGCAGCTGCACTACAGCGCCAATCAGCTGGGTAAAGATTTCGATAATCCCGAACTGCTGCAGCAGGAAGTGAACCGACTGCGCGAGCAGACCAGCAGCTTTAACTCGGTGGCGATTGTCGACAGCAACGGCGTGATTAAAGCCATTTCGCCGGAATCGCTGATGCTGAAAGGCATGCAGCTCACCAGCCAGTCTTCGCGCGAAGCGCTGGCGCAGCGCCAGCCGATGGTCAGCCGGCCCACCATTTCTGCCACCAATAACCTGCTGGTGTTTGTTTCCTGGCCGGTATGGAGCACCGATGGGCGCTATCTTGGCTACGTCGGCGGCACTATTTATCTGAAGAAAAAGAGCATTCTTAACGTGCTGCTCGGCGAGCAGTACTATCGTGACGGCACCCATGTTTACGTGCTGGATCGCGAAAACCGCGTGCTGTATCACCAGAACAATCAGCTGATTGGCAAAAACGTGCCGGGCATCGTCAGCGATCGTCAGCGCCAGGAGCACAGCAATGGCGAAGTTCAGCTGACGGAAGAGGGCACCGCGAAGCTGGCGGGCTACGCTGTGGTGCCCACTACCGGCTGGATGGTGGTGGCGCTCAAGCCGACAAACGTCACGCTGGCGCCGCTCTCCGGGCTGCTGCTACAGGTGCTGAAGAATTCGGTGCCGTTTGCGCTGCTGACACTGCTGGTGGCGGTGGTTCTGGCCCGGCTGATTGCCTTGCCACTGTGGCAGCTGGCGCGCAAAGCCAGCCAGATGGATACCCAGGGCGTTTCCGGGGAAATTGGCGTGATCCGCGCCTGGTACTTTGAAGCGGCACAGGTGAAGCGCGCGCTGCTCACCGGTATTGGTCTGGTGCAGGATAAAATCGGCCGGCTTAAGTCAGAGGTGCAGAGCGATCCCATGACCAGCCTGCTCAATCGCCGCGGCCTGAGCGCGGTGCTCGACTATTTCGATACCATGCAGCAGCCGTTTGCCGTGCTGGCGCTGGATATTGACCATTTCAAACGGGTGAATGATAACTTCGGTCATGATGTTGGCGACGAGGTGATCAAACAGGTGGCGCGCACGCTGCGCCAGAGCGCGCGTCAAACCGACGTGGTGTGCCGCAACGGCGGCGAAGAGTTTCTGATGCTGCTTCCCGCCACCGCCCCTGATGAAGCGCGTGTGATTGCCGAGCGCGTGCGCACCAGCATTGCCGGCGGCTGGATTGATCCGGTCGGGCAGATCACGATTTCGATTGGTATCGCCAGCTGGCAGCCGACGCACGGCAGTCAGGAGCAGATTCTGAAGCAGGCCGATGATGCGCTGTATCAGGCGAAAAACGCCGGACGTAACTGCGTGGTGATCGCCGGGCAGGAGGCGCTGGCCAGCACGGTTTCGCGCTATTAACCGGGCAGCGTCACAGCAGGATAAAAAACGGGTGCCTGGCTGGCACCCGCGGGTAATCAGGCTGATTTCAGGTAATCGAGCACGATATCGTGGTGGTTCGAGGTTTTAAAATCGTCGAACACCTTCTCCACTTTGCCATCGCCGCCAATCAGGAAGCTGATGCGGTGAATGCCGTCGTAGGTTTTCCCCATAAAGGTTTTCTCACCCCAGACGCCAAACTGCTCGCAAACCTGATGATCTTCATCCGACAGCAGGGTGAAGTTGAGCAATTCTTTCTCGACAAAGCGAGACAGTTTTTCCGGCTTGTCGGTGCTGATGCCCAGCACTTCCACGCCCGCCTTCTTTAAATCATCCATGTTATCGCGCAGACCGCAGGCCTGCGTGGTGCAGCCCGGCGTCATGGCTTTCGGGTAGAAATAGACCAGAACGCGCTGTCCCTGGAAGTCGGCCAAATTTACTTGTTCGCCATCCTGATCGGGCAAGCTAAATTTCGGTGCGGTGTCACCGGCTTTCAGTGGATTCATCACAACTCTCCATTTTTTTCTTCATGCTGTGGGTAATACACCATCAGCGGCAAAAGCGCCAGGTGGAGTTTACCTCAGGGTTATTTCACTACACGGTATGCCAGCGCGGCAGAGTGTGTGGCGGAATAACCCGGAGCCTGATTCAGACGGCGCTGTGCGCGTCGTCGGTGACACTATAGAGGCGAATTGAACCTTGTGCATGCAGTTCTTCGCACAGCCGATGGAAAGCCTGCTCAAACGGTGCGCTGGCATGATTCGCCGGGCTGTGCGCGGTCATCTGAATATAGAGCACCGGCGGCTCGTCGTCCTGGGCGGGCGTAATGCGCGACACCAGCTCGGCGATGTTCATCTGATGTTTATCGAACAGATCGGTGAAGCGTTCGATGATATGCGGTGAGTCCGGCACTTCCACCTGTACCCAGACGGTGGCGGGCATCGGCGGCGTAACGCGCGCGTTAGTGCGCTTCATCACGATCAGCAGTTCCAGCTCGGCACCCTTCATCGGCAGGGTCGATTCAATCAGGGTAATGGCGTTCCAGCTGCCGGAGAGCAGCATAATAAAGGTGAACTCGTCGCCCAGCATCGCCAGGCGGCTGTCTTCAATATTGCAACCGCAGCTGCTGACGTGGCGGGTAATGGTATTGACGATACCCGGACGATCAACGCCCAGAGCGGTGATCACCAGATGGTGCGGCTGTGACTGCGGCAAAATGGCGTTTCCTGTACGTTCGCTAATAACCATAAGGTAAACATAAAAAAAACTGCTGACAAGCGCGGTAATGGCGTGGCTCGCTTGCTTTTCTTTCGGCGGAAAACGTAACATGAGGCACTTGTTTGTCGAGGGGATAGCCCATGTTCACCGGAAGTATTGTTGCGCTCATTACGCCTTTGAATGAAAAAGGTGATGTCTGCCGCGCAAGTCTGAAAAAACTGATTGATTATCATGTCGCCAGCGGTACGGCGGCGATTGTTTCTGTTGGCACCACCGGCGAATCCGCGACCCTCAGCCATGAAGAGCATGGCGATGTGGTGATGCAAACCCTGGAGCTGGCCGATGGCCGCATTCCCGTGATTGCCGGGACCGGCGCGAATGCCACCGCCGAAGGGATCTCTCTGACAAAACGCTTCACCGGCACCGGCGTAGTCGGCTGCCTCACTGTGACCCCGTACTACAACCGTCCGACGCAGGAAGGTCTGTACCAGCACTTCAAAGCGATCGCCGAAAGCACCGATCTGCCCCAGATGCTGTATAACGTCCCATCACGTACCGGCTGTGACATGCTGCCGGAAACCGTTGCCCGCCTGGCTGAAATCAAAAATATTATCGGAATCAAAGAGGCCACCGGGAACTTATCGCGTATTTCGCAGATCCAACAGCTGGTTGGAGATGAGTTCATTATTGTCAGCGGTGATGACGCGACAGCGCTGGACTCCATGCAACTGGGCGGCAAAGGCGTTATTTCGGTCACGGCTAACATTGCAGCACGTGAAATGGTTGAACTCTGTGCGCTGGCACAAGAGGGAAAATTTGCCGAAGCGCGTCGCCTGAATCAGCGTCTGATGCACCTGCACCAGACGCTTTTCTGTGAACCGAATCCTATCCCGGTGAAATGGGCCGCGAAACAGCTAGGATTGATCGCCGATGACACGCTGCGCTTGCCGATGACGCCGCTGACCGAAGCCGGTCAGGCGAAAACCGCGCAGGCGCTGATCCAGGCGGGTCTGCGATAATTTAGGGAGAATCAATGAGTTATTCAGTTAAGCGCTCGACGCTGGCAACCGTGGTGGGCCTCTCCACCCTGATGCTGCTAACAGCTTGTTCCAGCGATCAGCGTTATAAGCGCCAGGTCAGCGGTGATGAATCTTTCCTGCAGGCGCCTGAACTGCATGATTTAAAAGCCCCGGCGGGCATGATTCTGCCGCTGCAGAATGGTGATTACGATGTGCCGCACAGCGTGGCGAAAGGCGCGCTGGGTAAAGAGCTCGACATCCGTCCACCGGCGCAGCCGCTGGCGCTGATGAACGGCACCCGCGCGCAGTTCACCGGTAACACCGGCGTGCTGGCGGTTGACAGCAGCCGTGGCTCCATCTGGTCGCAGGTGGTGAACGTGGTGCAGTCATACAAATTCCCGGTTGCCCAGCGTGATGATGCGGCGCAGCAGCTCACCACCGACTGGGTACAGTGGAACCGTGCTGACGAAGATAACCAGTATCGCGGCCGTTACCAGATCAGCGTGCAGAACCAGGGCTATCAGCAGGTGCTGACCGTACGTCTGCTGGAACTGCAGCAGCAGGGTCAGACGGTCACCACGCCGGTTCAGGTTCAGCGCTATACCGGTCAGATGCTGAATGACATCAGCACCGGTCTGGATAAGATCGATACCGCCAGCCAGGATGCGGCTGCCGGACGTGCCAGCGGACAGATTGATGTTCAGAGCGGCGCGGACGACACCGGTCTGCCACTGCTGGTGCTGCGCTCACCGTTTAATGTCACCTGGCAGCGTCTGCCGGCGGCGCTGAAGCGTATGGGCATGGAAGTTACCGATGACAACCGCTCGCAGGGCAGTCTGAAAGTGACCTACAAGCAGCCGGGCAGCAGCGCGTTTGACGCCATCGGCGCGAAAGATCCGGAACTGCCAAACGGCGACTACAAGTTGCAGGTGGGCGATCTCGATAACCGCAGCAGCCTGCAGTTCATCGATCCGAAAGGACACGTACTCACCCAGGCGCAGAATGATGCGCTGGTGGCGGTCCTGCAGGGCGCGCTGAACAAATAAATGCAATAAAGGCCGGAGATTCTCCGGCCTTTTTGTTTTGGTTTTGGCATAATAGCGCCCGGCGAGGTAAACGATTGCGTCAGGCAGTCATCGCGCGGTGAAACACCGCTGAACACGGGTTCTTTCATGTTTGGAGTTAACAAGATGCAAAAGCGAGCTGAGTTGTATCGCGGTAAAGCGAAAACCGTATACAGCACCGACAATCCGGATCTGCTGGTACTTGAATTCCGCAACGATACGTCAGCAGGAGACGGTGCACGAATCGAGCAGTTTGATCGTAAAGGCATGGTGAACAACAAGTTCAACCATTTCATCATGACCAAACTGCAGGAAGCGGGCATTCCGACCCAGATGGAAGCGCTGCTTTCTGATAACGAAGCGCTGGTGAAAAAGCTGGAGATGGTGCCGGTAGAGTGCGTGGTGCGCAACCGGGCGGCCGGATCGCTGGTGAAACGTCTGGGCGTGGAAGAGGGCATGCTGCTCAATCCACCGCTGTTTGATCTCTTCCTGAAAGATGACGCCAAACACGACCCGATGGTCAACGAATCGTACTGCGAAACCTTTGGCTGGGTGAGCAAGGCTAACCTGGCGCGCATGCAGGAGCTGACCTTCAAAGCCAACGAAGTGCTGAGCAAACTGTTTGATGATGCCGGTCTGATTCTGGTGGACTTCAAGCTGGAGTTTGGTCTGTTCAAAGGTGAAGTGACGCTGGGCGACGAATTCTCGCCAGACGGCGCGCGTCTGTGGGACAAAGAGACCATGGACAAGATGGACAAAGACCGTTTCCGTCAGAGCCTCGGCGGCCTGATCGAAGCGTACGAAGAAGTGGCACACCGTCTGGGTGTCAAACTGGACTAAGCTTCTGCCGGTGTGCGTCACGGTATAACAGACGCAAACCTTTCAGCGCATGAAGGTCGCCCTGGCTGGCGGCCTTTTTTATCGTCTGTTTACGGCCTTCACGCTGCGCCCTGCGCGCAATCTCGCTCCGCTGGCATTGCATTGCTGGTACTAACCTCTGCCGCCAACTAAAATCATGCAAAAGTCATTGATAACAGGAGCAGGCCATGCGCTGGCAAGGGCGTCGTGAAAGCGACAATGTGGAAGATCGTCGCGGCGATTCGCCGGGTTTTAGTTCTGGCGGACGCCAGATTCGTCTGCCGCGCGGCAAGGGCGGCATTATTCTGCTGATTGTGGTCGCGGTCGCTGGCTATTACGGCTACGACCTCACCGCGCTGCTGGAAGGCGGTACGCCGGTGTCGCAACAGCAGCAGCGTCAGGTCAATTCGGCGCAGGATAACGAGGCGGCCAAATTCACCTCGGTGATCCTCGCCACCACCGAAGATACCTGGGGCAAATTGTTCCAGCAGATGGGCAAACAATACGCGCCGCCGAAGCTGGTGATGTATCGCGGTGCGACGCGCACTAACTGCGGTACCGGCCAGTCGGCAATGGGGCCGTTCTACTGCCCGGCCGATCAGACGGTGTATATCGATCTCTCTTTCTATGACGACATGAAAACCAAACTCGGAGCCGGGGGTGATTTTGCCCAGGGTTACGTCATCGCCCACGAAGTGGGGCATCACGTGCAGAAACTGCTGGGTATCGAACCGAAAGTGCGCCAGATGCAGCAGGGCGCCACGCAGGCGCAGGTGAACCAGCTGTCGGTGAAGATGGAGCTGCAGGCGGACTGCTTTGCTGGCGTCTGGGGTCACTATATGCAGCAGGAGAACATTCTTGAGGTGGGCGATTTGCAGGAAGCGCTGAACGCCGCCGAGGCGATTGGCGACGATCGTCTGCAGCAGCAAAGTCAGGGGCGCGTAGTGCCGGACAGCTTCACTCACGGCACCTCACAGCAGCGCTACACCTGGTTCAAACGCGGTTTTGATAGCGGCAATCCGGGCCAGTGCAACACCTTCGCCAGTAACTGATGTTGCACGCTGAACTGGCGGCGGCGATGCAGCAAGCCGGTATCCGCCGTCTGTGCGTGATTTCCGGTGAAGCTGGCTGGGCGCGCCATGAGGCGGCCACATGGCAGGCCGCACTGCCCGGTGACTGGTTAACGGTCAGCGACAGCGATGACTTCCCGCAGCGCGTCGCGCCTGCAGCGCTGCGTACCCTGCTGGGCCGGGAATTCCGGCATGCCATTTTCGATGCGCGCCACGGCTTTCATGCGGAAGCGTTCGCTGCGCTGGCCGGGACGCTGCGGGCCGGCAGCTGGCTGCTGTTACTGACGCCAGACTGGAACGCCTGGCCGGCGCAGCCCGATCGCGACAGCCTGCGCTGGGCCGATGTCGACCAGCCCATCGCCACGCCGCATTTCATCCACCATCTGCAACAGCATATCCTGCAGGATGCGCAGGTGATGCTGCTGCGTCAGTACCAGACGCCGCGCCTGCCGGCACCGCAGTCCTTCGCGCCGTGGCAGTGTCGCGCCCCCGAGCAGCAGGCGCAGATTGTCCGTCAGCTGTGCGCCATGCCACCCGGTGTCGCGGTGATCATCGCCCCGCGCGGTCGCGGCAAATCGGCGCTGGCGGGGATGCTGGCGCGCCAGACGCAAAGCGCGCTGGTGACGGCGCCGGCCAAAGCCGCGACGGAGGTGCTGGCACAGTTCGCCGCTGAGCAGTTTAGCTTTATGGCCCCGGATGCGATTCTCGCTCAGCCGCAGGAGGCTCAGCCGCTGGCAGAATGGCTGATTGTGGATGAGGCCGCGGCGATCCCCGCGCCGCTGTTACAGCAGCTGGTGCAGCGTTTTCCACGCGTTCTGCTGACCACCACGGTGCAGGGCTACGAAGGTACCGGGCGCGGTTTCATGCTGCGCTTTTGCGCCACGCTGCCGCAGGTGCGCTATTTCCAGCTGGATGAGCCGCTGCGCTGGTCGGCGCAGGATCCGCTGGAGCAGTGGCTGAGTGCGGCGCTGCTGTTTGCTGAGGCCGAAGCCTGCGACGCACCCGCGCAGACAGCGATTTTTGCCGCTACGCCCACGCAGCACGCCGACGCCTTACAGGCCGGCTATCGTCTGCTGGCGAGCGCCCACTATCGCACCTCGCCACTCGATCTGCGACGTATGCTGGATGCGCCCGGCATGCATTTCTGGCTGGCCGGGCAGCCGCAGCAGGTCACCGGCGCGCTGTGGCTGGTGGAAGAGGGCGGACTGGATGCCGCGCTGGCGCAGGCGGTGTGGGCCGGCTTACGTCGTCCGCGCGGCAATCTGGTGGCGCAGTCATTAGCGGCACATGCCGGTTTTACTGAAGCGGCGACGTTACGTTCGCTGCGCATCAGCCGCATCGCCGTGCAGGCCGCGCAGCGCCAGCGCGGCATCGGTCGCGCGCTGGTGGCGACGGCGCGGCAGCAGGCGCAGGGCGCGGACTATCTGTCGGTGAGCTTTGGCTACACCGCAGCGCTGTGGCAGTTCTGGCGCGCCTGCGGCTTTACGCTGGTGCGTATCGGTTCACAGCGCGAAGCCAGCAGCGGTTGCTATGCGGCGATGGCGATTTGTGCGCTGACGCCTGCCGGTGAAGCCCTGCAGCAGCGCGCCGCGCAGCGTCTGGCGCGCGACTGGCCTTGGCTGCAAAAGCTGATCGCGGTGCCGCTGACCCTGTCGTCCGCCGACCATCAATCCCTCAGCGCCGACGACTGGCCGCTGCTGGCCGCGTTTGCCTGGGCGCAGCGGCCCTATGAAGCCAGCTATCCGGCGCTGCAGCGGCTGGCGGGTGTCGCATCGCCACCGTTGCTGTGTGCCATACTGCAACAAAAACAAACGCTGAGTGAAGCGGCACGGCTGGCCGGCGTGAGCGGGCGTAAAGCGCTGATGCTCAGGCTGCGCGCGGAGGCGGCTGACGCACTCATCATGCTGGATGCCGCTTCCGCGCAGCACTGGCAGCAGCGCCTCGGCACATTGCAATAAATCCATTATCTCGTTCAAATTTTCCCAATATCACTTTGCCGTCAGCGGCGTATAGTGATTTGAGGAGGACGTTATGGCACTACGATATGTAATTGTTCAGCAACCGGATAACGCCGCGCAGCTGTTTTTGCTGTATCACGGCGTGAACGACAACCCCGATTCGATGGCGCAGATTGGCAGCTGGTTCGCGCAGGCGTTTCCGCAGGCGCAGGTGGTGTCGGTGGGCGCACCTTATCCGGCCAGCGCGCCGCAGGGCCGCCAATGGTATGCCGAGATACCGGAACACGACCGCTCGCAGCAGCAGGGCGTGGATGCGGTGATGCCGTCCTTTGTCGAGTCGGTGCGTCACTGGCAGCAGCAGAGCGGCGTGCGGCCGGAAGCCACCGCGCTGGTCGGTTTTTCGCAGGGCGGCACCATGGTGCTGGAAGGCGTAAAAGCCCAGCCGGATCTGGCGGGACGCGTGGTGGCCTTTAGCGGCCGCTACGTCACGCTGCCGGAGCAGGCCAGCACGCGCAACACTATCCACCTGATTCACGGCGATTATGACGAGCAGGTGCCGATGCAGCATGCGGAAGCGGCGATGCAGCGCTTAACCGCGCTGGGCGGCGATGTGACGCTGGATATCGTTGACGATCTGCCGCACGCAATTGATGAACGCAGCATGCAGCTGGCGCTGAATCACCTGCGCTATACCGTGCCGCGCCGCTATTTTGATGAGGCGCTGAGCGGGGCGAAGCCGGGCGACGATGATGTGGTGATGATGGTGTGAGACCGGCGCGCCATAAAACAAAGGTCGCCGTGCAGGGCGACCTTGTACGCTAAACGATCGGCGGCGACTACTTCTTTTTCGGCCAGTCGTCGTCATCGTCCCACTTATCGTTGAAATCGCGATGCGGTGGCAGATCCGGTTTGTTATCCATATATTTTTTATGATCGATGCGCTTCAGGTCTTTATAGACGTTCATCAGCACGCCCACCATCAGCAGAATCACAATCACCCACCAGTACTCTTTTAACCATTCCATGAGGTTTCTCCTTCAAGGTGCCATCAGGCGATCAGCTGTTCCATAATGCGCTGATACATCCGGCTCAGCAGCTGCAAATCCGAGGCTTTCACGCACTCATTGATCTTATGAATAGTGGCATTCACCGGGCCGAGCTCCACCACCTGTGCGCCCATGCGGGCAATAAAGCGCCCGTCAGAGGTGCCGCCGGTGGTTAACAGCTGCGGCTTGATCTCATTATAGTGCGCCACGGCGTTGACGACCGCATCCACCAGCTTGCCGCGTGAAGTCAGGAATGGCTGACCGGACACATTCCACTCCAGCGTATAGCGCAGCTGGTGGCGATCGAGCAGCGCCGCCACGCGATCTTTGATCATCTGATCGGTCAGTTCGGTGCTGAAGCGAAAGTTAAACTGCACGAAAAACTCGCCAGGGATCACATTGTTACTGCCGGTGCCGGCCTGCACGTTGGCGATCTGCATGCTGGTCGGCGGGAAGAATTCATTGCCCTGATCCCACTCGGTCGCCACCAGCTCGTTGAGCGCCGGCATCGCGCGATGCACCGGGTTATCAGCCAGATGCGGATACGCCACGTGGCCCTGCACGCCGTGAATGGTCAGATTGGCGGTCATCGAGCCGCGACGGCCATTCTTCACCACGTCGCCGACCACTTCGGTGCTCGACGGTTCGCCGACGAGGCAGTAATCCATACGTTCGTTGCGCGCCATCAGGCGCTCAACCACTTTTACCGTACCGTTGACGGCGCTGGCTTCTTCATCGGAAGTGATGAGAAACGCCAGCCGGCCAGCATGATTGGGATGAGCAGCAACGAAGCGCTCGGCCGCCACCACCATCGCCGCCAGCGAGCCTTTCATGTCAGCGGCGCCACGGCCAAACAGCATGCCGTCGCGAATCGACGGTTCAAACGGCGGGCTGATCCAGCGGTTGGCATCGCCCGGTGGCACCACATCAGTGTGCCCGGCAAAGGCCAGCGTTTCGCCCTGGCCGCGCGTGGCCCAGAAGTTAAGCGTATCGCCAATGTGCATCGGCTCGACGTGGAAACCAATCGCCTCCAGGCGCGCAATTAACATGGCCTGGCAACCGGCGTCATCCGGACTAAGCGAGGGGCGACGAATAAGCTGCTGAGCCAGCTCAATGACCGGACAGAACATGTTATGACTTCTCCTGGATAAAGGCGTGATAAACGGGTTCTTTGAAACCCACCAGCAATGTACCGTCTGGCGCCGCCAGCACCGGACGTTTGATCAGCGCCGGGTGCGCCAGCATCAGCGCTTTGGCGCTGGCCGCATCGCGGATGGCATCGCGTTCTGCTTCCGGCAACTGACGCCAGGTGGTGCCGCGCGTGTTCAGCAGCACGTCATACCCCAGCTGGTCGATAAAGGATTGCAGCAGCGCCGCATCCAGCCCGTCAGCGCGATAATCATGAAAATGAAAGTCGATGCCGGAAGTGCTCAAATAGTTGCGTGCTTTTTTTATGGTGTCGCAATTCTTAATTCCGTACATCACCCACTGCGCTGTCATCGCGTATTCCCGTCCTGTGTTAAATAAAGCGCGAGTTTACCATAGCGCGCTGTGGGCTGTGAGGTCAGACGCGCAGCAGCGCTGTTTTTCATCTCGCCGCGACGCCAATAAACGACGCTAATCAGGGCCAGTAAACGCTTTCACTTACCTGCGAAATTGTCGCCTGCGGCATCATTAGCGATCTAAGAATTATCTTAGGTGGTAAAAACGGGCCTGGCGGATTAAGTCCGCGCTTTTATGAGTCGCATTAACAGGTTGCTGAAATGTGCGTCAGTCCGCAGTTTCGGCAAATTCAAGCTTTCTGCGGTAGTTGCCGATAGTGATGAGAGGTGGAAACGTATTCACCTGTAGAAAAAAACGGCGTAAAATCGCCACTACAAGAAGAGAGGGTATTATGGTTGAACACGAACTGGGGAACTGGAAAGAATTTATCGAAGCGATGTTACGTAAGTAATTCGTGAAGAGAAAAGCAGGGCACTTCCCAACTTGCTGTTATTCTTACCGCACACATCAATAAAGCCGCCATTTATCATGGCGGCTTTTTATTTGTCCGGATTTAGCCTCAGTCGTGCGGCTTTGCCCGCAGCGGGAAGCGGCGGCGCACCAGCACAAAGAACAGCGGCACAAAGAAGATCGCCAGTACCGTGGCGGAGATCATGCCGCCCATCACGCCAGTACCGACCGCATGCTGGCTGCCGGAACCGGCACCGCTGCTGATCGCCATCGGCAGCACGCCGAAAATAAAGGCCAGCGACGTCATCAGAATCGGCCGCAGGCGCTGCCGCGATGCCTCCAGCGTCGACTCCAGCAGTTCACGCCCTTTGCTGTTGATCTCATTGGCGAACTCGACGATCAGGATCGCATTCTTCGCCGACAGGCCAATCACCGTCAGCAGGCCGACCTGAAAGTAGATGTCATTCTCCAGTCCGCGCAGCCAGGTGGCGACCAGCGCGCCCACCACGCCCAGCGGCACCACCAGCATCACCGAGAACGGAATCGACCAGCTCTCGTACAGCGCCGCGAGGCACAGGAACACTACCAGCAGCGAAATCGCATACAGCGCCGGTGCCTGCGAGCCGGAGAGACGTTCCTGATAGGAGGCACCGGTCCACTGGAAGCCAACGCCGAGCGGCAGCTGCGCCACCAGTTTCTCCATCTCATCCATCGCCGTGCCGCTGCTGACGCCGTTAGCCGCCTCGCCGACAATCTCCAGCGACGAATAGCCGTTGTAGCGTTCAAGACGCGGTGAACCGGTCTCCCAGTGGCTGGTGGCGAAGGCGGAGAACGGCACCATGCCGCCGCTGTTGTTGCGCACATACCATTTGTTGATGTCGCCCGGCAGCATGCGGAATTCCGGTGCGGCCTGGACGTAGACTTTCTTCACGCGGCCGCGGTCGAGAAAATCATTCACGTAGGTTGAGCCCCAGGCGGTGGTCAGGGTGTCGTTGATGGTGTCCAGCGACACGCCGAGCGCCTGCGCTTTGCGCTGGTCGACATCAATCTGCAGCTGCGGGCTGTCGTCGAGCCCGTTGTGGCGCACGCGCGACAGCGCCGGATTGTTGTCGGCCAGCGCCAGCAGCCGATCGCGCATCGCCATCAGCTCGGTGTGCCCGATGCCGCCGTGATCCTGCAACTCCATATCAAAGCCGGAGGAGCTGCCCATGCCGGTTATCGCCGGTGGACTGCTGGCGATAACGCGTGCCTCTTTGATCTTTTTGAAGGCTGCGGTGGCGCGATCGATGATGGCAAACGAGGTGCGATCGCGACCTGGCCGCTGCTCCCAGTCCTTCAGGCGCACAAACAGGCGCGCCACGTTTTGTCCGTTGCCGCCCGGACCGGCACCAATGGTGGAGAACACCGACAGTACATTGTCCTTCTCGGCAGTCAGGTAATAATCCTCAACCTTTGCCACCACCTGCGAGGTTTGCTGCAGCGTTGAGCCCGGCGGCAGTTGTACCTGAGTAAGAAATACGCCGCGATCTTCCAGCGGCAGGAAGGAGGTAGGCAGACGAATAAACAGGAACGCCATCACGCCGATAATCGCCAGGTAGAGCAGCAGCCAGCGGCCGCTCTTCAGCAGAATGCGCGCTACGCCGCGCTCGTAGCGTTCGGCGCTGGCGTTGAAGCGGCGGTTAAACCAGCCGAAAAAGCCGCGCCGGCCATGGTGCTGGCCCTGCGCCAGCGGTTTGAGCAGCGTGGAGCACAGCGCGGGCGTCAGAATCATCGCCACCAGCACCGACAGCACCATCGCCGAGACAATGGTGATGGAGAACTGGCGATAGATAGCGCCCACGGTGCCGCCAAAGAACGCCATCGGCACAAACACTGCGGACAGCACCAGCGCGATGCCCACCAGCGCGCCCTGAATCTGCCCCATCGATTTACGCGTGGCGGCACGCGGCGATAATCCCTCTTCGCTCATGATGCGCTCGACGTTCTCCACCACCACGATGGCATCATCCACCAGCAGCCCGATGGCCAGCACCATGGCGAACATGGTCAGGGTGTTAATACTGAAGCCGCAGGCGTACAGCACCGCAAAGGTACCGAGCAGCACCACCGGAACAGCAATGGTGGGAATGAGCGTGGCGCGGAAGTTTTGCAGGAACAGGTACATCACCAGAAACACCAGCAGAATCGCTTCCAGCAGGGTTTTCACCACGTCCTTAATGGAGGCTTTGACGAACGGCGTGGTTTCAAACGCCACTTTGGCTTCCAGTCCGTGCGGGAAGTATTGCGCCAGTTCGGCAACACGGGCGCGCACCAGCTTGTCGGTGTTCATCTCGTTAGCGCCGGAGGCCAGTTTGATGCCGAGACCGGATGCCGGCTGGCCGTTATAGCGGCTCAGAAAGTCATACTTTTCGGCGCCCATGGCGATGGTGGCCACGTCGCCGAGCGTCACCACTGAACCGTCGGTGTTGGTTTTCAGCGTAATCGCGCGAAACTGCGCGGGCGTCTGTAGCATCGACTGGGCGTTAACCGTGGCGTTCAGCGCCTGTTTGTCCACCGACGGCAACCCGCCGACCTGGCCGACCGCCACCTGGGTGTTCTGCGATTCGATGGCGCTGACCACATCGTCGGTGGTTAGCGCGTAGTTAATCAGCTTATTGGGATCGAGCCAGATGCGCATCGCGTATTGCGATCCGTAGGCATCGACCTGGCCGACGCCGTCGATGCGGCTGAGCGGATCCTGAATATTACTGGCAACGTAATCGGCAATATCCTGTTTATCCATGCTGCCGTCGGTGGAGACAAAGGCGATCATCAGAATGTTGCTGTCGCCGGTTTTGTTTACCGTGACGCCCTGCGATTGCACCGCCGCTGGCAGTTTGCGCAGCGCGCTCTGCAGCTGATTCTGTACCTGTTGCCGCGCTTCATCCGGGTTAGTGCCGGCGGTAAAGGTGAGGGTGATCTGCGCCTGGCCGGTGTTGCTGCTGTTCGAGGACATGTACATCAGGTTATCGATCCCCGTCATATTCTGCTCGATAACCTGGGTGACGGTGTTTTCCAGCGTCTGCGCGGATGCGCCGGGATAGTTGGCGGTGATGCGCACGTTAGGCGGCGCGAGATCCGGATACTGTTCCACCGGCAGCGAGATAATGGCCAGCGTGCCACACAGGCACAGCAAAATAGCCAGCACCCAGGCAAAAATGGGGCGGTCGATAAAAAAGTTCGACATGAAACCGACACTCCTCAGCTGCGTACTTTGTACTTGTTATTAGTAAAAGCGTGCCGCAGGCTGCGCTTCACGCTGGCGGAGTGCAAGGGCGATCCTGAAAACTCCGGCTGCTGCTTACTGTACGCGGGGCAAATTAGGGAATCGTGGATAAATTATGGAGAAAGTGTAAAAGTCGCAGCAGCTTTATGTGCGCACTCACACATTGCGACTCTCCAGCCACAGCACCGTTGCCGCAACGCGGGAACGAACTTCGAGCTTACGCAGCAGGTTGCGGATGTGTACCTTTACCGTTTCTTCGGAAATGTGCAGCGTGGCGGCAATCTCTTTGTTGGATAAGCCGCGCGCCACTTCCTGCAACACATCCAGCTCGCGCTCGGTCAGCTGTCTGAACGGATTGGCGCTGGGCTGGCGGGTCGCCAGGTATTCTGCCACCACCTCGCTGAACACGTTCTCGCCCTGTGCGCCGCGCATTACCTGCGCCAGCAGCAGTTCCGGTTCGCTGTCTTTGAGCAGATAGCCATCGGCACCGGCATCCACCATGGCGTAAATATCGCTGCGCGCGTCGGAGACCGTCAGCACCAGAATGCGTGCCGCGACGCCCTCGTGGCGCAGCGCCTTCAGCGTATCCAGCCCGGACATGCCCTTCATATTCAGGTCGAGCAGAATCACATCCGGTGCCAGACGGCGCGCTTCGGCCAGCGCTTCGGTACCGTTATTCGCCTCAGCCACCACTTCCAGACGCGGTTCCAGCGCCAGCAACTGGCGGATACCGCGACGCATCAGCGGATGATCGTCAACGATCATAATAGACAGGGAAGGGTGAGCCATAGGTTCTCCAGAGTTTCAATCCGTTTGCTAAGTGTAATGCGTTAAGCCAGCCGGTGCGCGGGGCGGGCGGGAAAACGCAGCGTGACGCAGGTGCCCTGCGCCTGCGGGGTAATCAGTAAGCTGCCGGCGAGACGCGCCGCGCGCTCGGCCATGATAGTCAGCCCGTAGTGGCCCGGCGGCTCTTCTACGCTATTGATACCGCAGCCGTCATCTTCGATGGTCAGCAGGTGCTCATCATCAGCGACACGCTGATAGCGAATCTGAATCTGCTGCGCCTGTGCGTGACGAATTGCATTGAGCAGCGCCTCGCGCGCAATCTGCAGCACGTGCACCTGCTGCTGAGCATCCAGCGTTTGCAGGCCAGGCTGATAGTCAAAGGTAATCGCCGCCTGCGACTGCTCCTGCAGCGGGCCGATCATCGCCTGCATCGCCTGCACTAAATCGGCCTGTTCAATGCTCAGGCGGAAGGTGGTGAGCAGTTCGCGCAGCTGCTGATAGGCCTCGGCCAGCGCGCGATCGAAATCGGCGATGATCGCCTGTGCCTGCGGCTGGCTGCTATCGACATTACGCCGCAGCAGCGTCAGCTGGATACGCAGAAAAGAGAGCGACTGCGCCAGCGAATCGTGCAGCTCGCGCGCAATGGTGGCGCGCTCTTCAATCAGCAGCATCTGCTGATACTGCTTCTGCGTCTGCCAGATCCACAGTGCACGCGCCAGCATGTTGGCCAGGCTGTGCATCAGCTCATCGGCCGGCGGCGCGCGGCGGGTTTGCCAGCACAGTTCGCCGAGGCGCTGCTCCTCCTGCTGCAGCGGCAGCCGCTGCCAGCTGAGATCGTCGGCGGGCACGCCGGCCTGGAAGGCGATATCCTCGCTGGCGATTTGCAGCACCTCCAGCGCTTCCCGTCGCTGCACCAGCCGCAGCAGGCCCTGGAACAGCTCGGGATTGAGCGGGCTGCCGGTGAGAATCTGCGAGCTTTCATACAGCAGCGACAGCGTGCGGTTGGCCTGGGTTAAATCTTCGGTTTTATTGCGTACCGCGCACTCCAGCAGGCGATAGTGTGAATGCAGTCGCTCCGCCATGGTGGTAAACGCCTGCGCCAGCACGCCCAGCTCGTTGGGCTGATGCACGGAAAGCGGCGGAAAACTGAAGTTGGCCTGCTCGACGTACTGACTGGCGGTGACCAGCGAATCGAGCGGACGCACTACGTTACGGCGAATAAAGCCAATGCTCCACAGCGCCAGCGCGACAATCGCCAGAAAGCCGAACAGGCTGCTGGCAGCCACCAGATGCATTTTCAGCTCGGCATAGTGCTGCACCGCCAGCACGAAGCGGTCAATCTCACTGACGTAGCCCGCCACGCGCTGCTGGTAGACCTGCGCTCGCGCCGGCTGCAGCGTCTCCTGCAGTACCGGCCAGCTGTCGCGCAGATAGCGGTAGCGGCTGCTGACTTCAATCGGCACCCACGGACGCTCCAGATGCTGCAGCGCCGGTGACTCCAGCGTCTGCTGATATTGCTGCATATGGTGCGCCAGCTGCTGCGGATCGCGCGTGCTGTCCCACGCCAGCCGGTAGATTTGCATGCGCAGCGAGCCGGCGACATTCACCGCTTCGGCATCGCGCAAACTGCTGGAGAGCGTCATCAGCGCCAGGCCGGTGGTTAACAGCGACAGCAGCACAATCGCGCTCAGCGCGCGGGCAATGGTGCGGGTAACGGGACGTTTCACTATCACAATAATAACCCTTACAAGAGCGGGGGATTATAAGTCAGCCGCAGCGCGGGTGCGAGCGCGAAATTGACACATCTGGTTACTTTTACCAGAGAAACTCACCACGTTTTACGTTTCCCTGGATTAGTCGCGTTTGGCTGGCGAAATATTGAACGCTTTTACCGCCCGCGCAGCCTGGTTTGCAATGGCTCGCCGATACTTTGACGCGTAACCCTTTTCCCGCACGACAACAGGAGCACCTCATGAAGACACGTTATGCCGTAATGACTGCTGCACTGCTTGCCAGCGCATCGTTTACTACCTTTGCCGCCTCGCCGTTGAGCGAGGCACAAACCCAGGACCTGCAAAGCAGCGGCACCGTTTCGGTGAGCGGCGTGCGGGGTTCGCTGGATGACGCCACCCGTCAGCTGTCGCAGAAAGCGGAAGAGATGGGCGCCAGCCACTATCGCGTCATCGGCATGCAGAATCCGGGCGATTCCAGCATGTGGAGCGGCAGCGCCGAGATTTACCGTTAATGCCCTTCATTATTCCCCTCTGGTAGTTTTTTCCTGTAGCCACCGATTACCGGCCACCCCACTGGCCGGTTTTTTTGTGCGTCGCGACGGATTATTACAAATCAACCCGTGCAGTCAGCCAGTATATTTTGCTTCGTTCATGCAGAACGGGTAGGATTCATCGCCGTAATTTCCCGGCTCGCCGCGCGGCATCGTTCCGCCGCTCAGGGGCCGGTTTTACCCCATTTCGCACTGCCCGGCGCAATCGATTGGTTACGCGGTGATTGATGGACAGGACAAACAGGAAAGCTATGAAATCTACAAAAAAAACGCCAGCCGAACAGCGTGCTGCGAGAAGGCGCTGGCTTAACTCTCACGACACGGGTTACCACAAAGCAATGGGTAACCGTCAGGTACAAATGATCGCCATTGGCGGCGCTATCGGTACCGGTCTGTTCCTCGGTGCCGGCGCGCGTCTGCAGATGGCCGGTCCGGCACTGGCACTGGTGTATCTGGTGTGCGGTATCTTCTCCTTCTTTATTCTCCGTGCGTTGGGCGAGCTGGTGTTGCATCGCCCTTCCAGCGGCAGCTTTGTTTCGTACGCGCGTGAATTCCTCGGGGAAAAAGCGTCCTACGTCGCGGGCTGGATGTATTTCGTTAACTGGGCGATGACCGGTATCGTCGATATCACCGCGGTGGCGCTTTACATGCATTACTGGGGCGCGTTTGGTGATGTGCCGCAGTGGGTATTTGCGCTGGGCGCGCTGGCGATTGTCGGCACCATGAACATGATCGGCGTGAAGTGGTTCGCCGAGATGGAATTCTGGTTCGCGCTGGTGAAAGTGCTGGCTATCGTGGTGTTCCTGATAGTCGGCGTGGTGTTCCTCGGCAGCGGTAAACCGCTGGACGGCAACACCACCGGCTTCCACCTGATCACCGACAACGGCGGGCTGTTCCCGCACGGTCTGCTGCCAGCGCTGGTGCTGGTACAGGGCGTGGTATTTGCCTTCGCCTCGATTGAGCTGGTGGGCACGGCGGCGGGTGAGTGTAAAGACCCGAAAACCATGCTGCCGAAAGCCATCAACAGCGTGATCTGGCGTATCGGCCTGTTCTATGTGGGTTCCGTGGTACTGCTGGTACTGCTGCTGCCGTGGAACGCCTATCAGGCCGGTCAAAGTCCGTTCGTCACCTTCTTCTCCAAACTGGGCGTGCCCTACATTGGCAGCGTGATGAACATCGTGGTGCTGAGCGCGGCGCTGTCGAGCCTGAACTCGGGCCTGTACTCTACCGGACGTATTCTGCGTTCAATGTCGATGGGCGGCTCGGCGCCGCAGTTCATGTCGAAGATGAGTAAGCAGCAGGTGCCGTACGCCGGTATCCTGGTGACCATCGGCGTGTACGTGATTGGCGTGGTGCTCAACTACTACGTTCCGTCGCAGGTGTTTGAGATCGTCCTGAACGTGGCGTCGCTGGGGATTATCTCCTCGTGGGCATTTATCGTGGTGTGCCAGATGCGTCTGCGCAAAGCCATCAAAGAGGGCAAAGCAGAAGATGTCAGCTTCAAGCTGCCGTGGGCGCCGGTTACCTCGTGGCTGACGCTGCTGTTCCTGGTGAGCGTGCTGGTGCTGATGGCGTTTGACTACCCGAACGGCACTTACACCATTGCTTCAATTCCGCTGATTGCCGTGCTGCTGGTGCTCGGCTGGTTTGGCGTGCGTAAGCGCGTGCAGGCGGAGGCGATGAAAGAGCACGAGCATCATCATGACGATCAGGATGATGCGGCGCCTAAACTGGCGGAAGACAACGCGCGTTAATCGCAGCGATGCTCACCTGCGGGGGCCAGTCGGCCCCCGTTTTTATTGCAATTCTCCTTCTCTTGATCCCGCATCGGGAATTACACCTTTCGGGTGATATAGCCCTTCATAACCTCAGGTTATTTTACGCACCATCTCTACATCCCCGCATTGAGGTGAGCCGATGGCGCTGTCGCGACGTGAACTCTTTACCGGGCAGCGCGTCATGCCTGCCGGCGGTATCGCGTTGCCGTGGTGGCGGGGAGAGAGCGGCTGTGACGGCTGCGCCCGCTGCGTACAAGCCTGCGATGGCGGCATTATCCGCATCGCCGCTGGCGAAGCGCCGCAGCTCGACTTTCTGCAGGGGGAATGCACCTTTTGCGCCGCCTGTGCCGACGTCTGCCCGCAGCCGCTGTTTCAGCCGCGCGACACTGAACCTTTTAGCCGGCGCATCCGCATCGACAGCCGCTGTATCGCTTTTCTTGGCGTTAACTGTCGCAGCTGCCAGGAGAGTTGTGAGCAGCAGGCGATCCGTTTTCGCCTGATGCCCAACGGCATCGGCCAGCCGGAAATCCTTCCGCAACACTGCACCGGCTGTGGCGCCTGTATCGCGCCGTGTCCGGTCTCAGCCACAGGACTGCATCATGACGAATAACGACAGCTGGCACGTATGTGGCCTGGTGATTCAGGCACGTCCGACCGCGATCGCGGCGGTGCGGCAGGCGCTACTGAACTTTGCCGATAGCGACATTGCGGCGGAAGATGCCGCACGCGGCACGCTGGCGCTAACGCTGGGCGCGGCCGACAGCGCCACGCTGCTGAGCAACATTGAAGCCACCCGCAACATCCCGGATGTGCTGGCGGTATCGCTGGTTTATCACCAGCAAGACGAAATTGAAGAACCCTGTAAGGAAGCATCATGAACCTGAGTCGTCGTGATTTTATGAAGGCCAATGCGGCGGCTGCTGCTGCAACGGCTGCCGGTCTCACCATTCCGACCGTGACCAAAGCGGCCACCAGCCTGGCTGAGCCGATTCGCTGGGAAAAAGCGCCGTGCCGGTTTTGCGGCACCGGCTGTGGCGTGCTGGTCGGCACGCAGAATGGCCGCGTGGTCGCCTCGCAGGGCGATCCGCAGGCGGAGGTTAACCGCGGTCTGAACTGCATCAAAGGCTACTTCCTGCCGAAGATCATGTACGGCAAAGATCGTCTGACCCAGCCGCTGCTGCGCATGACCGACGGCAAATTCGATAAGAACGGCGAGTTTACCCCGGTAAGCTGGGATCAGGCGTTCGACATCATGGAAGCGAAGTTTAAGGCGGCGCTGAAAGCCAACGGCCCGGAATCGGTCGGCATGTTTGGCTCCGGCCAGTGGACCGTATGGGAAGGTTACGCTGCATCAAAGCTGATGAAAGCGGGCTTCCGCACCAACAACCTCGATCCGAACGCGCGCCACTGCATGGCGTCTGCGGTGGTGGGCTTTATGCGCACCTTCGGCATGGACGAACCGATGGGCTGCTACGATGACATCGAGCAGGCCGATGCGTTTGTGCTGTGGGGATCGAACATGGCCGAGATGCACCCGATTCTTTGGTCACGCCTGACCGCGCGGCGTCTCAGCAATGACAACGTCAAAGTGGCGGTGCTGTCGACCTATCGCCACCGCAGCTTCGAGCTGGCCGATAACGCCATCGTCTTCACGCCGCAGAGCGATCTGGCGATCCTCAACTTCATCGCTAACTACATCATTCAGAACAATAAAGTCGATAAAACCTTCCTGCAGAATCACGTCACGCTGCGTAAAGGCGTGACGGATATCGGCTACGGTTTGCGCCCGACCAATCCGCTGCAGGCGGCGGCGAAAAATCCGGACAACGGCGAGTCGACGCCGATCAGCTTCGATGAATATGCGAAATTTGTCGCGGAATACACGGTGGAAAAAGCCAGCGCCATGAGCGGCGTAGAGCAGGATCAGCTGATCGCGCTGGCGGAGCTGTACGCCGATCCGAACGTCAAGGTGGTCTCTTACTGGACCATGGGCTTTAACCAGCATACGCGCGGCGTGTGGGCGAACAACCTGTGCTACAACATCCACCTGCTGACCGGCAAGATTTCCCGTCCGGGCACCGGACCGTTCTCGCTCACCGGCCAGCCATCGGCCTGTGGCACCGCGCGTGAAGTGGGCACGTTTGCGCACCGTCTGCCAGCCGACATGGTGGTGAACAATGACAAACACCGCGCTTTAGCTGAAAAACTGTGGAAGCTGCCGCAGGGCACGGTGCCAGCCAAAGTCGGTCTGCACGCCGTGGCGCAGGATCGCGCGCTGAAAGACGGCAAGCTGAATGCCTACTGGGTGATGTGCAACAACAATATGCAGGCCGGGCCGAACCTGACGCAGGAGCGCATGCCGGGCTGGCGCGATGCGCGCAACTTTGTCGTGGTATCCGACCCGTATCCGACCATCAGCGCCCTGTCTGCCGACCTGATTCTGCCGACGGCGATGTGGGTAGAGAAAGAGGGCGCCTATGGCAACGCCGAGCGCCGTACCCAGTTCTGGCATCAGCAGGTGAAAGCGCCGGGCGAGGCGAAATCGGATCTGTGGCAGCTGGTGACCTTTGCCAAACGCTTCCGCGTTGAGGACGTGTGGCCAGAGGCGCTGATTGCTCAGCAGCCTGAGCTGAAAGGGAAAACCCTGTACGACGTGCTGTATGCCAACGGCCAGGTGAATCAGTTCCCACTGAGCGAAGTGGCCGACGATCGCCTTAACGATGAAGCGCGTGAGTTTGGCTTCTATATTCAGAAAGGCCTGTTCGAGGAGTATGCCAGCTTTGGGCGCGGCCACGGTCACGATCTCGCACCGTTCGATACTTATCACGAGGCGCGCGGTCTGCGCTGGCCGGTAGTGGACGGCAAAGAGACGCGCTGGCGCTATCGTGAAGGTTTCGACAGCTATGTGAAAGCCGGTGAGGGGGTGCGTTTTTACGGTAAGCCGGACGGCAAAGCCACCATTTTTGCCCTGCCGTACGAGCCGCCAGCGGAAGCGCCGGATGCCGAATATGACCTGTGGTTCTGCACCGGTCGCGTGCTGGAGCACTGGCACACCGGCACCATGACGCGCCGCGTGCCGGAACTGCACCGCGCGGTGCCGCAGGCGCTGCTGTATATCCATCCGCTGGACGCCAAAGATCGCGGTTTCCGTCGCGGTGAGAAGGTGCGCGTGGTATCGCGTCGTGGCGAAACCCTCGCCACCGTGGAAACGCGCGGGCGTAATCAGCCGCCGCAGGGGCTGGTATTTATGCCGTTCTTTGATGCCGGCGTGCTGGCCAACAACATCACGCTGGACGCCACCGATCCGCTGTCGAAGCAGACCGATTACAAAAAATGCGCCGTTAAGCTGGTGAAAATCTGAGGCAGGATGCAATGAAACCTTTTATCACTCTTGTAACCGTTGCCGCCCTGATGCTGGGCGGCGTGGTGTACGCTAATAACGGCGTCGATCTCAATCAGTCACCGGAAGTGACGGCAACGCAGCAGGGCACCATTCATCAGCCCAAAGAGCAGAGCCGCAAGCCGCTGAACTATGTTAATCAGCCGCCGGTGATCCCGCACAGCGTGGAGGGCTACCAGGTGACGAAGAACGTGAACCGCTGCCTGCAGTGTCACGGCACCCAGAGCTATCTGACCACCGGCGCGCCGCGCGTCAGTCCGACGCACTTTACCGACCGCGACGGCGTGGTGAGCAGCACGGTATCGCCGCGTCGCTACTTCTGCCTGCAGTGTCACGTGCCGCAGACCGATGCCAAACCGGTGGTGGAAAACACCTTTAAGCCGGCTGACGGCTTTGGGCAGTGAGGTGACGATGAAACAGAAACTTTTACGTATCTGGCGCTGGTGGCGACGCCCCAGCCGTCTGGCGCTCGGCACGCTGCTGATTCTTGGCTTTGCTGGCGGCATCATCTTCTGGGGTGGTTTTAACACCGCGATGGAGATGACCAACCGCGAGCAGTTCTGTATTGGCTGTCACGAAATGCGCAACAACGTCTATCAGGAATATATGCAGACGGTGCACTACAACAACCGCAGCGGCGTGCGCGCCACCTGTCCGGATTGTCACGTGCCGCACGAGTGGGGGCCGAAGATGATTCGTAAGATCCAGGCCAGTAAAGAGGTGTACGCCAAGATCTTCGGCCTGATTGATACGCCGCAGAAGTTTGAAGAGACGCGTATTGAGCTGGCGCAGAACGAGTGGCGCCGGATGAAGAACAACAATTCGCAGGAGTGTCGTAACTGTCACAACTTCGATTATATGGACTTCACCGCGCAGAAAACGGTCGCCGCCAAAATGCACAGCAAAGCGGTGCAGGACGGACAGACCTGTATCGACTGCCACAAAGGCATTGCCCACCATCTGCCGGATATGAAAGACCAGCCAAACGGTTTTTAATCGCGACCCTGGCCGCGCCTGCCGGTACGGTATCAGGGTGTTAGTGCCGACCGGTTGAGGCAGCCGCAAACCACACAACATCGTAGCGGCGCGATTTATCGCGCGAAGTTAATCACTGCACAGCTGCCCGGATGCGCAATAAATTGCGCCGCTACGACACGTGCTATGAAGGTTGAAAAGGCGTAATGCTCAACTGACAGCCTTACGCCATCGCAGGCAACCTGCTCCACAATTCAGATAGTTTTCCCTGCGGCTTCGGCCTATTATCTCAGGCTCCCTCAGCTACGCAGTGGAGCGGCTATGTCGTTAAAGATCAACATCATCAAAGATAAGTTGTTGTCTGATAATTATTTCATTCTGCGCAACTATACCTACGAACTCACCCGCAGCAACGGCGACGTGGTACGTCACAAACGTGAAGTCTATGATCGCGGCAACGGCGCCACCATCCTGCTCTACAACCGTGAAAAAAACAGCGTGGTGCTGATTCGTCAGTTCCGCATCGCGACCTATGTTAACGACAACGCCAGCGGTGAGCTGATTGAAACCTGCGCCGGACTGCTGGATAACGACACGCCGGAAGATTGCATCCGTAAAGAAGCGGTGGAAGAGACCGGCTACCAGGTTGGCAAGGTCGAGAAACTGTTTGAGGCCTACATGTCTCCAGGCGGCGTGACCGAACTGCTGCACTTTTTCGCCGCTGAATACAGCGATGCGCAGCGCGCTAACGACGGCGGCGGCGTGGAAGATGAAGAGATCACCGTACTCGAGCTGCCGTTTCCTCAGGCGCTGGCGATGGTGAAAGAGGGGCGCATTCGCGACGGTAAAACCATTATGTTACTGCATTATGCGCAGCTGATGGGCTGGTTGCAGGCATAACCGCGGCGGTAATTCGCAGGGCCGGCACGAATGCCGACTCTGCCGATGCCGGGGCGCAATGCATTGCGCCACTACGCCATGTGCGTTGTTTCCGGGGCATTTAACGGCGTCACTTCACACTCCGGATGAGCCTGCATGCGCGCCAGCGCTTCGGCGTAGGAGGGCATAGAATTGGCCGCGCCGGAACGCTCGACGCACAGCGAGGCAAACGCCGCTGCAAACAGCGCCGCCTGCGGTAACGCATCGCCGGACGCCAGGCGCGCCGCCAGCGCGCCGTTGAAGGCATCGCCGGCGCCGGTGGTGTCGAGCGGCTGGGCAGGAAACAGCGGAATACGCAGCTGCTGCTCCGCGCTGGAAAGCAGTGCGCCCGCGGTGCCAAGCGTAATAATCACCTGACGCGCCCCCTTGCGGTGCAGCACTTCGGCGGCGCGCTGCGCGCTGGCAAAATCGGTCACTTTTATCCCGCTCAGCTGCATCGCTTCGGTGCTGTTGGGCGTTAAAAGATCCACCTTAGCCAGCAGCGCATCGCTGACTTTCTGCCACGGTGCCGGATTCAGAATGACAAACGTGCCGCCGGCACGCGCGTTGTCGATCATGCGCTGAATGGCGCTGAGGTTGTTCTCCAGCTGCACCAGCAGAATATCGGCGGCAGCCACGGTGGGCTGACAGCGCGCCACTTCGGCCGCGGTCACGGTGGTATTTGCGCCGGGATAGACCGAAATCATGTTCTCGGCATCATCGCCCGCCACGTAAATCAGCGCGTTGCCGGTGGGCTTCTCTTTACAGGTGAACAGCGTAATGGCGTCGAAACCGGTCTTCTCCAGATGGCGACGGGCAAACGTGCCAAAATCGTCATTACCCACCTTGCCGATATAGTGCACGCGCGCCCCGGCGCGCAGCGCGGCGGTGGCCTGGTTGGCCCCTTTGCCGCCTGGCCCCATCATGCTGTTGTGCGCCGTGAGCGATTCGCCCGGCAGGGGGAAACGGTTCATCACCGCCACCACGTCGAGGTTGAACGAGCCAAACACACACACTTTTCCTTTCATTGCGCGCTCCTGAACAGCCGTTCTGCGGCGAGGCAGGCGCCGCGACAGCCGGTGTGATCGGTGGATTGACTGAAGATGATTTTCAAACCATCCCGCGTGGCCGGCGGCCGTAAATGCTGCTGAATCTGGCTGCGCAGCTGCGCCAGCGGGAAATCTGCCATCGCCAGCACGCCGCCGCCCAGAATCAGGTACTCCGGATCGAGAATGTTCATCTCGGTGGCGATCAGCTGCGCCAGACGCTGCACAAACGCCTGCAGCGCCGGGTCAGAACCGTGATGGGTAAACAGCGCCGACATCGGCGTTTGCGCCGCATTGGCCTGCGCCCAGTGGCTTAACCAGTGGCCGGAGGTCACGGTTTCCGCGCAGCCGTGGTTGCCGCACGGGCAGGGCAGCGCGTTACCGGCCACCGGCACGTGGCCGAGTTCACCGGCTCCGCCATGTTGACCATGGTAGAAGCGGCCGTTGATCCACAGGCTGTTGCCCATGCCGGTGCCAGGATACAGACCTACCGCATTTTCCGGCAGCTGCTCCAGCTGCATTAA
The DNA here is from genome assembly GCF_002928355.1 of Pantoea sp. ICBG 828. NCBI lineage: Bacteria > Pseudomonadati > Pseudomonadota > Gammaproteobacteria > Enterobacterales > Erwiniaceae > Pantoea > Pantoea sp. ICBG 828. The sequence continues at coordinate 321,453 of NZ_POWN01000005.1, read as the reverse complement.
ATCCCACAGCATCAGATGGTTAACGTCTTTATCCATCGCCACCGGCACGCCCAGTCGTTCACTCAGCAGCGCCGCTACCGGCTGGTGATCGAGCGCCTGAATGAACGGCAGTGAAATTACCTGCTGGCGATCGCGGCTGAGAATGCCCGGCAGGCCGAGCATCACACCGCTGACCGGCTGCTGCTCCAGCGTTTCCGCAATCAGCTGCCCCAGTGCGGCCAGCGCATCGGGCTGCTGCGCCCAGCTGGCGGTGGGCACTTTACGAAAGCTGCTCCAGACGCGGCCCGCCTCCATCAACTGCAGACGGGTGCCGGTGCCGCCAATGTCGATACCGAGCCAGCGTGTTGTCATGCCGACACCTGCGCCAGGCCCTGCGCTTCATCAATGCTCTCACGCATCATGTTCCACGCGGTGGCAAGGTCTTCGTGAATGTTAAACAGGCCGGAAGTACCGACAATCAGCACTTCGGCACCGGCACCGACCAGCGTGTTGTAGGTGCGCGTATTACAGGAACCGTCAATCTCAATCAGGTAGCGGTGGCCGTGCGCCTGTTTCAGCGCCTTCAGCTCCTGCACCTTCTGCACCATCTCCGGAATAAACGGCTGACCGGCATAGCCAGGATCCACCGTCATCACGGTGATTTTATCCAGCAGATGAATGTAATGATGAATAAAGGAGACCGGCGTGGCCGGGTTGAGCACCACGCCCACTTTTTTGCCGTAGCTGCGAATCAGGTTGATAACGCGGAACGCATCACGATTGATGGTTTCAGCGTGCGGGCAAATGTAATCGGCGCCGGCGTTGGCCACCGCTTCAATAAAGTCGGTCGGCTCTTCCACCATCAGATGCACATCGATCGCCACCTGGGTATGCGGGCGGATCTGCTCAATAAAGAACGGCGACAGGGTGATGTTTTTAACGTAGTGGCCGTCCATGATGTCGATGTGCAGGAAGTCAGCGCGGGAGTCCAGCACGGCCAGCTGGTGCTTGATCTCCATCAGATTCATACACATCAACGACGGGGAGACTTGAATACGCATCATACTTCCTTTTTTTCGGTCAGAGGATTAAGCGCCGCGGCCAGTTTGCTGAGCCTGACGGCACGGTGATCGTTAAAGCGCGCTTTGAGTTGTTTGAAGGCCAGCACCACCACCAGCACGGCACCCCACATCGCCAGGCTGACATGCTGGCTGATGTTCATCAGGTTGAAGCCGGTGGAGAGCACCTGCAGCGCAATCAGCGCCAGCACCACGCCGGTCACGCGGCCAAAACCGCCGTTGGGATCGGTGCCGCCGAGAATGATGGCCAGCACGGTCAGCAGCAGGTAGGCATCGCCGTAACCCATGCGCGCCGAGTTAAAGCGCGCCATCATGATCAGGCCGGCCAGCACGCACAGCAGGCTGGAGATGACGTACACCAGCATCACCATACGGTGGGTATTGATGCCGCTGAACCAGGTGGCGTTGATGTTGCTGCCGCCCATGTAGATGCATTTGCCGGCGCGGGTTTTGCCGAGGAACAGCGCCAGCAGCGCGGCGGCAACCAGGAATACCCACAGCGGCAGCGGCATGCCCAGCAGTGTGTCTGAGCCGAGCGACTGCACCACCGGCGGCATACCGCTCACCGCCGCACCTTTGGTCAGCCAGATGCCGATGCCGTTGAGCGTCATCATGGTGGCCAGCGTCACCAGAATCGGGTGCGCGCCGATGCGCGTTACCATCACGCCGGTGATCACGCCAATCACGGCGGCAATCACCATCGCGCCGACGATGGCGATAAACAGCCACAGCAGCTGCTGACCGGTACCGGCATCAGCGGGCAGGGCGCTCATCAGGGTCCAGGCGATGAACAGCGCCGTCAGGTTGGCGGTGGCGATGATGGCGAGGTTCAGGCCGCCGCTGAGGATGGCGATAAACATCGCCAGCGTTAACAGGCCCAGCTCCGGCAGCTGAAACGCCATGCTCATGAAGGTCGAGTCGGTGAGAAAGCGGCCCGGCAGCATGACGGTGAACGTGGCCAGCGCCAGCGCAATCAACAGCATCAGGCCGATGTTGGTGCCGTCCGGCCGCAGCGCAGAGAGTGATTTCATGGTGATTGCTCCTTCCGTCAGACGAAACTGACGTCGGTTTCTTTACGTTTTTTGTAATGGGTGACGGCAATCGCCACCATAATCGTGCCGCCGACCACAATGTTCATGAAGTAGTTGGAGACGCCGATCAGATTGAGGCCGTTTTTCAGGATGGCGATCAGGAATACGCCCATCAGCGTGCCGCTGACCGTGCCTTTGCCGCCCATCAGGCTGGCACCGCCCAGCACCGTCGCGGCCAGCACATCCAGCTCACCGCCGACCAGCGCGTTGGGCACCACTTCGCCCATGCGGTATACCTGCACCAGTCCGCCAATCGCCGCCATCGCTCCGAGCCAGCCGTAGGCAAACACGTGAATCAATCCCACACGGATGCCAATACGCCGCGCCGATTCCGCATCGCCGCCCACCGCATACAGCTGACGGCCCAGATTGGTTTTGTTGAGCAGCAGCGCGGTGAGGGCGGCAATCACCAGCATGATTGCCAGCGGTAAGCCAATCTGAAAACTGTTGCCCTGTACGCTAAACGGCAGCACGCTGCGCAGGGTGATCCACCAGTCCGGCAGCGAGTAGAGGCTTTTGCCGCCGGTAACCCACATCAGCAGACCAAACAGCAGCGACTGCATACTGATGGTGATGATGATCGACACCACGCGCAGCGAGGTGATCAGCAGAGCGTTGATCACGCCAAACAGCGTGCCACAGACGATAGCCAGCAGAATGCTGAGCAGCGCGTTATCAAACTGGAACTGCACAAACAGCGAGGCGATCAGGTATTGCACCACCGACGCCACGGCGGCGAAGGAGATATCGATACCGCCGGTCACCAGCACTACAAACAGGCCGAGGGCGAAAATGCCGGTAACGGCGTAGCTTTCCGCCAGATCCAGCAGGTTCTGCACTGTCAGGAAATGATCGCTGGCCAGCGAGAAGAACACCATGAAAGCCAGCAGCACCCAGGCGAGCCAGCCCTGGCTGGAGTGCGGACGTAAACGAGAGAAATCAGGCATTAATCACCTCCGCCAGCTGTTCCTGCGCCACGGTATCGGGTTGGTATTCGGCATGGATGGTGCCGTCGCGGAAGTGCAGGATGCGGTCGCAGTTGTACCAGACCTCCGGCACTTCGTCGGAAATCAGGATGATCGACAGTCCCTCTTTCGCCAGCTCGTGGATCAGCTGATAGATGCTGGCCTTGGCGCCGACATCCACGCCGACGGTCGGCGAGTCGAGGATCAGAATGCGCGGCTGGGTCAGCACCCATTTCGCCAGCACGATTTTTTGCTGGTTGCCGCCGGACAGGGTGGAGATCGCCAGGTTAGGATCGGCCACGCGCACGCCGAGCTGCTGAATCCACTGCAGGATCAGCTTGTTCTTGCGGTATTCGTCGATCAGGTGGAAACGGTTTTGCAGCTTATCGAGGATCGGCAGCACCATGTTGTCGGCCACCGACTGCTGCTGCACCAGGCCGAGCGTCAGGCGATCTTCCGAAACGTAGCCGATGCCGGCTTTGATGGCGTCTTCGTGCCCGCGAAAACGCACCGGCTTGCTGTCGAGCCAGATTTTGCCGCTGTCCGGTTTGGTCATGCCAAACAGCGACAGCGCCAGTTCGGTGCGGCCGGAGCCGAGCAGGCCGCACAGGCCCAGCACTTCACCGGCGTAGAGTTTGAAGTTAACGTCGTGATACTGACCAGCGCGCGTCAGCTTCTCCACTTCGAGAATCGCCCGATCGGCGTTGCGCGTTGGCGCTTTTAACTGGTAGTCGAGCTTCAGGCCAGTCATCAGTTCGGTCAGGTGATGCGGCGTCATCTCCCTGGCTGGCCAGCAGCCCATCTTGCGGCCGTCGCGGATTACCGTCACGCGATCCGAAATCTCCAGCACTTCATCCAGCCGGTGACTGACAAACACCACGCAGATGTTTTTGTCTTTCAGATAGCGCACGGTGCGCAGCAGCTGATTGACCTCGGTACGCGTCAGCGACGCGGTGGGTTCGTCCATGATCACCAGTCGTGCATCGGCCACCAGCGCGCGGCAAATCGCCACCTGCTGGCGCTGGGCAATCGACAGCGCGGCGACTTTCTCATTCAGATCGAGATCGAATTTCAGCTCATCAATAATGCCGCGCGCGGTGTCGCGCAGCCGGGCCTGATGGTGCCAGCCGAGCAACCCGTTGAGGTTATGCTCAAAGGCGATGTTCTCCGCCACGCTCAAATTGGGGAACAGCGACAGATCCTGGTAAATCACCTGGATACCGAAGTCGCGCGCCTGACGGGTGGTCAGACGCGGGAAACTCTGGCCGTCGCCGAGGGTGATGCGGCTGCCACTGTCCGGGGCGTGCACCCCGGAAATGACTTTAATTAAGGTGCTCTTGCCACAGCCGTTGGTGCCAGCGAGACAGTGCACTTCGCCGGCCAGCAGGGTCAGCGAGATATCGCTCAGTGCGCGGTTGCCACCAAATGTTTTCGACAGGTTGTCGAGCGCAATCAGCGTCTGTGGAGTGACCTCTTGCATGTTACAGCCCCATTTTCACCAGTTTTGGCAGGTTCTCTTTATCGAGACTTTCGGTGTTGTTACCGAGAATGGTGTGCGTCGCCTCATCCACCTTCACTTTGCCCAGCCCTTCAATGGTCATGCCGTCGGTGATCGGCTCTTTTTTCTCCATCATGTCGGCGATACGCACAAATACTTCACCGGCGGTCTGCGGATTCCAGATATAACCGCCCTTGATAGCACCGCGCTGTACCAGCGACGCGCCCTGGCCCGGACTGAAGGCACCAATGACGCACACCTGATCGATCTTGTTGCGGTTCATGACCGCGCGGCCGGCGCCAATCGGTCCCTGAGAACCAAAGGCCATAATGCCTTTCAGATCCGGGTATTTAGACATCAGCTCGTTGGTGGTGCGGATGGAGTCATCCAGCGATTCGCCGACGCCGAACTTGTCGGTCACCAGCTGCATCTTCGGATAGTGCTGTTTCTGGTAGTTGAGCGCGGCGTCGGTCCACTCCTGATGCAGTGGCACCGTCAGGCTGCCGACATACATGGCGTATTTGCCTTCTTCATGCATGCATTTCGCCAGTGCTTTCATATGGTTGATGCCGTGGGTCGGTGCATCGACCAGCTCGAAATCCCAGTTGGCGTCTTTCTGGCCGGGCGATTCGTGAGTAATCACCATGATCCCGGCTTCACGCGCGCGCTTCAGCACTGGCTCAAGCACTTTCGGGTCGTTTGGCACCACGCCGATGATATCGACCTTCTGCGCAATCAAATCTTCAATGGCGCGCACCTGCAGCGCCGGGTCAGCGGCGGTTGGCCCCACCATCCACGCGTCGATGCCGCGTTTTGCCGCTTCACTTTTGATGCCCGCTTCCATGGCGTTGAACCACGGAATACCGCCAATTTTTACCACGATGCCCATGCGGATTTTGTCAGCGGCCTGCGCGCCAGCGGCGGCAAACAGGGCAAGCAGAGAACAGGCGATAAGATGTTTTTTCATAAAGACTCCGGATTAATTTTTTATTAGCTGCATCGAATGGCTGCGTTGCGAGCAATCAATAATATTGACGCCGTTCCACGCCAGTTCTTGTTCCAGCTCTTTGTCTTTTAATTGGTCAGTGATGAGAAAATCCACATCGCGGTAATGACAAATACGCGCGAATGAGGGGCGCAGAAATTTACTGCCGTCCAGCAGCAGATGTTTTCTTTCTGCCGCTAACAACATTTGCTGTTTTAAATGTGCGTTGTTTTCGTTACCTTCGCGTAAATAACCGTCATTGCCCAAACTGCTGCAGGAAAAAAAGATCTTATTGATCTGAAATTCCCGTAGCGGCTGCTCTGCGACGACGCCGTGGAAATCTTCATAACGGTCAGAATATTCTCCACCCAGGCAGATGGTGCGGATACTGCCGCGCGCTGCAAGGGTCTGAACGATTCTGATAGAATTGGTTAACACCGTTAATTCAATATCCGGTAGCTGTCGTGCCAGATACCAGCAGGTGGTACTACTGTCGAGTAATAAACAATCACCGGGGCTGATAAAATCGAGTGCTCGTTTGGCTATCGCCATCTTGGCCTCGACGTTTTCATTCATGCGCTGGCGAAAAGATAATTCATACTCGTTAATACCGCGTGTATTTCCCTGAATGTTGGCGGCCTGTCGTTTGGCTGGTACTGCACCACCGTGACTGCGCTGTAATACGCCACGTTTCTCCAGCTGCGTTAAATCACGGCGAATGGTTTCCTGAGAAACCTGACACAGCGTGACTAATTCAGCGACAATGACCCGACCATTTAAATTAAGCTCGTCAATAATTCGCTGCTGTCTTTCAATCGGCAACATGACTTCCCTCCGATGGCTATAAATTACTGGATGCCGGAATGTGAAAATGTGGGCTGGGCACGAGTCCGCAGCGACCAACTGGCCCGGCGACATTAAGGTGATTTTCACTGGATTTTTTATGTAAATGAGATCTCTTTATTTCAAATTTGAGTGATCGCATTCACATAAATGCGCGTTATTACGCGAGGGAATGAGAGAGTCCATGCACAGCGTTGACGCTCTGCCAGCACCATAGCATGACCGCTTATGACCGTTTGCGTGTATTTGACCGTTTTGTGAAGGGGGTAAAAATTGTCCGACGAATCCGATTGAGCAGAAATCAGCCGCACCGGATGATGGAGCTGTTGCGCTATTCCACACAGATCGCCCATAAGGCGACGGCTTTTTCAGCAGTTAACTTCGCTTTTCAGGCCACTTCACAGTTTCGGCCTGATGACCGCGCATGCATTGCGCTATCATTTTCTTTCCAGGAATCGGGGATCGTTTTTTTTCATGTCGTATTGGATGAAGTCGCTGCTTTTATTGCCCTTTCTGCTGATCGCCAGCGTACAGGCCGAGCCGCTGCAAAAGTCGTTTTCCGACTGGCAGATCACCTGCAACAACGCAGCGTTCTGCGTGGCACGCAGTTTTCCTGGCGATAATGGCCTGGTAATGACGATTTCGCGTCACGCCGGGGTCAACGATCGGCCACTGCTGCGCATTGATTACGGCAGCGCCTACAGCGGTGCATTGCCGGGCGCGGCGCTCAAAGACAACCTGCTGCTCGACCAGCGCCGCCTCAATCCCGACCTCAAACACTGGACGGTGGAGCCGCATCATCTGGCCACCAGCAACGCCATCGCCATCGACGAATTTCTCGCCCAGACGCTGGATGCCAGCAATTTACAGCTCACCTATAAAGCCAGCGCCAGTATTCCGTTGCGCGGTATGAAAGCGGCGCTGCTGCTGATGGATGACGTACAGGGGCGGGTTAACGGTGCCAGCGCCTGGGTAAAGCGCGGTGATCGCGTCCAGTGGGATGTGCCACCGCCGCCCTCAATTCCACAGCTGCCGGCACCAATGCCCGCACCCACGCCGCTGACGCAGCAGGAAACCACCGGCCTGATCGATTACGGAACCTGGCGCGTCAATACCGATAACTGCTCGCTCGATCCGCTGCGGCGGGAAGTCAGCGTTGCGCCACTCACCGACAGCAAAGCGCTGCTGCTGATAAGCTGCGAAACCGGTGCCTACAACGTGATCGATCTGGCGTTTGAAGTCACACGCAGCCAGCCGTATGTGTCGCGCGGCATCACGCTCAACCTGCCGTTTACCCCGCCGTCGCGTACTGATAATCAGCTGGAACTGGTGAACGCCGAGTTCGATGCCAGTAACGGCCAGCTGTATACCTTCAGCAAAGGGCGCGGTTTAGGCGATTGCGGTGTGGCCACACGCTGGCAGTTTGATGGTAATGCTTTCGTACTGGCGGAGTATGCTGAGGAGAAGACTTGTGACGCCTGGCATAGTAGTGATGATTGGCCCACCCTCTGGATTTCACAGCCTGCGTCATAATTCGCGCTGCAGGGGCGTTGGCTGCCTTCTCTCACCCCGGTCACTTACTGATGTAAGCTCCCGGGGATTCATTCAGTTGCCGCCTTCCTGCAACACGAATTATTTAGCAGGCAAATCTGCATCATCCTTCGCACTGCAGGGGCGTTGGCTGCGGCTGTTCACCCCGGTCACTTACCTGAGTAAGCTCCCGGGGATGCCCATCCTTGCCGCCTTCCTGCAGCACGAATGATTTAGGGGAGGGTTCGCAGTAAATAACCACTAGCTGTTGGTCAAATACTTAGCGAATATTACCGATCATCATCGGTGAGCCCGTCTGGTTGCCCACCAGCTCAGCCAGCATGTTGTTGACGCCATCGCTCATTGGGGTGAAGCGGGTCAGCGGCGAGCGCGTCACCACCACAAATACGCCGACGTTGTGCTGTGGCACCATCGCCATGTAGGTGATGAAGCCGCCGCCGCCGCCGGTTTTCTGAATGATGCCCGGATGGCCCGCCTTCGGTGCCATATAAACCCAGCCCATGCCCAGCGCGTCGGCGCGTCCTGGCACGTCCATGCCTTCCACTTTAGTCAGCTGGTCGCGGCGATAAATCAGCGTTTGCAGCCGATCGATCTGCGGCGTGCGGTGATTCACCGCCGAGTTGAGGAACTGCTGCATCCAGCGTCCCATATCGTCCGGCGTGGAATACACGCCGCCGCTGCCGATGGCTGCCAGCGTGTTATTGCACGGGCTGGCCCCTTTTTCGGCAATCATCAGGCGCTGACACTGGTCCGGTGATGGCGTGAAGGTGGTGTCCTTCATGCCGAGCGGACGCGTCACCAGCTGCTGCAGCAGTGCCGGATAAGGCATACCGGCGGCTTTAGCCAGCGCGTCGCCCAGCAGATCGAAGGCGAGGTTGGAGTAAGCCGCCTGCGTGCCCGGCGCGGCTTTTAGCTGCGCACCGCGCAGCCACTGCCAGCGATCCGCTTTGGTTGGCCAGACAAACACCGGACGATGCGGTTTGCCGCCCGGCTGCTCGCGCGGCAGGCTGCTGGTGTGGGTGGCGAGATTGATCAGCCGAATCGGCTGGCCGTTGTAAGTCGGTACGCGGGCACCCGGCGGCGCGTATTTGCTCAGTGGATCGTCAAGGCGAATCTGGCCGCGCTCGGCCATCTTTACCATCACTTCGCTGGTCATCAGTTTGCTCAGCGAGGCGATACGGATCAGTGAGTCCTGCTGTGGGCGCACATTATTGCCGGGACGGGTTTCGCCAAAGCTGGCGAACACGCGCTGGTTACCGTCAATTGCTACCAGCGCCATGCCGGTCGCACCGCTGCCATAAAAGATGTGTTCGGCATAGCGATCGACAATCTGCGAAGCCAGCAGCGGATCGGGCGATACCTGCGCCGCGCTGGTAAAGGGCAGCACGGCAACCATTAAGGCCAGTAAAAAAGGAGTACGTTTTTTCAACGGGAAAGCGTCCGCTATAGGAATCGGAGGAAAACCTATAGTAATCAGTTTGCGCAAAGCGGGAAGGGGGCGGGGCGGATTTTTTTCTGTATCAGGCTGTGAAATAAAACGGCCCTCTCCCGGTAGCGGGAAAGGGCCAGACACTCAGGCAGGTTTAAGCAGCGATTCGGCGTGGCTCACCACGTTCTCGACGGTAAAGCCAAAGGCCGGGAACAGCTTGCCGGCTGGCGCCGATTCGCCAAAGGTGGTCATGCCGACAATTTTGCCGTCGATGCCGACGTATTTGTACCAGTAGTCGGCAATACCGGCTTCAACCGCCACACGCGCACGCACGGTGGAAGGCAGCACCGATTCACGATAGGCCACGTCCTGTTTATCAAACACGTCAGTGCTCGGCAGCGACACCACGCGCACCTTGTGGCCGTCGGCGCTGAGTTTCGCTTCGGCGCCCAGCGTGATCTCCACTTCGGAACCGGTGGCAATCAGGATGACGTCCGGCGTGCCGTCACAATCCTTGAGGATGTAGCCACCGCGCGCGATGTTCTCTACCTGTTGCGCGCTGCGCTCCGGCTGCAGCAGGTTCTGACGCGACAGAATTAGCGCGGTCGGACCGTGATGGCGCTCAATCGCCGCTTTCCACGCTACGGCGGTCTCGACCTGATCGCACGGTCGCCAGGTGCTGAAGTTTGGCGTCACGCGCAGGCTGGCCAGCTGTTCAACCGGCTGGTGCGTCGGGCCATCTTCGCCCAGACCAATTGAGTCGTGGGTGTAGACCATAATCTGGCGCGCTTTCATCAGGGCGGCCATGCGCGCTGCGTTACGCGCGTATTCAACGAACATCAGGAAGGTGGCGGTATAAGGCACAAAGCCACCGTGATGCGCGATACCGTTGGCAATGGCCGTCATGCCAAATTCGCGTACGCCGTAATGAATGTAGTTACCGGCGTGATCCTCTTTGATCGGCTTCGAACCGGACCAGATAGTGAGGTTGCTGGGCGCGAGGTCGGCGGAACCGCCGAGGAACTCCGGCAGCAGTTTACCGAAGGCTTCCAGCGTGTTCTGTGAGGCTTTGCGGCTGGCGATCTTCTGCGGGTTAGCCTGCAGATCGCGGATAAACTGGCTGGTTTTGTTTTCCCAGTCAGCCGGCATTTCGCCCTTCAGGCGGCGGCTGAATTCGTCCGCCAGCTGCGGATGCGCCTGCTGATAAGCCGTGAACTTCTCTTCCCAGGATTTCTCCTGCGCGGCCCCGGCTTCTCTGGCATCCCACTGCTGATAAATATCCTGCGGGATTTCGAACGGACCGTAGTTCCAGCCGAGCTGTTTACGCGTCAGCGCCACTTCCTCTTCGCCCAGTGCGGCCCCGTGCGACTCCTCTTTGCCGGCTTTGTTTGGCGAGCCAAAGCCGATCACCGTGCGGCAGATGATCAACGAAGGCTTGTCGGTGACGCTTTGCGCTTCTTTGATGGCCGCCGCGATGGCGTCCGGATCGTGGCCGTCGATGCCTTCGGCGCTGCCCACCACGTGCCAGTTATAAGCTTCAAAACGCTTGTGGGTGTCGTCGGTAAACCAGCCTTCGGTTTCGCCGTCGATGGAGATACCGTTGTGATCGTAGAAGCCAATCAGTTTGCCGAGGCCCAGCGTGCCGGCCAGCGAACAGACTTCGTGCGAGATGCCTTCCATCAGACAGCCGTCACCCATAAATACATAGGTAAAGTGATCGACGATATCGTGGCCAGGCTGGTTGAACTGGGCCGCCAGCGTGCGCTCGGCAATCGCCAGACCGACAGCGTTGGCCAGCCCCTGGCCGAGCGGGCCGGTGGTGGTTTCAACGCCCGGCGTGTAGCCAATTTCCGGGTGGCCCGGCGTTTTTGAGTGCAGCTGGCGGAAGTTTTTCAGCTCTTCCAGCGGCAGATCATAGCCGGTGAGATGCAGCAGGCTATACAACAGCATCGAGCCATGCCCGTTAGACAGAATGAAGCGATCGCGATCCGCCCAGGCCGGGTTGGTCGGGTTGTGCTTCAGGAAGTCGCGCCACAGCACTTCGGCGATATCAGCCATGCCCATCGGCATACCTGGGTGGCCGGAATTTGCTTTCTGTACCGCATCCATGCTCAGGGCGCGGATCGCGTTAGCCAACTCTCTGCGTGAAGACATAGGGTTCTCCCTTGTGATTGGGCAAAAGCGGACGGGCCGCGACCCGTCCGGCAGAAGGTGAGTTCAGGATTACAGGCGGGCGGCCAGCACGTCTTCCAGCTTCTGCTGGTCGACGGCAAACTGGCGGATACCGTCGGACAGTTTCTCCACCGCCATCGCATCCTGGTTATGCTCCCAGCGGAACTCCGCTTCGGAGAGCGGTGCCGGCTGGTGGAAGCCCTCGGTTGATGGCTCCAGTTTGCGCTCCACCGGCGCTTCGCTGTTGGCCAGCTCTTCCAGCAGGTTCGGGGAGATGGTCAGGCGATCGCAGCCGGCCAGCGCCACAATCTGCTCCACTTTACGGAAGCTGGCACCCATGATGACGGTGTTGTAACGGTGCTTTTTGTAGTAGTCGTAAATACGACGCACCGATTTAACGCCCGGATCTTCGTCGACCACATACGGGTCGAGCGGTTTGCGTGTGTTGTACCAGTCGTAGATTCGGCCGACAAATGGCGAAATCAGGAACACGCCGGCTTCGGCACAGGCGCGCGCCTGGGCGAAGGAGAACAGCAGCGTCAGGTTACAGTTGATACCGTTCTTCTCCAGCTCTTCCGCCGCTTTGATGCCTTCCCAGGTGGACGCCAGTTTGATCAGAATACGTGAGCGGTCGATGCCGTTCTCTTCATACAGGCGGACCAGTTTCTCCGCTTTGGTCACACACATGCCACGATCGAAAGAGAGGCGCGCATCCACTTCGGTCGAAACACGGCCCGGTACGCTTTTCAGAATTTCCATACCGAGGTTGATCGCCACTTTATCGCTGGCGTTGATGATTTGCGTCTCTTTGCTGCCGCCCTGTTTTTTCGCGTACTCAATGGCGTCATCAATCAGGTGTTTGTAAGCGTCGAGGCCGGCAGCTTTGAGGATCAGGGATGGGTTAGTGGTGGCATCTTCCGGATGGTAATGGCGAATGGATTCGATATCGCCGCTGTCCGCCACCACGGTGGTGAACTGTTTTAATGCATCTAGCTGGTTCATCGCTTAACTCCTTGATTAGCAATAATGTGGGCAAAACAGGCACCCGGGCAGTCATCGTCTTAGGTGCGCCCTTATCGGGGAAGGGAGGTTCCACACAGTGCAACAGACGCCGGATGAAGAAAATGCGTTTTCTCTGATTGTGACGTCGGGGCGCGTTTCTGATAGTCAGGCCTGCCTGATCGGTTCAGCTCAGCGTTTTGCCACCCTTAAGCATAGCAGGCTGTCCCAAAGCCGCAGGCGAAGCCGTGGCAATCCGTGCCCTGGCGACTGTGCGTTCTTTGAGCGCCTTCACCCTCTTTTGCGCCGCGCGTTCTTATAATGAGGGCTTTTCAGCCGTGCAAAAGGATGTCTGATGGACGATCAACTCAAGCAAAGCGCGCTCGATTTTCACCAATATCCCACCCCCGGAAAAATTCAGGTGTCACCCACTAAGCCGCTGGCGACGCAGCGCGATCTGGCACTGGCCTATTCGCCCGGTGTGGCGGCACCCTGTCTGGAAATTGCCGCCGATCCGCTGGCCGCGCACAAATACACCGCGCGCGGCAATCTGGTGGCGGTGATCTCCAACGGCACGGCGGTGCTGGGGCTCGGTAATATTGGCGCGCTGGCCGGCAAGCCAGTGATGGAAGGCAAGGGCGTGCTGTTCAAAAAGTTTGCTGGCATTGATGTGTTCGACATCGAAATCGACGAGCACGACCCGGACAAGCTGATTGAGGTGATTGCCGCGCTGGAGCCGACGTTCGGCGGCATCAACCTTGAGGACATCAAAGCGCCGGAGTGTTTTTACATTGAGCAGCAGCTGCGGCAGCGCATGCAGATTCCGGTGTTTCATGACGATCAGCACGGCACCGCCATCATCTGTACCGCGGCAGTGCTTAACGGCCTGACCATCGTGAATAAGGCGATTGCCGACGTGCGGCTGGTGGTGTCGGGCGCTGGCGCGTCGGCCATTGCCTGCCTCAATCTGCTGGTGGCGCTTGGCATGCAGCAGAAAAATATCGTGGTGTGTGATTCAAAAGGGGTGATTTACCGCGATCGCGAAGCGGACATGACGCCGACCAAAGCCGCCTATGCCGTGGAAGATAGCGGGGCACGCACGCTGGATGAGGTGATTGGCGGCGCGGATATTTTTCTCGGCTGCTCCGGTCCGAAAGCGCTGACGCCAGAGATGGTGCAGAAGATGGCACCAAATCCGCTGATTCTGGCGCTGGCCAATCCGGAGCCGGAGATCATGCCGCCGCTGGCGAAGCAGGTGCGGCCGGATGCGATTATCTGTACCGGGCGCTCGGATTTCCCTAATCAGGTGAATAACGTGCTGTGCTTCCCGTTCATCTTCCGCGGCGCGCTGGACGTCGGTGCCACCGCCATCAACGAAGAGATGAAGCTGGCTGCGGTGCATGCGATTGCCGCCCTGGCGCAGGCGGAACAGAGCGACGTGGTGGCGTCCGCTTACGACGATCAGGATCTGAGCTTTGGCCCGGAATACCTGATTCCCAAACCGTTCGATCCGCGTTTGATTGTGCAGATAGCCCCGGCCGTCGCCAGAGCGGCGATGGATTGCGGCGTGGCGACGCGACCGATTGCTGACTTTGACGCCTACCGCGAGCGGCTCACCGAGTTCGTGTATAAAACCAATCTGTTCATGAAGCCGATCTTCTCGCAGGCGCGCAAAGCGCCGCAGCGCGTGGTGCTGGCGGAAGGCGAAGAGGTGCGGGTGCTGCACGCTACCCAGGAGCTGGTGTCGCTCGGGCTGGCGAAGCCGATCCTGATTGGCCGTCCCAACGTGATTGCCATGCGTTTACAGAAGCAGGGGCTGAAAATCGAGGCCGGGCGTGATTTTGAGATCGTGAACAACGAGTCCGATCCGCGCTTTAAGGAGTACTGGAATGAATATTATCAGCTGATGAAGCGGCGCGGCGTTACGCCGGAAACCGCCCAGCGCGCGGTGATTGGCAATCCCACGCTGATCGGCGCCATCATGGTGCATCGCGGCGAAGCGGACGCGATGATTTGCGGCACCATCGGCGACTACCGCGAACATTACGACGTGGTGGAGAAGGTGTTTGGCTTCCGCGATGACGTCAAGGTCGCCGGGGCGATGAACGCGCTGCTGCTGCCGAGCGGCAACACGTTTATTGCCGATACTTATGTGAATGAGGATCCCAGCGCTGAGCAGCTGGCGGATATCACGCTGCTGGCGGCAGAAACCGTGCGGCGTTTCGGCATCGAACCGCGCGTGGCGCTGCTGTCGCACTCCAGTTTTGGCACTTCGAATGCCCCCGGCGCGCGGAAGATGCGCGAGGCGCTGGCACTGATTCAGCAGCGAGCGCCGGAACTGGAGATTGACGGCGAGATGCACGGCGATGCAGCGCTGGTGGAGAGTATTCGTCGCGAGCTGATGCCGGACAGCCCGCTGAAAGGTACCGCCAATCTGCTGATCATGCCGAACGTTGAGGCCGCACGCATCAGCTACAACCTGCTGCGCGTGTCCTGCTCGGAAGGGGTGACGGTGGGGCCGGTGCTGATGGGCATCCGCAAGCCGGTGCATGTGCTGACGCGCATCGCCTCGGTGCGGCGCATTGTTAACATGGTGGCGCTGGCGGTGGTGGAGGCGCAGACCGAGCCGTTGTGACCGGCAAGCTGGCCTGATACCCCGTCGCCCTGAAGGGCGACCCCACGGGGGCGCGTTTTATCGGGTTATTCCGCAGGGTGCGCATGAATGCGCACCTGGCTTATTTTTCCAGCCCCAGCCAGTCCTGCACCGGCAGGAAATCGCGGGTCAGTGCGGCTTCCGGGGTGTCGTCGGCGGGTTGATAATCATATTCCCAGCGCACCAGCGGCGGCATCGACATCAGAATCGATTCGGTGCGACCGCCGGTCTGCAAACCGAACAGCGTGCCGCGATCCCACACCAGATTAAACTCAACGTAGCGGCCCCGGCGATAAAGCTGGAACTGACGCTCGCGTTCGCCCCACGCCACCTGTTTACGGTTTGCCACAATCGGCTGATAGGCCTGCATGAAACCGTTGCCGACCGCCTGCATGAAATCAAAGCAGTGATCAAAATCCGGCGTGTTCAAATCATCAAAAAACAGGCCGCCAATGCCGCGCTGCTCGTTGCGGTGTTTCAGGTAGAAGTAGTCGTCACACCACTTTTTGTAGCGCGCATAGACGTCATCGCCAAACGGCTGGCACAGATCGAACGCGGTCTGATGCCAGTGCCGGGCATCTTCTGTGAAACCGTAATAAGGGGTGAGATCGAAACCGCCACCAAACCACCAGACCGGATCGGCGCCCGGCTTTTCGGCAATGAAAAAGCGCACGTTGGCGTGGCTGGTTGGCACATACGGATTTTCCGGGTGTACCACCAGCGACACGCCCATCGCTTCGAAGCTGCGGCCTGCCAGCTCCGGGCGGTGCGCGGTGGCTGACGCGGGCATCTGCTCGCCATACACATGGGAGAAATTAACCCCAGCCTGCTCGAACACCTTGCCATTACGCAGCACGCGGCTGCGTCCGCCGCCGCCGCCGGGGCGTTGCCAGGTGTCTTCGGCAAAGCTGGCGCTGCCGTCTTCCGCCGCCAGACCGGCGCAAATGTCATCCTGCAGCGCCAGCAGATAGGCTTTGACGCGCGAAATATCGGGATTGCTCATGGCTCACTCATTGCAAAAATTTGCCGCGATTCTAGCACAAAACGCTATCAGGCCTGGCGACGATCGTACTCATCAAAGTAATTGACGATACCGTCAGCAATCGCCCGGGCAATTTTCTGGCGAAACGCCGTGGTGCCCAACAGCTGTTCTTCAAGCGGGTTGGTGATAAACGAGGTTTCCACCAGCACCGACGGGATCGACGGGGATTTTAGCACCGCGAATGCCGCCTGCTCGGTGTGCTGGCTGTGCAGATGATGCACCGGGCGAATCTGGTCCAGCACGTGTTTACCCAGCGTCAGGCTGTTGCGGATGGTATCGGTCTGCACCAGGTCGAACAGGATCTGGTTAAGGTAATTATCTTTTTCCTGCACCGCCGCGCCGCCCACTTTATCGGCGTCGTTTTCGCGCTGCGACATATAGCGCGCCATGGCGCTGCTGGCACCGCGATTGGAGAGGGCGAACACCGATGCACCGTTGGCTTCCGGGCTGGTGTAGCCGTCGGCGTGAATCGACATAAACAGGTTGGCGCCGTGCTGATGCGCAATCTCCACGCGCTGATAGAGCGGAATGAAGTGGTCGCTGTCGCGCGTCAGCCGCACTTCCACCTTCGGGTGGTTCTGCAGCAGCGTACGCACGGTGTTGGCGATCTCCAGTACGATGTGCTTCTCTTCTGAGCCTTCCTGACCCACCGCGCCAGAATCAATGCCGCCGTGACCGGGATCGATCATCACGATGCGCTTGCCGCTGGTGGCCGGTTTCGGCGGTGTATGACGTGCGCTGACGGGCATTGCCGCGCGCGTTTTCTGCGCCTGGACCGCGCGCGGCGACAGCACCGCCAGCGCCAGGCCGGAGAGGATCAGCTGGCGGCGATTGGTCAGGCGCCGCAACAGTGAAATCTTGTTCATTAACATGTCCCTGAGAGTAAACCTGCCCCGTGTTATAGCTTAAGCGCCGTCCGGCGGCGACTGCCGAACCATTTCAGGACATTACTTTGTATTTCAGGCCGCGAATCGCTATTTAGCCGTTTTTTTCAGCCGTTGCGCCCTGCGAGGGTTGCGCCTGGCAAAGAATGCGTGATAATCAGCGAATTGTGCCTCATTGCAGGGTAACGCCGATGGAAATCCGCTCCTTCCGCCAGGAAGATTTTGAAGAAGTCATTACGCTCTGGGAGCGTTGCGATCTGTTACGGCCGTGGAACGATCCGGAACTCGACATCGAACGCAAAATGAACCATGACCCGGAGCTGTTTCTGGTGGCTGAGGTAGGCGGCGAGGTCGTGGGCACGCTGATGGGCGGCTACGATGGCCATCGCGGCTCCGCCTACTATCTGGCGGTGCACCCTGATTATCAGGGCCGGGGATTTGCCAATGCGCTGATGAACCGGCTGGAGAAAAAGCTGATTGCGCGCGGCTGCCCGAAAATCCATCTGATGGTGCGCGAAGAGAACGATCAGGTGGTGGCTTTCTACGAGAAGCTGGATTACGAGCCGGTCGACTCACTGCTGCTGGGCAAACGCCTGATTGAAGACCGTGAATACTGATTCCACGCGTCGCGCGGCCGGGTTTCTGCCCGCCATGCAGCAACAGCGAATAAACTTTTTGCCGGTTTGCGACTCCAACAGGCACGCCAGTCGGCACAAAAGAAAGGAGTTTGCATGAAAGTTGTTCGTCCCGCCCTGCTGGTCAGCGCCCTGGTGCTGGCCGGTTGCGCCAGTTCCGGTTCCTCTTCCTCTGCCAGCACCAGCGAAAGTCACTGGTACAATCCGCTCAGCTATCACTGGTCGGCGCTCAATCCGTTTAGCTGGTTTGGCAGTTCGCTCACCGTCACCGAGCAGGGCGTCGCCGGGCTGAACAGCAACACGGCAATGTCGGAGTCCGCCATTAGCGCCGCGCTGAACAATGATTATCAGCTGCGTCAGGGCATGCGCACGCAGAACGGGCAGGTAGTGGATTTCTGGCAGGCGCTGGATGACGGTAAGGTTAAGCTGGTGATTAATGGCCAGCGTAGCGTCGAGCGCATTGAAGTGCTCGATAGCGATGCGCGCAGCGCCGACGGCAGTAAAATCGGTGATGCGTTCAGCGATAAATTCAGCAAAGCGTTTGATAATTGCAAAATGGTTGCCGGGCTGGATGTGCGCGATGTTGAGTGCCGCGCGCCGGGTAGTCAGCATATCGCCTATATCTACAGCGGCGAGTGGCACGGTCCGACCGGGCTGATGCCGTCAGATGATACGTTAAAAAGCTGGAAAATCAGTAAGATCGTCTGGCAGCGTTAACTGGCGAAAAAATTGCGTTAACGCATCTTCTGCGCAGGGCTTTCCGGTATGATACCGGCGAAAAAACGCCGTTAACTTTTATGCCGGAGAGCATTGTCATGTCTCAGTTTCAGAGCGGGATCCTGCTGGAGCACCGCCGTTTCGCCATTTGGCTGGAAGCCCGCGCCACCGGCGACCTCGCTGCGCTGCGTCAGGGTTGCCACGCCTTTCTGCAACAGCTGGCTGCGCTGCAGCAGCAATTCCCGGACGCCGGTCTCGGTGCGGTCATCGCCTTTGGTGATGCGCTGTGGCGCGATCTGCAGGGCACCGATTCAGCTCCTGAACTCAAAGCTTTCACGCCGCTCGGCAAAGGTGCCGCACCGGCGACGCAGCGCGATCTGTTGATCCATATTCAGTCGCTGCGTCACGACGTGAACTTTTCGCTGGCGCAGGCGGCGCTGACGGCGTTTGCCGGCGCGGTCGCCATTGAAGAAGAGACTCACGGTTTCCGCTGGGTTGAGGATCGCGATCTTTCCGGTTTTGTTGATGGCACCGAAAACCCGCAGGGCGAAGCGCGCCAGCAGGTGGCGATCATTGCTGACGGCCCGGATGCCGGCGGCAGCTATGTGTTTACCCAGCGCTGGGAGCACAACCTGCCGCAGTTCAACCGGCTGGCGATTGATAAGCAGGAAGCGATTATTGGCCGCACCAAACAGGACAATGAAGAGCTGCCGGGCGATCAGCGGCCGGCGACGTCGCACCTGAGCCGCGTGGATTTGAAAGAAGAGGGCAAAGGCCTGAAGATTCTGCGCCAGAGCCTGCCGTACGGCACCGCCAGCGGACGCCACGGTCTCTATTTTATTTCGTACTGCCATCGCCTGTATAACATCGAGCAGCAGCTACTGAGCATGTTTGGCGAGCGCGACGGCAAGATGGATGCCATGTTACGGTTCACCAAACCGGTGAGCGGCAGCTACTTCTTTGCCCCTTCGCTGACGGCGCTGCAGGCGCTGTCACGTTAATCCACAGCGTTTTACCGGTGCGCCGCCGCGCGCACCACATCCCCGCTTGACGCGGCTCAGTTAATCCCGCCCTGCGCATAAACTCTGCCGCTGGCTTATGCCTTTTTAGACTTTGAAATCCCTAAACGATATATAAAACCGTTACAGCTTTCGCCAGAGTTATAAATACACTGACAGCATCTAATGACATAGGCTCGAACTCCATTTCTCAGGGTGCAGCATGACACGTTCGGTTTCGAAAAAATGGCTTGGCGGTATAGCGCTGTCGCTGAGTTTAGCGGGCGCGGCACAGGCAACAGAGCTGCTCAATAGCTCTTACGATGTGTCACGTGAACTGTTTGTTGCCCTGAATGCGCCGTTTGAACAGCAGTGGGACGCGGCGCACCCTGACGACAAGCTGACCATTAAACAGTCACATGCGGGCTCCTCAAAACAGGCGCTGGCCATTCTGCAGGGGCTGCGTGCTGATGTTGTCACGTACAACCAGGTGACCGATGTGCAGGTGCTGCACGACAAAGGCAACCTGATCCCGGCCGACTGGCAGAGCCGTCTGCCTAACAGCAGCTCACCGTTTTATTCCACCATGGCCTTCCTGGTGCGCAAGGGGAATCCAAAGCAGATTCATGACTGGGCCGATCTGGCGCGCGATAACGTGAAGCTGATTTTCCCGAATCCGAAAACCTCCGGTAACGGCCGTTACACTTATCTGGCTGCGTGGGGCGCTGCCGACCAGGCGGACGGCAAAGATCAGGCCAAAACCGAAGCGTTTATGACGAAGTTCCTGAAGAACGTCGAAGTGTTTGATACCGGCGGCCGTGGTGCCACCACCACTTTTGCCGAGCGCGGACTGGGTGATGTGCTGATCAGCTTTGAATCGGAAGTGAACAATATCCGTAACCAGTACGGTAAAGACCAATACGAAGTGATTGTGCCGAAAACCAACATCCTTGCTGAATTCCCGGTCGCGTGGGTCGATAAGAACGTCGAACACAACGGGACGGCGGAAGCGGCGAAAGCCTATCTTAACTACCTCTACACGCCGCAGGCGCAGAAAATCATCACCGGCTTTTACTATCGCGTGAACAACCCGCAGCTGATGGCGGAGCAGAAAGATCGCTTCCCGCAGACTGCGCTGTTCAATGTTAATGACGCGTTTGGCGGCTGGCCACAGGTGATGAAAACCCACTTCGCCAGCGGCGGTGAGCTGGATAAATTACTGGCAGCGGGGCGCGGCTGATGTTGGCTTCTGCACAGAAACGCGTTCTGCCCGGCTTTGGCCTCAGCCTCGGCACCAGCCTGCTGTTTACCTGTCTGATTCTGCTGCTGCCGATCAGCGCGCTGCTGATGCAGCTGTCGCAGATGACGCTGGCGCAGTACTGGCAGGTGATCAGCAATCCGCAACTGGTGGCGGCGTATAAAGTCACGCTGCTGTCAGCGGGCGTGGCCTCGCTGTTTAACGCGGTGTTTGGCATGTTGATGGCGTGGATCCTGACCCGCTATCGCTTTCCCGGCCGTACGCTGCTGGATGGCCTGATAGACCTGCCGTTTGCGCTGCCGACGGCGGTGGCCGGTCTGACGCTGGCCGGGCTGTTTTCGGTTAACGGCTGGTACGGTCAGTGGCTGGCACACTTTGATATCAAAGTGTCTTACACCTGGCTCGGTATCGCGGTGGCGATGGCTTTCACCAGCATTCCGTTTGTGGTGCGTACCGTGCAGCCGGTGCTGGAAGAGTTGGGCCCGGAGTATGAGGAAGCGGCGGAAACCCTCGGTGCCACGCCGTGGCAGAGTTTCCGGCGCGTGGTGCTGCCGGAAGTCGCGCCGGCGCTGCTGGCCGGGACCGCGCTGTCGTTTACCCGCAGCCTTGGTGAATTTGGCGCGGTGATTTTTATCGCTGGCAACATCGCCTGGAAAACTGAAGTGACCTCGCTGATGATTTTTGTTCGCCTGCAGGAGTTTGATTATCCGGCCGCCAGCGCCATCGCTTCGGTGATCCTCGCGGCGTCGTTGCTGCTGCTGTTTGCGATTAACACTCTGCAGAGCCGCTTTGGCCGCCGTCTGGGAGGTCACTGATGGCTGAGATTTCACAGATCAATCATGCCGAGCGTCAGCCGGTGAACTGGGGCAAATGGCTGCTGATCGGCATTGGCGTGCTGGTATCGATTGGCCTGCTGGTGGTGCCGATGGTCTCCATCTTCTGGGAGGCGCTGGGGCAGGGCATCGGCAAGGCCTTTAGCAACCTGCAGGATAGTGACATGCTGCATGCTATCTGGCTGACGGTGCTGGTGGCGCTGATTACCGTGCCGGTTAACCTGGTGTTCGGCACGCTGCTGGCCTGGCTGGTGACGCGCTTCACTTTCCCCGGTCGCCAGCTGCTGCTGACGCTGTTCGATATTCCGTTTGCCGTGTCGCCGGTGGTGGCCGGTCTGATGTATCTGCTGTTCTGGGGTGTGAACGGCCCGGCTGGCGGCTGGCTTGATGCGCACAACATCCAGGTGATGTTTGCCTGGCCGGGTATGGTGCTGGCGACGATTTTCGTTACCTGTCCGTTTGTGGTGCGCGAGCTGGTGCCGGTGATGCTGAGCCAGGGCAGCCACGAAGATGAAGCCGCCGTGCTGCTGGGCGCGTCTGGCTGGCAGATGTTCCGCCGCGTGACGCTGCCAAATATCCGCTGGGCGCTGCTGTACGGCGTGGTGCTGACCAACGCGCGCGCCATCGGCGAATTTGGTGCGGTATCGGTAGTGTCCGGCTCGATTCGCGGCGAAACCTATACCTTACCTTTACAGGTTGAATTACTGCATCAGGATTACAACACCGTGGGCGCTTTTACCGCCGCCGCGCTGCTGACCCTGATGGCAATTGTGACGCTGTTTCTGAAAAGCGTGGTGCAGTGGCGATTAGAGCATCAGCAGAAGCGCCAACAGGAGGAAAATCATGAGCATTGAGATTAAACACATTAATAAAGCATTTGGCCGCACGCCGGTGCTGAACGATATCTCTCTGGATATTCCTTCCGGCAAGATGGTGGCGCTGCTCGGACCGTCCGGTTCAGGTAAAACCACGCTGCTGCGCATTATCGCCGGGCTGGAGCACCAGAACAGCGGGCAGATCCATTTTCATGGCAAAGACGTCAGCCGCACGCATGCGCGCGATCGTCAGGTCGGCTTTGTGTTTCAACACTATGCGCTGTTCCGCCATATGACGGTGTTCGACAACATCGCCTTTGGCCTGACGGTGCTGCCGCGCCGCGAGCGTCCGAACAGCGCCGAAATTAAGCAGCGCGTTACCCGCCTGCTGGAGATGGTACAGCTGGCACATCTGGCCAACCGCTACCCGGCACAGCTCTCCGGTGGACAGAAACAGCGCGTGGCGCTGGCGCGTGCGCTGGCGGTTGAGCCGCAGATTCTGCTGCTGGACGAACCCTTTGGCGCGCTGGATGCCCAGGTACGTAAAGAGCTGCGCCGCTGGCTGCGTCAGCTGCATGAAGAGCTGAAATTTACCAGCGTGTTTGTGACCCACGACCAGGAAGAAGCGATGGAAGTGGCGGATAGCGTGGTGGTAATGAGTCAGGGCAATATTGAGCAGGTGGGCGCACCGGATGACGTGTGGCGCGAACCCGCGACCCGCTTCGTGCTGGAGTTCCTCGGCGAAGTGAACCGCTTTGACGGCGAAGTGCACGGCTCGCAGTTCCATGTGGGCGCGCATCGCTGGCCGCTGGGCTATACGCCAGCGCATCAGGGCGACGTGGAGCTGTTCCTGCGTCCGTGGGAAGTTGACGTGTCACGCCAGAGTAGCCTGGAGACGCCGTTGCCGGTACAGGTGCTGGAGGTCAGTCCGCGTGGCCACTTCTGGCAGCTGGTGGTTCAGCCCGTCGGCTGGCAGAGCGAGCCAATCTCGGTGGTATTTGCCGGTGAACAGACGGCGCCGATCCGCGGCGAACGGCTGTTTGTTGGTCTGCAACAGGCACGTATCTACCAGGGCACCACGCCGCTGCGCCCGGTTGCCTTTGCCGAAAGCGCCTGATATTTTTGTCACTCCTTCGGGCGGGATTTTCCCGCCCGATTTATTTGTACTCCTTTCAGCTGGAATGACACCGTGACCACTCTGGAAAACACCATCGGCAATACGCCGCTGATTAAGTTGCAGCGCCTGACGCCGGATAACGGCAGCGAAATCTGGCTCAAGCTGGAAGGCAACAATCCGGCAGGTTCGGTGAAAGATCGCGCGGCCTGGTCGATGATCCACCACGCTGAGTTGCGGGGTGAAATCCAGCCCGGCGACACCCTGATTGAGGCCACCAGCGGAAATACCGGCATTGCGCTGGCGATGATTGCCGCGCTGAAAGGCTACCGGTTACGCCTGCTGATGCCGGAGAACATGAGCCAGGAGCGTCAGGATGCGATGCGCGCCTACGGGGCTGAGCTGGTTTTGGTGACACGCGAGCAGGGCATGGAGGGCGCACGCGATCTGGCGCAGGCCATGGCGCAGCGCGGTGAAGGCAAAGTGCTGGATCAGTTTAATAATCCCGACAACCCGCTCGGTCACTATCTCACCACCGGTCCGGAGATCTGGCAGCAAAGCCACGGTCGTATGACGCATTTTGTCTCCAGCATGGGCACCACCGGCACCATCAGCGGCGTCGGGCGCTATCTGAAAGAGTTTGCCCCGGCGGTGAAAGTGATTGGTTTGCAGCCGCAGGAGGGCAGCAGTATTCCCGGTATTCGTCGCTGGCCGGCGGCCTATCTGCCGGGGATTTATCGTCCGGAACTGGTGGATGAAGTGATAGATATGGCGCAGCAGGAGGCAGAAGAGACCATGCGCGCGCTGGCGCAGCGCGAAGGCATTTTCTGCGGCGTCAGTTCAGGTGGGTCAGTGGCTGGCGCATTGCGCATCGCGACGGCGCAGCCGGGCAGTGTGGTTGTCGCCATTGTCTGCGATCGCGGCGATCGCTATCTTTCCACCGGCGTTTTTCACCGCTAGTTCCCCCGCCTGTTTCTGGCTTCGTGCGCCCTGTGACGCGGCGTACGGGCCATTTTTGTCTATAGTCTCCCTAAGCATGTTCTGACGCGGTCACTGTAAGGATCGCGTAAAACCGGCTGCTTTCCCGCGGCACTCAGGACAAAATAGCGGCAATTTTGTACGAGAGAAAAAGATGAAAATCCTGCTTGTTGATGACGATGTTGAACTTGGCACCATGCTGAGCCAGTACCTGATTGCCGAAGGTTTTGAAACCCAGCTGGTGCTGACCGGCAGCGCCGGGATTGAAGGGGCGTTATCCGGACACTACACCGCGATGATTCTCGACATCATGCTGCCGGATATGAGCGGTATTGATGTGCTGCGTCAGGTGCGGCAGAACAGCCGCCTGCCGGTGATTATGCTGACGGCGAAGGGCGACAATATCGACCGCGTTATCGGCCTGGAGATGGGCGCGGATGACTACGTGCCCAAACCCTGCTATCCACGCGAGCTGGTGGCGCGTCTGCGCGCGGTGCTGCGTCGCTTTGAAGATCAGGCACCGGTGCCGGATAAGAAAGAGGTCCTGCGCTGGGGCGATCTCAGCCTGAACCCGGCTACGCGTATCACGGAGTGGCAGGGCAAAGCTTTTGATCTCACCGCGTCGGAGTTCAATCTGCTGGATCTGCTGCTGCGCGCACCGGACCGCGTGGTGTCCAAAGATGAGCTGTCGGAAAAGGGGCTGGGCCGTCCGCGTGAAGCTTACGATCGCAGCGTGGATGTGCACATCAGCAACATCCGCCAGAAGCTGGCTGCGCTAACCGCAGACAGCGTGAATATTGAAACCGTGCGCAGCATTGGTTATCGCATTCGATGAAACACAGCTACCGTGGCCGCATGTTCTGGAAGATCCTGCTGGGCTTCTGGATTGTGTTTGTGATTATCAGCCAGCTGCTGTGGCTGGGCTTTACCTTGTCAGGAAACCGTCACGAGCCGCCGGAGATTGTGGCGGTGCGTCGGATCGTTAATCTGCAAATGGCTTCGGCGGTGTCGGTACTGGAGCGCGGCGGCCCCAGCTCGCTCGACGATATGATGGCCGACTGGGAGCCGAACGATCGCCAGTTTTTCTCGGTGATTCAGCACGCCAGACCGGCCACTACGCCGGACAATGCGCCGCCGGAGACCTTTAATCAGCCGTTTCACGGCCCGTTTCCGCAGGTGATTGTGCGCTGGGTGAAGGGCGCTGACGGTAAAGAGTATGAACTGCGCTATGACGTCAAAGGGCTGCGTGAAGACAGTTCAATGGGCGGCGGAGGCCCGCGTCGTATTCTGAATATCCCCGAGCCGATGTTTACCTTTGCCGGCGCGCTGGGGCTGCTGTTCAGTCTGCTGCTGGCGTGGAACCTGACGCGACCAATGCGTCAGCTGCGCGAGGGGTTTGCCCGCGTGTCGCGCGGTGATTTGTCGGTGCGGCTCTATCCGGTGATGCGTCGACGCCATGATGAGCTGTCGATTGTGGCCCAGGATTTTGATGCGATGGTGGAGCGGCTGGATACGCTGGTGAAAGCGCGTGAGGAGCTGCTGCATGATATCTCCCACGAGCTGCGCTCCCCGCTGGCGCGCCTGCAGTTAGCCACCGGTCTGGCGCGCCAGACGCCGGAGTCGGTAGCCTCCTCACTGAATCGCATCGACGAGGAGGCGCGCCGCCTGGATAAGATGATCGGCGAACTGCTGACGCTGTCGCGCGCTGAGCATGAGAGCATGCCTGGCGAGCAGTATTTTGACCTGACCGGCCTGCTGCATGCGGTGGTAACCGATGTGCGCTACGAAGCGCAGATCCCCGGTGTGCACGTAGATTTTCTGGTGGATGAGAACGCGGATTACACCGTGCGCGGTAATGCTGAGCTAATCCGCCGCGGCGTGGAGAACGTGCTGCGCAACGCGCTGCGTTTCTCGCATCAGGGGCAGCATATTAGCGTGCAGTTGCAGGCGGAGAATCAGTGGCTGGCGATTCGCGTGCGCGATCAGGGGCCGGGCGTGGATGATGAGAAGCTGTCGAGTATCTTCGATCCGTTCGTTCGGGTGAATTCGCCGCTGATGGGCAAAGGTTACGGGCTGGGACTGTCGATCGTGCGCAAAGTGGTTCTGGCCCATCACGGCGAAGTTCAGGCAGTGAATCGTCCGGAAGGCGGGCTGGAAGTGACGCTGCGGCTGCCGCGCTGGAAGCAGGCGTAAAGAATCATGCCAGGCGCAGGCGGTCAGGACGACCGGACAGATCGCAAAGACGGCATAAACCGTCCCTGGGCCTCGGCCCGCGCCATCCATGGCGCGGGACGCTTTGCTCCTCTGCCCGGTCGTCCTGCCCTCAATCAGGCATGGTGCGCTTTGCCAGAAGCGCTCGCCTGCAAATCATTCATCAGCGTGTGAAACAAACAAAAACGGCACCCATTGGGTGCCGTTTTCACGCAATCAGCGCGGTTTACTTCCTGATGCGGATAACCGGCGTTTCGCCCACGGTAACCTGACCGGAGAGTTTCACCAGGTCTTTGATCTCATCCATATTCGAGATCACGACCGGGGTCAGCGTGGATTTGGCTTTCTCTTCCAGCAGCGGCAGATCAAACTCGATCACCACATCGCCTTTTTTCACTTTCTGGCCTTCTTCAGCGATGCGTTTGAAGCCTTCACCTTTCAGTTCTACCGTGTCGATACCGAAGTGCACGAACAGTTCGATGCCGTTATCAGACTCGATAGAAAACGCGTGGTTGGTTTCGAAAATCTTGCCGATAGTACCATCCACTGGTGCAACCATTTTGTTGCCAGTAGGTTTGATGGCGATACCATCACCGACGATTTTCTCTGCGAATACCACATCAGGTACGTCTTCGATATTCACGATTTCGCCTGACAGAGGCGCAACGATATCGATAGTCCCTGACGCGCTCTCTGATTTATCGCCAAAAAGTTTAGAAAACAAACCCATGATCTTCTCCTAAGCAGTAATTTGGGGCCAGCGTCTCGTGGATCAGCAGAGCGTTTTTTCTTTGATGAACTTGTTCACCAGGTTCATCAAATCTTCCGCTGTGGGTTGAGCCAGAGCCTGCTCTGCCAGTGCCTTCGCATCTTCGAAATTGGTATTGCGAATGATCTTCTTGATGCTTGGGATTGAAATGGCACTCATGCTGAATTCGTCCAGCCCCATTCCCAGTAACAGTAGTGTAGCACGTTCATCACCAGCCAGCTCACCACACATGCCGGTCCATTTCCCTTCGGCATGTGATGCGTCGATCACTTGCTTGATGAGGCCCAATACAGATGGCGTCATTGGGTTATAGAGGTGTGAAATCAAATCATTACCACGATCGACCGCCAGAGTATACTGCGTCAGGTCATTTGTCCCAATACTAAAGAAGTCGACTTCTTTCGCCAGATGGCGAGCAATCACTGCGGAAGCCGGGGTTTCCACCATGATGCCCACTTCAATGGACTCATCAAAGGCTTTACCTTCTTCACGCAGCTGTGCCTTCAGCATCTCCAGCTCAGCCTTCAGGAAGCGCACTTCTTCCACCGAAATGATCATCGGGAACATGATGCGCAGTTTGCCGAAGGAAGACGCACGCAGAATGGCGCGCAGCTGGGCATGCAGAATCTCTTTGCGGTCCATGGCGATACGAATCGCACGCCAGCCGAGGAACGGGTTCTCTTCTTTTGGCAGGTTCATGTACGGCAGATCTTTGTCGCCGCCGATGTCCATAGTACGCACGATCACGGCCTGGGAACCCATCGCTTCCGCCACAGCTTTGTAAGCCTGGAACTGCTCTTCTTCGCTTGGCAGCGAATCGCGGTCCATAAACAGGAATTCAGTACGGTACAGACCTACACCTTCCGCGCCGTTGCGCTCGGCACCGGCGACATCTCGTACGGTACCGATGTTGGCGCACACTTCAACCTGGTGGCCGTCCAGCGTAATCGCTGGCAGATCTTTCAGTTTCGCCAGCTCGTGCTTCTCAGACAGATACTGCGTCTGAATCGCTTTCAGCTCTTCCTGCACATCGTCGGTCGGATTGACGTAAATCTTGTTGTTCACGCCATCGATAATCAGGAAATCACCGTTTTTTACGGTAGCGGTCACGTTGCCGGTGCCGACAATTGCAGGCAGCTCCAGCGAACGCGCCATGATCGAGGTGTGTGAAGTACGACCACCCAGATCGGTAATAAAGCCCAGCACCTTTTTCAGGTTCAGCTGTGCGGTTTCGGATGGCGTCAAATCTTTCGCCACCAGAATG
Organism: Pantoea sp. ICBG 828; assembly: GCF_002928355.1. Classification (NCBI taxonomy): domain Bacteria; kingdom Pseudomonadati; phylum Pseudomonadota; class Gammaproteobacteria; order Enterobacterales; family Erwiniaceae; genus Pantoea; species Pantoea sp. ICBG 828. Next base: position 292,691 of record NZ_POWN01000005.1, on the reverse strand, counting down.
GATTCGTCAGCAATGGCGCTTAGGTCAACGATATGCAGACCCAGAATGTTCTGCAGCAGACGCTTGCCGATGTCACGTACGTCAGCCGCGCGCTCTTTCAGATATTCGTCGTCGAGCTCTTCCAGCGCTTTTGCCTGGCCTTCAACCACAGAGTGGGCGGCGGCGTCAGCGGTTACGTGATCTTTTTTAATCAGGTCGATGATTTCCTGCTCAAGCTCTTCGTCTTCGAGCAGCATGATGTGACCTTCAAAGATCGCCGCTTTCTCTTCACCGAAGGTTTCACCGGCTTTCACACGGATGGCTTCAAGCTGCCCGGCTGCTTTGCTGCGACCGTCGAGGAAGCGCTGAACTTCCTGCTCAACCTGGTCGTCAGTAATCTTTTTACGGCTGATGACGATCTCGTCTTCCTTCAGCAGCAGTGCTTTGCCGAAAGCGATACCCGGTGATGCTAAAATGCCTGAAATCATAACCCTACCTTTTAATCACGATGGCTCATTGACCCAATGCGTTGCCACTGTCGCGGAGCAGTACTCTAAGGAAGCAATAACGCGGACAGGTTGTCCGCGATCAACATAATTGCACTCAATGGGGCAAAGGAGTCGGTTTAATGGCTTGCCGGAGCGGAATTACTCCAGTTCAGCCATCAGTTTGACCAGATGCTCAACCGCCTGCTGCTCGTCTTCACCTTCTGCAGAAAGCGTAACAACCGTACCCTGAGTCAGACCCAGAGTCTGCAGTTTGAACAGGCTTTTCGCGCTGGCAGATTTACCGTTAGAAGTAACAGTGATTTCAGACTGGAAAGCCTTCGCTTCTTTCACGAACTGAGCTGCAGGACGGGTATGGAGGCCGTTAGGTGCGGTAATGGTAACTTCTTGCTGGAACATTCTATTTCCCCAACTTTATCAGGTTTGGTGTTATGGATCTAAAGTCTAGCCTGGAGCCGTAACTTTAGCCTGTGTAGGTGCGCTGGTACGGCATCACGCTGACCAAAAAATGCGCTTGAATGAAAAAGTCATTTTTTCGATGACGGATCAAAACTGCTGCAATACGTCACTCTGCTGATTATGCCGTGATTCGCCGTTTCACCAAATCAGTAAATCGATTCAGCTTGATCCACTTCAAAGGCAGATTAATTTCAGGCACCGAAATAATTGGCTGCTTAAATACCAGAGCCGCATCACTGAAATCAATCTGCCCGGTGGTAAAAGTGAGATCTGCGCCACAAAAAAGCACCCATTTGGGTGCTTTTTTCATCATTTTCAGACTCTGTCGTTTACTGTTGCAGCTCTTTTTCGGTGAACAGATCGGCAAACAGTGCGGTACTGAGATAGCGTTCGCCGGAAGAGGGCAGAATCACCACAATATTTTTATTGGCGAAGGCTTCATCTTCCTGCAGCTTAAGGGCAGCCGCCACTGCTGCACCGGAAGAGATACCGGCCAGAATGCCTTCCTCTTCCATCAGCTGACGCGCGGTGCTGATCGCTTCTTCATTGGTGATGGCCACCACGCGGTCAATCAGTTTCAGGTCAAGGTTGCCCGGAATGAAACCGGCACCAATCCCCTGAATCTTGTGCGGGCCCGGTTTGATCTCTTCTCCCGCCAGCGCCTGCGCGATGACCGGGGAATCCGTAGGCTCAACGGCCACGGTGATCAAATCCTGCTTGCCTTTGGTGTTCTTGATGTAGCGGCTCACGCCGGTCAGCGTACCACCGGTGCCCACGCCGGCAATGAAGACATCTACGGCGCCGTCAGTGTCTTCCCAGATCTCCGGGCCAGTAGTCTTTTCGTGAATTTCCGGGTTGGCCGGGTTGCTGAACTGCTGCAGCAGCACATATTTGTCCGGATCGCCGGCAACAATCTCTTCTGCTTTAGCGATGGCGCCCTTCATGCCTTTTGGCCCTTCGGTCAGCACCAGATTGGCGCCCAGCGCTTTCAGCAGCTTGCGACGTTCAATCGACATGGTCTCAGGCATGGTCAGCGTCAGCTTGTAGCCGCGCGCAGCGGCGACATAGGCCAGCGCAATGCCGGTGTTGCCGCTGGTTGGCTCTACCAGCTCAACGCCCGGTTTCAGAATACCGCGTTTTTCTGCGTCCCAAATCATATTGGCACCGATACGGCATTTAACGCTGAAGCTCGGGTTACGCGACTCGACCTTCGCCAGAATGCGTCCATTACCGATGCGGTTCAGTCGAACCAGCGGCGTATGACCAATTGTCAGAGAGTTGTCTTCATAGATCTTACTCATAGCCCGTCCTTAACTGTATGAAATATTGGGAACCCTCAGAGCATACCTGTTCTGACCCCCGGCGGAAGGAAAGAAATCGTATATCTATATAGCCTGCGACCATAAGCCTGATGCAAAAATGCATAAGGCTTTTTGATGCATTATAGATGACGCGCATGCTGGCTGCGGTAGCGATCGACCCACATGGCGGTCGCGCCGCATACCGCGACCGGCATGATGGCGAGATTGAGGATCGGAATCATGGTGAACAGACTGACCAGCGCGCCAAACTGCATATTGGCGGTTTTATGCTGACGCAGCGCGTTACGCATCTGAGGAAAACTGACTTTATGGTTGTCGAACGGATAGTCGCAATATTGTATCGATAGCATCCAGGCGCTAAACAGAAACCACAACACCGGCGCCACGGTCTGGCCAAAGCCGGGGATAAAATAGAGCAGCAGCAGGCCCAGTGCGCGCGGCAAATAGTAGCCGAGCTTCTGTAACTCGCGCTTCATGATGCGCGGGAAGTCTTTCATCATGCCGAGCCAGCCACTGTCCGGCAGGGGTTTTCCGGTCAGACGTCCTTCCAGCTGCTCCGCCAGCAGGCCGCAAAACGGCGCGGCAATCCAGTTGGCGATGGTGGAGAAGAAATAGCTGAATACCAGCACAATCGAAATCACCGCCAGCGGCCACAGCAGATAGCTCAGCCACTGCAGCCAGTCCGGCACGTGCGACATCAGCTGTGGAATCCACTGGCCGAGGCGCTGAAACAGCCAGATAAACGCACCGCCCAGCAGCACAATGTTCACCAGCAGCGGGATGATGACGTAGCGGCGGATACCGGGCAGACGCACCAGTTTCCAGCCCTGGGCAAAATAATGAATACCATTCATGGATGAGACCGAATTCTCAGCGGGCATAGCGAGCCTTTCTCCTTTATGTAGCGGCGCCAACATCATAACCTGGCTTTTTATCGGTGACAGGCGCACTTTGCGCGAAAAAACAGCAAAAAAGCGTGGGGCAGCTATCTTATTTGTCAGAAAATACTGCACAGACTTGCACTTGTGTAGCTGGGCAAATACAGTTAGAGGATAAAGTTTGCCGTGGTGGCAAGGTATTGGAACAACAGAGAATACAATGATGCAGGATTTGCGTCTGATATTAATCGTTGTTGGCGCGATCGCCATAATAGCGCTGCTTCTTCACGGACTGTGGACCAGCCGTAAAGAGCGCTCTTCCGTGTTTCGCGATCGCCCGCACAAACGTCTGAAACAGCGTGAAGAAGCGGATGACGATGATCTGCTGAACAGCGAAGACGATGGCGTCGGCGAAGTACGCGTGCGTCGTCAGCGTGATGCCGAAGACGAGCCGCAGTTCGATGCGCCGGTCACCAAACCTGCTGCTCCGCGTGCGCCGGAACCGGTGCGTCAGCCGTTCCCACGCCAGGAAACGGCGTTAAGCGGCGATCCGCTGCTGGACGATGAGCCGGTACGTCAGCCTGCACCTGCGCCGCAGGCGCCGGTGGCGCAGCCCTTGCCGCAGCCGCAGCCACAACCGATTCAGGCCGATCCGCTGCTGGATAATGAACCGCTGTCCGCCACCCAGCCGGCTCCGGAGTTTACCGCCGCCGAGCCAGAGGTTAAACAACCTGAACCTGCGCCTGTGCAGGAAGCTGCACCGCAACCGCAGCCCGCTGCGCCGGGCAGTAAAAAAGAAGCGGTGCTGGTGTTGCACGTTGCCGCGCATGCCGGTGGCGCACTGAACGGTGAAGCGCTGCTGCAGGGCATTCTGCAGGCTGGCTTCCAGTTTGGCGAAATGAACATTTTCCATCGCCATCTCAGCCCGGCCGGCAGCGGTCCGGTGCTGTTCAGCCTGGCAAACATGGTCAAACCGGGTTCGTTCAATCCGGATGAAATGGGCGATTTCACCACGCCGGGCGTCTCAATCTTTATGATGGTGCCGTCCTACGGTGACGCCAATCAGAACTTTAAGCTGATGCTGCAATCGGCACAGCGCATCGCCGATGATGTCGGTGGCGTGGTGCTGGATGATGAGCGTCGCATGATGACACCACAAAAGCTGGAAACCTATAAAGCACGCATCCGCGAGGTTATTGGCTAAGCGCCGCCAGCAGTATCACCCTTTAACTAAATAACCCCCGCTTGCCGGGGGTTTTTTATCGGACGAGAGAATATGACATCGGTTCAGGAGCAGATCACCGCGCTGCGCACCACGTTACGCCACCACGAATACCTCTATCACGTGATGGATACGCCGGAAATCCCGGATGCAGAATATGACCGATTGATGCGCGAACTGCGTGAGCTGGAGAGCGCGCATCCCGATTTAATCACCCCGGATTCTCCCACCCAGCGCGTGGGCGCGGCACCGCTTGCCACCTTTGAACAGGTGCGCCACGAAGTGCCAATGCTGTCGCTCGATAACACCTTTGATGAAGCCGGATTTCTTGCCTTCAATAAGCGCGTGCAGGATCGCCTGAAAAGCACTGACGATCTCACCTATTGCTGCGAGCTGAAGCTGGATGGTCTGGCAGTAAGTTTACTGTATGAAAACGGCCTGCTGGTGCGTGCCGCCACGCGCGGCGATGGCACTACCGGCGAAAACATCACGGCGAACGTGCGCACCATTCACGCCATTCCGCTGCGCCTGCACGGCGACAATATTCCGGCGCGGGTAGAAGTGCGCGGCGAAGTTTTCATGACTGAAAGCGGCTTTGAGAAGCTGAATGAGGAAGCGCGACGCACCGGCGGCAAAGTGTTTGCCAACCCGCGTAATGCGGCGGCCGGCTCGCTGCGCCAGCTCGATCCGCGTATCACCGCGAAACGTCCGCTGACCTTCTTCTGCTACGGCTTTGGCCTGCTGGAGGGCGGCGAAATGCCTGCCAGCCACTGGCAGCGTCTGCAACAGTTTAAGGCCTGGGGATTACCGGTCAGCGATCGGATTCGCCTGGTGCACACCGCGGATGAAGTGCTGGCGTTTTATCGCCAGGTTGAGCAGGACCGTCCGTCACTCGGCTTTGATATTGACGGCGTGGTGATCAAAGTCGACTCGCAGGCGCTGCAGGAGCAACTGGGCTTTGTGGCGCGCGCACCGCGCTGGGCGGTGGCATTCAAGTTCCCGGCGCAGGAGCAGATGACGATCGTGCGCGACGTCGAGTTTCAGGTTGGACGTACCGGCGCGATTACGCCGGTGGCGCGCCTCGAACCGGTGCAGGTCGCGGGCGTGATAGTCAGTAATGCGACGCTGCACAACGCCGATGAAATCGCCCGGCTGGGGCTGCGTATCGGTGACAAAGTGGTGATTCGTCGCGCGGGTGACGTGATTCCGCAGGTGGTCAACGTGGTGGAATCCGAACGTCCGGCGGATGCGCGCGAGATTGTGTTTCCCAGCCATTGTCCGGTGTGCGGTTCTGACGTAGAGCGTGTGGAAGGCGAAGCCGTAACGCGCTGTACCGGCGGGCTGATTTGCGGCGCGCAGCGCAAAGAGGCGCTGAAGCACTTTGTCTCACGCCGTGCGATGGACGTGGACGGCATGGGCGATAAAATCATCGACCAGCTGGTGGAAAAAGAGTACGTCAAAACCCCGGCCGACCTGTTCCGTCTCACCGCCGGCAAGCTGACCGGACTGGACCGCATGGGGCCCAAATCGGCGCAAAACGTGGTGGACGCGCTGGAAAAAGCCAAATTCACCACGCTGCCGCGCTTCCTGTATGCGCTCGGCATCCGCGAAGTGGGCGAGGCGACGGCGGCCAATCTGGCGAACCACTTTGGCGAGCTGGAAAAGGTCATGAACGCCGATCTCGATGCGCTAATCGCGGTACAGGACGTCGGCAAAGTGGTGGCAGCGCACGTGCGCAACTTCATGGAAGAGGAGAGCAACCGTGAAGTGATCCGCCAGCTGACGGAGGAGGTGGGCGTGCACTGGCCGGCGGTGGTGGTGGTCAAAGCCGAAGAGATCGACAGCCCGTTTGCCGGAAAAACCGTGGTACTGACTGGCTCGCTGTCGCAGATGAACCGTGACGATGCCAAAGCGCGGCTGACGGCGCTGGGGGCCAAAGTCAGCGGCAGCGTATCGAAAAAAACCGATCTGCTGATCGCCGGTGAGGCCGCCGGTTCCAAGCTGGCAAAAGCGCAGGAGCTGGGGATTGCGGTGATCGATGAAGCCGAAATGATTCGGTTACTGGGCGCCTGAGATGGATAAGCAGCAGCTGGTTGACATTGCCAATACCGCGATGCCGTTTGGCAAATACAAAGGGCGGATGCTGATCGATGTGCCGGAAGAGTATCTGCTGTGGTTTGCGCGTAAAAATGAGTTTCCCGCCGGCAAACTGGGTGAGCTGATGCAGCTGACGCTGGCGATCAAAATCGAAGGCTTACAGGGCTTAGTTAAACCGCTCAAGCGCAGTGAATAAGTGACAGGCCCGCAATTGCGGGCCTGATGTTTTTATGACTTCTGCGCTTCAATCTGTTGCTTCGCCAGCTTCTTCTCATTGCCGGCTTTATAGCGCTGGGCAATGAACGAGCACACCATCAGCTGGACCTGATGGAAGATCATCAGCGGCAGGACAATAATCCCCACTGCGCTGGCCGGGAACAGAATGTTAGCCATCGGCACGCCGTTTGCCAGGCTCTTTTTCGAGCCGCAAAACAGCACCACAATCTCATCCGCACGGCTAAAGCCAAACAGCCGGGAAGCGCCAAGGTTGATCGCCAGTGCGACGAACAGAATCAGCAGGCTGCCAGCCAGAATCCACAGCAGGGTATCAACGCCGACGCGATGCCAGATGCCGTTAACCACCGCTTCACTGAACGCCGAATAGACCACCAGCAGAATCGAGGTTTGATCGGTTTTGCCAATCAGGCTGCGATGCTTCTCCACCCAGCCACCAATCCAGCGGCGTGCCAGGTGGCCCAGCACAAAGGGCACCAGCAGCTGCAGCATGATTTTACCAATCTGCTCCAGACCGTTGCCCGGCGCATCGCTGTGCACATTCATCACCAGGTTAACCAGCAGCGGCGAAATAAAGACGCCCAGCAGACTGGAGGCGGAGGCGGCACACACCGCCGCGGCAACGTTACCGCCCGCCATGGAGGTGAAAGCAATCGCGGACTGCACCGTCGCCGGCAGGATACACAGGTAGAGGAAACCGGTGTAAATCTCCGCGCCGACGTTGACCGGATGCCACCACACCAGCAGCAGGCCAAGGATCGGGAAAATCACGAAGGTGCTGCACATAATCCACAGATGCAGCCGCCAGTGGCTGCTGCCAGCGATGATCTTCTCACGCGACAGTTTGGCACCGTGCATGAAAAACAGCAGGGCGATGGCCGCAGTGGTCAGGTATTCGAAGAAATCGACAAACCCGCCTTTGGCCGGAAAGAAGCTGGCCAGCAGCACGGTGATGATGAGTTTGACCATCATCGGGTCAAGTCGTAAAAAGCCCATTGTTACAATCCGGTTAAATGTAATAAATGATGCTGCTGATTGTGCGTCAGACGCGTTTAGAAATAAAATTGATTTATTGCATTAATCTATGAGCGTAATCGATGAATTACACCTTACGACAGCTGCGCACCTTCGTGGCGGTGGCGCAGCACGGCAGTTTCAGCCAGGCAGGGCAGGCGATTGGGCTGAGCCAGTCGGCGGTCAGTCATAGCATTAAAGAGCTGGAAGCGGAGATGGGCGTACGGCTGCTGGATCGCACCACGCGCGAGGTGTTACTGAGCGAAGCCGGACAGCAACTGGCAACGCGGCTGGAACGACTGCTGGAGGAGCTCAATACCACTCTGCTCGATGTGCGCAGCTATGGCGAGCAGCGCAGCGGCACGGTGCGCGTGGCGGCCAGCCAGACGCCCTCGGCGCATCTTATGCCGCAATGTCTGGCCAGCAGCCAGCTGCGTTACCCCGACATTCGGGTGATTCTGCACGACCGCGTGCAGCAGTGGGTATTGCAGAGCGTGCGCAATGCGGAAGTCGATTTTGGCATCGTCATCGGTCCGCTGCAGGATGCGGATTTCGATAGCGAGGAGATTCTGCAGGAGCCGTTTTTACTGTTGTGCCATCAGGATGATGCGCTGGCGCAGGTGCCGCAGGCCCAGTGGTCAATGCTGGCTGGTCGCGCTATGGTGCTGCAGGATTACGCGTCGGGCAGCCGTTTGCTGGTCGATGCCGCATTGCAGCGGCTGGCGCTGAACGTGCAGGTGGTGCAGGAGATTGGCCATCCGGCCACGCTTTATCCGATGGTGGAAGCGGGCATTGGCATCAGTATCTTACCGGCACTGGCGCTGCCGCTGCCGTCTGGTCGTAAGCTGACGGTGCGCCGGCTCTATCCGGAGATCAATCGCAGCCTGATGCTGATTAAACGCAAAAATCGGTCACTCACCCCGGCAGCGGAGGCTATCTGGCAGGAAGTGCGTCAGCAGGCGGCGCTGCTGACGCAGGATCGCGCGCTTAATCCGGCGTTTTAAACATAAACGTCAAGTTGGTTGCTGTCGGTTGGGCGGTTGATGCCATCCGCTTTCACTGCAGTAACCTCCTGTTTCTCCTGCTTCTGCTCCGCTTTCTCCTTTTCCTGCTTCTGCAATTGCTGGATTTGCGCCTGCAGCAGCTGAATCTGCGCGTTAATCGTCTCCTGCTTATCCTTTCTTTGCTTCTCGGTCAGGCTTTTGTCCTTCGCGATGTCTTTCAGTTCATCGTTCAGACTGGCGATTTGTTTGGTCAGGCTGGCGATTTTCGAAGCGCTATCGCTACTGCCGGATGCGCTTCCGGATCCCGAAGTACTGCTGCTGCCAATATTGGTATTGGTCGAAATGGTGGTCATAACGTTCTCCTTGCAAATGTGCCCTTTCGTTATCGGAACGCAGCCGCTGCGGCTTGAGGGTGAGAGATGTTAAATTTGCGAAAAGGTTTCGTCAGGAACGAGGGCGGAAGGGGATAGGGCGGGCACGGCCTCAGGCTGAGCGGGTTCTTTCTTCACAGCTGAAGCGAAAAAGCGCCCTGAGAATGTAAGAGCGGTCAGATATGGCAACCGCAAGTCGCACCCTATTCGTAGCGGCGCGATTCATCGCGCAATAAATTGCGCCGCTACCAAACGCAACCGTAGTTGAATGCAGTTACAGCTTAACTGGCAGCTGGGGGGAACGTGAAGAAACGAAACAAGCGCCCTAAGGACGTAAGAGCAACCAGGTAAGGCAACCGCAAATCGCACACCATTTGTAGCGGCGCGATTCATCGCGCAATAAATTGCGCCGCTACAACATGTGCAAACGTGGTTGAATGCAGTTGCAGCTTAACTGGTAGCCTGGGAAGTGGGATGTAAAGAAACGAAAAAAGCGCCCTGAGGGCGCTTTTTCCTGAATTTGGCGGGTCGTGCAGGATATGCCTCGGCCCATCCGGGGCCTCGCCCTGCGGGTGATGCTGGCGCATCAGCCTGAATCGCTCCCGGCGATTCAGTCGAACCTGCAGCAGGTTCTCATCCTGCACGTTCAGCATCGGCGCACAGAAACGAAAAAAGCGCCCTGAGGGCGCTTTTTCCTGAATTTGGTGGGTCGTGCAGGATTCGAACCTGCGACCAATTGATTAAAAGTCAACTGCTCTACCAACTGAGCTAACGACCCGAAGTGGTGGGTGATGACGGGCTCGAACCGCCGACCCCCTCCTTGTAAGGGAGATGCTCTACCAACTGAGCTAATCACCCACTTCGGTACTGCTTAACAAGAGTGTCATCTGACTAAGATATGGTGGGTGATGACGGGCTCGAACCGCCGACCCCCTCCTTGTAAGGGAGATGCTCTACCAACTGAGCTAATCACCCATATCTTATCTCTTGTTCACTGCGGGCCATCTCATTAAGAGTGGTGGGTGATGACGGGCTCGAACCGCCGACCCCCTCCTTGTAAGGGAGATGCTCTACCAACTGAGCTAATCACCCCCGCTGTGTGGAGTCGCATTATAGGGATCCTTCGAAGTGAGTCAACGCTTTTTAAAACATAAATGTGCGTTCGCTTTAAATTTAGACATCATGCAGCGCTTTTAGCCAATGTGCTGGTTTTATTAGCAGAAAAACGCACTTCTGCCCGCGCCGCCAGCGTGACAGTGATTGAGGAATCAGCCTCACCTGCTAGAATATGCGCACTGTTTTTCCGCGTTAACCCGTTTTTTTGTCATCCAGACAACGAAACCTGCGCATTTAAGGCAATGCTGAATGAAAATCAAAACTCGCTTCGCACCCAGCCCGACGGGCTACCTGCACGTCGGTGGTGCGCGTACTGCGCTTTACTCATGGCTTTATGCTCGCCATAACCAGGGCGAATTCGTCCTGCGTATCGAAGATACCGACCTGGAGCGCTCCACGCCGGAAGCGATCGAAGCCATTATGGATGGGATGAACTGGCTGAATCTCGACTGGGATGAGGGCCCGTACTACCAGACCAAACGTTTCGACCGTTATAACGACGTTATCGACGAAATGCTGGAAGCCGGTACTGCTTATAAATGCTATTGCTCGAAAGAGCGTCTGGACGCGCTGCGTGAAGAGCAGATGGAAAAAGGCGAGAAGCCCCGTTATGACGGCCGCTGCCGCGACAGCCATGAACATCATGCTGCCGATGAGCCGTGCGTGGTGCGCTTCCGCAACCCGCAGGACGGTTCGGTAATTTTTGACGATCAGATTCGTGGTCCGATCGAATTCAGCAACCAGGAACTGGATGATCTGATCATCCGCCGTACCGACGGTTCACCGACCTACAACTTCTGTGTGGTGGTCGACGACTGGGATATGGGCATCACGCACGTTATTCGTGGTGAAGACCATATCAACAACACGCCGCGTCAGATCAACATCCTGAAAGCGATTGGTGCGGAAGTGCCAACTTATGCGCACGTATCCATGATCCTCGGCGATGACGGTAAAAAGCTGTCCAAGCGTCACGGCGCGGTGGGCGTCATGCAGTATCGCGACGACGGCTACCTGCCGGAAGCGTTGCTTAATTATCTGGTGCGCCTCGGCTGGTCACATGGCGATCAGGAGATTTTCAGCGTGGCGGAAATGACTGAACTGTTCACCCTCGATGCGGTGAGCAAATCGGCCAGCGCCTTCAACACCGAGAAACTGCAGTGGCTCAACCATCACTACATTAATACGCTGCCGCCGGAATATGTCGCGACCCAGCTGCAGTGGCACATCGAGCAGCAGAATATCGATACCCGCACCGGACCGGAGCTGGCGAAGCTGGTGACGCTGCTGGGTGAGCGCTGCAAAACGCTGGTCGAAATCGCCGCGTCCTGCCGCTACTTCTATGAAGAGTTTGACGCGTTTGATGCGGATGCAGCGAAAAAGCATCTGCGTCCGGTGGCGCGTCAGCCGCTGGAAGTGGTACGCGACAAGCTGGCGGCCATCAGCGACAGCGACTGGAATGCGGAAAACGTGCATCACGCCATTCAGGCTGCTGCGGATCAACTTGAGCTCGGCATGGGCAAAGTCGGTATGCCGCTGCGCGTTGCCGTAACCGGTGCCGGTCAGTCGCCTGGGCTCGACGTGACGGTGGAAGCCATCGGCCGCAGCCGCAGCGTGGCGCGTATCGAAAAAGCACTGGCGTTTATCGCGGAGCGTGAAGCACAGGCCTGATTGAGCTGAACAGCGGCCTGTCAGGCTGCTGTGATAAGGCAGGCAACAAAAAAGCCGGAAGCATCTCACTGCTTCCGGCTTTTCTATTCTTCCTGGATTCCTAACCGCTGTAATACGCCCCTGATCCCTTCCCGCAATAACAGCGCCGCCAGTTGTTCCTGTTCGGTGGCCGTCATTTGCTGGACAGAATTTATTAATAACGCAGGTAACGTATTTTGCTGAGCGCCGTAATTCGCCGCCGGTTCGTTTGCATGGCGGGTGGACTGAATGAAGCTTTTGACACGCTCATCAATGTGGATTAATCGCGCCTTACCGCCCTGTACACCGGGCTTGGGCGTGGTCGTCCAGTTTTCACGCTTGATCCATTTATTCACCGTCTGCCGACTGTAGCCCGTTTCCAGCGCGAGCTCTTCGGGAGTGAGCCATTCCTTTTTCACGATGCTGTCCCTGTTAAATACATTAGCTCTACATATTACAACAAAACGTTACGGGGAAAAGTAATCAAGGCAGAAAATGCCTTTTGCTGTGCGACAAAAGGCAAAATCGGTTTACTGCGCTTCGCTGACCGCCGCCTGTGCCGGACGGAAGGCGAGGAAATAGGTGAGGCCGACAAAGATCGCACCGCCCACACCATTACCTAAAAATACCGCAACCACGTTAGGTGCAAATTCTGCCCAGCTCATCTGACCGGCAAAAATTGCGGCAGGCACGATAAACATGTTGGCCACCACGTGCTGGAAACCGATTGCCACGAAGGCCATCACCGGGAACCACATGCCGAAGATTTTGCCGACCATATCTTTACTGGCGAAGGCCAGCCATACCGCCAGGCACACCAGCCAGTTGCAGCCGATGCCGGAGATGAACGCGTGCATGAAATCGGCGTTCACTTTGGCATGGGCGATCGCCACGGTTTTCTTCAGATAGTCGCCTTCGGTCATGCCGAGCAGATGGCCGAAGAACCATGCTACCGCAACGCTGCCAATAAAATTGGCGATGGTGACCCAAAACCAGTTACGCAGCACGCTGAAACCGCTAATGCGGCGCGCGAACCAGGCAATGGGCAGCGTCATCATGTTGCCGGTCAGCAGTTCGCCACCCGCCAGCACGGTCAGAATCAGTCCGACCGGGAATACCGCCGCACCGAGGAAGCCGGCAAACGAGCCCCATTCAGCAGGCAGCTGGTTAATAACGTGCAGATCGAGCAGGAAGCCGGTCGCGATAAACGCGCCAGCCATAAAGCCAAGAATTAATAAGGTGGAAACCGGCAGACGGCTTTTAGCCACGCCGGCCTGAATCGCCAGTTGCGCGATCTCTTTAGGTGTATGCAGCGACATAGTTCACTTTTCTTTTATTAAACAAGGAGGACGTGCTGGCCGGTTAGCGAGTGAATACCCTGGACGGCTAACCGGTTAATTAGCGCGCTAAGTTTTACACGCACCATTAACGAAAACAAGCCTGACGCTAACATCTTTAACCTAAAGTTAACCTCGGCGTGGCGCACCGTTGAGGCGGCGTTGAGATAACGGCTGAGGGCAGGGATGACGAGCACACGCTGCGCTGAAAAAAAAGCCACGGCGACACAGGGTTGCCGCCTTTTTCAGCGATCGCACGCAGAACGAGAATTTGCCGTTGACACTCAAACAGCGGTCTCATATTATGCCGTCCGTCGAGGTAACTCGGCGGTTTTTCGGTACGGGGCTATAGCTCAGCTGGGAGAGCGCTTGCATGGCATGCAAGAGGTCAGCGGTTCGATCCCGCTTAGCTCCACCAAACCGCTCCCAACGGTTTGCACTGAAAAAACGAATTCCAGATGTGGGGGTATAGCTCAGCTGGGAGAGCGCTTGCATGGCATGCAAGAGGTCAGCGGTTCGATCCCGCTTATCTCCACCAATTCTCTGTTCGTTCAGAACAAACGTACTTAAAACCCGATAATAATACTGCCCGTTTGCGCAGTGTGACGTTACATTCGCCGACTGGCTGCGCGCAATGGCGCTGACCTGCAGCGCCTTTCCGTGTTAAACCGTCACGGCCTGTGGCTGCAGCTGCAGCACGCGAAAACCGTGGGTACCGTCGCGATCCAGTTGCGCCACCAGACCATATTCCCAGTCGAGATAGGCCTGCATCACGTCCGGTTCAATATCGGTGCCTTCGTACGGGCGGCGATAACGATCGATGGGCGGCGAGAGCAGGCGCTGCTCGCCCTGTTCGGTGGGCAGACCGGTGGCGCGCCAGGCTGCATTGCCTCCCGCCAGCACCCGCACCGGTTTGCCGGTCAGCGTGGCAATTTGCTCCACGGCATAGCTGGCCAGCAGACTGCTGCCGCAGGTCAGCACATAGCGGCCAGCATCGGGCAGTAGTGCCTTGCCCTGCTGCTGCAGGGTGGAACGCAGCAGCCAGGCCGCACCGGGAATATGGCTGTTGCGGTAATTGGCGAGCGTGGTGAAATCCAGCACCTGCGTGTCGCCAGCCGCCAGCCACTCGGCCAGCTGCGCGGGGGAGATCGATTCCGGCGCAGCAACCGGCGCGACCTGCGGCTGCCAGCTACCGACAGCGCTGAAATCGCTGGCCTGCAATGCGTCAAGCACCGCCACCTGCCAGCCAAGCTGCGCCAGCCAGGAGCCGGTCATATTGGCGCGGACACCGTCATCATCCACCAGCACGATACGCGCACCACGCACGCTGGCGTAATGATCGGTCTCCTGTACCAGCTGGCCGCCCGCCACGTGGCGGCTGCCCGGCAGATGACCGGCGGCGTACTCTTCGGCATCACGCACGTCAAACAGGTAGGTGGTGCGTGCTTCCTGCTGCCAGCGCGTCAGCGTCGCCAGAGGAATGCGTGTCACGCCAGCACGATCGGCAATAGCGCGGGCCTGGCTCGCGGCCTGACGTTGCGCGGTTTCGCTGGCGTTGCCATAGCGGCGGCTCTGCCCATGCTCCAGCGCATGACCGGCCAGCGTCCAGCCAATGGTGCCGTTGCGCAGCGCGAATACCGGATTACGAATACCGGCATTGACCAGCGACTGCGTGCCAATAATGCTGCGCGTGCGTCCGGCGCAATTCACAATCACTGTGGTGCGCGGTGAGGGGGCTATATCGCGCACGCGCAGCACCAGTTCGCCGCCGGGTACGCTGGTGGCGCCCGGAATACTCATGGTGTGATATTCATCGAAGCGCCGCGCATCCAGCACCACCACGTCGGCATCATCGCTAATCAGCGCCTGTACCTCATCGGCGGAGAGCGAAGGCGTGCGGGCATGATGTTCCACCAGTTCGCCAAACGCTTTGCTGGGTGAATTAACATCGATAAACAGCTCGCCGCCAGCCGCCTGCCAGCCGGCTAAATCATCGGCCAGTAGCGTGACCTGCTGATAACCCAGTGCGGCGAGACGTTCAGCGGCGGTCTGCGCCAGGCCTTCGCCGTTGTCATACAGCGTAATGGCGGTGTGACGTTGGGGAATGCGGTCCAGCAGCTCCAGCTCCAGCTTTGATAGCGGAATGTTGATGGCAAACAGCGGGTGCCCGGTGGCAAACAGCGCCTCATCACGCACGTCAATGATCGCCACTTCCTGTTGCTGACGCAGCGCTGTCAGCAGTTCCGCCGCCTGGCGAAACGGGAAAACCGGTTTAGTCATGTGAGAGGTCCCAAATGTTAGGTAGATAACGGTTGCTGTAGCCGGAAATGAAGCGCTTTTCGTGGCCGTCGGCGGTGTAGACCGCGCGCTCAACCGCGCCGATATTTGCGCCATACACGTGGATACTGACAGAGACGCGATCGTCATAGGCGTTGCTGACGCGATGGATATCACCGACCGTCGGCGACACCGCCTCCACGCTGCCGGGTTCAAGCCGCAACGGTGCACCTTCTGCCTGTAAACCGTGCGGGCCCGGCTGCCACGATTGTGAAATCTCGGCGCCGCGCAGCATGCCAATCAGGCCCCAGACGCGGTGATCGTGAATCGGCGTCTGCTGACCCGGCCCCCAGACAAAACTCACCACGGAAAAGCGCTGCTGCGCATCGGCATACAGCAGATATTGCTGATAGTGCTGTGGATGGGGCTGGGTAAACGCCTCATCCAGCCAGTCATCGTGGCGAATCAGTTCAGCCAGCCAGCCGCTGCCCTGCCGCAAAAGGGTCGCTTCGTCCGGCTGGCTGTCGAGCAGGGTGGCCAGCCGGGCGACGAAGGTGCGCAGGCGATGGTGCTGGTAATCACTCATGATTTGTCTCCGGGCGCGTGCTGGGCGATGCGGTTAGCGGCGGCGGACAGACTGAAGTCAAACGCCTGACTGACATCGACCTGCTTTGGCAACACCTGATAACGATGGAAAAAGTCGGCGGATTTCTGCAGCGTGGCAATCAGGTGCGTGTCAAACACCAGCGGGCGGATACGCGCATCGTCAATCCAGCTGCGGGTAATGGCGGTGGGCATATTCAGGGTTTGGCTCAGCACGCCGGCGAATTCCTGCGGATGGTGTTGCGCCCAGATTTGCGCCTTCGCCAGTCGCGCCAGCAGGTCAGCAATCGCTGCCCGCTTGCCGGCGTCCTGCAACGCTTCATTACGGGCCAGCGCGTAGGAGTAACCGGACATAATGCCTTTACCCCCGCCGTCCGGTACGCGCACCGTGCCGTCGATGGCGGTCGAGGTGGCGATATAGGGCTCCCACGGCGCCCAGGCCGCGACCGCACCGGACGTCAGCGCCGCGCGGCCATCCACCGGTCCGAGGAAGCGCAGCGTGACATCCTGCGGCGTCAGGCCAGCGCGCTCCAGCAGACCCAGCAGCAGATAGTGTCCCCAGCCGCCGCGGTTGACCGCGATCTGCTTACCTTTCAAATCCTGCAGCCGGTGAATGCCGGCGTCGGGGCGGGTCAGCAGGGCGATGCTGTCCGGGTTATTCTGCCAGGCACCCACGGCTTTCACCGGCGCGCCTGCCGCATAGACAAACAGAAACGGCAAATCGCCGGTAAAGCCAACGTCGAGCGCCCCGGCATTGAGCGCTTCCTGCACCGGCGCGCCGGAGTCAAAGGCGGTGAGCTTAAGATCGTAAGGCAGATTGTTCAGTTCGCCCGAGGCTTTCAGGGCGGCAAAACGATCGCCTTTCACATCGCCGAGGCGCAGCGTGACTTTATCGGCCGCCAGTAGCGGCTGGAGTGACGCGAGGGCCAGCGCAACACCGGCAAACAGAGCGGCGAGACGCATCAGGCGCTCCTTTTTTCAATTGCGCTGAGCGCAGCCACTTTTTCACGCGTCAGCGGCAGCAGTTCACGGCCGTATTCCACCGCGTCATTCAGCGGGTCAAATCCGCGGATCAGCACGCTATGAATGCCGAGGCGATAGTAATCCAGCAGCGCCTCAGAAACCTGATCCGGCGTGCCGACCAGCGCGGTGGAGTTGTAGCCGCCCTGCACCAGCTTTGCCACGCCGGTCCACAGCACTTTGTCGTGGCGTTCGCTCTCATGCGCCGCCGCCAGCAGACGCTGCGCACCGACACTCTGCGGCTTCGGCAAACCAAAGGTATAGCCGGTCTCCGCCAGCTGCTTCTCTGCGGTGGCGCGGATATGTTCGGCGCGCTCCCAGGCTTCTTTTTCGGTGTTACCCAGAATAGGCCGGAAGGAGATGTTAAACGCAATCTGGCGCCCCTGCGCGGCCGCCGCCGCACGCACGTTACGTACCGTCTCGGCCGCGCCTTTTAACGGTTCGCCCCACAGCGCGAAGACATCAGCATGCCGCGCCGCCACGTCAATCGCCTCCGGTGACGATCCGCCGAAATAGATCGGCAGCTTATGTTGCAACGGTTTAATGGCAGAGAAAGCCTGCTCAGCCTGGTAAAACCGGCCCTGATGATCGTAAGGCTGCGGCGACTCAAGGCTCTGTTTCAGCACGCTGAGAAATTCGTCGGTGCGCGCATAGCGTTCAGCCTTGCTGAGAAAATCACCGTCGCGGCGCTGTTCGCTGTCGCTGCCGCCGCTGATAATGTGCACGGCCAGGCGGCCGTCGGTGAGATGGTCGAGCGAAGCCAGCTTGCGGGCCGCCAGCGTGGGCGCGACAAACCCCGGACGGTGCGCCAGCAGGAATTTAATCTTCTGGGTATGCGCCGCTGCGTGAGCGGTGACCAGAAAGCCATCGGGTTGATCGGACCAGTAGCCGACAAGGATGCGGTCGAAGCCGGCCGCTTCATGGGCGCGGGCAAAGCGGGCAATGTAATCTTTATCGAACAACGTGCCGGATGCGGGAATGATTTCTGAGGCAAGCCGGTGGCCAATCATGCCAAGGAACTGAATGCTCATGCGATTCTCCTGAGGTGAGGTCAGAAGGAAAAGCTACGGGTGCAGACGGCAACAACGGAAATTCGATATTGTGCAAAGGGTTTGCGGGAAACGGTGAAGCAGGGCGTGACGCGGCGGCAGGCTGACTGGCGCGGGATATAACGCTTAGGTATATAAAAGAAGAGAAGGGCGAGCCGCAGCCCGCCCTGTAGATCAGAAGCCCAGCACCAGACCGGCGATGGCGGCGGAAAGCACGCTCACCAGCGTCGAACCGTACAGCAGTTTCAGGCCGAAACGTGATACCACGTTACCTTGCTCTTCATGCAGACCTTTGATCGCACCTGCGACAATGCCGATGGAGGAGAAGTTGGCGAAGGAGACCAGGAACACCGACAGAATGCCTTCCGCATGCGGCGACAGCTGACCGGCGATTTTCTGCAGGTCCATCATTGCAACGAATTCGTTAGAAACCAGCTTGGTCGCCATGATGCTGCCCACCTGCAGCGCTTCGCTGGATGGTACGCCCATTACCCAGGCAAACGGATAGAACACATAGCCGAGCACACCCTGGAAGCTGATGCCAAAGATGGTATCAAACAGCGCGTTGAGGCCGGAGATCAGCGCGATAAAGCCAATCAGCATCGCCGCAACGATAATCGCCACTTTGAAACCGGCCAGGATGTATTCACCCAGCATCTCAAAGAAGCTCTGACCTTTATGCAGATCCTGCAGCTGCAGATCTTCTTCGCTGTCCACGCGGTACGGGTTAATCAGCGACAGCACGATAAAGGTACTGAACATGTTGAGCACCAGCGCGGCCACTACGTATTTTGGCTGCAGCATCGTCATGTAGGCACCCACAATCGACATCGACACTGTCGACATCGCGGTGGCTGCCATGGTGTACATGCGGCGCTGTGACATTTTGCCAAGGATATCCTTATAGGCGATAAAGTTTTCTGACTGTCCCAGAATCAGAGAGCTGACGGCGTTAAAGGATTCCAGTTTGCCCATGCCGTTGATCTTCGACAGCACGGTACCGATAGCGCGAATCACCCAAGGCAGGATGCGGAAATGCTGCAAAATCCCGATCAGGGCTGAGATGAAGACGATAGGGCACAAAACATTGAGGAAGAAGAAGGCCAGGCCTTTCTCGTTCATGTTACCGAACACGAAATTGGTGCCTTCTGCTGCATATTTGAGCAGATGATCAAACAGCCCGGCGAAACCTTTAACAAAACCAAGGCCTGCTTCGGAGTTAAGGAAGAACCACGCCAGCAGCACTTCAATCACCAGCAGCTGAACGATATAGCGAATCCGGATACTCTTACGATCGTGACTGACGAGTAACGCCAGCACGGCTACCACCACCAATGCTAAAAGGAAGTGCAAAATATGGGACATATCGGCTCCAAATTTGAGGAGGGTTGTATTTTGCTGCGTATTCTATGTAACGCGTTACTTAAAAACGAGATCAAAACCACAATATAAGTATTCGGTATCGCTTTATTTCTCAGATTAGTCTCACCGCCCACAACCTGTTTACAAATGGATCACAAGAAATATCCACAAAGAGATTGTCTATAATTTGACCCGGGAGTAGAGTGAAACCTGTTGCATAATTTTTAGCAAGCGCTAACTTTACCTTGTGGTATAGCAATGGCTATACTTTATAGCACCATCTATCAATGCGATAACTATAACCAAATTTCACTTGCCTTGAATGCCCCGTAAGCTGGATGGGTCAGACAAGCGTTAGGACAGGGTCAAAACTATGTCAGAAAGTCGCACCGCCGAGCGCGCCGCTCGCGGAGCCAGAAAGATCAAGCTCGCGCTGCTGGGACCGGCCTTCATCGCGGCCATTGGTTATATCGATCCCGGCAACTTTGCCACCAACATCCAGGCGGGGGCCGCGTACGGCTACAAACTGCTGTGGGTGGTGGTATGGGCCAACATTATGGCGATGTTGATCCAGCTGATGTCTGCCAAGCTGGGTATTGCCACCGGTAAAAACCTCGCCGAGCATATTCGCGATCGCTTCCCGCGCCCGGCGGTGTGGTTCTACTGGGTACAGGCGGAGATTATCGCCATGGCCACCGATCTGGCGGAATTCATCGGGGCTGCGCTCGGCTTTAAGCTGCTGCTCGGCATCTCGCTACTGCAGGGCGCGGTGTTAACCGGTATCGCCACGTTCCTGATCCTGATGCTGCAAAACCGTGGACAGAAGCCGCTGGAGCTGGTGATTGGCGGGCTGCTGCTGTTTGTCGCCGCCGCTTATATCGTTGAGCTGTTCTTCTCGCAGCCGCGCGTCAGCAATCTGGTGGTAGGCATGGCGCTGCCGAGCCTGCCCACTTCGGACGCGGTATTCCTCGCGGCTGGCGTGCTGGGCGCGACCATTATGCCGCACGTCATTTATCTGCACTCGGCGCTGACGCAGTACGGTAATAAAGGCAGCAAGGCGGAGCGCTACTCCTCCACCAAGCTCGACGTGGCGATCGCCATGACCATTGCCGGTTTCGTTAACCTGGCGATGATGGCCACCGCAGCGGCCGCGTTTCACTTTAGCGGTCACACGAGCATTGTTGATCTCGACCAGGCTTATCTGACGCTGCAACCACTGCTGGGTCACGCGGCGGCGATTGTGTTCGGGCTGAGTCTGGTAGCGGCCGGCCTCTCTTCTACTGTGGTGGGCACGCTGGCCGGCCAGGTGGTGATGCAGGGCTTTATCCGCTTCCACATTCCGCTGTGGTTCCGTCGTACCATTACCATGCTGCCGTCCTTTATTGTTATCTGGGCGGGCTGGGATCCGACGCGTATTCTGGTGATGAGCCAGGTGCTGCTGAGCTTCGGTATTGCGCTGGCGCTGATTCCGCTGCTGTCGTTCACCGGGAACCGTGACATCATGGGCGATGAACTGGTGAACTCACGCCTGATGCAAAATGCCGGGCGTCTGATTGTGGTGCTGGTGGTGGCGCTGAATATCTATCTGCTGGTGGGCGAAGCGCTCGGCTGGTAAGCAAATGACTGAATAGAAAAATCCCGGCTGCGTCTGCGCCGGGATTTTTTTTAATGGTGATGATGGTCGTGGCGGTCATGCCGATCGTGTCGGTGATCGTGACGCCAGTGTTCGCGACGTTCGCGCTCGTGCCAGCGGTGCTCACGTTCACGTTCCCAGGCACGGTGGCGTTTCCACTCTTCGTGACGCCACCAGCGATGATCGTTGTACTGATAGCGATCGTGCCACCAGCGCGGTTCACGCCAGCGACCGCCGTCCCAGTAGTAGCCGCGACGATCGCGATCGCCGAGATGCAGCGTGACGCCAGGGGCCAGATTGATGGTAGCGCTACTGGCTTCAGCTGTGTGCAGCGCCAGAGGGGATAACGTTGCCAGCAAAGCGGCAAACAAAATTGCACGTTTCATACTTTCTCCTCATCGATAGCATCGAGGCTACCGTGGCGCTAGTGTGCCATATCGGACCAGACACGCCTTGAGATTTAGTCTGAAAAAGTGCCAGCGAAAGGTTGCGCAGCGTTTTCTGCTAAGGACAGCGCCCGGAAAAGTCCGGGCGGGTAAACGGTTACACCAGAATTTGCTCAATGGCAGTGATCTCGTCCGCCGTTAATTCAGGCTGGCTCAGCATGTCGACGGCATCATCGATCTGCGCGGTTTTACTGGCGCCGATCAGCACTGACGTGACGCGCGTGTCGCGCAGCACCCAGCGCAGCGCCATTTGCGCCAGCTTTTGACCGCGCTGCTGTGCCAGCGCCTGCAGTTGCTGCACCTTTGCCATCTTCTCTGGCGTTAGCTGGTTTTCGTTGAGGAATTTGCTGCCGCTGGCGATGCGCGAATCCTGCGGAATGCCCTGCAGATAGCGGTCGGTCAGCACGCCACCGGCCAGCGGCGAGAAAGCAATACAGCCGACGCCATTGTCACCCAGCACGTCGAGCAGACCCTGTTCCGGCGTGCGTTCGAACATCGAATAGCGCGGCTGGTGGATCAGGCAGGGGGTGCCGAGATCGCGCAGCATGGCGATAGCGGCGGCGGCTTTATCCGCCGGGTAGTTCGAAATCGCCGCGTACAGCGCTTTACCCTGACGCACCACCTGATCGAGCGCGCGCATCGTCTCTTCCAGCGGCGTTTCCGGATCCGGGCGATGGTGATAAAAGATATCCACGTACTCCAGCCCCATGCGCTTCAGGCTTTGATCGAGGCTGGAAATCAGGTACTTGCGTGAGCCCCAGTCGCCGTACGGACCGTCCCACATGGTGTAACCCGCTTTGGTGGAGATCACCAGCTCGTCGCGCAGGCCGTGAAAATCTTCGCGCAGAATGCGGCCAAAGTTGCTCTCCGCAGAACCGGGCGGCGGCCCGTAGTTATTGGCCAGATCAAAATGGGTAATACCGCGATCGAACGCGTGACGCAGCAGCGCGCGGCTGTTGTCGACGCGCGTGCTGTCGCCAAAGTTGTGCCATAGACCCAGCGAAATTGCCGGCAGCTTCAGGCCGCTGCGGCCGCTGCGGCGATACTGCATCTGGTGATAACGTTCGGCGTGGGGAAAAGTACTCATGCAGCGTTCCTGTCTCAGATGGGAGAAAGTGGCATCAGCATAGCAGTGTATGCGTTTACACTGCGCCGTAACGCGGCAAAGATCGCAACTTACAGAATTTTCTGTCGTCGTAACGAATGCTTGCCATGCATGACAGCGCGATGATGGCGAAAATCTCGCCAGTTCAGCCACATCGCTAATACTCCTGATCATTCCCCCTCACAGGAGCGGTCGATGAACACTCTTAACGTTGGCGACTATTTACTGCATCGTTTGCACCAGGCGGGTATCCGCCATCTGTTCGGCGTACCCGGCGACTACAACCTGCAATTTCTCGACAGCGTCATTGACCATCCCGGTATTACCTGGGTCGGCTGCGCTAATGAACTCAATGCCGCCTATGCGGCCGATGGTTACGGTCGCTGCAACGGCGCGGCCGCGCTGCTGACCACCTTTGGCGTCGGTGAACTTAGTGCGATTAACGGCATCGCCGGCAGCTACGCCGAATATGTGCCGGTGATTCACATCGTCGGCGCTCCCGCCAGCCACGCCCAGCAGCAGGGCGACTGCGTGCATCATTCGCTCGGCGACGGCGATTTTGGCCATTTTCTGCGCATGGCCCAGGAAGTCAGTGCCGCCAGCGCGGTGCTGAGCGCCGACAACGCCGTGGCTGAAATTGATCGGGTCATCGCTGGCGCGCTACAGCAGCACCGTCCGGGCTATTTGCTGCTGGCGGTGGATGTCGCCGCCGCCACGGTAACGCTGCCGTCAGCCAGCGCCAGCCCGGTACCGGCTGAAAACCGCGACGTGGCGCAGGCGTTTGCCGCAGCGGCGGAACGCCTGCTGGCACCGGCGCAGCGCGTGGCGCTGCTGGCCGATTTTCTCGCTGCCCGCTGGCAGCTGCAGGCGCCGCTGGCTGAGCTGCGTGCGCTGCGTGCCATTCCGGCAGCCACGCTACTGATGGGCAAGGGCGTGCTGGATGAGCAGCAACCGGGCTTCGTCGGCACCTACGCCGCCAGCGGCAGCCGCGAAACCGTGCGCGCGGCAATTGAAGACACCGATGTCACCCTGTGCGTCGGCGTGCGTTTTACCGACACCCTGACCGCCGGGTTTACCCAGCAGCTGTCGGCGCAGCGGGTGATTGATCTGCAGCCGTTTCATGCCAGCGTCGCCGGAGAAACCTTCGCACCGCTGAGCATGGCGCAGGCGCTGGCCGCGCTGCTGCCGGTTTATCAGCGCCACTGCGCGCACTGGGCCACGGGCGTGGCCGACATGCCGGACGATGCACCGCCCGCTGCTGCCGCCGTAATCAGTCAGCAGGCTTTCTGGCAGGCGATGCAGCGTTTCCTGCAGCCCGGTGATATTATCCTTGCCGATCAGGGCACGGCGGCGTTTGGCGCTGCCGCGCTACGTTTACCGCATGATGCGCAGCTGCTGGTACAACCTTTATGGGGTTCCATTGGCTATACTTTACCCGCCACCTTTGGTGCCCAGACGGCGCAGCCTGACCGCCGCGTCATTCTGATCATCGGCGATGGATCGGCGCAGCTGACCATTCAGGAACTGGGATCGATCCAGCGCGACGGCTTAAGCCCGATCATTTTTCTGCTGAATAATGAGGGATACACTGTCGAACGCGCGATCCATGGAGCGGAACAGCGCTACAACGACATCGCGCAGTGGAACTGGACCGCGCTGCCGCAGGCGATGAGCCTGAATTGTGCGGCTCAGAGCTGGCGCATCAGTGAAACGGCGCAGCTTGATGCCGTGATGGCACTGCTCAGCCAGGCGCGTTGCCTGTCACTGATTGAAGTGGTGATGGAGAAACAGGATCTGCCGCCGCTGCTGCGTACCGTGACGGCGGCGCTGCACCAGCGTAATAGCCACAAAGTTTAGGACAGTTGCCTCTGTACAGTTGGGCTGGCGACAGTCAGGCTGTGCGTCGCACTGAATGACCAACGCTCATCGTGCAAGGTGAGCGTTGTTGTTTTATTGGCAGGCTTTTATAGTGTCCTGCACTTGTTTATGACCCAAGCGGAGCAGCAGAAGAATGACAAAATACGCCCTGGTCGGCGATGTGGGCGGCACTAACGCTCGTCTCGCCTTGTGTGAGGTGGAGACCGGCGCCATCTCCCAGGCCAAAACATTCTCAACATCAGACTACGACAACCTTGAAGCAGTTATCCGTCACTATCTGGATGAGCAAAAACAGGACATTACCGACGGCTGCATCGCCATCGCCTGTCCGATCACCGGCGACTGGGTGGAGATGACCAACCATGACTGGGCCTTCTCAACGCGTCAGATGAAGGAAAGTCTGGGCTTTACTACGCTGGAAATCATCAACGATTTCACCGCGGTTTCCATGGCGATTCCAATGCTGACGGCGCAGGACGTACTGCAGTTCGGCGGCAAATCGCCGGTGCAGGATAAGCCGATTGCCATTTACGGTGCTGGCACCGGGCTCGGCGTCAGCCATCTGGTGCACGTTGATAAGCGCTGGGTCAGCCTGCCGGGTGAGGGCGGTCACGTTGACTTTGCGCCAAACAGTGAAGAAGAGGATGCGATTCTTGAAGTGCTGCGCGCCGAACTGGGTCACGTTTCTGCCGAGCGCGTGCTGTCGGGTTCCGGACTGGTTAACCTGTATCGGGCGATTGTGAAATCCGATCAGCGCGAGCCGGAAAACCTCAAGCCAAAAGATGTCACCGAGCGGGCACTGCAGGATAGCTGTATTGACTGCCGCCGCGCGCTGACGCTGTTCTGCGTCATCATGGGACGGTTTGGCGGCAACCTGGCGCTGAACCTCGGCACCTTTGGCGGCGTGTACATTGCCGGTGGCATCGTGCCGCGCTTCCTCGATTTCTTTAAAGCGTCCGGCTTCCGCGCGGCGTTTGAAGACAAAGGCCGCTTCCGCGATTATCTCGTCGATATTCCTGTTTACATGATTACTCACGACCAGCCGGGCCTGCTTGGCGCCGGTGCCCATCTGCGTCAGGCGCTGGGGCGCGTGCTGTAATCTGACGGGCGAACGGCTTCCCGTGCCGTTCGCCTTCAAAGATGCATCAGCTGGCGAAACGCCTTCACCTTGCTGCGGCTCACCGGCACCTGCGCATCCATATCGCGCAGCTTCACCAGATAGGTGTTGTTAAACCACGGTTCGATCTCGCCAATCTTGCTCAGATTAACGCAGTAGGAACGGTGGCAGCGAAAGAACATCGACTCAGGCAAACGGCTGCAAAACTCGCTGATCGCCATCGACATCACATAGGCTTCGCGCCGCGTGTAGACAAACGTCAGCTTCTCATGTGCTTCAACGTAATAGATATCGTTGATATCGGTCACGATAATGCGCTCATCTTTGACTAAATTCACCGTTTGCGGTGCGCTGGCTGCTGGATTGTGCTGCTGCGCCTGCTGCTGTTGTGCGCTGGCCTCCAGCTTGTTCAGCATGGTGATGATGCGCGACTCGTGATACGGCTTGAGGATGTAGTCAAACGCCTGCAGTTCGAAGGCCTCGACCGCGTGCTCTTTCCACGCGGTGATAAACACAATCAGCGGCTTATGGATAAACTGGTTGATGTTCTGCGCCAGCAACATGCCGTCCAGCGACGGGATGTTGATATCGAGAAAAATCACGTCCACCCGATGAGTCTGCAGATACTTCAGCACTTCCAGCCCATCATCAAAACAGGCTTCGATGCTGATCTGGCTATGCTGCTGGATCATCCAGCTTAGCTCCTGCTGCGCCAGGAATTCGTCTTCGACAATAATGGCTTTCACGCTGAGGTTTCCGCTAACGGGGTGAGCGGGCCGGACAGCCGCTGACCACTTTTGCTGAGGGTAAAGGCGATTTCCGTACCGGGCTGATGACGGGTGATGGTTAAGCCGTGGCCGGACAGCAGTTTCACCCGGTGATGCACATTCAGCAGGCCAATTTTGTTTCCCGGCATTTCGTTGCGCGCCACCCGGCTGACCACCTCTTCGCTGATGCCGGCACCGGTATCGCGCACCGCCACGCGCACGCGATCGCCCAGATCTTTCACGCTCAGCGTGACCACGCCTTTGCCACGGCAGGGCTGAATACCGTGCACGATGGCATTCTCCACCAGCGGCTGGATCAGCAGGCTGGGCAGCGAAAAGTGCAGATCTTCATCGATGTCGTAAATCATCGACAGCTTGTCGCCAAACCGTGCCTGCTCAATGGCGATGTAATCTTTCACCTGCCACAGCTCTTTTTTGATGTCGATGGGTTCATCGTCGTTGAGTTCCAGGTTGTAACGCAGGTAGCGCGACAGATTAATCACCAGCTGGCGCGCCGTGTCCGGGTTCAGGCGAATCGATGAGGAGATAGCATTTAGCGCGTTAAACAGGAAGTGCGGGTTGATTTTGCTTTGCAGCGCGCGCAGTTCCGCTTTATTGGCCATCTCGCGCAGCTGCTCGGCACGCGAGACTTCCAGCTGCGTCGAGATGATTTGCGACAGGCCGACCGCCATCTCTTTCAGCGAACCGGTAATGCGATGGGCGCGGCGATAGTAGATTTTCAGCGTGCCGGTCACTTCCCCTTTTTCCCAAAGGGGAATCACCAGCATTGAGTGAATGTCTTTGGTGCGGTGTGCCTCATCGTTATTCTTAATGATAATTTTTCCGCTGGCGATCGCCTGCGCGGTGGTCGGACTGATGCCGTCGTCGCCGTTGTGGTAGTTCTGCTCGCCGTAGCCGACGTAAGCCAGAATCTGTTTGGTGTTAGTGATCGCCACCGCATCGGCATGGATGTCGCTGCGAATGATGGCGCACACTTTGCGCAGCGAGTCGCTGTTAACCTGACGAAACAGCGGCAGGGTTTTGTTGGCAATCTCCAGCGCCAGCTTGGCCTGACGCGCGGCAATCGCCTCTTTTTCCCCTTCGACGCTCTGCACCAGCAGCACAATCAAACCAATGCTCGACGCGCCGAGAATCATCGGCAGCGCAATTTCCGACACGATGGTTAAACCGAGTGACATCGGTTTCGCCCACAGCACGATCAGCAGCATGGTCAGGCTTTCACACAGCATGCCGCCGAGGATGCCGGCGCGCCAGCGCTGCTCTTTGCTGACGAAGCGGTTGATGGCGCCGGCGGCGATACCGGCGATGATGCTGGTAATCAGACAGGGCACCGAGGTGATGCCGTCGATATCAATCAGGAAGCGGTGCACGCCGGCAATCACGCCGGTTGCAATGCCGACCCACGGCCCGAACAGAATGCCGCCCGCCATGACCGCAATCACCCGGACGTTGAGCAGTGAGCCGTCAACATTGATGCCGGACCAGGTGCTGAACAGCGCAAACAGCGAGAAGATGGCGGTCACCACGGCTTTTTCGCCGATTGAGTGTTCATCTTTTTGCAGTAGCTGACGAAATACGCGGGTGCGGGTCAGGAAGAACAGGCAGATCAGCATCAGCGCGGCGCGGTCAAACACCGCCAGCAGCATGTCGAAATGGGAAGGCACGGTGTTCTCCGGAGCAGGCAAGGTTGCGGACATGATAAAAAATGTGATCGCGATCCGCCAGCGTCCCGGCAAGCTGCAGACGTTTCTCATAGCCTGGATCAATTTTTAAGGTGCGCGCTGCCGGTGCGCATGAATGCGCAACCTGCAAGACCGCGGATGCACTCCAGGGGCGCCATTTATGGCGACCAGATACGAAGATGCGCGCTGCCGGTGCGCATGAATGCGCACCCTACAAGACTGCGGATGCACCGTAGGGGCGCCATTTATGGCGACCAGATCCGCCCGTAACATCCGACCCTGAAAGGAAGCAAGGCTGATTATCCGGTTCGAAACCTGAAAAGAGGAAATCCTGAGTGCCAAAAAGAGGATTGCTGAAAGCGTGCAGCGTTCACTGGTTGTCACGGATGCGGTTTGCTATTTTGCCGTAAGCACAACAGCGGAGCGTGGCCATGCAATTACTCACCCCTCGTTTGTCCCTCAGCCGGTTACAGCCGGAAGACTGGCAGATTTTCAAAGCGGTACATGAAGATGCCGCGACCATGACCTGGGTGAGCGAGATCCCCGATGAAAACGACATCCGCCAGCGCTTTAACGAGCGGCTGGCACCGTGGCAACCCAGCAGTTTTCACATGCTGTGCCTGGTGGCGCGCCTGCGCGACAGCGGTGAAGCGATTGGCCTGTTTGGCTGCAGCGCCGAATGGCATCCGTATCGTCAGGCCGAAGTGGGTTACATGCTGCGCCACGCCTGTACCGGTCAGGGCTACGGCAGCGAAGCGTTGCAGGCATTGTGCACGTTCCTGCTGCAGGCCGACTTCCACAAACTCAAAGCGCTGGTGATTGAGGGCAACTGGCCGTCGCGGCGCATTCTGGAAAAGAACGGTTTCGCGCTGGAAGGCACGCTACGCGATAACTACCGGCTCAACGGCCAGTGGGTAAACGATTGGGTGTTTGGGCGCTTAAACGAAGCAGGCTAAGAAAATTTGCCGTCCCCCCTCGACAATATTGTTATCAGCGCGTTATGTTCTTGTTTCGGTCACGGCAGTGACCAGCGTCGCTCGGACGGTCCGGGCGCTAACGTAATCCAGAGGACATCATGGCTGATAACAGCACACCCCGTCGTTTCTCGCGTATTGAACGTCTCCCC
This sequence comes from Pantoea sp. ICBG 828, assembly GCF_002928355.1. NCBI lineage: Bacteria > Pseudomonadati > Pseudomonadota > Gammaproteobacteria > Enterobacterales > Erwiniaceae > Pantoea > Pantoea sp. ICBG 828. The sequence continues at coordinate 263,377 of NZ_POWN01000005.1, read as the reverse complement.
CCCTATGTATTTAACATCACGGCTGAATTGAAGATGGCTGCGCGCCGGCGCGGCGAAGACATCATCGATTTCTCCATGGGCAACCCGGATGGCGCGACACCGCCGCACATCGTGGAAAAGCTCTGTCAGGTGGCACAGCGTGAAGACACGCACGGCTACTCTACCTCCAAAGGGATTCCGCGCCTGCGTCGCGCCATTTCGCGCTGGTACGCCGAGCGTTACCAGGTGGATATCGATCCGGAATCCGAAGCTATCGTTACCATCGGCTCGAAAGAGGGCCTGGCGCACCTGATGCTGGCGACGCTCGATCACGGTGACACCGTGCTGGTGCCCAATCCCAGCTACCCGATTCACATCTACGGTGCGGTGATCGCCGGCGCGCAGGTGCGCTCGGTGCCGCTGGTCGCGGGCGTCGATTTCTTCAATGAACTGGAACGCGCCATCCGCGAAAGTTACCCGAAACCGAAGATGATGATCCTCGGCTTCCCGTCCAACCCGACATCGCAGTGCGTGGAGCTGGACTTCTTCGAGCGCGTCATCGCGCTGGCGAAGCAGTACAACGTGCTGGTCATCCACGATCTGGCCTACGCCGACATCACCTATGATGGCTGGAAAGCGCCGTCGATTATGCAGGTGCCGGGCGCGCGCGATGTGGCGGTGGAATTCTTTACCCTGTCAAAAAGCTACAACATGGCGGGCTGGCGCATCGGCTTTATGGTCGGCAACAAAGAGCTGGTGGCGGCACTGGCACGCATCAAAAGCTATCACGACTACGGCACCTTCACACCGCTGCAGGTGGCGGCGATTGCGGCACTGGAGGGCGATCAGCAGTGCGTGCGTGATATCGCCGAGCAGTATAAACGCCGGCGCGATGTACTGGTGAAGGGGCTGCATGAGGCAGGCTGGATGGTCGATCTGCCGAAAGCGTCCATGTACGTCTGGGCGAAAATCCCCGACCATTACGCGCATTTAGGCTCGCTCGAATTCGCCAAGCTGCTGCTGCAGGAGGCGAAAGTGTGCGTCTCGCCGGGCATTGGCTTTGGTGATTACGGCGATACCCACGTGCGTTTTGCCCTGATTGAAAACAGCGATCGTATTCGTCAGGCGGTGCGTGGCATTAAAGCGATGTTCCGCGCCGACGGTATTTTGCCGGGAACGGTAAAAGCGGTGGAAGAAGCAGAGTAACTACAAATCGGGGCGACTGAGCGGTCGCCCCGGCTGGCGTCTTTACAGCATCAGCACGAAGGTGCCGACCCAAAGTAAGACGAAGAAAGAGATTCCCATCAAGGCGTATTTCACAAAACAACTCCTCTGAGCGGTTACAATGATGGCGATCCCAAACCAGCGTAACCCGAACAGAATAAGAGAAAGGTGGAGTTCATCATCGCTACACGCTTTCTACTCAGGTCGCTTCGGGCTGCCCCGAAACAGGATCGAGCGCTAATTTACGCGGATTCGATCCGAAAATAAATAGGTCACTTCTGAGAAGTTGCTCACATTTTCATCGGGTCTCAATCTGCGGAATCGCCGACATGCCGACACGTAATTGCGCCAGATCGCTTTGATGCGGATCCAGCACAATTTTCACCGGCAAACGCTGAACCACTTTAGTGTAGTTGCCGGTGGCGTTATCGGGGGCAATCGCGGAAAACGTGGCGCCGGTAGCGGGCGCGATACTGTCGACGTGACCGGTGAAGGTCTTGCCGGGCAATGCATCAATCTTCACCACCACTCTCTGGCCCGGGCGCACATCCGCCAGCTGCGTCTCCAGATAGTTGGCGGTGATGTAAGTCTGCTGCAGCGGCACCACGGCCAGCAGACGCGTACCCGCGCTGACCCAGGCTCCCACGCGCACCGAACGCTGACCCACCATGCCATCCACCGGCGCAACAATACGCGTATAAGAGAGATTCAGCCCGGCCTGGTCGACGCTGGCCTGCGCCGCCGCGACATCAGCCTCCGCCTGACGCAGCGCGGCCTCAAGTACCTTCACCTGCTGTTCGGCCGCCGCCAGCGCCGCTGCGCTCTGGCGCACCGTAGCGGCCGCAGAACGCTGGGTTGAGCTGGCTTTCTGCTGATCGTCAGCGGCTATGGTGCCGCTCTTGTACAGCTGGTTGTAGCGCGCCGCGCTCTGTCCGGCATACTGTGCCGATGCCTGACTGGCGGCCAGCGTGGCGCGGGCCTCGGCAATGGTGGACTGCTGCTGGTCGAGCTGCGCCTGCGCGCTCAGCCGTTTGGCGTCGCTGACCTGCAGATTAGCCCGCGCGGTCTCCAGCGCCACGCGATAGTCGCGGTCGTCGAGCGTCGCCAGCACGTCGCCAGCCCGCACGCGCTGGTTATCCTGCACGTTGACGTGGGCAATGTAGCCGGACACCTTCGGGGCCACCAGCGTGTAATCGGCATTCACCCAGGCATCATCAGTGCGATGGTCGTTGCCGGTCATGGCTGACCACAGCCAGAACGCCATCGCCAGCAAAACCAGCAGCAGGGCGCTCAGCAGGATTGTTCGTTTCATAGCAAAAGCGTGCATAACAGTTATTCCGGAGTTTTGGTAACAGGTTGAATCAGGGTTTGCGGTGGCCAGACGCGTTTCGCCAGGCACAGCGTCAGCACTAACAGCCCGGCAGCGAAGGCGATCAGCATCAGATACGCATCGCTCAGGCTCAGCACCATGGCCTGATGCTTCAGCAGGGTGGCGAAGCCGCTGAGATTGGCCGCGCTGCTGGCGCTGCCGTCGGCCAACAGCGGCAGGCTGCTGCTGGCCTGCTGGCTATCCGCTGCGGTCATCAGCCAGCTGCGACTGGCAGCCTGATCGACCAGCACGCTGGAGTGAAACTGCTCACGATGGCTGATAAACCACTCCACCAGCGTGCTGGCGGCAATGCTGGCAAAGCCGCGTACGGTATTGAACATGGCGGAGGCGAACGGCCCTTCCGGCGGCGCGACCACGCTGGTGGCGCTCATCAGCACCGGCAGAATCACCATCGGCTGACCAAACGCCTGCAAGATCTGCATCAGCCAGAAGTTTTGCCGCGCCCAGTCGGTAGTGATCTGCATGCCGAGCAGGCAGGCGGTTGCCAGCAGCAGCACACCGACGCTCAGCACCCAGCGGCAGTCAATCCAGCGGATATTCAGCAGGCTGGCGACCAGCGGTGCAATCAGCAGCTGTGGCAGGCCGATGGTCAACGCCAGCGGCGCGAACTGCAGCGTGCGAAACCCCTCCACCTGACCAAAATAGGCCGACGGCAGCGCCGAACCGGACAGCGCCAGAATCAGTACACCCGCCAGCGCCAGCAAACCGTGCGACAAATTACGGCGGCGCAGCATCTGCAACTTAAACAGCGGCAGCGGGTGAAACCATTCATTAATAAAGAACACAATCAGCAACGCCAGCGCGCTGAATAATAGGGCGACAAACAGCGGCGAGCTGAGCCAGTCGAGACGCTCACCCTGCGTCAGCGCCAGAATCAGCAGCGCCATGCCCGAGCAGCCGCTCAGCATGCCGAACAGGTCAATCTGTTTAAATCGCTCAGTGCGCAGCGGATCCTGCGGCAGGCCCCAGCCGATCAGCAGCATGGCGATCAGCATGGCCGGCACCACCTGCCAGAACACAAACATCCAGCTGACGTCATCGGTCCAGAACGCCGCCAGCGACGCCGCCAGATTCGGGCCAAACGTGGCGGTGAGGGCGTAAGCACTCAGCCCATAAAGTTTGATCGGCGGTGGCAGAAAGCGCAGCGCCACCGTCATCAGCAGCGGCGGCAGGGCGCCGCCAAACAGTCCCTGCACCACGCGCAGCGCAATAAACAGCGGAGCCGTGGGCATAAAGGGCAGCAGGACACCGCACACCATGAAACCGGCCGACACCGCCAGCGCGAAGCGGCGCAGCGAAAAGGTGACGGCGAACCACGGCGCAATCATCATCGCGGCGACTTCCGCTGCCTGATAGGCCGAAATAATCCAGCTGCCGTCATCGTAGCTAATGCCGACTGCGGCACGGATATCGGCCAGCGCGATGTCGGTAACGCGATCGTTTAATCCGGAGGTCAGCGCGGCGATCAGCACCCCCACCAGCCCCAGCGCGAGGCGCAGGGTAAAAGGATGCGGTGCCGGTGCCGCCACGGGCTGGGCATTCATAACAGGTGTCTCGTTATTGGTTGATGCAGTGTATTGCGATGTGATACAGCTCGCATCTTACATTTCGATATGGTGTATTGCAATGTGATACAGGGTGTAAAAGTGCGATCGTTCGCGCTAAAGTAGGGCAGGCCAAAAAGGAACGTATCATGGTAGAACTTCCCTCAAGCCGTGAGGATGAAAAAGCGGGTGGCATTCAGGTCATTGCGCGTGCGGCAAAAATTTTAAATGCGCTCGGTGAGCATCCGGGCGGCATGAGTCTGGGTGAAATTGCGCAGGTGGTCGATCTGCCGCGCTCGACGGTGCAGCGCATCGTGGCGGCGCTGGATAGCGCGCAGCTGGTGCGCAGCGGCGGGGCAGGCGGGCTGCGCCTCGGTCCGGCGTTGCTGAAGCTGATCTCCAGCGTGCACAGTGACGTGGTGGAAATTGTCCGGCCGTTCCTCGAACAACTCTCGGCGGAAATCAATGAAACGGTATCGCTGGCGCGGGCCAGCGGAACGCAGCTGGCGATTGTCCATTACGTGGTGGCCACGCGTGAGCTGCGCGTGGTGCCCCACATCGGCCTGAATCTGCCGCTCTACAGTACGTCCGGTGGCCGGGCGCTGCTGGCGCTGGAGAGCGACGAAGATGTGCGGGTGATGGTCGGTGAAGCCTATGCGGAACTGACGGAAATGACGGTAAAAACGCTGCCGCAGTTGCTGACGCTGATTGCGGAGGTGCGCGTCAGCGGACTGGCTATCGATCGCGGCGAAACGCTGGAGGGCATTTCCACCATGGCGGTCGCGATTGATACGCTGTTCGGGCGCTTCTCGATCTCACTGCTGGTGCCGACGGCACGTTTTCACCGCCAGGAAGCGCATTACCGGACAGCGCTGATAAAGTGTAAAGAGGCGCTGATTCGCGAAATTGGCAAAATAACTGCTGCGGAAGGATAACCGACTGATGAAAACCTTGCTGATGGCCATCGATAACTCACCGGTGGCGGAAAAAGTGATCGCCCTGACCATTGAACAGGCGCTGGCGCAACAGGCGCAGGTCACCGTGCTGTGCTGTGTCGATCCGGCATATTCGTCGTGCAATCAGCCGATTGAGATCGACGCCGGGGAAGACCCGGACGATTTTGTCGTGGCGCAGGATGAACAAAATACAGCTGAAATGGTGGTACGCCATGCGCTGGCACCGCTGCTGCGCGCTGGCATTGACGCACGCGGGCTGATTCTGGCCGGTGAAGCGGCGGAAACCATTGTGGCGCAGTCTGAGGCGTTGCACGCCAGTATGATTATAATGGGCCGTCGTCACCTGTCGCCGCTCAACCGCCTGCTGAAAGGCTCGGTAAGCGCAGCAGTGATTGAACGCGCCAGCTGTCCGGTTTTAATTGACGTTCGCAAGGATTAATATCGCTCCATGTTCTCGCTTTTCCCGCTCACGCTGGCCGCTTTTGTGCTGCTGGCGATCATCATCGTGGTACTGCTGCGCACCACCGCGCTGCGCGTCTGGCAGGGTGTCCTGCTGTTTTTGCTGCCTGTGCTGCTGGCTAATCTGCTGTGGTTTAGCTGGCTGCATCCGCGTCAGGAGCGCGAGGCGCTGGCGGTGCAGGTGGCTACCCAACTGAGCGACGCGCCGGGTTATCGCGTGCTGAAAGTGCAGGAGCCGGCGCTGTGGCAACTGCTGAATCGTGAGTTGCAGCACAAGCTGGCAGAGGGCGTACCTGCGGAGCAGGCGCTGGGCGATATGCGCGGCTGGCTGATGGATTTGGTGAATCAGCGCATGGCGCGCGCCAGCGATGCGGCGATCATCAACTATATCCGCGTTTCGGTGCAGGAGATGCAGGCGCTGCAGCAGCAGGATACGCAGCGCTGCTTCCGTTTCCTCTATCCGCAGGTCAGCGGTGGCGTCAATCTGCAACAGGTGCTGTCGCCGGAGCTTAATCAGCGTGATGGTGAAGCGCTCGAGGCACTGCTGCAAAACAGTACCGGCGACGAGCTGGCGGTGGATCAGCCTCAGGCGCAGCGCGATCTGCAGCGCGTGGTGGAAAAACTGTATGGCAAGTGGGGCGATAAGCTGCAGCAGCTGAATATGCCGGCGGATACGGCGGTGGATCGCGGCACGATGTGCGCGATGTCGATTGATCTTTACAGCGGAATTCTCGCATTGCCGGACAAACAAGCGGCCAATCTTTTGCGTAAGATGGTCAGCCTTACCGGATAACGGGCGAAAAAAAGCCCGCTCAGCACGGGCATAAAGGTCACTTTCAGTATGTCTTTTTGTGGATATCACCTGGTGTGGTGCAGACTTCGTTTTGTCTGAAGTCATCTTCTCACTGCTGATGTGATAAGGAAAACCGTTTGGTTTTATTGATTTGATTGGCGAAAGCTTTGCATTAATCGGACATTTCGCGTCTTTTTCCTATAGAGGCGTGTGGCGTTGCCTTTTACACTGCAACGTCTGATGAGGACACCCTAATGAATAAAATGCTTATTAGCGCGTTAGCGCTTTTTATGCTGGCCGGTTGTAGTGTCAGCAAACCCGGGGGTTTTGAGCGCGTAGATGAAGATGCCCGTTCAAATACCGTACAGTATCGTTACGATCCACAGAAGCTGGATAAAGATGCGCTGGAACTTGATCTGGCGAATTACTGTAACCAGCGCGGCTTCGATAAAGTCGAATCGCTTCCGGCGCAGGACAGCAATTTGCCTGGCCTGAAGAAAGTCTGGTATCAATGTAATTACGCGGTGAAAAGCTAAAAAATAAGGGCGGGATTGATTCCCGCCCTTTCTTTATTCATTTTTTATTATGTGCTGTGTGTGCTTTGCCCAATTACCAGTGACGATAGCCGCCATGGCCGTGATGCCAGCCGCCGCCGTGCCCGTGGCCCCAGCCGGGACCGCGTCCATGGTCATGCTCGATAATACACCCGCTTAGCATGGTCATCATCGCCACCACCGAAGCGACTTTTATTAACTTCTTCATGGAGAGTCCTCCTCTTTTCCAATGAGGCCAGATTAACCGGGAAAAGTGGAGTGAAGATGCAGTGAATGTAGAGTTATTTCCGTAATTATTACCAGATATGTCAATTAAAAGCTAAAAGTGACAGAGCGGGAAATAAACCAATCGGAATAAGCTGAATAGCGCCTGATAATAACCCGATTACTCTGAAATGCAAGGTTAAATAACAGTCAGTCTCAACGCGTGATCAATTCTGTGGTTATCAGTAAAAAGCCTGCCGTGCATTTACACGGCAGGGTGGGTGAATTAATTATGCAGTACCGGCGCGACCAGGTTTTGACGATTTGGCAGACGGATACTGAGCGACAGCACCAGCGAGATCACCAGCAGCGTCATAATCAGACTGAAGGTCACGGTGAAGCCGCCGAACACCGAAGCCACCAGCGAGCCAAGTACGCTACCGATGCCGAAGCCGAGATAGATCAGGCCGTAGTTTTTGGTCAGGTTGTTAAGGCCGAAGAAATCGCTGACCAGTGACGGAAAGACGGTGATGGTGCCGCCAAAGCTGAACGCCACGCAGGCCAGCGACAGGAAGAAGGTGATTTCATTCATGTGGGTGAACAGCAGGATGCTCATGCCGCTCAGCGAAACCAGCTGTGCCAGCGAAATGACCCGGATGCGCGCCATTTTGTCCGACAGCACGCCGAGAATCAGTCGTCCGCTCAGGTTGGCAATGGCAATTACCGTCACCGCATTGGCCGCCGTTTGCGTACTCAGGTGCACCAGGCCTTCACCAATATCCTTCGCTACGCCAATCACATACAGACCGCTCATGCAGGCCGTCAGGAACATCAGTGCCAGTATCCAGTACTGCGGCAGGCGCACCGACTGCGCCAGCGTGAACTCCTGTGTGGCCTGCTGCTGACGTGAACCGGCCTGCTGTAGCGGCGCATCGCGCATCATCAGGGCCCCGGCAATAATCATCGTCATCGCCAGCACACCCCAAATCACAAAGGTATTTTCCAGCCCCTGAGTGCTAAGCAGCGCGCCACAGATAAATTTAAAGCCTAGACTGCCGAGGCCGTAAGCGCCGATCGAACAGGCCGAAATCAGCCCTTTGCGCTCCGGAAACCACTTCACGCAGTTAGAGAGCGTCATCAGATAACCCGCGCCATCGGCCAGTCCAACCAGAATGCCGGCGCTCAGGTACAGCATCATCAGGTTGTCAGCATGGGCGGTCAGCCAGAAGCCAATCGCCATCAGAATGCCTGCACCGATAGTGACGTTGCGCACGCCAAAGCGCTCCTGCAGCTTGCCGGCCAGCGAGGAGGCAATCGCCAGACCGAGACTGAGCAGACCAAAGGAAAAAGCCACCTGGCTGACCGGCGCATCCAGTTTCTGTGCCAGCTGGCCATTAAACAGGCTCCAGGTATAAACCGAGCCGAGCGCGAACTGGGTAATGATGGTGCCTGCGAGGGTAAGGATACGGACACGCTGATGATTAGGGGTAACGGCTGTTGTCATTTTTCTCTCTTCCATCCGGGAATACGGAATCTGCAGCGATAATAAGCCTCACGCGTACGCGGGTGGCGCGGACGGGCGTGAACGGAGCGGGAGACGGAATGAAATGCTGTGAAACCGGTATGAATGGCATTGCGCCTTTGCTTAAGCGCAGCGCGGATGTCGTCACATGAACAGACGTTGCGACAGGTGAGCATGTGTAACAGGGTGTTTTAAGCGCAGCATCTGCGCGGCAAAACGCAGGAACTTTGCCAGGCTTATAGTTCATTCAACAGGAGGAAATATGAAAGACCGGGCATATGAATCCGTATCCAGCGGGGATGAGGTTTGCTGCATCATCGGTCAGGCGGTGATCGAGTTAAGCGATGAACAGCAGCCTGTGACCAGGTCCACCCTGTCGCTGAAATTACTGGCGATGGCCGACCGCGACAGAGATGATGAACGCGTTCTGCTTTACTGGATTGCCAGAAAAGCCATTAACCAACCTCACCAGCTCAACATCGGCGTCGGGGGCTGGCGCTAGAGGAGTGACAGAGCGGGCGTCAAGCCCGCTCTTGCTTCAGGCCAGACGTAACCGGCGATGAGCCGGCCAGCGCACGAACATCACCATATTCCCTGCCAGAATCATCACCAGCCCGACGATAGCATTGCTATGCCACTGATAGCCTTCATACAGCGTCGAAAGCGTCAGTGCCACCAGCGGAAACAGCAGGGTGCTGTAAGCCGCCTGACTGGCACCGATGCGCCCCACCAGCGTGAAGTAGGCACCAAAGCCCAGCACCGAGCCAAACAAAGCCAGATAACTCATTGCCCCCAGCCACTGCAGATTGAGTGCCGGTGCCAGCGCGTCGCCATTCACCAGCGCCAGCACGGCCATGATCAGCGCACCGTACAGCATGGCGTAGCTGTTGGTGGTCAGCACGTCGCGCTGACGACGCTGATGGCGGGTAGAAATCATATTGCCAAAGGAGAAACCGAGCGTGCCCAGCGCGCTCAGTCCCACGCCCCACAGCAGCTGCGGCGCAACATGGGCTGACTGAATATCCTGCCAGAACAACGCAACAATCCCGCCGAGGCCCAGCGCGGCGGCGGGCAGCAGGCGGAAAGGCGGGCGCTGGCGGAAAAAAATCCAGCTGTTGAGCGCGTTATACAGCACCGCCATCGAAAAAATCACCGACTCCAGTCCGGTGCTGATCATCGCTGCCGCATGGTAAAAGCAGACAAAATTAAAACCGAATACGCAGCCGCCCTGTAACAGACAAAACAGGTGGTCACGCGCATCCAGCGTACGCAGACGTTTCAACAGCCGGAGAAGCACCAGCATGGTCAACGAGGCGAACAGGAAGCGCCAGAATACCGCCACCAGTACCGGCGTATCGGCGGCCTGCTGCTGCAGAAAAATCGCAATCCAGGTGGTGCCCCAAATCAGCACCACCGCGAGGTATAACATCAGGTTCATCAGAAACTCTCCGGCGGAATCAGGCTCGCAGTGTGCCTGAGCGACAGGAGCGCGGCTTGCATGACTTTGCGCAGCACTTGCAAATTCTTGCGCTTTTTCCCGCCTGGTCCGGCATTGGCCTGTTTTCTGTCCGGTCAGTTGCGTAAACTACAGGACATCAACCCAGAGAGCGATGTCAGACCATGCCGGAATATCAGACGTTTACTATGCTTCAGCGTCACAAAGCGCAGCTGCGCGATAGCGTGCAGCTGAGCGGCGGCATTCGGCTGGCGGCATGGTTCAACAGTGGCGATCGCGTGACCAACCTCAGCGATCACCATACGCTTAGCCTGTACGTTGCCGATGGTTACGACACCTGGCACAAAACACCGCACGGCTGGCGCAACGGCGGCGCGCCGGATCGCTTTTGCCTGATGCCGTCTGGCACCGAGTCGACCTGGGATCTGCGCGCGGATTTATCCTTCGTGCACCTTTATTGCACCGATGCGCATTTGCGTCACCTCGGTGAGCAGGTGTGGGATCGCAGCCCGGCGCAGCTTAACCTGCATGAGAAGATTTTTGCCGACGATGATCGCATCACCCAGCTGTATCGCCATTTTCTGCTGAGCTCCGACTGGCAGCAGCCGGCTAACCAGCTGATGCTGAGCAGCGCCTCAACACTGCTGATGACCCATCTGCTGCAGCGCTACAGTCAGGTACAGTGGCAGCTGCCGCAGGTGCGCGGCGGACTGGCACCGGTGGTATTGCGCCGCGTGCTGGCGCTGATCGATACGCAGCTGGATCAGCCGTTAACGCTGGCCCAACTGGCGGCAGAGGCGGCGCTCAGCGAATACCATTTTGCACGTATGTTCCGCAGCAGCACCGGCGAAGCGCCGCACCAGTATGTGATGCGCCGCCGTATGGAAGCCGCGCAGCAACTGCTGCAATTCAGCGCGCTGTCGCTCACCGAGATTGCCCTGCGCTGCGGTTTCCACTCCTCCAGCCATTTCAGCAACCGCTTCCGTCAGCTGCACGGCATGGCACCCTCGGCATGGCGTCAGCGCTGACGGGGCAGTTGCATTGAATTTTGCGAGAATTGCATTACTGATTACGCTACAGCGGGTAAATGCGGCTGCACATCCCTATGTGCCTGCTTAAACCAGTCAGGTGTTGCCTGGTGAAATACAGCACTTAATACTCAGGATAGTACCAACATTGTCCCGCAGATGGATATTCGCTCAAATACCTGGGAATGATGTAGTACAAGGCTTGCGTCGATCTTTTTAACAGGGAGGTTTAACAGCATCACATTATCGTCCTGTATAAAAATGCACGCTGCTGCTATCCGAAAATTTTATCTTTTTATGTCATTTCATCTGACGAAAATAATTAAACCCCGTTTATTTGAACGAAAAGAAATGTTGGAATTTGAAAAAGTGGTCTGTTTTTCACATGCTCAGTCACGTCCGGCCTCTCATTTTTGAACAAAGTACAAAATCAGATATTTCTCTTGATTGATGGCATTTTGAACAGAATCACGCCCTAAGCCAAATTGATCTCTCGTTGCATGTCCTTATCCCACAGGGCCTGAAGGGGTAATGCAAGAAAATTCTTATTAATCATGAAGATGATCTGGAGATGTTAAAATCGGGATTTGTAATATTTTTTTACATTTTTCCGTTTCCGGTCAGACAGGGAACGTTCTTACACTGCGGCTATTGGGTTTTATCCGAAATTTTTCATTTCAGACAAATGCCTAAAAAATAGTGTCGATATGCTGGTGAATGGAATGCACTCGCTTTTAATTCCGGAGTTTTTATTCCCGTCGGAGGACGTGAACCGGGACGTTGTTCTGGCTGGGTTTGCCTTTCTTACTAATTTCTCACTGGCATTGACCGTTTCTATCATTCAATAGAACAGGGACAGCCATGTCTAACTCTTCCTTTCAGTCCGAAATCCCCAAGGCACGTATTAACTTAAAACTTGACCTGCATACCGGAGGCGCAAGCAAGAAAACCGAGCTTCCGCTGAAATTATTGGTGGCGGGCGACTTCAGTCATGGTCAGGCGTCCGCACCATTATCAGAGCGAGCCAAAGTTAATCTGAATAAAAATAATTTTGACGCAGTGCTTTCCGAATATTCGCCCAAAGTCACGGTTGCCGTTAAAAATACGCTGGCCGATGACGGCAGCGAAGACAGCATCAGTCTGACTTTCCAGAGCATGAAAGATTTCTCTCCGGAACAGGTCTCCCGGCAAATACCTCAGCTGAAGGCCATGCTTTCCATGCGTAATTTACTGCGTGATTTAAAAGCCAACCTGCTGGATAACCAGGCCTTCCGAAAAGAGCTGGAAAAAATTCTGCTGGACCCGGCGTTAAGCGCAGAACTGCGCGCTGAGCTCTCAACCCTGGCACCAAAACAGCCATAACCATCACGATGATTTAACGGATTAATAAGGAAGATGCTGATGTCTGTAAATAATGAGAATGCGACGGGTGGCGAGAGCGTGGTGCTGGAGCGTCCGGCAGCCGGTGGGGTTTATGCCACCCTGTTTGAAAAGATCAATCTCAACCCGGTTTCTGAACTGAGCGCGCTGGATATCTGGCAGGATGCGCAGGCGATGTCGGATGCAACGGCGGATGAGCGTTTAACCGCCGGCATGCAGGTATTTCTGGAGTGCCTGAAAAAATCAGGCGCAAAAGTTGAAAAACTCGACAAAAACCTGATTGACCATCATATCGCCGCGCTGGATCACCAGATCAGTCGTCAGCTGGATGCGGTCATGCACAGCGAAGAGTTCCAGGCAGTGGAGAGCCTGTGGCGCGGTGTGAAATCCCTTGTCGACAAAACCGATTTCCGCCAGAACGTGAAAGTCGAACTGCTGGATATGTCAAAAGAAGACCTGCGTCAGGACTTTGAAGACAGCCCGGAAATTATCCAGAGCGGCCTGTATAAACACACCTACATTGATGAGTATGACACACCAGGCGGCGAGCCGATTGCGGCGCTGATTTCCGCTTATGAGTTTGATGCGTCTGCGCAGGATGTTGCCCTGCTGCGCAATATTTCAAAAGTGTCTGCTGCGGCGCATATGCCGTTTATCGGCTCTGCCGGCCCGCAATTCTTCCTCAAGGATTCAATGGAAGACGTGGCGGCCATCAAAGATATCGGTAACTATTTTGACCGCGCTGAATACATCAAGTGGAAATCCTTCCGCGAGACGGACGATTCGCGCTACATCGGTCTGGTGATGCCGCGCGTACTGGGTCGCCTGCCGTATGGCCCGGATACCGTTCCGGTGCGCAGTTTCAACTACGTTGAAGAAGTCAAAGGTCCGGATCACGACAAATATCTGTGGACCAACGCCTCGTTTGCCTTCGCATCCAACATGGTGCGCAGCTTCATTAACAATGGCTGGTGCGTGCAAATCCGTGGTCCACAGGCCGGTGGTGCGGTGCAGGATCTGCCGATTCATCTGTACGATTTGGGCACCGGTAATCAGGTGAAGATCCCGAGTGAGGTAATGATCCCGGAAACCCGCGAATTCGAGTTCGCCAATCTCGGTTTCATTCCGCTGTCCTACTACAAAAACCGCGACTACAGCTGCTTCTTCTCAGCCAACTCCACCCAGAAACCTGCGCTGTATGACACTGCGGATGCCACCGCCAACAGCCGCATTAACGCCCGTCTGCCGTATATCTTCCTGCTGTCGCGTATCGCGCATTATCTGAAGCTGATTCAGCGTGAAAACATCGGCACCACCAAGGATCGGCGTCTGCTGGAACTGGAGTTAAACACCTGGGTGCGCGGTCTGGTGACCGAAATGACCGATCCGGGCGATGAGCTGCAGGCTTCTCACCCGCTGCGCGACGCGAAGGTGGTAGTGGAAGATATCGACGACAACCCGGGCTTCTTCCGCGTCAGGCTGTACGCCATCCCACACTTCCAGGTGGAGGGCATGGACGTCAACCTGTCACTGGTTTCCCAGATGCCGAAGGCGAAATCGTAAGCGAAGGCAGGAAGCCAATGAAAACGGAACAACCGTTATGGGGCAGGGGCGTTATGGTCTCTCCCCAGCACTTCCAGCAACAGGTCGCCTATGCGGCCTGGTCTGCGGAATGCATCGCCCGGCTGGGCCTCTCCCATCCCTGGGGGATGATTGCAGCCACGTTCGAACCTGATGCACTGAAGCTGGGCCGCCTGCAGGCCCGTCATCTGCACATCCGTTTCCCCGATGGCACGCTTATCGACACCGATAACGCCGATGACCTGCCGCCGGTGCTGATGCTTGAGGGCGAATCACAGGACGTGGTAGTGGTGCTGGCGCTTCCGCTGCTGCGGGCAAATGGCGGCAACTGCCTTAAACCCGATGAGGTGGCCGAGCGCCCTGTGCGTTATCGCCAGCGCTGGCGGGATGTCCGCAACACCTTTGGCGATGATACCCGGCAGATTGCAGTGATGCAGCCAGAGCTGACGCTGCGTTTTGCCCATCAGAACAACAGTGATTATCTGACCTGTCCGGTCGCCCGTCTGCAGCAGGATTCCCAGGGCAGCTGGGCACTCGATGAAACCTGGCTTCCGCCACTGCTGGCTCTGCAGGGCAGCCGCTGGCTGGTAACCCAGCTGGAACAATTGATGACGCAACTGCGTGCCCGTCTGGGTCGACTGATGGCCATGCGACGTGAAAGTAACGAGCGCATGGCCGACTTTGCCGTGGCTGATGTGTCGTTATTCTGGCTGCTCAATGCCCTGAACAGCGCAGAACCGGTGCTCGGCCAGTTTCAGCGTAACCTGCAAAGTCCACCGGAGCGTTTGTACCCGGAACTGGCGCGGCTTGCGGGCAGCCTGCTGACTTTCTCGCTGGAACATCAGGTGAGTGCTATTCCGGTCTGGCAGCATGAACAGCTGAATAGCGTCTTCCCGCCGCTGTTCGACTTACTGGGCGATCTGCTGGAAGCCAGCCTGCCGTCGCGGGTGGTGGCGATTGAGCTTGAGCACGATGCCCGGCTACACGTCTGGCAGGCCCGTCTGCATGACTCCCGTCTGCGCGAAGGGGCGGATTACTACCTTTCCGTGCGTTCACCGATGCCGGTGGCACAACTGCAGGAGCAGTTCCCGCGCCAGTGCAAGATCGGCAGTCCCGATCATGTCAGGAGTATCGTCAATTCCTCACGGGTGGGCGTGCCACTGACGCCACTGCGCCATGTGCCGGCAGCCATTCCGCTGCGTCTGGAAAACCAGTATTTCAGCCTTGATGTCTCGCATCCCCTGGCCAGTGAAATGCTTCAGAGCGGCACCTGTATGTTTTACGTTCCGGGCATGCTCGGCGAGCCTGAACTTGAACTTTTTGCGGTACTGAGAACATGAGTGAGCCTAAACGCAGTACTGCTGCGCCCATTGATATTGATGCTCTGCTGCAGGATACCTGGCTGCAGGTCATCAGCCTGCGTCACGGTCCGACGTTTCAGGATGGAGAAGGGCGCACGTTGTGGGAGCGTTGCATTGCCGATGTTGAACGTGTGCAGCGTGAGCTGAAAGCGAGCGAACTCGATGAAGTCAGCTGTCAGCATATTCTCACCGCACAGTGTGCGCTGCTTGATGAGGCGGTCAAAGGTCGTGGTGTGGAGGATGACGCCTGCGTGCAGTGGTATGACATTCCCCTGCAGGGGCACTTCCTCGGCACCATGGATGCCGGTGATACGCTGTGCGATCGCATGCGTGATGTGCTGCGTGAACCAGCGCCTGACCAGGCTGTCATGACCTGCTTTCAGCGGGTCATGATGCTGGGGTTCCTCGGCAGTTTCCGCTCTCTGAACGATCCGGAGCGCCAGAAGCTTATCAACGCGCTCAGTGAACATGTCACGCCGTTCAGCTATCCACCAACCCATCCGGTTCTGGCGGAAAGCCGTACCGGACGAGAAATGGGCGGCTGGCTGGCGTCATGGCCCGTGCGTATTGGCCTGAGCGTGGTGCTGGTGGCTGCGCTGTGGTGGGGACTGAGCCACTGGCTGGATCAGATGCTGGTGACCCTGCTGCCGGGAGCCGTGAAATGAGTCCTGCACAGCAGCGCGGGCTTGCGCTGTGGGCCGCCCTGCTGAGTGCCGTGGTTTGCCTGAGTTTCGTGCCGGTATCGCGACTGGTTTCGGTGCTCTTTCTGCTTGCGGTGCTGGGGCTTATCCTGGCGTTGTGGATTGTCGCCAGGCGTCGTGCGGAGCATGACGTCGCCCTAAATCTGGATGACCTCCCGGAAGCCACTTACCGTCAGCCTGTGGTGCTGGTCTGTGGCGATCTGCCGCTGGCATGTATGCAGCAGTCACCGGTGCTTACTGTGACACAGGGATGCTGGATCCGCGTGGAGGAACATCAGGATCTGCAACAGGTTGCCCGTCAGATACTGGGGTTGCGTCCTGACTGGGGCCGACAGCTGTCGGTGATGGTCAGCGTCTGTCCGCAAAAACACGCCGACAGCGAGCGGCTTACCCGTCGTCTGCTGGCGCTGCGTTGGCAAATCAGCCAGCTGCGTAAAGAAACCGGGCATTCTGTGCCGCTGGTTCTGAATGGTCAGGTTGGCAGTGCGATGACCAATGATCTGCTCTGGCAAGCGGCTATCCCTGGGGAAGGGGTGAGGGTCTGGCGTGCGTCTTCAACGCCGGGCTCAGTCGCTGCATGGGTCACCACCGGTGGCGCGCCTGCGATGCAGCAACAGGTGCTGATGAACAGCCTGATGAGCTGGTTCCATCAGCACGTTGAAGCTGTCTTTATCGATGAGAGCCCGGATGTTCCGGTCATTGCACCGGTTGCGGTGCTGTGGGGATTGGGACCGATCCTGGCCGGAAGTCTGGCCACCTCGGTCTGGACGGCATGGCTGTCCCGTCATACTGCGATGCAACAGGTAGCGGGCTGGCAGCCGGTGGGAACGGACAGTACGGTTATTGCCGCGTTGCCGGATTTTATCCTGCCGCTGCTGCCGGAAGGACGCGGCCTGACGCCGCGTGGGCAAGCCTTCCGTTATGCGCTCGCGATTTTCACGCTGGCGGCCATGGCTGCACTGCTCAGCAGTGGCTGGAACAATCGCCAGTTGCTGCAGCGTGTCAGCTTCGATATTGCCCGTTATGAACGCATCCCGATGCAGGATTTCGCACCCAAAGCCGACGCCGTTGCCGTTCTGCGTGACGATGCGGCCGGGTTGGATGACCAGGCGCGCAATGGCGTACCGATGCGGATGGGCCTTGGTCTGTATCAGGGCGAGCGTCTGCGAATGCCTGTGCTGGATGCGATCCGTTCGTATGTGCCCCCGCCACCGCCGCCAAAACCGCAGCCGAAACCGGTGCCGAAAATTGTTCGCCTCGACAGCATGTCGCTGTTCGATTCCGGCAAATCCACGCTGAAAGCCGGGTCCACCAAAATGCTGGTGAACTCACTGGTCGGCATCAAAGCGAAGCCGGGCTGGCTGATTGTGGTCGCCGGCCACACCGATAACACCGGTAACCCGCAACTGAACCAGACGCTCTCTCTGAAACGTGCCGAAGCGGTACGCGACTGGATGCGTGACACCGGTGATGTACCGGAAAGCTGTTTTGCGGTGCAGGGTTATGGCGAAAGCCGCCCAATCGCAACCAATGACACGACGGATGGGCGTGCGCTTAACCGTCGCGTCGAAATCAGTCTGGTACCGCAGGCTGATGCCTGCCAGATACCGGGCAACCCCCAGACGTCATCGCAGGATGATGACGTATCACAACACAACGGAGAGTAATCCATGGCAATCCCTGTTTATCTGTGGCTGAAAGACGACGGCGGTGCGGACATCAAAGGTTCCGTAGACGTTAAGGACCGTGAAGGCAGCATCGAAGTTGTCGCTCAGGATCACAATATCTACATTCCGACCGACAACAACACGGGCAAACTGACCGGCACCCGTATCCACACGCCGTTTATGTTCACCAAGGAAATCGACTCGTCCAGTCCGTATCTGTACAAGGCAGTGACCACCGGCCAGACCCTGAAATCAGCAGAGTTCAAGTGGTACAAAATCAATGACGCCGGTCAGGAAGTCGAATACTTCAACACCAGACTCGAGAATGTGAAGGTGGTGAAAGTAAATCCATTGATGCATGACGTTAAGAATCCTTCTTACGAAAAGCACAATCACCTCGAACAGCTTGAACTGCGTTACGAAAAAATCACCTGGACCTACAAAGATGGAAACATCATTCATTCCGATAGCTGGAACGAACGTGCCACCGCGTAATGACCTGCCGAGCCAGGTGCTGCAGGGGTGTTATTTAGAGTAACGCATGATGCGGATGGGGAAACCTGTCCGCAGCTTTTTGCAAGGCCCCTTTGTGCTGAGGGGACAGTGTAAAAGTTAACATCCAAAAATCTGACCTAATGCGCTTAGGGTTCCTTACTAAAAGGAAAAGCGATGGGCGGTAGCGTGCCTGAATGAATCAGGCTTATTTCTGAGACATAAAAGGAGAAAACTATGCCATATACTTTTGATGATTCAGCTGCCAGGCAGCGCTGGGAAAAAGGAAAATCAATCAGTGTGCCGTCTGCCGGAATGCGGAAATATCACGACTGGCGTAGATATATTCTAACCGGCCGTTCTCCGTCAGATGCTGCAAGACTTGCCGGAGATATGAATTATGAACTGTTGAAGGGCAACAGTAACCTCTGTTCTGTCCGGCTTACACAGCAGCACAGGGTTTTATTCTCGGTGGTAGGAATGTCCATAACGATCCTGGAAATTGGCGGCCATTATTAGACCCCGCCCAAATCAAAAATACCCCATTGAATCGTCGCGTTTCAGATGCTGTAACCCTGCCTGAAAGGGCATTAATTGTGTGCAGTGAGGATCTTCCGGTTGGGGATATCTGAAACCGATAGTTCCCATACGGTAAAACCCGATAGTGCGCGTCAGAATGGAGAAAGTCTTTATGGAGCATCACTCATCAACCTTATTACGTCGCCTTAACCCTTACTGTGCTCGCGCGATGGAAGGGGCCGCCTCCCTGTGTCAGACCCGCGCCCATGCGGAAATTTTGCCGGAGCACTGGCTGCTGAAGCTGCTCGAACAGGGGGAAGGTGACCTGACGGTGCTGGCACGCCGCTATGAGTGGGATATGGATATGCTATGGCAGGATTTGCTTGCCTGGCTGGATAAACTGCCGCGTTCAGTCCGTCAGCGTCCGCAATTGTCTGACACTCTTCAGACGCTGATGCAGGAAGCCTGGCTGATTGCTTCTCTCAACGGTGAGGAACAGATCCGCAGCGTCCATCTGCTGATGGCGCTGGTTGATAAACAGAAACTGGTGCGCTGCGACGGGCTGTGGCCGCTGCTGACGCTGGGCCACAGTCAGCTGGAGCGTCTGCGTCCGCTGCTTGATGGGCAGTCGGACGAACGTCCGGAACGGCAGCAGGCAGCGGAACTTGCGCAGAGTCATGCTGGTGAGGTGGAGTTTGTCGGGCGCCCGGTCGGCGCGGCCATGAAGGAAGGCGAACTCAATCCGGCGCTGCAGAACGCACTTGATAAATTCACGCTCGACGTTACTGCCAAAGCCAGAGAAGGCAAAATCGACCCGGTGTTTGGTCGCGATACGGAGATCCGCCAGATGGTGGATATTCTCTCGCGTCGCCGCAAGAACAACCCGATTCTGGTCGGCGAACCGGGCGTCGGCAAAACCGCGCTGGTGGAAGGCCTGGCTTTACGTATCGCTGAAGGCAACGTTCCGGAAAGCCTGAAGCCGGTTATTCTGCGCACCCTCGACCTCGGCCTGTTGCAGGCGGGCGCAGGCGTGAAGGGCGAATTCGAACAGCGCCTGAAAAACGTCATTGATGCGGTGCAGCAGTCCCCGGTACCGAATCTGCTGTTTATCGATGAAGCGCACACCATCATTGGCGCCGGCAACCAGGCCGGCGGTGCGGATGCCGCCAACCTGCTGAAACCGGCACTGGCGCGTGGCGAACTGCGCACCATCGCCGCCACCACCTGGTCTGAATACAAGCAATACTTCGAACGCGATGCTGCACTGGAACGTCGCTTCCAGATGGTGAAAGTGGACGAGCCGGACGACGAGACCGCCTGCCTGATGCTGCGCGGCCTGAAAGCCCGCTACGCCGAACACCACAACGTGCATATCACTGATGATGCAGTGCGCGCAGCCGTCACGCTGTCCCGCCGCTATCTGACTGGCCGCCAGCTGCCGGACAAGGCGGTTGATTTGCTGGATACCGCCGCCGCACGTGTGCGGATGAGTCTTGATACCGTGCCAGAACAAATTGTGCGCCTGAAAGCGCAACTGACCGCGCTGGCACTGGAAGCGCAGGCGCTGCGGGAAGATATCGCCGCCGGCAGCAACCGCCATGGCGACCGCCTGGGTGCCATTGAGCAACAGCGGACTGAACTGGAGACGCGCATCGAAGAGCAGGAAGCACGTTTCAGCCACGAAAAGGCGCTGGCACAGCAACTGACGGCCAGCCGCCAGGACATCAGCCAGCAGGCTGAGATTTCCGACCTGCAACAGCGGCTCGAACAGGCGCAGCAGGGCGATGTGCTGGTTCAGGTGGATGTGGACACCCGCACCGTCGCGAATGTAATTGCCGACTGGACCGGCGTGCCGCTGGCCGGACTACCCAATCAACGAGCCCCTTAAGATGCCGGAGCCGAAAGTATGTCCAAAATAATTACCGATCTGGCATGGTTCCCGCCGGCGTTTCCGGCTCAGGGGCGTTTACCCACCAGGGCAGCGCTGGTTGTCACAAACTGCGCGCAGCAGGACAGCCACGAGCTTACCTGGCGGCAGGACTGTGCATATCAGCCTGTTCTTCGACGGCAGCGGCAATAACCTTAATCACGATCTGGTTTTTATTCCTCTTCAGTAATGCTCAGCCATGCCATCCCGAAAAGTCATGGCTGAGCAAGACGCACGTCATCCGTTTCTTCATCAAAGGAATGCAAAATGAAAATACGACATTACCTCGTGGTACTGGGTGCCCTGCTGCTGGCGGGCTGTAGTCAGCCTGCGGCGAACGCGGAAAGCCGGGGGGGCGGCGGAACCATAGAGGCAATCAATCACACCAGATGGGCTATCAACCATTTCAGCGTCGACGGTCAGTCTGGCATCGATGCTATTGGTCCGTATCAGGGCGGCGGCGGGGGGTGCTGCTATGGCGTGCCGGCGAAATGGCGACCGGGTATGAGGGTTAAGGTTGACTGGGAAAGTGGAGAAGCCTCAATGAAAGGTTTTCCTGGGTTTGCGGATACAGCTAAGTATCGGGCTTGGGAAAAAAAAATGAGTGCAAATAATCGCCAGCATAGCAAGGTTGTCCCAGTGCCGGACTATACGGGGCAGGAAACCTGCGGGATAACCGTGCATTTTCTGCCCTGTGATGAGGTGAAAGTGACGACCAGTTGTGCCAACTATGGCCATCCGGAACATCCGATCAAAGAGCCCCTTAAGATGCCGGAACCGAAAGTATGTCCAAAATAATTACCGATCTGGCATGGTTCCCGCCGGCGTTTCCGGCTCAGGGGCGTTTCCCCACCAGGGCTGCGCTGGTTGGCGCAAACTGCGCGCAGCAGGACAGCTACGAGCTTACCTGGCGGCAGGACTGGGCATATCAGTCTGTTTTTCGACAGCACCGGCAATAACCTTAATCACGATCTGGCTTTTATTCCCCTTCAGTAATGCTCAGCCATGCCATCCCGAAAAGTCATGGCTGAGCAAGACGCACGTCATCCGTTTCTTCATCAAAGGAATGCAAAATGAAAACACGACATTACCTCGTGGTACTGGGGGCCCTGCTGCTGGCGGGCTGTAGTCAGCCTGCGGCGAACGCGGAAAGCCGGGGGGGCGGCGGAACCATAGAGGCAATTAACCACACCAGATGGGCAATCAACCATTTCAGCTTCGACGGTCAGTCTGGCATCGATGCTATTGGTCCGTACCAGGGCGGCGGCGGGGGGTGCTGCTATGGCGTGCCGGCGAAATGGCGACCGGGTATGACGGTGAAAGTCGACTGGGAAACGGGGGTGGGCGGCTCAAAAGGTTTTCCCGGCTTTGCAGATAGAGAGAAGTTCAAAAAATGGAAAAAAGATATGCAGGCCCAGAATAAGCAGCACAGCGCGGTGGTACCGGTTCCGGACTATACGGGACAAGAAATCTGCGGGATAACGCTGCATTTTCTGCCCTGTGATGAGGTGAGAGTGACGACCAGTTGCGCCAACTATGGCCATCCGGAACATCCGATCAAAGAGCCCCTTAAGATGCCGGAGCCAAAAGTATGTCCAAAATAATCACCGATCTGGCGTGGTTCCCGCCGGCATTTCCGGCTCAGGGGCGTCTACCCACCAGGGCTGCGCTGGTTGGTGCAAACTGCGCGCTGCAGGACAGCGATGAACTGACCTGGCGGCAGAAACCGTGCCTGGCCGCCAGACGGCGCGCGGAGCCTCCCTGCTGTAAAACTTTACACATCAGCCTGTTTTTTGACGGCACCGGCAATAACCTTAATCACGACCTGACCTTTATCCCTATTCAGTAATGCTCAGCCATGCCATCCCGAAAAGTCATGGCTGAGCAAGACGGACGTCATCCGTTTCTTCATCAAAGGAATGCAAAATGAAAATACAACATTACCTCGTGGTACTGGGCGCCCTGCTGCTGGCGGGCTGTAGCCAGCCGGTGGCGAAAGCCAAAACCCGGAGCGGCGGCGGTGGGATTATTGTCGCCATCAACCACACCAAATGGGCGATCAACCATTTCAGTGTCGACGGTCAGTCGGGAATTGACATTATCGGTCCGTATCAGGGCGGCGGCGGGGGGTGCTGCTATGGCGTGCCGGCGAATTGGCGACCGGGTATGACGGTCAAAATCGACTGGGAAACAGGAGTGGGATACTCAATGGATTTTCCGGGTTATGCCGATGAACAAAAATTTTTATCCTGGGCCCAAAAAATAAAAGCCCAGAATAAGCAGCACAGTGCGGTGGTACCAGTACCGGATTATACGGGGCAAAAAACCTGCGGGATAACGGTGCACTTTATGCCCTGTGATGAGGTGAAGGTGACCACCAGCTGCGTGAGCCCCGGCCGGCTGGGCTAACGCCGAAAGCACGCTGTATGAAAACATGCTCACATCGGTGCGGCGTAACTTTGCCGATGTGTCCCTGGAAGACATGACCAGCGGTACTGATGCCCGCCGCCTGTTCACCACTGATGAAGTGGTACCGGGCATGTTCACCCGTCAGGCGTGGGAGGGCGGTATTCAGCAGGCTATCGAAAAGGCCGCCAACTCTCGCCGGGATGAAATTGACTGGGTGCTGAGTGACAGCCGGAAAGCGGTCTCCTCAGATCTGTCGCCGGAGGCCCTTAAAGCACGTCTGACGCAACGTTACTTCACCGACTTTGCCGGTAGCTGGCTGAGCTTCCTTAATAGTCTGCGACTTAATCCTGCGAACAACATCGCAGACGTTACCGACCAGCTGACGCTGATGAGCGATGTCCGCCAGTCTCCACTGATTGCCCTGATGAATACCATTGCCTGGCAGGGGCAGACCGGCCAGCACAGCGAAAGTCTTTCGGATTCAATTATCAAATCGGCTAAAGATCTCGTAAGTGGACAGGACAAGCCAGCGATTGACCAGTCTGCATCAGGGCCGCAGGGCCCGCTGGATGACACCTTTGGCCCGCTGCTTCAGCTTTTAGGTAAAAACAAAGGCAGCAACGTTATGTCGGCGGACACGTCACTGAGTCTGCAGACATATCTGACCCGCATCACCCGCGTGCGTCTGCGCCTGCAGCAGGTGGCCAGCGCCTCTGATCCGCAGGCGATGATGCAGACTCTGGCGCAGACCGTGTTCCAGGGCAAAAGTGTGGATCTGACCGACACCCAGCAGTACGGCAGTCTGATTTCGGCAAGCCTGGGCGAAGAGTGGAGTGGTTTTGGCAGCACGATGTTTGTCCAGCCTCTGACTCAGGCCTGGGAGACCGTGCTTCAGCCGTCGGCGGCGAGCCTGAATGATAAATGGAGCCGCTCGATTGTCGCCAACTGGCAAACTGCCTTTGACGGACGTTTCCCGTTTGCCGCCAGCAAAAGTGATGCCTCTTTACCCATGCTGGCTGAATTTGTGCGCAAGGACAGCGGGCGTATCGAGCGCTTCCTGACGACAGAGCTCAACGGGGTATTGCACAAAGAGGGCAGCCAGTGGGTGCCGGATAAGGTCAACAGCCAGGGGTTGAGCTTTAACCCGGCCTTGCTGCGGGCGATTAATCAGCTGAGCCAGCTGTCAGACATTCTGTTCACCGATGGCAGCCAGGGCATCAGCTTTGAGCTGCAGGCGCGTCCTGTACCGCAGGTAGTGGAAACCCAGTTGATTATTGATGGACAAAAGCTGCACTACTTCAACCAGATGGCCGACTGGCAGAGCTTCCGCTGGCCGGGTGACACTTACAAGCCGGGGACGATGCTGACCTGGACCTCAGTCAACGCCGGTGCGCGTCTGTTCGGGGATTACACCGGAACCTGGGGCTTTATTCGCTGGCTGGACCAGGGCAAACGCCAGCAGCTTGACCGCAGCCAGTGGATGATGAGCTTTACTGCCCCGGACGGTCGCACTTTGCAGTGGGTGCTGCGCTCACAACTCGGGAAAGGTCCGCTGGCGTTGCTGGATCTGCGCGGTTTCACGCTGCCGGATCAGATATTCAGTGTCGACAGCGCGGCCACCGCGCAGGCGCTGATGGCTAACACCGCAAACAGTGACATGGAGGAGGTCGAAGAATGAGCACACTGCAGAATCTGGTTACCGCCTGTCAGGCTGACGAAACTCAGCTGCGGCGGCAGGCGCAGGTACGCACGGAAAACTGGCAGCCCTGGCTTGCGCCGGTAAGTAGCGCCAGTCCGACCGGTGAGGACCCGGGCTATGATGATGATTTTCAGCGTATCCGCGAAGAGGTCAATAAGCTCTCCGGCATTGATACCGGGTTGATTTGTACGCTTGCCGAAAAACTGCTGACCACTGCGGCCAAAGATATCCGGGTTGCAACTTATTACTGCTGGGCGCGCCTGCACCAGGACGGCGAAGCCGGTTTTGCCGAAGGACTTGAGCTGCTGGCGGGATTGCTACAGCGCTATGGCACGCAGCTTCATCCTCAGCGCGAGCGGAGCCGTAAACCGGCGCTGGAGTGGCTCGCAGGCTCCCGTGTTCTGGACAGCCTGTCACTCTGGCCGGAAGTGGTTCGCGACGATGCACTACGCACTGCCGGTGCGTTGCTGCTGCTGCGCGACAGTCTGGACACAGAGCCGGAAGCGTCGCGGCCAGAGCTGAATGCCCTGTACAGCGCGCTGGAATCCCGCCTGATAAAGGCCGGAGGTGTGGATGCCGTGGTACCGCAGAACGCAGGTGATAAGGCTCCGTCACAGCTCTCCACGCCTGTGACGGAGCCAGATGCGCCAGTGCTGAGCCGCATCACCTCCGGTCAGGATTTGCTGGCCCAGGCCCGCACCCTGACCGGATATCTGCGTGAGCAACCCGATGGCTGGCTTGCCGCACACCGGCTGATGAAAAGTCTGCGTCATGACACGTTGCATAGCATTCCTGCCCCGGATGCACAAGGCAAAACCCGTATAGATCCGCCTCGCGCAGACCAGCGTGCCATGCTCAAACGTCTGTATCTGCAGCAGAGCTGGTGCGAAATACTGGAGCAGGCAGACAGCGCCTTTTCGCGTGGCGCTAATCACCTCTGGCTGGATTTGCAGTGGTATATCCACCAGGCGCTGATGAAATCGGGGCAGGAGGTGCTTGCCGGGATCATCGCCGCCGACCTGAAAGGATTGCTGCGTCGCCTTACCGGGCTTGAAACCCTGGCCTTTAATGACGGTACGCCGTTTGCCGATGAAGTGACGCTGAACTGGATAAACCAGAGCGTACTGGACGACATCTCCGGCTGGCGGGATGAGCCGGTCAGCGCCGCCGGTGAAACAGATAACGATATCCTGGCTCTCGAGCCGGAAGCGCTGGAGAAAGCGGACACCGACGGTCTGGATGCCACACTCCACTGGCTCCAGACGCGCCCGGGTGCGGATTCCGCGAAAGACAAATGGCTGCTGCGCCTGCTGATGGCCCGTGTAGCCGAGCAGAAGGGCAAAAATGAACTGGCGCTGCATCTGCTGGGAGAGCTCGACAGTGCTGCACAGTCCATCACCCTCACACAGTGGACACCGGCACTGCTGTTTGAAGTGAAATCGCGCCGCCTCAGACTGCTGCGCATGAAAGCCACACGCAGTGAAACTGATAAATCACGGTTACAGCCAGAGATGGACCAGCTTCTGGCGGGTTTGATTGCGCTCGATCCGGCCAGCAGCGCGGTGCTTTGCGGCTAAAACATCAGGCATACCTTTCAAACACACATATTCAGGTTTTTATGGATGATTTAACCCTGCGTTACTACGACGCTGAAATGCGCTACCTGCTGGAAGCCGGTGAAGAGTTTGCCCGTGCTCACCCCGAGCAGGCGGCAATGCTCAATCTCGATAAAGCGGGAGCGCGCGACCCGTACGTGGAGCGATTGTTCGAGGGCTTTGCCTTCCTGATGGGCCGGCTGCGCGAGAAGCTCGATGACGACTTGCCCGAATTAACCGAAGGGCTGGTCAGTCTGCTGTGGCCACATTACCTGCGTACCATTCCGTCCATGTCGGTGGTCGAGTTCACCCCTGACTGGCGCGAGATGAAAGAGCCGATGCGCATCGTCAAAGGTTTTGAGGTGAACTCGCGGCCGATCGGCGAGAAGGGCACGCGCTGCCGGTATACCACCACCAAAGAGATGACTCTTCAGCCGTTGTCGCTGGAACATGCCCGTCTGTCGACTGACCCTGACGGGCGTTCGGTTATTACTCTGCGTTTTCACTGCAGTGACCTGGCTGACTGGACGCGCATCGACCTGAGCTGTATTCCGCTGTATTTCAACGCCGACGCGCCGCTGGCCTGTGCCATGCATGAAGCCTTCACCATGAATGTCGCCCGCCTGTGGCTGCGCCTGCCGGGTGACATGGACAGAAGACCGCTCGACGGGTATTTCACCGCGCTGGGCTTTGGCGATAACGACGACCTGTGGCCGAAGGGCAGCAGCAGTTTCAGCGGCTATCAGCTGTTGCTGGAGTATTTCACCTTCCGCGAGAAATTCATGTTCACGGGCCTGCGTGGGCTGGAGACCGTGGTCTTTCCGGCTGAACTCCCCTGGTTTGAAATCGACGTGGTGCTGGCGGAGCGCTGGGAACATGACTTCAGCTTTACCGAAAAGCATCTGCGCCTGAACTGTGTGCCGGTGATTAACCTGTTCCCGCTGGAGTCAGACCCGCTGACGCTCAATTCTCTTCAGACCGAGTACATGCTGCGCCCGATGCGCGTGCAGGATGGTCATACCGAGATTTATGCGGTGGATTCGGTGATGTCATCCAGCCAGCATAGCTACGTGCCGTTTTCGAGCTTTCGCCACAAAGGCGGCATGATGCGCCATCAGGCCCCCGAATATTACTACCACACTCGCGTACGTCGCGGTCCGTCCGGACTGCATAACACCTGGCTTATCCTTGGCGGTGAAGCGTTTGATAACCACACGGTGCCGGAAGACGAAAGCCTGTCGCTGACGCTCACCGGCACCAACGGCCAGCTGCCACGACGAGCTCTGCAGAGCACGGTGCTTGATACGGTGATGAAAACCACCTCAGCCAGTATCGCCGTGCGTAACCTGTGTGCGCCGACACTACCCTGTTATCCACCGGCGCAGGACCGTTTCCACTGGCGCGTGCTGAGCCATCTCGGCAGCGGATTCCTGTCGATGATGGACAACGCTGACGTGCTGCGCGGGACGCTGGCGCTGTACGAATGGACCGACAGTGAGATGAACCGCCGTCGGCTGGAAGCCATCATCGACGTGAAGCACCGTGAAACTGAACGTTTCGAACAGGGCTATCTGGTACGCGGTGTGCAGATTGAGGTGACGCTGGACAGTCACGGCTTTGCCGGGCGCGGCGACATCTGTCTGTTCGGCGAGATGCTGAGCCGTTTCTTTGCGCTGTATACCGATATCTATCTGTTCAACCGCCTGATTATCATCCTGCAACCGACCGGAGAGCGCCTGGAATGGGAAGAGAAGCACAACCGCCGCATTCCCGGCTGACCCCGCGGCTGGAAGCCGACCTTCACCGCATCAACTTTTACCGCTTATGCCAGCTGCTGGAGAAGCGTAATCCTGGCAGGCCGCTGATGGGCTCGACCAGCCACCCGGCGGATGACCCGGTGCGGTTTGCGCCACATCCGGGGATGGGATTTCCGTCCAGCGAAATAAAGGCTGTCGAATATGACGAGGAGGATGACAGCAAGCCACCGCTCATCCGCACGACCTTTATGGGGATGTACGGGGTTGATTCCCCTTTGCCGACCGCCTATCTCGACGACATCACTCAGCGTCGCGAAGGTCACGAAGCGCTGCAGGGTTTTCTGGATATCTTCAGCCACCGTATCCTGACGCAGTTTTACCGTATCTGGCGTAAATACTCTTACCCGGCCACATTTGAGCCCGGCGGTACTGACGCTATCTCGCAGTCACTGCTGGGTCTGGTGGGACTGGGGATACCGGGCACCGCAGAGCACATCGCCACCCCGGTATCCCGATTTCTGGCGCTGCTGGGTGTGCTGCAACAGCCAGGTAAAACCCAGGAGGGAATACAGGCCCTGGTGAGCCTGCTGGCATCCGACACGACGGTGCAGGTGAGCCCGTATTGCCTGCGACCAGTGGCAGTCAGCCAGCCGCTGGGCTTTTACGGTGATGACGATTTTCTGCTGGATGGCAACACGCCGCTGGGCGAAGAGGCGATAGATGCCAACAGCCAGTTGCTGATTGCTCTGTTCACCGATAACGAGCAGGAATCACAGGGCTGGAAACCGGATGGCCTGCTGTATCAGGACTTTCTGGTGATGCTGCGGGTGTATCTCGGCTGGCGCTTCAAAGCAAAAATCACCCTGACCACCCGAACCCGCCTGCTGGTCGCGCCGCCGCTCGGCGAAGGCCCATTCTGGCTGGGGATGAATGGCGTACTGGGCGCGCAAGATGAAGATCTCCCGGAGGATATTCCGCAGACCTTTACCACGGAACTGGGTTATTACGCCGGGCTGGAGCCTGCATCATCACAACAAGGAAACCGACGTGTTACGTACAAGTTTGATTAGATCCGCATGCTGGCTACCTGCGCTACTGGCATTCAGCCTGACGGGGTGTGGGGTGACGCAGGGTATCACCGATGGCACTAAATCGGCATTTAACGCCGTGTTTTACAAAAAGATTAAGGTGCTGCACCTGGATTTCACCGCTCGTGAGGCGCTGAACACCGATTCCCGTGAAAGTAACTCGCTGTCTGAGCCGGTGGTTATTCGGGTCTGGCAGCTGAAAGACCGTAAAACCTTCGACAAAACGATCTATCAGCAGCTACTCAGGGATGGCGACACCATCCTGAAAGCCGATCTGCTGGCGACCCGGGATGTAGTAGTAAAACCTGGCGGTGATGCGAACCTCGATATGCCAATGGAAGAAGATGCGCAGTTTGTCGCCGTGGCAGGGCTGTTCCGCCATCCGGATAGGGTTAACAATACCTGGAAGCTGGTGATAGGGCGTGAAGACCTTGACCCGGATAAGCCGCGCATTCTGGAAGCCGGTAACAACCATCTGACGCTACAACCGCTCAAGGACGACTGATGCCCCAGGGACATAACACACCTTCGCTGTATGAAATGCTCACCGGTAACTTCACCGGTGGCCTGGCTCTCGATCAGGTCAGCGAACAAAATCAGGTGATTTTGTCCGTGCTCGATAACATGCAGCGCATCCTCAACTGCCGCGCCGGCACGCTGGCGCATCTGCCGGACTATGGTCTGCCCGATATGACCAAAATCCTGCAGGGCATGCCGGGCACTGCCCATGAGCTGATTGGCACCCTGTCTGCTGTTCTGCTCAGGTATGAGCCGCGCCTGAAAAGCATCAGAGTGGTGCTGCTGGAGCAGGCGCAGCCCGGCGAATTGCGCTACGCGATTGATGCGGAACTGAAGGGACTCGGTCTGGTGCGATACGGCACTGAATTTATGCCGGAAGGGCGCGTTCTGTTGCGGCATCTCCGGCAGCAACAATATCTTGATGGTAAAGCGCAAATCTAAGCGGCATTATTACGAACAAGGCTGAATAATAAAATAACATATGGATTTGAATATGAAGAAATTGATACCGCTGTTGGTTTTTAGCTTATTAGTGACTCTGCAGGCTGAAGCGGCCAGAGGCAGAAAACCCTGTTCTGGTGCAAAGGGTGGTATTGCACACTGTACCTCAGATGGACGTTTTGTTTGTAATGACGGAAGTCTGAGTCAGTCGAAGAAATTTTGCTCCAGGTATGATTCGTCAGAAAGCACGC
Source organism: Pantoea sp. ICBG 828 (assembly GCF_002928355.1). Lineage (NCBI taxonomy): Bacteria > Pseudomonadati > Pseudomonadota > Gammaproteobacteria > Enterobacterales > Erwiniaceae > Pantoea > Pantoea sp. ICBG 828. Next base: position 232,881 of record NZ_POWN01000005.1, on the reverse strand, counting down.
AGCAGGCAAAATGACCGCTCAGCAGCGGCAAAACGCAGACCAAAAAGATCGCCACATCAAAGAAACAGCCACAGCCGATGGTTCAGCCTCAGGATCAGAACGATTTGCAACCACGAAAACCGACCTGCGCTCCGCTTTATATGGCCAGCCAACCCGGCTACACGCATTTACCTATTTGCGTCGGTAATCAATATTAATTAAGGCGGGTAAGGGGGGGCGGTAAAGAAATATTTGCATCGTTCATCGCTCAGAACAGGCAAAAAACCAGACTGCATAATTAATTATCCTCCCACGCTGTAAATACCTCACAGGGACAATAAGTCATGAATGACATGCCTGCCCGTCGGATTAAAACCGGCAGCGACCCGCGTAAGCTGCCGGATTATGCTGCTCTGCGTGAAGAGCTGAGCAAATTGACCCATCCGGCACGGCCGGATATAGACTGGCTTTACGTTGAACAACGCTGTCTTTCGCTGTTCGAACAAAACGGAGTGGAGTTGCAGACCGCGGCCTGGTACACGCTTGCCCGCATGCAGCTGGCTGGTTTGGTCGGATTGAATGAAGGTCTGGCGCTACTGGAAGCGCTGGTGAGTCATCAGTGGGGTGTGCTGTGGCCGCAACCGATCCACGCGCGCATGGACATTCTCACCAGCCTGAGCCAGCGCGTGCAGCAGCAGATGCGCACCCTTTCCCTGAATTATGACGATCTGAGTCAGCTTTATCGTGCTGAACAACTGCTTACCCGCCTGGGGACCGTATTACAGCGGTTGGAGCTTAAACATCTTAGCCAGCTTGATACGTTGCGTGCTCTGATGCATAACAGTGCCGCCAGGCTGGAAAGCCGTGACGATACGACCAGCGACATCTTGCCCGGTACCACGCTAGATAACGGGGCGATATCCGCACACCCGCATGAAACGAAAACTCCGCATAGCGCCAGATGGGTTTATGTCGCGCAGCAGCAACATCAGCCGAAGATAAAGGTGCAGACAGCGGCGCTGGCCCGTCGTAATAAGTGGCAATTTTTCAGTGCCGGGATGTTTACCATGCTGCTAATCAGCATGGCCGCGGTGGGTGGCTGGCAATATCTTCACCGGCCCGATCCACTGCAGGCTCAGCTGGTGGCATCGCTGGCTCCTGTGCCCGCCACACTCACGTCACAGCAGCGGGATGTGCTGCGGCAGCGGACGTCCTTACCACCAGCTTTGCTTGCCGACACACAGCAGCAGTTATCTCGTCTGGAACAACTCGCGCCCGACTGGAATATTGCGTATGGCCAGCAGCTGGTGGAGCAGGCGCAGGTGCTGTGGCCGGAACAGGCGGGTTCGTTATCAGCTCGGTGGCAGCATCAGCTTGAGGCCAGCACGTTGCCATCGCAAAACCTTGCGGCCTGGCATCAGGGAATGATGAAGCTGGCACAATTAAGCGAGCGGCTGAATGGACTGGATGAGCAAAAAGGCAAATACATCACGGTGAGTGAGCTGAAGTCCTCGGTATTTGGCATGATGACCCGTTTTCAGCAGGCTGAGCCCATTGAGGAACAATTGCGGCAAGTCCACTCGCTACCAGCCAGTGCCCCCCAGCGGCAACAGCTTATCCGCCAGCTCGAACAACACCTGCGATCGCAGATTTACACCTTGTGGCAGATGAAAAACAGCATTGGGGTGGCAGAGGGAGAGGACCAATAAACGAAGCGGTAAACCAAAGCAGAAGAGCTGTTACTGGTGTCCCCTGCAGGAATCGAACCTGCAACTAGCCCTTAGGAGGGGCTCGTTATATCCATTTAACTAAGGAGACGTGCGGCGCGCAGTATAGCGCACCGTGCAGGGGATTTTAACCGTGGGCCGCCTGTTTGCTCAAAGTGTCAGCAATCAGGCGGTGACGATCACGCTTTTTCCTGATCTTTCTGCTTTTCCTGCCTCTCTTTACGCTTCTGTTCGGCTCGCGCTTTGGCTTTGGCCGCTTCGCTCATGTCGTTACGGATCTGCGCGTGACTGATCAGGGCAAAAATCAGCGTACCGCCGGTGATGTTGCCCAGCAGGGTGGGCAGTGCAAACGGCCACAAAAACTCCTGCCACGGCAGCGTGCCGGCAAACACCAGATACAGCACTTCAACCGATCCGACCACAATGTGGGCCAGATCGCCCAGCGCCACCAGCCAGGTCATCATTACAATCACCACAATTTTGGCGCCGCCAGCGTAAGGAAACATCCACACCATGGTGGCGATGATCCAGCCTGAAATCACTGCGTTGGCAAACATTTCGCCCGGCGTGTGCTCCATCACTTTTTCGCTGATGGCAGTGAAGGCCTGGCGCGTGGCGTCATCGAAAATCGGCATATGATTAAACGCCAGCGCGCCCAGCGCGGTACCAATTAAATTGCCGATCAGCACCACGCTCCACAGCCGCAGTAGCAGCATAAAATTGCCGCCGGTGGGTTTATGCATCACCGGCAGTACGGCGGTGACGGTATTCTCGGTAAACAGCTGCTGGCGCGCCATAATCACGATGACAAAACCAAAGGTATAGCCGAGATTCTCCAGCAGATAAGCGCCGGGCACGCCAGCGAGGTGCACCTGGAAAATGCCTTTCGCCATCAGCGAGGCACCCATCGATAAGCCGGCGGCAATCGCTGACCACAGCAGCGCCATGCCGTCGCGCTCCAGCTCCTTTTCACCGTCCTGTCGAATTTCTTCATGGATCGCCGCAGCCCGCGAGGGCAGGGCGTCTTCGTCCACTTCAATATCCGTTCCCTGTTCTTTTTCTTCACTGTCCACGTCATTGTCATGCGTGTTATTTGATGGCGATGGCTTCATTTTTTCTCCCGGTGATAATGCCAGTGCGTAATAAGCGTAGACGTTTTTAGCAAGGGCGAAATGTTACAAAGATTCAAATTAAGAGTAACAAGAGATTAGCAAAGATGGTTTTTTGAGCGCTTTCTTGATCTGATGCGCATGAATACCTCATTTGGGGGAAGGGGGAGCTTGCGCACAGACTTCGGCCCCTGGTTTGAGTGTGGTATTATTCCCGCCTCATTTATTGCTATGAATCTCCCTTCTATGCTCGAAGTGATTAATCTCGCCTGCGTTCGCGATGAGCGAACCCTGTTCCACGGACTAAGTTTTCAGGTGCAGGCGGGCGATGTGGTGCAAATCGAAGGGCCTAACGGCGCAGGCAAAACTTCACTGTTGCGACTGCTGGCTGGGTTAAGCCGGCCAGAGCAGGGCGAAGTACGCTGGCAACAGCAGTCTATTCGCCGGCAGCGCGAAATATGGCAGCAAAACCTGTTGTATCTCGGCCATCATCCGGGCGTGAAATCGGTGCTGTCGCCGCGGGAGAATCTGCATTTCTGGCACGGCGATCGCAGCCAAGACACGCTGTATGACGCGCTGGAGCAGATCAATCTGCTGGGTTATGAAGAGGTGCCGGTGGCTCAGCTTTCTGCCGGGCAGCAGCGGCGCGTGGCGCTGGCGCGACTGTGGCTCAGCCCGGCTCCGGTGTGGATTCTGGATGAGCCGCTGACTGCCATCGACAAACACGGCGTGGAAAAATTAATGGCGCGCTTCGCCGATCATGCCGATAACGGTGGCGTGGTGATTCTGACGACCCATCAGGATCTGCCGGACAGCCATGCGCGCGTGCGCAAAATTCGTCTTACATCGGAGTGGGCGTGATGCTTGGCCGGGTTATTCAGCGTGAGTTAAAGATTGCCTTTCGCAGCGGCGCGGAAGTGATTAATCCGCTGTGGTTTTTTCTGATTGTGATTACGCTGTTTCCGTTAGGCATTGGCCCAGAACCGCAGCAGCTGGCGCGCATCGCACCTGGCGTCGCCTGGGTAGCCGCGCTGCTGGCATCGCTGCTGGCGCTGGAGCGGCTGTTTCGCGACGACTTTCTCGATGGATCGCTGGAGCAGCTGCTGTTGCTGCCGACGCCGCTGCCGATCACCGTGCTGGGCAAAGTGATTGCGCACTGGCTGATTACCGGACTGCCGCTGATTTTACTCTCGCCGCTGGCGGCGCTGCTGCTGTCGCTGGATTTTGCTGGCTGGCGGGCAATGGCGCTGACGCTGCTGATCGGCACGCCAACCCTGAGTTTTCTCGGTGCGATTGGCACTGGTCTGACCGTCGGGCTGCGGCGCGGCGGCGTATTGCTGAGTTTACTGGTGTTGCCGCTGTCGATACCGGTACTGATTTTTGCCAGCGCGGCGATCGACGCAGCCGGTCAGGGGTTACCGATCGGCGGTTATCTGGCGATTCTCGGAGCCATGCTGGCGGTCAGCGCCACGCTGTCGCCGTTTGCGACCGCCGCCGCGCTGCGCATCAGTCTGCATTAAGGCGGGCCTCCGGCAGAGAGGCCGCCATCCGAATTCTTATTTAGTGTGAGCAATGTCAATGTGGAAATGGTTACACCAGTGGGCAAAGCCTGAGCGGCTTTACCAGCTATGCGGTCGCTTGATTCCCTGGTTCGCAATCCTGGGCGTCGGTGCGCTGCTGCTCGGCTGGATTTGGGGATTCGGCTTTGCGCCGGCGGATTATCAGCAGGGCAACAGCTTCCGCATCATGTACATTCACGTGCCGGCGGCGATGTGGTCGATGGGCGTCTATGCCTCAATGGCCATCGCCGCCTTCATCGGTCTGGTGTGGCAGATGAAAATGGCCGATCTGGCGGCGGCGGCGATGGCGCCAGTGGGGGCGGTATTTACCTTTATCGCGCTGGTGACCGGCTCGGCGTGGGGCAAGCCGATGTGGGGCACCTGGTGGATTTGGGACGCGCGTCTGACTTCTGAACTGGTGCTGCTGTTCCTCTATATGGGCGTGATTGCGCTCTATCACTCTTTCGACGATCGCCGCACCGCCGGACGCGCGGCCGGCATCCTGATTCTGGTCGGCGTGGTTAACCTGCCGATTATTCACTTCTCCGTGCAGTGGTGGAACACGCTGCATCAGGGCTCGTCGGGCATTCTGCAACAGGCGATCGATCCCAGCATGCGCACGCCGCTGCGCTGGTCGATTCTCGGCTATCTGCTGGTGTTTGGTGCGCTCACCCTGATGCGTCTGCGCAATCTGATTCTGTTTACCGAGCGCCACCGCCCGTGGGCGATTGACGTGGCGCAGGGAGGACGCAAAGCATGACGCCTGCCTTCTCATCGTGGAGCGAGTTTTTCGCCATGGGCGGTTATGCCTTTTACGTCTGGCTGGCCGTGTGTTTTACGCTGATTCCGCTGATCGGTCTGGTGCTGCACACCGTGTTGTTCCGTCGCCGCCTGCTGGCAGAGATTCGCCAGCGTCAGTCCCGCGAGCGCCGCATCCGTGCGGCAAAAGCTAAACAAGCTGCCAGTGAAGCAGCAGGAGAGTCCGTGTGAATATCCGTCGTCGTAACCGCCTGTATGTGGTGGTGGCGGTGCTGGTGGGCTTAGGCCTTGCCACGTCGCTGGTGATGTACGCGCTGCGTTCCAACATCGACCTGTTCTACACCCCGAGTGAAATTCTGTACGGCAAAGGTGAGGATCACCAGAAGCCGGAGGCCGGACAGCGCCTGCGCGTCGGCGGCATGGTGATGCCCGGTAGCGTCAAACGCGATCCGAAAACGCTGGCGGTGTCGTTCAAACTGTATGATGCCAACGGCGTAGTCAGCGTCAGCTACGAAGGCATTCTGCCGGATCTGTTCCGTGAAGGGCAGGGCGTGGTGGCGCAGGGCGTGCTGGAAGACGGCAATCTGGTCAACGCCAAAGAGGTGCTGGCGAAGCACGATGAGAAGTACACGCCGCCGGAAATTCAGGACGCAATGAAGAAGAATCATAACGGACCGGCAGCGGCCTATCAGCAGGCGGGTACGCAATCATGATGCCGGAAATTGGCAGCTTTCTGCTGTGTCTGGCGCTGGGCTTAGCGCTGTTATTGAGTATTTATCCGCTGTGGGGCGCGGCGCGTCAGGATGGCCGGCTGATGGCGCTGGCGCGTCCGCTCACCTGGGGCATGTTCCTGTGCATCGCCGCCGCGTTCCTCGTGCTGGTGCACGCGTTTGTGGTCAACGATTTTACCGTCGGCTACGTTGCCACCAACTCCAATTCACTGCTGCCGGTGTATTACCGCATCGCCGCCACCTGGGGTGCGCATGAAGGATCGCTGCTGCTGTGGGTGCTGCTGCTCAGCACCTGGACATTAGCAGTGGCGATTTTCAGCCGCGGCATGCCGCAGGATGCGCTGGCGCGCGTGCTGGCGGTGATGGGGATGATCAACCTCGGCTTCCTGTTGTTCATCATCCTCACCTCGAATCCGTTTACCCGCACGCTGCCGAACTTCCCGATTGATGGGCGCGACCTCAACCCGATGCTGCAGGATATCGGGCTGATCTTCCATCCGCCGCTGCTCTATATGGGCTATGTTGGCTTCTCGGTGGCGTTTGCCTTTGCCATCGCGTCGCTGATGGCGGGCCGGCTGGATACCGCCTGGGCGCGCTGGTCACGTCCGTGGACCACCGCGGCATGGGTATTTCTTACTATTGGTATCGTGCTCGGTTCCGCGTGGGCGTATTACGAACTCGGCTGGGGCGGCTGGTGGTTCTGGGATCCGGTTGAAAACGCGTCCTTTATGCCGTGGCTGGCCGGTACTGCGCTGATGCACTCATTGGCGGTGACAGAAAAACGCGGCAGCTTTAAGTCGTGGACGGTGCTGCTGGCGATTACCGCGTTCTCATTAAGCCTGCTGGGCACCTTCCTGGTGCGTTCCGGCGTGCTGGTATCGGTGCACTCGTTCGCCTCGGATCCGGCGCGCGGGATGTTTATCCTCGCCTTCCTGGTGATTGTCATCGGCAGTTCGCTGCTGCTGTACGCTCTGAAAGGGGGCCAGGTGCGCAGCCGCGTGCAGAGCGAAGCATGGTCGCGCGAATCCTTCCTGCTCGGCAACAACGTGCTGCTGATTGCCGCAATGCTGGTGGTACTGCTCGGTACGCTGCTGCCGCTGGTGCATAAACAGCTCGGGCTGGGCAGCATTTCGGTTGGCGAGCCGTTCTTCAATACCATGTTCACCTGGCTGATGGCACCGTTCGCGCTGATGCTCGGCATCGGGCCGCTGGTGCGCTGGCGCCGCGATGAGCCGCAAAAGCTGTGGAAGCGGCTCGGCGTGGGTCTGCTGGTGACGCTGATCCTGTCGATCGTGCTGCCGTGGCTGTTGCAGGATCGCATTGAAGCGATGACGGTGATTGGCCTGCTGATGGCCATCTGGGTGATCCTGCTGACGCTGATGGAGCTGCACGAACGCGCTACCCATCGGCATCGTTTTCTGGCGGGATTGCGCCATCTGTCGCGCAGCCACTGGGGCATGGTGCTGGGCCATCTTGGCGTGGCGGTGACGGTGGTGGGCATTGCCTTCAGCACCCAATACAGCGTTGAGCGTGACGTGCGCATGAAGGCCGGCGACAGCGTGGATATCCACAACTATCACTTTATTTTCCGCGACGTGCACAATCTGCAGGGCCCTAACTATAGCGGTGGCGTGGCGATTATCGATGTCACACGCAACGGTAAGCCAGAAGCGGTGCTGCATGCAGAGAAGCGCTTCTATACCGCAGCGCGTACCATGATGACGGAAGCGGCGATCAGCGGCGGCTTCACGCGCGATCTCTACGCGGCGCTGGGCGAAGAGCTGGATGACGGTTCCTGGGCGGTGCGTATTTATTACAAACCCTTTGTGCGCTGGATCTGGTTCGGCGGCGTGTTTATGGCGGTGGGCGGCCTGTTATGCCTGCTCGATCCGCGCTATCGCTCGCGCAAAAAAGCGCAGCGCGAGGAACTGGCATGAATAAAAAGATCCTGTTTATTCCTTTAGTCCTGTTTCTGCTGCTGGCGGCGGCGCTGCTGTGGCAGCTGACGCGCAACGCCAGCGGTGACGATCCTACGCGCCTCGAATCGGCGCTGATCGGTAAACCGGTGCCGGTGTTTAAACTCGAAGCGCTGGATCAGCCGGGCAAAATCTATAACCAGCAGGTGCTGACCGATGGCAAACCGCTGCTGCTGAATGTCTGGGCCACCTGGTGCCCGACCTGCCGCGCCGAGCATCAATATCTCAACACGCTGGCGGAGCAGGGCATCCGCGTGGTTGGCCTCAATTACAAAGACGACCGCAGCAAAGCCGTCACCTGGCTTAACACGCTCGGCAATCCGTATGCGCTGAGCCTGTATGACGGCGACGGCATGCTCGGTCTGGATCTCGGCGTCTACGGCGCGCCGGAGACCTTCCTGATTGATGGCCACGGCATTATCCGCTACCGCCACGCCGGCGACATGAACGACCGGGTGTGGAATGAAGAGGTGAAGCCGCTGTGGCAGAAATACAGCAAGGAGGCCGGCGTATGAAACAGCTGCTTATGCTGCTCGCGGGTCTGCTGCTGAGCACCAGCCTGTGGGCCGCGATCGATACTTATCAGTTCGATTCGGTCCAGCAGGAGGAGCAGTATCGCGAGCTCACCGCATCGCTGCGCTGCCCGAAGTGCCAGAACAACAGTATTGCCGACTCCAACGCGATGATTGCCGCCGACATGCGGCTGAAAGTGTATGAGCTGATGAAGCAGGGCCAGAGCCGCCAGCAGATCATTGATTACATGGTGGCGCGTTATGGCAACTTCGTCACTTATGAACCGCCGGTAACGCCGTCGACGCTGATTCTGTGGGTCGGACCGGCGCTGTTTGTGGTGCTCGGCGGGCTGATTATTATTCTGCGCAGCCGACGCGGCAACGCGCGCAGCGAGCTGGATGACGATGAACAACAGCGCCTTGCGGCGATTCTGAAGCGTGACGGGAAGCCGTAATGACTGGATTCTGGATTACCCTGATTATTTTACTGGCGGCGGCGACGGCGCTGTTTGTCGGTGCCGGCTGGCGGCAGCGTCAGGCCAGCAGCGGCGATCGCGATCGTCTCAATACCGATTTTTATCAGCAGCGTCTGCGCGAGCTGGAGCATGATGAAGCCGAGGGCGTGGTCAGTGAACGTCCGGAGATGGTGCGCGAACTGCAGCAAACGCTGCTGACCGACGTGCCCGGCGACGCGGCGGCACGCGCGCATCACAGCAGCCGCTGGGTGCTGCTGCCGGGCGTGATCGTCCTGGTGCTGGTGTCGGTGGGCGTTTATCTGAAAACCGGTGGCCTCGCCCAGCTGGCGGGCTGGCAGAGTGTGCAGCAGGAGTACCCGGCGCTGCGCGCGCGGGTGATGGATCCCAATGCGCAGCCGCTGACCATGGAAGAGCTGGCGCGTCTGCAGCTCGGCCTGCACACCTCGCTACAAAACGATCCGCAAAACCTCAATGACTGGGCGATGCTGGGCCGCCTCGGCATGGTGCTGAACAATGCCACCGATGCCAGCCAGGCCTTTGAGCACGCTTTGCAGCTGGCGCCGGACAACCTTGAACTGCAGCAGGATTATGCCGAAGTGCTGACGCGCTCCAGCGATCCGCAGGATAACCGCCAGGCCAATATGCTGCTGAAAGACCTGCTGAAGCGCGACCACAGCAACGTGCGCACCCTCAGTCTGCTGGCGTTCAATGCCTTTGAGCAGCAGCAGTATGGTGAAGCGATTGGCGCGTGGCAGGTGATGCTGAAGCTGCTGCCGGCCGGCGATCGACGCATTACCATGATAGAGCGCAGCATTGAACAAGCGAAAACCGACGCGGGACAGCAAAATAGCCAGCTGGCATTGACGGTGAGCTTAACGCCAGAGGCAGAAAAAATGTTACCGCCGGGCGGAGTGTTGTATATTTCTGTGTCTGACGGTGTTTCACCGGTGCCTGTGGCTGTAAAGCGTTTACCGCTCAGCCACTTCCCGCTATCGCTTACGCTGGATGACAGCAACGCCATGATGCCGGATCGCCTGCTTTCGGCGCAGCATCAGGTGCAGGTCAGGGTGCGCATTTCGCGCGATGGTAGTGCTAATCCGCAGTCCGGCGACTGGTTTGGTTTAAGCGCGGTCACCCCCTGGGATGGTCACCAGCCGATGGCTGTTGAGGTCAATCAGCAGCAGCCCTGAAGCGATACACCTTTTATCTGCACAGGGAGAGAAGAATGAATAATCGCCTGACCGGCCTGGCGCTGGCCAGTTTACTGCTGGTGGGATGTGCCAGTTCCAAACCGGCCGACGAGACGACGCCTGCGCAGCGCAGCGATCCGCTCGAAGGGTTCAACCGCACGATGTTTAACTTCAACTACAACGTGCTGGATCCCTATGTAGTGCGCCCGGTGGCGGTTGCCTGGCGTGATTACGTGCCGGTGCCGGCCCGTACCGGGCTGAGCAACTTCCTCGGTAACCTTGATGAACCGGCCAGCATGGTGAACTCAATTCTGGTCGGCGAGCCGCGTCAGGCGGGCATTCACTTTACCCGTTTCTTCCTGAATACCGTGCTCGGCCTCGGCGGTTTCATCGACGTCGCCGGCAAAGCTAATCCCCAGCTGGCGCGTGAAGTGCCGCACCACTTTGGCAGCACGCTGGGCCGTTATGGCGTTGGCTACGGTCCGTACGTGGTGCTGCCAGGTTACGGCAGCTTTACCGTGCGTCAGGATGGCGGCGACTACGTCGATACGCTTTATCCGGTGCTGAGCTGGCTTACCTGGCCAATGTCGATCGGTAAATGGACGCTGGAAGGGGTGGAAACGCGCGCGCAGCTGCTTGATTCCGACGGCCTGCTCAGACAGCAGCAGGATCCGTACGCCTTTATCCGCAACGCCTATTTCCAGCGTAACGATTTCCTCGCCAGCGGCGGCAAGCTGAAGCCGGAGGAGAACCCGAACGCCAGCGCGATTCAGGACGATTTAAAAGATATCGACTCTCAATAAATGACAACGGCGACCAACAGGTCGCCTTTTTGTTTTCAGCTGGCGACCCGCATGGGCCGCTGCACTGATTATCAGAACTTGTAGTTAAAGTTAGCGCCGTACAGCCAGGCCTTACCTTCGGAATTAAAGGTATAAGGACCTTCTTTCACCGTCACGTGCTGACCGTGCATATAGGAAACCCCGACATCCACCGACGCGTCCGGCGTGAAGGCGTAAGACGCACCGGCGCTCAGCCACAGGCGATCCTGATCCGGAATCGAGATAGAGCGTTTATCCGCCGGCACCGGGCTGTCATCAAACGCGATACCGGTACGGAACGTCCAGTTGTCGTCGTAGTTGTAGGTGGTACCTAACGCGATGCGATATGCATCACGGTAGCCTTCATCTTTATAGAACAGCGTCTGGCCGTTGCTGCCGGTGGCTTTCAGCTCCTGGAACTGGCTCCAGCTGGTATAAGCGAGGCTGTAGTGCACCGCCCACTGTGGCGCCACTTTATGCCAGCCGGACACTTCCCACATTTCCGGCAGGTTCAGCGTCAGCGAACCCGGAATGGTGGCGCCGCTGGTGCCATACGGCAGACCCAGCGCAATCGCCTGCGGCGTGCCGTTAAAGGCGCGCGGGATATTGCTCTTATAGTCGCCGTCGAAGTCGATCTTCACTTTGGAACGATAGGTGAAGCCGAAGCGGTTGTTTTTATCCACTTCATACAGGATACCGGCGTTCCAGCCGTAGCCCCATTCGTCACCTTTCAGGTGCGCGACCTGGGTATCGGCCGGCAGACCGGCGCGGGCACCGGCTTCACCGGCGTAGCGCTCAATTTTCGCTTTGGCGTACACCGCGTCAAAGCCGACGCCGAAGCTGAAGTTATCATTTAACCGATAAGCGGTGCTGAGGTTGAAGTTGCCGGTCATCAGATCGGTTTTGCCACCAAAGCCGCCCGCGGTGTAGCCGTTATTAAATTCGGTGGCCAGACCGTAGTTCGAGGTGGCCGAGGCGCCAATCCACCACTGATCGTTAATCGGATGCACATAATGGATGTTCGGGATCCACTGGTTTGGCGCAATATTGCTGGCGTTGAGGCTGTTGCCGGTCGGGCTGTTACCGCTGATATCTACTTCCGGGTCGATATAGACGGCACCGATGGAGAAAGAAGGGCGGTCCATCAGGGCCATGGTGGCTGGGTTACGGCTGGCAGAGGCGGCGGTATCACCCATGGCGCCTTCACCGGAATAGGCGCGGCCCAGGCCGATTGCTGAGAATTCGTTAAGTTGAAAGCCTGCGGCGTAGACGTGAGAAGAGACGAGCGCCACTGCAGCTGCCACAGCTGACTTTGCAAACAGGTTCTTATGGTTCATGACCACAACCTCATCTAAATTATTATTAAACGTAGTTACGTCGCGTAACAAAGGACGGCGGATTGTAGGGACTGACGATACAGACACATATCAGACCAGTGCGACGAGTATAGGTCCGACCTGTGTATTTGTTGCAATATTGTTTTTAAAATATTTCTGCTTTGATCGATAAAATCAGATCTGCTTAACAAAATCCTTGCGGTTCTGCTCCAGCATAGCGAGTCAAATTTGTTTTGGATCAAATTTTAGTGTGATATTCGTCACTTAGCGGGCGGAAGATAGCCGCGACGTGGCATCCGGCGTACACTTTGCAGCAGAAAATGATCCGATAGTGTTGATTTATCGTCAGGAGAAAAACATGACTGATGCCATTAGAAACTGTAGTGCGAACGAAACGGCAGCCTGCTGCTGCGTTGACGTGGGCACTGTGATGGACAATACCGATTGCAGCGCCAGCTGGTCAGGCGTGTTCGCTGACCGTCAGGCGGCAGAAGCAATGCTGGCCGAGCTGAGCGCCAAAGCGCGCCAGGTTGAGTCCGATCCGTGCGAGATTCATTCGCGCTTTACCGACGAAGCAGACGGCGTGCGCCTGGACGTCGATTTCACCTTTGCCTGCCAGGCCGAAACCCTGATTTTCCAGCTCGGCTTACGCTAATCCCGCCGCTGCCGACCCGCTTTTTCGGCAGCGTTGCCTCTTTTTCGTGTTACTCCTCGCACTTTTTTTCTTCTGTTATTGGCGACTTAGCAACACCTGGTTAACACTGATGATCAGGTCAGACCTGTTGGGCAATGATGCTCAGGTCGTAAATTACAGGTGAGTGCAATGAGCAAAGCGCAGCCGCTGCTGACGCGTCAGGGCGAACGTATCGCCATTACCCACGGATTACGCACCCCGTTTGCCCGCCAGGCAAGCGACTTTCACGGCATTCCGGCGCTGGAGCTGGGGCGCATGGTGGTCAGCGAATTAATGGCGCGCAGCGAATTGCCGGTGGAGGTGATCGATCAGCTGGTGTTCGGCCAGGTGGTGCAGATGCCGGAAGCCCCCAACATCGCGCGTGAAATCGTGCTAAGCAGCGGACTGAGCGTGCACACCGATGCCTACAGCGTGAGCCGCGCCTGCGCCACCAGCTTTCAGGCAGTGGCCAACGTGGCGGAAAGCCTGATGGCCGGGACCATTGATGCAGGTATTGCCGGTGGCGCTGACTCCTCCTCGGTGCTGCCGATTGGCGTCAGCAAAACGCTGGCGCGCGCGCTGGTTGATCTCAATAAAGCCCGCACCCTGAGCAAAAAATTACACATCTTACGCCGCCTGCGCCCACGCGATCTGTTGCCGGTGCCGCCGGCCGTGGCGGAATACTCCACCGGTTTACGCATGGGCGACACCGCCGAGCAGATGGCCAAAACGCACGGCATCACGCGTGAGCAGCAGGACGCGCTGGCGCTGCGCTCGCACCAGCGTGCAGCACAGGCCTGGCAATCCGGCGTGCTGGCGCAGGAAGTGATGCCGGCGTTTGTGCCGCCGTGGAAAGCACCGATTGAGCAGGACAACAACATTCGCTTTAACGCCAGTGCGGCGGATTATGCAAAGCTGCGTCCGGCGTTTGACCGTCGCCACGGCTCGGTCACCGCGGCCAACAGCACGCCGCTGACCGATGGCGCGGCGGCGCTGATTCTGATGCGCGAAGGGCGCGCGCGCGAGCTGGGCATTACACCGCTCGGTTACCTGCGCAGCTATGCGTTTGCCGCGATTGATGTCTGGCAGGACATGTTGCTCGGACCGGCTTACGCATCACCGCTGGCGCTGGATCGCGCCGGCATTACCCTCGGCGATCTGACGCTGATCGACATGCATGAAGCCTTTGCCGCGCAGACGCTGGCCAACCTCAGGCTGTTTAACGATGAACGCTTTGCGCGCGAGGTGCTGAAGCGCGATCGCGCGCTGGGCGAAGTCGACGAGACGCGTTTCAACGTGCTGGGCGGTTCCATCGCCTACGGTCATCCGTTCGCCGCCACCGGCGCGCGCATGATCACGCAAACGCTGCATGAGCTGCGGCGGCGCGGCGGCGGCTTAGGGCTGGTGACCGCCTGTGCCGCTGGCGGATTAGGCAGCGCGATGGTTCTGGAGGCCGAATAATGAGCGAATCTGCATTCCATTTACAGATGCGTCCGGATCACGTTGCGGTGATCAGCATTGATGTTCCGGGCGAAAAGATGAACACCCTGAAAGCGGAGTTTGTGCCGCAAATCCGCGCGGTGCTGGCAGAGGCGCGCAGCAATGCGCAGCTGGCGGGCATCGTGCTGATTTCGGGCAAACGCGACAACTTCGTCGCCGGTGCGGACATCAGCATGATCGCCAGTTGTGAAACGGCGCAGCAGGCTGAAGCGCTGGCGCGCCAGGGACAGGAAGTGATGGCGGAGATCGCCGCGCTGCCGTTCCCGGTGGTCGCCGCCATTCACGGAGCCTGTCTTGGCGGCGGGCTGGAGCTGGCGCTGGCCTGCGATGCGCGCATCTGCTCGCTGGATGAGAAAACCCGTCTCGGCCTGCCGGAGGTGCAACTTGGCCTGCTGCCCGGTTCCGGCGGCACCCAGCGGTTGCCGCGTCTGATAGGTGTGCAGCAGGCGCTGCCGCTGATCCTCAGCGGCAAACAGCTGCGCGCTAAGCAGGCGCTAAAGCTTGGCCTAGTGGATGATGCGGTGCCGCAGGCGATACTGCTGGCAACCGCCGTGGCACGTGTACATAAAGGAAAGCACGCCGCACGCAGCCTGTCGCGCCGCGATCGCCTGCTGCAGGGGCCGCTGGCGCGTTCGCTGCTGTTTACGCTGGCCAAACGCCAGACCGACGGTAAAACCCACGGTAACTATCCGGCCACCGACCGCATTTTGCAGGTGGTACGCATCGGGCTGGAGCAGGGCAGCGCCGCCGGTCACGCCGCGGAAGCGCGCGCGTTTGGCGAGCTGGCGATGACCGCGCAGTCGGCCGCGCTGCGCAGCCTGTTTTTTGCGTCCACCGCCCTGAAGAAAGAGCCGATGGCGGATGCGCCGCCGCGCCCGCTGCAGCAGATTGGCGTGCTGGGCGGCGGGTTGATGGGCGGCGGGATTGCCAGCGTCACCGCGCTGAAAGCCGGTCTGCCGGTGCGAATCCGCGATATCAACCTTAACGGCGTTAACCACGCGCTGCAGTACAGCTGGGATTTGCTGAGCAAAAAGGTAAAACGTCGCCAGCTCAAGCCGGCGGAACGCCAGCAGCAGATGGCGCGCATCAGCGGCGGCACCGATTATCAGGGCTTCCGCCAGCGCGATCTGGTGATCGAAGCGGTGTTTGAGGATCTGGCGCTGAAGCAGCAAATGGTGGCCGAGATTGAAGAACACTGTCAGCCGCACACTATCTTTGCGTCTAACACCTCCTCGCTGCCGATTGCGCAGATCGCCGCCGGCGCGCAGCGCCCGGAGAATGTTATCGGCCTGCACTTCTTCAGCCCGGTAGACAAGATGCCGCTGGTCGAGGTGATTCCGCATAGCGGCACTTCAGCACAGACGCTGGCCACCACGGTGGATCTGGCGCGTCGTCAGGGCAAAACCGCCGTGGTGGTCGCCGACCGTCCCGGCTTTTATGTTAACCGCATTCTCGCGCCCTATATAAATGAAGCAATGCGCTGTCTGCTGGAGGGCGAGCCCATTGAACACATTGATAGCGCACTGGTGAAATTTGGTTTCCCGGTCGGCCCGCTGCAGCTGCTGGATGAAGTCGGTATTGATGTCGGCAGCAAAATCAGCCCGATTCTCGAACAGGCCTACGGTTCACGCTTCAGCGCGCCGCAGGCGGTGAGCGCTATCCTGGCCGACGATCGCAAAGGGCGCAAAAACCAGAAAGGTTTTTATGATTATCAGCGCACGCGCTGGCCGCGCAAACGTCAGGCCGATGCCAGTCTGTACCGCCTGCTGCAGTTAAAACCCCAGGCGAAACAGAGCGAGCAGCAGATCGCCACGCGCTGTGTGATGCTGATGCTTAACGAGGCGGTACGTTGTCTCGACGAAGCGGTGATCCGCAGCGCCCGCGACGGCGACATCGCGGCAGTGTTTGGCATCGGGTTTCCGCCGTTTCTCGGCGGGCCGTTCCGCTATATTGACCAGCGTGGTGCGGGCGAGATCGTCAATACATTACGTACATTAATGCAGCAATACGGCGAGCGTTTTACGCCCTGTGACGCGTTAGTGGCAATGTCAGAAGGGAAAACGAATTTTTACACTTCTGCACATTCATGAATAGCCGCACGGATTCAGCGGGTTAGAATCGGGGCCGCGCAGTGCCTGGCGCGGCACCATTCTGAGATATGCTTATTTAATAAACAACCGGTTGACTATACTCAAGCCATTGGGGTAAAACACAGCGTTCATTCGCAGAATGAAGCGTCTGGTGCTGTGGTACCCGGCGATATCGACAAACAACAGCGGTGCTTTATGCAAGTTTTTATCATGCGTCACGGCGACGCAGCTCTGGAAGCAGCGAGTGATGCGGTTCGTCCTCTCACCCTGTGTGGCTGCGACGAATCACGTCAGATGGCGAGCTGGCTGAATGGTCAGACGCCGGGAATCGATAAGGTGCTGGTCAGCCCTTATCTGCGCGCCGGGCAAACGCTCGCCACGGTACGTGAAGCGCTGAAACTGCCGGAAGGGCAGGAAGTGCTGCCAGAACTGACGCCAGGCGGCGATCCGGGCATGGTCGCCTGCCATTTACAGGCGCTGGCGGTGCAGGGTGCGCACGCGGTGCTGGTGATTTCGCATCTGCCGCTGGTGGGTTATCTGGTATCTGAACTCTGCCCGCAGGAAGCGCCACCGATGTTCGCCACCTCCGCCATTGCCTGCGTGGAGTTTGATGCCGACGCCTGCGAAGGCAAGCTGGCGTGGCAGGTGAGTCCGGCCAAATTAGCCAAAGCCATGTAATTCCCCTTCATACTTCAGGCTGCAGCTGCGTTGGCTGCGTCAATTCACCCCAGTCACTTACTAGTGTAAGCTCCTGGGGATTCATTTCCTTGCCGCCTTGCTGCAACCTGAATTATTTTGGGGAATGATGTGCGCTTAAGCCGCAGCTGCGTTAGCTGCGTCAATTCACCCCAGTCACTTACTGATGTAAGCTCCTGGGGATTCCCCGTCATATTTCAGGCCGCAGCGGCGTTGGCTGCGTCAATTCACCCCAGTCACTTACTAATGTAAGCTCCCGGGGATTCATTTCCTTGCCGCCTTGCTGCAACCTGAATTATTTCGGGGAATAATAGAGATCACTTTATTTCCCACTCGCTGTCCCTTTGCCGGTCAGGGTAACTCCGGCGGCTGCCACTCTTCGACTTCAATCAATACCAGCAGCGCGGCGTCGCCGCCAAACAGCTTGGGTGCCTGATGGAAGGCCATTACGTGCGGATGCTGTGCCAGCCAGAGCGGGGTTTGCTGCTTGAGAATGTGCTTGCCGTGGCCGGTCATCACGCTGGCACAAAAAATATGCTCGCGGCGGCAGGCGGCAATCAGCGCGCCGAGTTCCTGTTTCGCCTGGAGCTGGGTTAACCCGTGCAGATCGAGAAAAATCTCTGGCGTGTAATCGCCACGCCGTAATTTTTTCAGCTCGTAATGGCTGACGTCGGCGCGTACATAACGCGTCGGCCCGTCGCTGGAGAGCAGGGGCTGAAACTCGTCGGAAAAATAATGGCTGTTATCGGCCTGCTCAGACAGCAGCCGCTTCAGCGGCACTTCACGGCTTTTCACTGCCGGTTTGTGCACAATCGTATCCTGTTTCAGCTGGCGCGTACCGCTCATTAGCTGGCGGAACAGCGCCTGGTCGTCCTGGCTTAGCGGCGTCTTTTTACTCATGTCTCAGTGAATCATCAGAAATGGCGGGTGTCTGGCCGTTACCTTACCGCTAAGCGTCAACAAATGTCAGCTTTTTCACCTCGCTGCGCTGAATTCTGCCCGGCTTCATGGCACACTATCGGCCGATTGATTTTATGGCCTGCGGAGGGCTACGTGGACAAGATTTTCGTCGATGAGGCAGTGAACGAACTGCACACCATTCAGGATATGCTGCGCTGGGCAGTAAGCCGCTTTTCGGCGGCGGGCATCTGGTACGGCCACGGCACGGACAATCCCTGGGACGAAGCGGTTCAACTGGTGCTGCCGACGCTGTGGCTGCCGCTGGATATTCCGGAAGACATGCGCCACGCGCGTCTGACCGCCAGCGAACGTCACCGCATCGTGGAACGCGTCATCCGTCGCGTTAACGAGCGCATTCCGGTGGCCTATCTCACCAACAAAGCCTGGTTCTGCGGCCATGAATTCTACGTCGATGAGCGCGTGCTGGTGCCGCGTTCACCGATTGGCGAGCTGATCGAAAACCGCTTTGCCGGCCTGATCAACGAAGCGCCACGCCACATTCTCGATATGTGCACCGGCAGCGGCTGTATCGCCATCGCCTGTGCGTACGCCTTCCCGGAAGCGGAAGTGGATGCCGTCGATATCTCCACCGACGCGCTGGCCGTGGCTGAACAGAATATTGAAGAGCACGGCCTGCTGCATCACGTCACGCCGATTCGCGCCGATCTGTTCCGCAATCTGCCGCAGGTTAAATATGATCTGATCGTCACCAACCCGCCGTACGTCGATGCCGAAGACATGGACGACCTGCCGAACGAATATCGCCACGAGCCGGAGCTCGGTCTGGCCGCGGGCAGTGACGGCCTGAAGCTGGTGCGCCGCATCCTGGCCTGCGCGCCGGACTACCTCAGCGAGCAGGGCGTGCTGATTTGCGAAGTCGGTAACAGCATGGTGCACATGATGGAGCAGTATCCGGACGTGCCTTTTACCTGGCTGGAGTTTGATAACGGCGGTGACGGCGTGTTCATGCTGACGCGCGACCAAATCGTCGCGGCGCAGTCGCACTTCTCATTCTATAAAGACTAAAAATCGGGGCGAGCGCTCGCCCGCAACATCGCAACAAGGAACCCCCATGGCCGGAAACAGCATCGGACAACTTTTTCGCGTTACCACCTTTGGCGAGTCGCACGGTATTGCGCTTGGCTGCATTGTTGATGGTGTGCCGCCCGGCATCCCGCTGACCGAAGCCGATATTCAGCACGATCTCGATCGTCGTCGTCCCGGCACTTCGCGCTATACCACCCAGCGCCGCGAGCCGGATCAGGTGAAGATTTTGTCCGGCGTGTTTGAAGGCGTCACCACCGGCACCTCCATCGGTCTGCTGATTGAAAACACCGACCAGCGTTCGCAGGATTACAGCGCGATTAAAGATCTGTTCCGTCCCGGCCATGCGGATTACACCTACGAACAGAAATATGGCCTGCGCGACTATCGCGGCGGCGGCCGCTCCTCGGCCCGCGAAACCGCCATGCGCGTAGCGGCCGGTGCCATTGCTAAAAAGTATCTGCAGATGAAGCACGGCATCGTGGTGCGCGGCTATCTGGCGCAGATTGGCGACATCGCCTGCGAGCTGAAAGACTGGAGTATTGTGGAAGATAACCCGTTTTTCTGCCCCGATGCCGCCAAACTCGATGCGCTGGACGAACTGATGCGCGCGCTGAAAAAAGAGGGCGACTCCATCGGTGCCAAAGTCACGGTAATGGCCGAAAACGTGCCGCCGGGCCTCGGTGAGCCGGTGTTCGATCGCCTTGACGCCGATCTGGCGCACGCGCTAATGAGCATCAACGCGGTGAAAGGCGTGGAGATCGGTGATGGTTTCGCGGTGATCAACCAGCGCGGCAGTCAGCATCGTGATGAAATCCGCAGCAACGGGTTTCAAAGCAACCATGCCGGTGGCATTCTCGGCGGGATCAGCAGCGGTCAGACCATCAGCGCCAACCTGGCGATGAAGCCCACTTCCAGCATCACCGTGCCGGGCAACACCATCACCCGCGACGGCGCGGAAGTGGAGATGATCACCAAAGGCCGTCACGATCCCTGTGTCGGCATCCGCGCGGTACCGATCGCGGAAGCAATGATGGCGATTGTGCTGATGGATCACCTGCTGCGCCAGCGTGGGCAGAACGCTGACGTCAACAGCAGCGTCCCGCGCTGGTAAGCCGCATGATACGCCGCCTGTTACTCTCCCTTGCCGCGCTGCTGTGCAGTGCGGTCAGCCTGGCTGCCACGCCGTGGCAGCAAATCCATCAACCGATTGCCGGCAGCCCGCAGTCCATCGGCAGCTTTGCCAACGGCTGTATCGTCGGGGCGCAGCAGCTGCCGCTCAACTCGCCTAACTATCAGGTGATGCGTCAGGATCAGCGCCGCTATTACGGCCACCCGGACCTGATCGCCTTTATCCAGCGCCTCAGCACCCAGGCACATCAGCTGCAGCTGGGCCAGGTGCTGATTGGTGATATGGGCATGGCCGCCGGTGGACGTTTTAGCAGCGGTCACGCCAGCCATCAGACCGGTCTCGACGTGGATATCTGGCTGCAGCTGCCGCAGAGCCGCTGGACGGCACAGCAGCTGCTGAAGCCGCAGCCGCTCGATCTGGTTGGGCCGGACGACCGCCAGGTGATCGCGCGGCACTGGCAGCCGCAGATCGACAGCCTGATCAAGCTGGCGGCGAAAGATGACGACGTCACGCGCATCTTCGTCAATCCGGCGATTAAAAAGCAGCTTTGTGCCGATGCCGGTAGCGATCGTGCGTGGCTCCACAAAGTGCGGCCGTGGTTTGCCCATCGGGCACACATGCACGTGCGCCTGCGCTGTCCGCCGGGCAGCCTGGAGTGTGAAGATCAGGCGCCACCACCGCCGGGCGATGGCTGCGGCGCAGAGCTGGAGAGCTGGTTCCTGCCGAAGAAGCCGGGCACTACGCCGCCGGTGAAGAAGTCGCCGCCGCCGTTGCCGCCTTCCTGCCAGGCGTTACTTGATAAGCATCTACTGTAGGAACCTGAGATGGATCTGTTTGTTGTCAGCCCGGTAGTGCTTGGCGTGCTGTTTCTGGTCGCGGTGCTGGCGGCCTTTATTGATTCCATCGCCGGCGGTGGCGGTCTGCTGACCGTGCCGTCGCTGCTGGCGGCCGGTCTTTCGCCGGCGCAGGCGCTGGCGACCAACAAGCTGCAATCGGTCGGTGGCTCCTTCTCGGCCAGCCTCTATTTTGTGCGGCGCGGCGCGGTGAAACTGCGCGAGCAGCGGCTGAATATCGCCATGACCTTTCTTGGCGCGATTGGCGGAACGCTGCTGATTCAGCATATTCAGGCTGAGATACTGCGCCAGATACTGCCGCTGCTGCTGATCAGCATCGGGCTGTGGTTCCTGCTGATGCCGCGTCTTGGCGAGGCCGATCGCGAGCAGCGCCTGCACGGCCTGGCGTTTGCGCTGGTGGGCGGCGGCTGCGTCGGCTTTTACGATGGCTTCTTCGGCCCGGGTGCCGGCTCGTTCTATGCGCTGGCCTTCGTCACGCTTTGCGGCTTCAATCTGGCCAAAGCCACCGCCCACGCCAAAATCCTAAATTTCACCTCCAACTTCGCCAGTCTGCTGTTCTTTATGTTCGGCGGCAAGGTGGTGTGGGGCACCGGCGTGATTATGCTGCTGGGGGCGTTTATTGGCGCACGCCTCGGCGCCAGGCTGGTGCTGAGCCGCGGTCAGAAGCTGATTCGCCCGATGGTGGTGACGGTGTCTGCTGTCATGAGCGCTAAGCTGTTGTGGGACAGCCACGGCAGTGTCATTCTCGCCTGGTTTGCCGCACTGTAATCCGCACTCGTCAAAACCGGCCGCCAGTGCGACAATGGCGGCGGTTTGTTTAAAGATTAAAATATTATGAGTAAAGAGCACCATTATCAGCAGCTGGTGGAGATTTTTGACGGCTGCTTTGCTGAGGATTTTCAGACGCGTCTAATTAAAGGCGATGATGAACCTATTTATCTTCCAGCGGATGACACCTCACCGTGGCACCGCGTGGTGTTTGCCCATGGCTTTTACGCCAGCGCGCTGCACGAAATTTCGCACTGGTGTATTGCCGGTGAAGCGCGGCGCAAGCTGGTGGATTTTGGTTACTGGTACTGCCCGGACGGGCGCGATGCGCAAACGCAGGGCCAGTTTGAAGCGGTGGAGATTAAGCCGCAGGCGCTGGAGTGGCTGTTCTGTGTGGCAGCCGGCTTTCCCTTCAACGTCAGCTGTGACAATCTCGACGGCGATTGTGAACCGGATCGCATCGCGTTTCAGCGCAAGGTGCATGCGCAGGTGATGCATTATCTGCAGCACGGCATCCCGGCGCGTCCGGCGCGCTTTATTGATGCGTTAGCCAGCTATTATGGTACGCCTGCACTGACGGCGGCACAGTTTCCGTGGCCGGAAGATCTGTGAGCCGCACTCCGATAAATGAAGGATGATGAGAAGATGATCGTAGAATTCGAGTCCCGCATTCTGGCGCTGATTGACGATATGGTCGAACACGCCAGCGACGACGAACTGTTTGCCAGCGGTTATCTGCGTGGCCATCTGACGCTGGCAGTAGCGGAAATTGAGCAGAGCGGCGAACACACGCCGGAAGCGCTGCAAATTCAGGTCACCAACAGCCTGCAAAACGCCATCGCCGCCGGTGAACTGTCGCCGCGCGACCAGGCGCTGGTGGTGGGCATGTGGGATAACCTGTTTACCCAGGCGCGCCTCACTGCCTGACTGGCCGGGGCGATCGCTCGCCCCGCGCTTTAGCGTCCTGCCTTTTTCCCTTTCAGCAATTTGCGCACCCAGTAACGGTTGGGATGCAGCGCCGCCAGCGTGCTGCTGTCCAGCGGCTGTGGCTCGCCGCTCATTTGCGCCGCCAGCACTTCTGCTGCCAGCGGCGCGCTGCACAGTCCGCGCGACCCCAGTGCGCCAAGCACGAACAGGCCGGGATGCACCGGCGCTTCCGCAATCTGCTCGCCGCGCGCGCGCTGCGCCGCTAGATCCGCATACTCACTGAGCGTCGCCGCGTAATCCGGCACGCTGCCGCTCATCGGCAGGTGATCGCGCGTGGCGCAGCGCACGCCGCTGCGCGCTTCATCAGCGCTGACGTCAACCTGCGTCGGCCAGCTGACCTGCGGCAGACAGTTAATCAGCCGCTGGCGATTCTCCTGCTGATCGTCGGCGCGGAAAGCGGTTACCGTCTCACCGCGATGGTAGCTGGCACCGATGCAGTGCGTGGCAAAGTTCGGGCTGACCGGGGTGAGATAGCCGTCGTAACACAGCACGGTGCGCAGCGGGTTCAGCGCCGCGTTGGTCGGCACATGGCTGACCTGACCGGCCACCGCATACACCGGCAAATCGCGGCTTTGCCCGATCGCCTGCAGCGCATGGCCGTTGGCCAGCACCACCTGCTGATGGCTTACCGCAGGCTGTTGGGCGAACTGCAGCGTCCAGCCTGCCTGCTGGCGGACCAGTTGCGTCACGCGATGCAGCCAGTGCATGCGCAGCCCCTGAGTCTGGGCATACTCCAGCAGATTGCTGGTGAGCTGTGACGGCGACAGCCAGCCGCCCTGTGGATAGAAAATGCCGCCGCAGTCGAGATCGACGCCGGCCAGCTGCTGAGCCTGCTGCGGGCTGACGCCGTGCGCCAGCTCGTGCGGCAGATCCATGCTCAGCATCTGCGCGATCTTCTCTGCGCTTTTGGCATCCCAGCCGAGCTGCAGCACGCCGCTCCACTGATGTTCGAACATCACCGGCAGCGCATCGTACAGGCGGCGGGCAAAGCTGAATGCCGCCGGGAAAAAAGTGGCGAGCGCCGGATCGTGTTGGTTAAGCAGCGGATAGAGCGCGCCCTGACGGTTACCCGATGCGCCGAGCGCTGGGGCGGCATCGGCGCAGTACAGCGTAACCTGCCAGCCACGCCGCAGCAGCGCCAGCGCCAGCACCGCGCTGGCCACGCCGCCGCCAATCAGCGCCACCTCGCGGCTGGTGGCCTGCGGACGCGCATACCACGGCTGAGCCGCTAGCTGCCCGGGGGCGCTGTCCAGCACGCCGGTCAGCATTTCACGCTTGTGGCCGAAGCCTTTGCGCTTCGCCACGCTGAATCCGGCCTGCTGTAAGCCCCGCCGCACAAAGCCCGCCGAGGTAAAGGTGGCGAAGGTGCCGCCGGGACGCGCCAGCCGCGCCATGGCGGCGAACAGGGAAGGCGTCCACATCTCCGGGTTTTTCGCTGGCGCAAAGCCATCTAAAAACCACGCGTCAACCTGACCGTTGAGGCTGTCATCAAAAGTATCAATCAGCGCCTTAATATCACCCAGCCACAGATCCAGCGTCACCTCGCCGCCATTGAACAGCAGGCGCTGACAGCCGGGCAGGGCCAGCGGCCACTGCTGCTGTAACTGTCCGGCCCACGGGGCCAGTTCCGGCCAGTGCGCGTGCGCGCTCACCAGATCGGCGTGGGTCAGCGGGTATTTTTCGCAGCTGATAAAGTGCAGGCGGCGCAACCCGGCTTGCGGATGGGCGGCGCGGAAGCGATCGAATGCCTGCCACAGGGTAAGAAAGTTGAGTCCGGTGCCAAAACCGCTCTCGGCAACGATGAACAGATCGCGCGGATGTGCGGCAAATCGCTGCGGAAGATGGTTACCGTCGAGGAACACATAGCGCGTCTCCTCCAGTCCGTTGTCGTTGGAGAAATAGACGTCGTCGAACGCTCGGGAAACAGGTGTACCCTGATCGTTCCAGTTTAATTGCGCGTGTTCAACCGGGGATAACTTCACGGGAAAGGCTCATTTTTCAGGCAGTGGCGCGATTTTAGCGAGTGGCGTCACATGACGCAAATTTACAAAAGGAAATGGCTGATCGGACTTGTTCGGCGTACAACTGTAAGCTAGAGTGCACGTCAATCCAAAAGAAGTGGAATGAGGACTATTGAATGAAACGTGCAGTGATTACTGGCCTGGGTATCGTTTCCAGTATTGGTAATAACCAGCAGGAAGTGCTGGCTTCCCTGCGTGAAGGCCGTTCCGGAATCACTTTCTCCGAAGAGATGAAAGATGCCGGCATGCGCAGCCATGTATGGGGTAACGTCAAACTGGACACTAACGGGCTCATCGATCGCAAAATCGTGCGTTTCATGAGTGATGCCTCAATCTATGCCTATCTGTCGATGGCAGAAGCAATCAAAGATTCCGGCCTGACGGATGAGCAGTACCAGAACAACCCGCGTGTTGGTCTGATTGCCGGTTCCGGTGGCGGTTCCCCGCGTTATCAGGTGTTCGGTGCCGACGCGATGCGTGGCCCGCGCGGTCTGAAAGGCGTTGGCCCGTACGTGGTGACCAAAGCGATGGCGTCTGGCGTCTCTGCCTGCCTGGCCACGCCGTTCAAAATCCACGGCGTCAACTACTCCATCAGTTCGGCGTGCGCGACGTCAGCACACTGCATCGGCAACGCGGTGGAGCAGATTCAGCTGGGCAAACAGGATGTGGTATTTGCCGGCGGCGGCGAAGAGCTGAGCTGGGAAATGGCCTGTGAGTTCGACGCCATGGGCGCGCTCTCGACTAAATACAACGAAACCCCGGAAAAAGCGTCGCGTACTTACGATGCCAGCCGTGACGGCTTCGTGATCGCCGGCGGCGGCGGTATGGTGGTAGTGGAAGAGCTGGAGCATGCGCTGGCGCGTGGTGCCCACATCTACGCTGAGATCGTCGGCTACGGCGCAACCTCTGACGGCGCTGACATGGTGGCTCCGTCAGGCGAAGGCGCGGTGCGTTGCATGAAGATGGCGATGCAGGGTCTGGATACGCCAATCGACTACCTCAACACCCACGGCACGTCAACGCCGGTCGGCGACGTGAAAGAGCTGGGCGCGATTCGCGAAGTGTTTGGCGACAACACGCCATACATCTCTGCGACCAAAGCCATGACCGGTCACTCGCTGGGTGCGGCAGGTGTGCAGGAAGCGATTTACACCCTGCTGATGCTGGAGCACAGCTTCATCGCGCCAAGCATTAACGTGGAACAGCTGGATGACGCAGCGAAAGGCATGAACATTGTGACGCAGCCAACCGAAAAAGCGCTGACCACGGTGATGTCCAACAGCTTCGGCTTCGGTGGCACCAACGCCACGCTGACCCTGCGTAAATACCAGGCGTAACGCTTACGCTAATGCTCAAAGGCCGGTTAATCCGGCCTTTGTTGTTTTTGTCGCTGACGGATTCAGGTTGCCAGCAGCCTTACCAGCTTCGCGCAGGCGCGGTCAATTTCGCCTGGCGTCAACGCGGCAAAGCCGAGTATCCAGCCCTGCTGTGGCGATGCGCCGGCGTAAAGGGGTGACAGCGGCGGCAGCAGCAGACCGTCGGCCTGCGCCTGCTGCGTGAGCCGCGCCTCATCTCCCTGTAATAACTCAACCGTCAATTGCAACCCGCCTGTTGCCGGCAGCGGCCGCAGCCACGGCTGCAGATGCTGTTCCAGCTGCGTCAGCAGCCGATCGCGCCGGCTATGATAGAGTTGACGCATCAGCCGCAGGTGGCTGGCGAAATAGCCTTGCTGGATAAATTCGGCGGTGATCGCCTGCGGCAGCAGGGCGCTGTGGCCGTCCAGTACGCTGCGCGCGCGACCCAGCGCCGTCACCAACGCTGCGGGCACCACCATCCACGCCAGCCGCAGCGACGGAAACAGGGTTTTGGAAAAGGTCCCCAGGCTGATAACCCGGCTATCGGCTTCCATGCCCTGCAGCGCCGGCGCCGGGCGACCGTCATAGTGAAATTCACTGTCGTAGTCATCCTCGATCAGCCAGCTATCGTGCTGACGTGCCCACGCCAGCCACTGCAGCCGCCGCGCGAGGCTCATCGGTGTGCCGGTCGGATACTGGTGGCCGGGCGTCAGATACACCAGTTGCGCCCGGCCGCTGAGTGGTAGCGCGCCCTGATCGTCCAGCGGCATGGCGCGGCAGCGGGCACCGGCGGCGAGAAAGGCGTTCCGCGCGCCACGGTAGCCCGGCTCCTCCAGCCACACTTCATCCTCTGCATCCAGAAACATCAGCGCCAGCAGCTGCAGCGCCTGCTGTGAACTGGTGAGCATGATGACCTGCTCAGCCGTACAGCGCACGCCGCGCGACAGCGCCAGATAATCCGCCACCGCCTGGCGCAGCGGCGCATAACCGAGCGGATCGCCATAGCCCATCACCTGACTGCCCAGCGCGCGCTGTACGCTGTGGCTCAGCCGCTGCCACTGGCGGTGCGGAAACGCGCGCAGTTCCGGTGATCCGGCGGCAAAGGCAAGGGGAAAAGGGGGATCCTGGCAGCCACCGGTCGCCAGCACCTGCGTGCCGCGCTGCGAAAAGCGCGGTGCGCGCTGCGCTGTCGCCTTTTCCGCCGGTGGCGGCAGGGCGATAGCGACGAAGGTGCCGCGTCCGCTGTGCCGCTGCACGTAGCCTTCGCTCTCCAGCTGGCTGTAAGCGGCTTCAACCGTCACGCGTGACAGCGCCAGATCGGCAGCCAGCTGGCGGCTCGAAGGCAGCTTCTGCCCGAAGCGCAAATGGCCGCTGACAATGGCCTGGCGCAGCGTGGCGCACAGCCGCTGACGTAAACCGCCCTGCGTCTGATGGCGAAACAGTGGCAAAAAGGCGTGCTGCATAATGGTCTTATCGCTACAGTCAAAGTGGTATCAGGATGCAGACCACTTTGCCGTACACTGCAGGGACATCACAACAGGAGAATGCCATGTCAGCCGTTTTGTTTTATCCGCCCGCCAGCCCGCAGCACAGCGTGGCTTATCTGCAGCACAAACTGAGCTACTACACCGATGCCTGGGATCTGGCGGCGGATTTGGCGCAGGGCGTCACGCAGATTGTGGTGATTGATGCCCGCAGCCGCGAGGCGTATCAGGCCGGGCATCTCTGCGGCGCGCTGTCGTTGCCGCATCGCGAAATCGATGCGGCCAGCACCGCGCGGCTCGATCGTCACCGCGTCTACGTGACGTACTGCGACGGCATCGGCTGCAACGGTTCGACCAAAGCGGCGCTAAAGCTGGCTGAGCTGGGGTTTGAGGTTAAAGAGTTGATTGGCGGGCTGGATTTCTGGAAGCGCGATGGCCACCCGATGGCGTGGGGCGCGGCGCCAGGCGAGTGGCCCGCCGCGGCAGCCGCGGCGGCGTGCGGCTGCTGAGTGCGATGGCTTAACTACAGTAGCAGCCAGAGCAAAAAGAAGAACAGCGCCAGGCCGAGCACCAGCGTCAGCGCCGGGCGCTGTGCCAGTGGACGCGGCAGGATCTCAACAAACGGTGCCCAGATTGGCTGCGGTCGCAGCTCGCTGTCGGCCAGCGGCGTTTCGCTGTTGCGCTCGGCGCGGCGGCTGAACAGCAGCATCAGCAGATCCTGGCTTTGTGCCGGCGTCAGTAACGTCTGCGGCGTGGCCTGGAAGCGCTGCAGGCTGTAATCCTCCAGCATGCGCTGCTCGTCGTGGCTCAGCGGCTGCTTGAGCGAGCTTTCCAGCAGCTGCAGCGTCGGCGCGCTGTGCTGGCTCAGCGTCTGGCGCACCTGTAAAAACTGCGTCAGCAGTGGGAAGTGGCGCGACGGAACCGGGTCGCCGCTTTTCAGATTGACCAGTTTCAGCGTGTCGGCCAGCACTTTTACCGGTGATTCACCGGTGGCGGCGGCAAGGCGCGTAACCTGCTGGTTGAGCGCCTGCTGTTCGGCCGGTAACAGGGTACGATCGGTGGTGCGCGTCTGCTGCGGCTGCGGGATTGCCATCTGACCGTTCTGCAGCATGGTCAGCACCTGACGCAGCTGATCCTGGCTCAGCGCGCTCAATACCGTCTGATTAAACTGCTGACGGATAAAGTCGCTCACCGCCTGACGATTGTTGCCCTGCGGCAGTTTTTCCAGCAGCTGCTGCAACAGCTGGCGCGTGGCGTGGCTGTTCTGCACCTGGGTCAGACGGCTGTTGAGATGCTGCTCGGCCGCCGGAAAGTGGCGCGACTGCAGTTCGGCGTCATTTTTCACGCCTACTTCATGACGGATGCCAGCCCACAGTTCGGGTGCTTTCAGCGTGCTGAGTGACATGATACGGACGATCAGGCGTTCCAGCGTGGTGCGCTGGGCCGGGGAGAGCGGCTGTTCACCTGCCGCAGCGCCGGGGCGGCCTGCGCCGTTAGCCGGGTTAACAGATGAACGATCGCCCGCGGGCACACCGGGACCGCTGAGAGGTTGCATGGCGGAATCCTTGAAAAACGAGTCAGATCCGGGTGCGCCGGAAAAACGATGGCACATGATAGCAAAAGCCCCCGGGAAATCCACGGGGGCGGCAGGGAGAAAAACAATAAGACACGGATTTATTCGGCGGCGGCCAGCTTCATGCGCTTGCGACGCCAGCGCTTCCACAGCGGCGGCACCACCAGCACGGCGACAGCCAGCACCAGCAGCACTTTACAGATCAGGCTTTCCCACAGAATTGGCAGGTTGCCGTTGCTGATTGACAGCGCGCGACGCAGGTTCTGCTCCAGCATTTCGCCCAGCACAAAGCCGAGAATCAGCGGCGACATCGGGAAATCCATCTTGCGCAGGATGTAGCCGAAAATACCCAGCCCGACCATCAGCAGCAGGTCAAACGTAGTGCTGTGCACCGCATACACGCCTACCGCGGAGATGGCGGCGATCGCCGGCACCAGGAACCACAGCGGAATGGTCAGCATGCGTGCAAAGATGTTGATCATCGGGATGTTCATGATCAGCAGCATCACGTTACCGATCAGCAGAGCGGCGATCAGGCCCCAGACGATGTCCGGCTGTTCGGTAAACATTGCCGGACCGGGCGTGATGTTATACAGCGTCAGCGCACCGACCATCACCGCCGTGGTGCCTGAGCCGGGAATGCCCAGCGTCAGCATCGGGATAAACGATCCGCAGGCTGAGGCGTTGTTCGCCGCTTCCGGCGCTGCCACGCCGCGAATGTCACCCTTGCCAAACTGATCGCTGCCGCTGATTTTCTTCTCACTCATATAGGCAATGGCGCTGGCAATGGTGGCGCCGGCCCCCGGCAGCACGCCGACAAAGAAGCCAATGAACGAGGAGCGCAGCGTTGCGCCGGTGGCCTGTGCCGCCTCTTTCATATTGAACAGCATGCGGCCGCTGGCGCGCACCATCTTCTGGCCGCTGCTGGTGGATTCCAGCATCAGCAGAATTTCGCTCACTGAGAACAGGCCGATGACCACCACCACAAACTGGATGCCGTCCGAGAGATGCACGCTGTCAAAGGTAAAGCGATAAACGCCGGTATTGGCATCGACGCCCACCGTCGCCATGCCGAGGCCAATCAGCGCAGCGAGGAACGACTTCAGCGGGTTGTGGCTCATCATGCTGCCGAGACAGGCAATCGCGAACACCATCAGCGCGAAGTACTCTGCCGGACCAAACGCCAGCGACCAGTTGGCGAGGATTGGCGCAAACAGAATGATGCCGATGATGGCGATGGTTGAGCCGATGAATGAGCTGACCGCCGAGATCGACAGCGCCACGCCGGCTTTGCCCTGCTGCGCCATCGGATAGCCATCCAGCGCCGTCATGATCGCGCCGGCATCCCCCGGCACGTTAAGCAGAATCGACGAGATGCGCCCGCCATATTCGCAGCCGATGTACACCGTTGCCAGCAGGATCAGCGCGGATTCCGCCGGTAAGTGCAGCGCAAACGCCAGCGGCATCAGAATCGCGACGCCGTTAATCGGCCCAAGCCCCGGCAGCAGGCCGACGATGGTGCCGATAAAGCAGCCTATCAGGGCAATCATCAGGTTTTCCGGCGTCATGGCGACGGCGAAACCCTGCATCAGAAAAGACCAGGTATCCATAAGTGACTCCTGTTAACTGAACCAGCTGCCGACCGGCAGCGTGACGTCCAGCAGACGATCGAAGGCGTAAAACAGCGCCACACCCATTACCACACCGGAGAGGACGGCCGCCCACCAGCGTGCGCCAAACAGCATGCCGATGCCGAAGGTCAGCAGCGTGGTACACAGGGCAAAACCCAGCTTCTCAAACAGCCAGCCGTACACCATCAGCATGACGCACAGCGCCAGCAGCTTTTTCAGCGTTGCCGCCACCGGCCACTGCACGGCGTCCGGCTTGCGCAGCAGCATCATCACCGCGCAGATCGCCATCAGACCGAGCAGCAGCAGCGGGAAAGGGCGTGGGCCAACCGGCTCGTAGCTGTACTCGCTTTGAATCTGCCAGGCGATAACCATCCCGACGATGCAGAGCACCAGCCACACCGCCGCAAAGATACGATCGCTCATCTGTGCCTCCGTTATTTCGCCAGGCCGAACGATTTCGCCTGTTCACGGTAATCTGCCACCTGTTTCTTGACGTAGGCGTCCAGCTCGCTACCAAACAGGTTGAACTCAAACAGGCCGCGCAGATCGCGCTGCTGCTGAAACTCTTTGGTGGTCACCAGTGTTTTAAACGTCTGTTCCCACCACTGATAATCGGCATCGCTGACTTTGGGGCCGAGGTAATAGCCGCGAATAATCGGCCACTCAACGTTAAAGCCCTGCTCTTTGGCGGTCGGGATGTCAGCCAGTTCACCCGGCAGGCGTTTGTCGCTCATCACCGCCAGCACGCGCATCTTGCCACCCTGCAGGTGCGGCACCATTTCACTCATGTCGCCTGATACCACCTGGATGTGGTTGCCGAGCAGCGCGGTAACCGGTTCGCCGCCGCCTTCAAACGCCACATAGCGCATTTTGCGCGGATCGATACCGGCTTCCCGCGCCAGCAGCGCGGTTTTCATCCAGTCCTGGCTGCCGATGGAGGCGCCAGCGCCGACCACCACTTTGGTCGGATCGTTCTTCATCGCCTCCAGCAGTTCGCCCAGCGTTTTCCACGGCGCGTCAGCGCGCACGGCGACCATGCCGTAGTCCGTGCCAATGGCCGCCAGCCACTTCACGTCATCCACCGAGTAACGGCCAAACTTGCCCTGCGACAGGTTCAGCAGCGACCCGCCGGAGAAGGCCACCAGCGTGCCTGCTTCGGCGGGCCGCTGCGCAATGATGGCGTTGTAAGCCACGGCACCGACGCCGCCCGGCATGTAGGTCACGCGCATCGGCGTGGTGATCTGCCCGGTTTCCTGCAGCGAAACCTGGATCAGTTTACAGGTCAGATCAAAACCGCCGCCGGGTTTGGCCGGGGCGATACATTCGGTCCGCTCGGGTGCCGCAGCCTGTGCCGCAGAAAGAGAAAAAGCCAGCAGGGTCGTGGCGAAGGCGGTGCGCATTGTTTTTTTCATCTGTCGCTCCATTGTTTCTTCCAGAGTGTGATTGCCACCGAACATTCGGGGTTGCTGAATTGTTAAAACAGCAACCTTTCATTTACCTTTCAGCCATCGGCAAAACTAACAGGATGTGATATGCGTCTCTTACTGGTGGAAGATACCGTCGAGCTGGCCAACTGGCTGCAGAAAGCGCTGACGCAAAAAGGCTTCGCCGTGGACTGGGTGGCCGACGGGGTGGCGGCGGACCATGTGCTGCAAAGCGAAGACTATGCGCTGGTGGTGCTGGATGTGTCGCTGCCGCGGCTGGATGGCCTTGCGGTGCTGGCGCGCCTGCGCAAGCGCGGGCAACACGTGCCGGTGCTGCTGCTCACCGCACAGAGCGCGCTGCAGCAGCGCGTGCAGGGACTGAATGCCGGCGCCGATGATTACCTCACTAAACCGTTTGAGCTGGACGAGCTGGACGCGCGGCTGCGCGCGCTGTTGCGCCGCAGTCAGGGGCAGGCAACGCAGACGCAAAGCCTTGGCCAGCTGGAGCGCGATGCGGAAGGCTATTTCCTGCTGAATCACAAACCGCTGCCGCTGACGCCGCGCGAGGCCAGCGTGCTGTCGACGCTAATGCAGCGTCCGGGACGGCCGGTTTCGCGCCAGCATCTGTACGAGCAGACCTTCACGCTGGCGGATGAGGCCAGCCCGGAGAGCATTGAGCTGTATGTGCATCGGGTACGCAAAAAGCTGGCGGGCAGCGACGTGGCGATCGTCACGCTGCGCGGCCTCGGCTACAGCCTCGAGGTTCAGCCGTGCGACTGATTCACTCGCTGCGCGGCGAATTGCTGGCATGGCTGGGGGTGCCGCTGCTGCTGCTGTGGGGATTGTCGGTCTACACCCACTATCAGAGCGCGCTGCAGGCGGCAAATCAGGCTTACGACCGCTCGCTGCTGGCCTCGGCGCGCACCGTGGCCGAGCGGCTGGTGGTACGTCATCAGCGGCTGGAGGTGGATGTGCCGTGGGTGGTGCTGGACAGCTTTGAGCGCAACAT
Organism: Pantoea sp. ICBG 828; assembly: GCF_002928355.1. Lineage (NCBI taxonomy): Bacteria > Pseudomonadati > Pseudomonadota > Gammaproteobacteria > Enterobacterales > Erwiniaceae > Pantoea > Pantoea sp. ICBG 828. The sequence goes on along the minus strand of NZ_POWN01000005.1, from coordinate 199,504 downwards.
GAACGACCAGCTGTTCTACCAGGTGATTTCGCCTGAAGGGCACACGCTGTCCGGCTACCCTGATTTACCGCTGGTGCCGGGCAACGCGCCGCTGTCCGATGTCTATCCGGCGCTGGTGCATTTCTACGATGCGCACTACCGCAAGCAGCCGATTCGCGTGGCCGCGCTGTGGCAGCCGGTGAACGAGGAAGGCGTGCAGGGCATGGCGCTGGTGCTGGTGGCGGAAACGCTTAACTCACGCCACGCCTTTGCCGACAGTCTGCTGCGCACCGCGCTGATCAGCCAGAGTTTTCTGGTGCTGATCACGCTGCTGCTGGCCGGGCTGCTGCTGCGGAAAGTGCTGCGCCCGCTGCGCCGGCTGTCGCGCATGATGCTGCGCCGTGCGCCGGGCGAACTGACGCCGCTGCCGTCGCTGCTGCCGTGGTCCGAACTGCAGCCGCTGATCGTCGCCTTCAACCGCCATCTGGAGCGGCTGCGCGGGCTGCTGGCGCGGCAGGAGCGCTTTAGCGCAGATGTGTCGCACCAGCTGCGCACGCCGCTCACCATCCTGAAAACCCAGGTCGGCGTCGCGCTCAGCAGCGACGACCCGCAGCAGTGGCGCGAAAGCCTGCAGGGCATGCGCCACACGCTGGACGACACCGTTCAGCTCACCGATCGCCTGCTGCAGCTGGCGCAAATCAAGGCGCGCCATGGCGAAGACAAGCCTTTCAGTGAGGTTAACCTGAGCGACATCGTGCAGCAGGCCTGTTTTAGCGGTTATGCGGCGGCGCGGCGTAAACAGATCGACCTGGGGTTTGAAGAGCAGGCGGCGAGCCAGGTGCAGGGCGATGCGCTGTTGCTGGCCGAGCTGTGCGCCAATCTGCTGGACAACGCCATCAAATACACGCCACACGGCGGCACGGTGACCGCGCGGCTGCGGCAAAAGGTGCTGGAGATTGAAGACAGCGGGCCGGGCATCGCGGCGGATCAGCAGCGGCAGGCGCTGCAGCCGTTTGGCCGGCTCGATCACGCCAGCCAGCCCGGCGCGGGCATTGGACTGGCGCTGGTGCAGGATATCTGTGCCTGGCACGGCGCGCAGCTGCAGCTGGACCGCAGCCCGCAGCTGGGCGGACTGCGGGTGACGGTTAGCTTTCGCTGATCGGCGGAGCCATCGCGCGCGCTTTACGCAGCGGAGTTTTCAGCCGCTGCGCCAGGATCACCCCGACCAGCGTCAGACCGCCGCCAATCCAGTGGTAAGCATGCAACTGTTCGTGCAGGAACAGCACGGCAATAAGGGCGGTAAACACCGGCACTACGTTCATGAAAATACTGGTGGTGCTGGCGCCGAGGCGCTGCACGCCAAGGATCCACAGGAACGGCGCCACAATCGAGGCAAACAGCCCGGCGAACAGCACCAGCGGAATATTGTCGGCGTTCAGCGCCACCTCCGGCGCGTGCCAGAAGCCGGGCAGCAGCAACAGCACGCCGAAGAAGATTTGCACATACAGGCTTTGCCACGTTGGCAGCGGGATTGCCCAGCGCTTCGTCAGTACGCCATACAGCGCGTAGGAGGTTGAGGCCGCCAGCATCATCAGCTCGCCGTTGCCGAGGCGCTGACTCAGCAGCTGTGCCGGGTTGCCGGCGCTCACCAGCCACACCAGCCCGGCAAACGACAACAGGCCGCCAATCAGAATGCCGCGCGTCGGCGCAAGGCGCAGTACCACCAGGCTGAGCAGGATGGTCAGCAGCGGAATGGTGGCGCCGAGAATCCCCATCATCACCGCCGAAACGCTGTGTGCCGCATAATAGGCGAGGCTCTGATACAGCACCATGCCGAGCAGGCCCAGCACCAGTAAGCGCCACAGCTGGGTTTTGATGGTGTGACGATGGCGCCATACGCCCGGCAGGCAGAACGGCGTGAGCACCAGCAGCGCCAGCAGCCAGCGGTAAAAGGAGATGGCAGCAGGATCGATACTGCCGGCAGACAGCTTGCTGACGATGGTGTTGATCGACCAGATCAGCACCGCCACCAGCGGTAACAATAAGTTCATAGTACGGCTCCGAATGTGAATCGCGACTAGCTTACGTTTGACCGGTTTAAAGCAGATAGTTAAAATCGGACAAAATTCGTTAGTGACCGGACAGAATGAATCTTCAGGTTGAGTATCAGCCACCGCGCGACGCGCCGCTGCTGCGTTTTTTCATGCGCTATGAGCAAACCAATGCCAAAACCGAATACCTGCCGCACCAGCACGACTGGGGCCAGGCGATATTCGTCACCAGCCACGTGCTGGAGATGGAAGTGGAAGGCGAGCGGCTGCTGACGCCGGCCGAAATGCCGATCTGGATCCCGCCGGGCCAGCGCCACAGCAGCTACAACCACTGTCAGGCGCAGTTTCGCACCTTCAACCTTGCCGCGGATTTATGCGCCGGCATGCCAGAGAAAGCCTGCCTGCTGAGCGTGGACGCCATCGTGCACGCCATCATGAATGATTTTGCCCGCCGCGCGCTGGAGCAGCCGCAGAGCGACGCCGACTGGCGGCTGTGCGAAGTGCTGATTGATCGGCTGCGTCTTGCATCGGTGAACACCAGCTATCTGCCGATGTCCGACGATAAATTCCTCGCGCCGATTCTGCGCGCGCTGGAAGAGAACCCGGGTGATAACACCACGCTGGCACAATGGGCGAAGCGTGTGTTTACCACCGAGCGTACGCTGGCGCGGCGCTGTCAGCAGCAGCTGCAGATGTCATTCAGCGAGTGGCGCCAGCGTTTACGCTTTTTGCGCGCGATTGCGCTGCTGGAGCAGGGCTGCAGCGTGCAGGGCATCGCCCACGAGCTGGGTTACAGCTCCGCTTCCGCGCTGATCGTGATGTTTCAGCAGCAGGCGGGCACCACGCCGGATCGCTATCGCAGTCGGTTAGGTTAATCCCCGGCTTTGTGCCATGATATGCCCCGTTTATTTCAAGCAGACAGGACCGCCGCCGTGAAAATTCTCGTCGATGAAAATATGCCTTACGCCCGTGAACTGTTCAGCCGCACCGGAGAGGTGGTGGCGGTGCCGGGCCGCCCGCTGCCGGCAGCCGAACTGCAGGATGCCAGCGCGCTGATGGTGCGCTCCGTCACCAAAGTGGATGCCGCACTGCTGGCCGGCACGCCGGTGAAGTTTGTCGGCACCGCCACTGCCGGCACCGATCATGTCGATGATGCCTCGCTGGCGGCGGCCGGTATCGGCTTCTCGGCCGCGCCGGGCTGTAACGCGATTGCGGTGGTGGAATATGTGTTCTCCGCGCTGCTGCTGCTGGCCGAACGCGACGGCTTTGATCTGCGCGATCGCACCGTGGGCATCGTCGGCGTCGGTAACGTGGGCGGACGGCTGGCTAAACGCCTCGCCGCGTGGGGAGTAAAAACCCTGCTGTGCGATCCGCCGCGCGCCGATCGCGGCGATGACGAAGATTTCCACTCGCTCGACGCGCTGGTGGCACAGGCCGATATCCTGACCTTTCACACGCCGCTGTTTAAAGACGGCCGCTACAAAAGCTGGCATCTGGCCGATGCCGCGCTGCTGATGGCGCTGCGCCCCAACACCATTCTGATCAATGCCTGCCGGGGTCCGGTGGTGGATAACGCCGCGCTGCTGGAGGTGCTCCGGCTGCGTAACGATCTCAGCGTGGTGCTGGACGTGTGGGAACCGGAGCCGGACCTCAACCTCGATCTGCTGGACAAGGTCGATATCGCCACCGCGCATATCGCCGGTTATACCCTTGAAGGGAAAGCGCGCGGCACCACCCAGGTGTTTGAGGCGTGGAGCGAATTTATTGGTCAGCCGCAGCAGGTGGCGCTGGACACGCTGCTGCCGCGCCCCGAGTTTGGCACCCTTACGCTGCACGGCAAGCTCGATCAGCCGACGCTGAAACGCCTGGTGCATCTGGTGTATGATGTGCGCCGCGACGATGCGCCGCTGCGCAAAGTGGCCGCGCAGCCGGGCGAATTTGATCGCCTGCGCAAGCAGTATGTCGAGCGCCGCGAGTGGTCTTCGCTGCAGGTGATCTGTGATGAGGCGGAGAGCGCGGCGCTGCTCAATCAGCTTGGCTTCAGCGCCACGCTGCGGGCGAATCACTAATCTCTGATTTTTCTGAATTAATGGGCGATGCATGTCATCGCCTCTCTTTTTTATGTCATTGTCTGGAGTAAACCAACATGTCTGACGGCTGGAATATTGCGCTACTGGGCGCGACAGGCGCAGTAGGGAACGCTGTACTGGAACTGCTGGCGGAACGCCAGTTCCCGGTTGGTGAGTTATATCTGCTGGCGAGTGAAAACAGCGCCGGAGAGAGCGTGCGTTTTGATGGCCGCTCGCTGCGCGTGCAGGACGCCGCAGAATTTGACTGGGCGCAGGCGCAGCTGGCGTTCTTTACCGCCGGCCGTGAGGCGTCGGCGCGCTACGCGGAAGAAGCCGCCAGCCAGGGCTGCCTGGTAATCGACAGCAGCGACCTGTTCGCGCTGGAGCCGGACGTGCCGCTGGTGGTGCCGGATGTCAATCCACAGGTGCTGGCGGATTACCGCAATCGCAACATCATTACCGTGGCCGATGCGCTGGTGAGCCAGCTGTTAAGCGCCATCAAACCGCTGGTGGATACCGCCGGTTTAGGCCGTCTGCAGGTGACCAACCTGGTGTCGGTCTCCAGCCACGGCAAAGCGGCGGTAGACGGCCTGGCCGGTGAGAGTGCGCGGCTGCTGAACGGCGTACCGGCCGATGAGCACTATTTTGGCCGCCAGCTGGCGTTCAACTTGCTGCCGCAGCAGGCGGACAGTGCCGGCAGCGTGGCGAGCGAGCGCCGGCTGGTCGATCAGGTACGTAAAGTGCTGCAGGACGAAGGATTACCGATTGCGGTGAGCAGCGTGCAGGCGCCGGTGTTCTATGGCAACGCGCAGATCGTCTATATCGAAAACCTGCGGCCGCTGTCGGCGGAGGAAGCGCGTGACGAACTGGCGCGCGCCGACGATATCAGCCTGAGCGACGACGGTGATTACCCGACGCCGGTCAGCGACGCCTCCGGCAGTGAAGCCCTGAGCATCGGCAGCGTGCGCAACGACTACGGCATCCCGGAGCTGCTGCAGTTCTGGTCGGTGGCCGACAACATCCGCTTCGGCGGCGCGCTGATGGCGGTGAAAACTGCAGAGAAGCTGGTGCAGGAGTATCTGTATTAATGCTGGAAGACGCGACCCCGTTTAAGCTGGCGCTCGGCATTGAGTATGACGGCAGCCGTTACTACGGCTGGCAGCGCCAGAATGAAGTACGCAGCGTGCAGGAAAAGCTGGAAAAAGCGCTGGCGAAAGTGGCCAATCACCCGGTGAACGTGTTCTGCGCCGGACGCACCGACGCGGGCGTGCACGGCACCGGCCAGGTGGTGCATTTTGAGACCACCTCCTCGCGTGCCGACAGCGCCTGGACGCTGGGCGTGAACGCTAACCTGCCGGACGATATTGCGGTGCGCTGGGTGAAAGCGGTGCCGGAAAGCTTTCACGCGCGCTTCAGCGCTACCGCGCGCCGTTATCGCTACGTGATTTACAACCAGCGGCTGCGCCCGGCAATTCTCGGCAACGGCATTACCCATTTTTACCATCCGCTGGATGCGGAAAAGATGCACCGCGCCGCCCAGGCTTTACTGGGCGAGAACGATTTTACTTCGTTCCGTGCGGTGCAGTGCCAGTCGCGCACGCCGTGGCGCAACGTGATGCATCTCAACGTCACGCGCCTGGGGCCGTACGTGATTGTGGATATCAAAGCCAACGCCTTTGTGCATCACATGGTGCGCAATATCGTCGGCAGTCTGCTGGAGATTGGCTGCGGCAATCAGCCGGAAACGTGGATGGCCACGCTGCTGGCGGCAAAAGATCGTACGCTGGCGGCGGCAACGGCGAAAGCCGAAGGGCTGTATCTGGTGGCGGTGGATTACCCTGCTCAGTTTGCGTTACCTCAGCCTGCGCTGGGACCGTTGTTCCTCGCGGATTCATTTTAATCGGAAAGTGTCAGGGAGTTAGCTGTTATGGAGTTTATCCACTTTATCGTCGATTTCATTCTGCACATTGACGTGCATCTGGCCGAGCTGGTGGCGCAGTACGGCATCTGGATTTACGCCATTTTGTTCCTGATTCTGTTCTGTGAAACCGGGCTGGTGGTTACGCCGTTCCTGCCGGGTGATTCGCTGCTGTTCGTCGCCGGTGCGCTGGCGGCGCTGCCGGGCAACGACCTCAACGTGCACCTGATGGTGACGCTGCTGGTGATTGCCGCGATCCTCGGCGACGCGGTTAACTACACCATTGGCCGGCTGTTTGGCGAGAAGCTGTTCAGTAACCCGAACTCGAAAATTTTCCGCCGCAGCTACCTCGATAAAACCCACGCTTTTTACGATCGCCACGGCGGCAAAACCATTATACTTGCGCGCTTTGTGCCAATCGTGCGAACCTTTGCCCCCTTTGTGGCGGGAATGGGACACATGTCTTATCGCCACTTCGCGCTCTTTAACGTGACAGGCGCGCTGCTGTGGGTCCTGCTATTCTCCTATGCCGGTTACCTGTTTGGTGACCTGCCGGTGGTGCAGGAAAACCTTAAGTTGCTGATTGTCGGCATCATCATTGTCTCGGTACTGCCAGGCGTGATTGAAGTGTGGCGTCACCGCCGCCAGGCGCGTCAGCACAAGTCGCAGTAAGCCTGTTACCAGATTTTTATCCACAGCGTGAACGGGTTGTGGTTTAATGAGCGACATTTACGGCCTGCTGAAGGTGATTTCAGCAGTAACGACAAGACTGGACCAGGTCAGCATTAAACAGAAAGGTCATCAATGAGCTGGATTGAACGCATACTGAATAAAAGCACTACCACGCCTTCGCGCAAAGCCAGCATCCCGGAAGGGGTGTGGACCAAATGCGATAGCTGTGGTCAGGTGCTGTACCGCGCCGAGCTGGAGCGCAACCTTGAAGTCTGCCCGAAGTGCGACCACCACATGCGTATGCACGCGCGCGAGCGTCTGCATAGCCTGATGGATGAAGGTTCGATGACAGAGCTGGGTAGCGAGCTGGAACCGAAAGACCTGCTCAAGTTCCGCGACTCGAAGAAGTACAAAGATCGTCTGGTTGCGGCACAGAAAGAGACCGGCGAGAAAGATGCGCTGGTGGTAATGAAAGGCCAGCTGCACGGTATGCCGGTGGTGGCTGCCGCGTTTGAGTTCTCCTTTATGGGCGGCTCAATGGGCTCGGTGGTCGGCGCCCGTTTCGTGCGTGCGGTTGAGCAGGCGCTGGAAGACAACTGCCCGCTGATCTGCTTCTCCGCCTCTGGCGGTGCGCGTATGCAGGAAGCGCTGCAGTCGCTGATGCAGATGGCGAAAACCAGTGCGGCGCTGGCAAAAATGCAGGAGCGCGGTCTGCCGTATATTTCGGTACTGACTGACCCGACCATGGGTGGCGTCTCCGCCAGCTTCGCGATGCTGGGCGATTTGAACGTCGCAGAGCCAAAAGCGCTGATCGGCTTTGCCGGCCCACGCGTGATTGAACAGACGGTACGTGAAAAGCTGCCGCCGGGCTTCCAGCGCAGTGAGTTCCTGATCGAAAAAGGCGCGATCGACATGATCATCCGTCGTCCGGAAATGCGCTTTAAGCTGGCCAGCCTGCTGGCGAAAATGATGAACCTGCCGGCACCGCTGCAGGATGGTGATCGCCCGACTGCGGCTGAGCCGGAGAGCAACGAAGCCTGACAGGCAACCGAAAGGCGCATATCAATGCGCCTTTTTATTCACGCACTACATCGTAAAGAGCTAACAGGGCACATGGACACTCTTCACCTCCCGCAAGCCACGTCGCCTCTGGCCACGTGGCTTCATTATCTTGAGCATCTGCATTCTCAGGCCATCGATCTGGGCCTGGACCGTATTCAGCGCGTCGCCGCACGCCTCGACCTGCTAAAACCCGCTCCGTTTGTCTTCACCGTCGCCGGCACCAACGGCAAAGGCACCACCTGCCGTACGCTGGAAACCCTGCTAATGGCCGCAGGCTATCGCGTTGGCGTCTACAGCTCGCCGCATCTGGTGCGTTACACCGAACGCGTGCGCGTGCAGGGTGCAGAGCTGGATGAAGCCCGGCACAGTGCCAGCTTTGCCGCCATCGAGGCCGGACGCGGCGATATTTCGCTCACCTACTTTGAGTTTGGCACGCTGTCCGCGCTCAATCTGTTCCGTGAAGCGCAGCTGGATGTCGTGATTCTGGAAGTGGGGCTGGGCGGCCGGCTGGATGCGACGAACATTGTCGACGCCGACGTGGCGGTAATCACCAGCATTGCGCTGGACCATACCGACTGGCTGGGGCCGGATCGCGCCAGCATCGGCCGCGAGAAGGCCGGTGTTTTCCGCGGTGGTAAACCGGCGGTGGTCGGCGAGGCCGATATGCCCGACACCATTGCCCAGGTGGCCGCGAAGAAGGGTGCGCAGCTGTTACAAATTAACCGCGACTGGCAGTGGCAGCGCGAGGGCGATAGCTGGACGCTGCAGGATGCCCAGGGTGAACTGCGCGATCTGCCGCTGCCCCAGGTGCCGCTCCCTAACGCGGCCACCGCCATTGCGGCGTTGCGCGCTTCCGGCCTGACGGTGAGCGAGGCGCTGATTCGTCAGCATCTGCCGCTGGCGATTCTGCCGGGACGTTTCCAGACGGTCAGCACCGCGCCGCGCGTGATCCTTGATGTGGCACACAATCCGCATGCGGCTTATTATCTGGCTTCACGTCTCGCTGAGCTGCCGGCACATGGCACGGTGCATGCGGTGGTTGGCATGCTGCACGACAAGGATATCGCCGGGACGCTGGCTGCGCTGGCGCCGCAGGTCAACCGCTGGTTCTGCGCGCCGCTCGACGGCCCGCGCGGCGCGTCCGCCGATGAGCTGATGGCGCATCTGCAGGGCGGCAGCGCCTGGCAGAGCGTTGAAGCCGCGTGGCAGGCGGCGCGGCAGCAGGCTCAGCCCGACGATGTGATTCTGGTGTGCGGCTCGTTCCACACCGTAGCGCAGGTGATGCAATCGATGGCAGCGGAGAACGGCAGTGGCAAGTAAGTTTCAGAATCGTTTAGTGGGCACGGTGATTCTGGTGGCGATTGGCGTCATCGTGTTACCGGGTCTGCTGGACGGTAAGAAAAAGCATTATAAAGAGGAGTTCGCGGCGATTCCGCTGTTGCCAAAGCCTGACGATCAGCAGGACAGCGAAATGGTGCCGCCGGTGACGCAGCCGCTGCCGTCGCAGCCGCCGGAAGGTGCAAGCGCGGCGCAGCAGGCGCCCGCCAGCAGCGCAACGCAGAGCAGTGCCGCCAGCGGCAGCACGCAGCCAGCGCAAAACAGCCAGCCCAGCGTCGTGACGCCGCCGCCGGTGCACCAGCAGCAGAAACCGACAGAGCAGGTGAAGCCGAAGCCGGTCGAGCAGCCGAAGCCTAAACCGGTGGAGCAGCCGAAACCGAAGCCGGCAGAACAACCGAAAGCGACAGAACAGCCAAAAACTTCAGAGCAGCCTAAAGCGGCGGAAACGCCGAAGCAGAGCGAGCCGGCCGCGCCAGCAGGACAGGCGTATGTGGTACAGCTTGGTGCCCTGAAGAACGCCGCTAAAGTGAATGAGATCGTGGCGCAGCTGCGGCTCTCCGGCTATCGCGCCTTTACCGTGCCGTCAACGCCGGTGCAGGGGCAGATTACCCGTATTTACGTGGGGCCGGATGCGTCCAAAGCGAAACTGCAGGGCGCACTCGGTGAGCTGAAAGGCATCTCCGGCCTCGGCGGTGTTGTGAAGCCGTACAGCACACGCTGATCAACTGATAAGCCGCGCCGATAGCAGAAACAGGCGCGGCTTTTGGCGTATTTTTTAGCGAAGCGTTACTGAAAATTTATGGAATATCAGCAGGTTAAACGGCTGACATCAACAAGGGCGAGGAAAGTTTTTTTCATCGCCCTTTTTCTCGGGACAGAACCGGAAAACCCTACGCAAACGTTTTCTTTTTCTGTTAGAATGCGCCCCGAACTGGATGCAGGGGTGCAAATGCACTGTACTGGAAGCGTTCATGATCTGGATTGATTACGTCATTATTGCGGTAGTTGGTTTTTCGGCTCTGGTCAGCCTGATTCGCGGGTTTGTCCGGGAAGCCTTATCTCTTGTTACCTGGGGATGCGCGTTTTTTGTCGCCAGTCATTACTACGCCTACCTTGCAGTCTGGTTTACAGGTTTTGACGACGAACTGGTTCGCAACGGCATCGCCATCGCGGTGTTATTCGTTGCCACCCTGATTGTGGGTGCCATCGTGAACTATGTGATCGGCTCGCTGGTTGAGAAAACCGGCTTGTCGGGAACCGACAGGGTGTTGGGGGTCTGTTTCGGGGCGTTGCGTGGCGTGCTGATTGTATCCGCCATTCTCTTCTTCCTTGATACATTCACCGGCTTTTCAAAAAGTCCGGACTGGCAACAGTCTCAACTCATTCCCCAGTTCAGTTACATCATCAGGTGGTTTTTCGATTACCTGAAAAGCACGTCGAGTTTTTTACCCCGGTAACACCGGGAGTGCGGCTAATGAGGAAATGACAACATGTGCGGTATTGTTGGTATCACCGGTTTTATGCCAGTAAACCAGTCGATCTATGACGCGTTAACGGTGCTGCAGCACCGCGGGCAGGATGCCGCCGGCATTTGTACCATCGATGCGCTGAACTGCTTCCGTCTGCGTAAGGCCAATGGCCTGGTCAGCGACGTATTTGAAGCGCGCCACATGCAGCGTTTGCAGGGAAATATGGGTATCGGCCACGTGCGTTATCCGACTGCCGGCAGCTCCAGCGCCTCTGAAGCGCAGCCCTTCTACGTGAACTCGCCGTACGGCATCACGCTGGCTCACAACGGTAACCTGACCAACGCCCATGAACTGCGCAAGCAGCTGTTCGAAGTCGGTCGCCGTCATGTGAATACCACCTCAGATTCCGAAATCCTGCTCAACATCTTTGCTCAGGAGCTGGATCGTTTTCAGCACTATCCGCTGGAAGCTGACAACATTTTTGCTGCCGTGGCGGCAGTGCATCAGCAGGTGCGCGGCGCTTACGCCGTGGTGGCGATGATTATCGGTCACGGCATGGTTGCGTTCCGCGATCCTAACGGTATCCGTCCGCTGGTACTGGGCAAGCGTGAGCTGGCCGATGGCCGCACCGAATACATGGTGGCCTCAGAGAGCGTGGCGCTGGATACGCTGGGCTTCGAATTTATTCGTGACGTTGCGCCAGGCGAAGCGGTGTACATCACCGAGCAGGGTCAGCTCTCGACGCGCCAGTGCGCAGAGAACCCGAAAAGCAATCCGTGCCTGTTCGAGTACGTTTACTTTGCGCGTCCGGACTCGTTCCTCGACAAGATCTCCGTCTACAGCGCACGCGTGCGCATGGGCACCAAGCTGGGCGAGAAAATTGCCCGCGAGTGGGAAGATCTTGATATTGACGTGGTGATCCCGATTCCGGAAACCTCGACCGATACCGCGCTGGAGATCGCCCGTATTCTTGATAAGCCGTACCGCCAGGGTTTTGTGAAAAACCGCTACGTGGGCCGTACCTTTATTATGCCGGGCCAGCAGCTGCGCCGCAGTGCGGTGCGCCGTAAGCTCAACGCCAACCGCGCTGAGTTCCGCGATAAAAACGTGCTGCTGGTGGATGACTCGATTGTGCGCGGCACCACCTCTGAGCAGATTATCGAGATGGCGCGTGAAGCGGGTGCGAAGCGCGTCTATCTGGCGTCGGCGGCACCGGAGATTCGCTTCCCTAACGTCTACGGCATCGATATGCCGAGCGCTACCGAGCTGATTGCGCACGGCCGTGAAGTGGAAGAGATTCGACAGCTGATTAAAGCCGATGCGCTGATTTTCCAGGATCTGCAGGATCTGATCGACGCGGTGCGTGAAGAGAACCCGGATATTGCCCAGTTCGAATGCTCGGTGTTCAACGGCATCTACGTCACCAAAGACGTTGACCTGCAGTATCTGGAATATCTGCAGTCGCTGCGTAACGACGATGCCAAAGCGATTGCGCGTCAGAACGAAGTGGAAAACCTGGAACTGCATAACGAAGGTTAAGGTCAGTCTCAGGCAGACGAAACAGGGCGGGCGCAATCCCGCCCTGTTTGTTTTTGTATTTATGGCGGCGGAGCGGCTATTATTGGCGCACTCTTTTGCAGCAAGGCTGAATTATGAAACGACTCATCATTGGTATTTCCGGCGCCAGCGGCGCGATCTACGGCGTGCGTATGCTGCAGGTGCTGCAACCGTTAGCCGAAGTGGAAACCCATCTGGTGATGAGCCCGGCGGCGCGGCAAACGCTGGCGCTGGAGACCGATTACAGCCTGCGTGACGTGCAGGCGCTGGCCGATGTGGTGCACGATGTGCGCGATATCGCCGCCAGCATCTCGTCCGGCTCGTTCAAAACGCTGGGTATGGCAATTCTGCCGTGTTCCATGAAAACCCTGTCGGGCATTGTGCACAGCTACAGCGACAGTCTGCTGACGCGCGCCGCCGACGTGGTGCTGAAAGAGCAGCGCCGGCTGGTGCTGTGCGTGCGGGAAACCCCACTGCATCTCGGTCATCTGCGCATGATGACCACGGCCGCCGAACTCGGCGCGCTGATTATGCCGCCGGTGCCGGCGTTTTATCACCGCCCGCAGCGCATCGACGATTTGATTGATCAGACGGTCAACCGCGTGCTGGATCAGTTTGATATCGAGTTGCCGGAAGATCTGTTTACCCGCTGGCAGGGTGCATGATGGTGCAATAATGCACTGAATGCGTGCAAAAGCGCGGGGCCGATCACTGTTCGTGCATCTCGTGCACCAAAAGTTAACAATCTCACTTTTTCTTCCTCACACCGCTGTTATATTTCCCTCACAAACTAAGTGCTTGCGTCCCAGATGGACGCGGTATTTAGTGCGCCTGCGCACAGTTTCGCCGATTTGCACAACTGGCATGAAACCTGCAAAACATTCAGCGCAAACACATCACGCACCACATAACAATAAGCACTTCACTTGAGGGTTACCTATGAAAAAGCGAGTTCTGGCTCTTTCTCTGATGCTGGCTATGTCCGGCGCTGCGAGCGTGTTCGCAGCGGTACCGCAGTCGCTGCGCATCGGGACCGATCCAACTTACCCGCCGTTTGAGTCCAAGAACGCGCAGGGCCAGCTGGTTGGCTTTGATATCGACCTGGCCAACGAGATCTGTAAGCGTATCAAGACCAAATGTACTTATGTGGAAAGTGATTTCGATGCGCTGATCCCGTCGCTGAAAGCGAAGAAGATCGACGCCATCATCTCTTCACTCTCAATCACCGAGAAACGTCAGGAAGAGATCGCCTTCTCGGAAAAACTGTATGCAGCGAACGCGCGTTTAGTGGCGCCGAAGGGGTCTAAACTGCAGCCGACCATTGAGTCGCTTAAGGGCAAGAACATTGGTCTGCTGCAGGGCACCACGCAGGAAACCTACGCCAATGAATACTGGCGTCCAAAAGGGGTGACCGTCACGCCGTATGCCAACCAGGATCTGGTGTATCAGGACCTGAATGCTGGCCGTATTGACGCGGCGTTCCAGGATGAAGTGCAGGCGAGCGAAGGCTTCCTTAAGCAGCCGGTCGGAAAAAACTACGCCTTCGCCGGTCCGGCGGTGAAAGATGACAAAATCTTTGGCGTCGGCACCGGTATGGGCCTGCGTAAAGATGACGCTGATTTGAAAGCTGCCATCGACAAAGCCTTTAACGACATGCGAAAAGACGGTACCTACGACAAGATTGCGAAGAAGTACTTTGATTTCAACGTTTACGGCGATTAAGACTCCTGTTCCTGAACGGGTGTATTGAGTCACGCTAACGTGGGTCATAACTATTCACTCCGGGCGCTTACTTATGTAAACTCCCGGAGTTCATACGCTTGCCACCATCCTTCCGTGATTCACATCCCTGGTCAGGACTGTCCGTGTGTTGTTGGACAGCGTTTGTTTATTTCCCTCACGACAGGATCGAACCCATGTTGTATGGCTATTCTGAAGTAATTCTCAAAGGCACGCTGGTGACTCTTGAGCTGGCGCTCAGCTCGGTGGTACTGGCCGTGGTGCTGGGCCTGATAGGGGCCGGCGCCAAACTCTCCCGCAATCGCCCGCTGGCGATGATTTTTGAAGGCTACACCACGCTAATCCGTGGCGTGCCCGACCTGGTGCTGATGCTGCTGATCTTTTACGGTCTGCAGATTGCCCTCAACGCCGTAACCGATGCGCTCGGCATGGCACAGTTTGATATCGACCCGATGGTGGCCGGTATTATTACGCTCGGCTTCATCTACGGTGCTTACTTCACTGAAACCTTCCGTGGCGCGTTTCTCGCGGTGCCGAAAGGGCAGATTGAAGCCGCCACCGCCTTCGGCTTTACCGGCTCGCAAACTTTCCGTCGCATTCTGTTCCCGGCGATGATGCGCTTTGCGCTGCCCGGCATCGGCAACAACTGGCAGGTGATCCTGAAAGCCACCGCGCTGGTGTCGCTGCTCGGCCTTGAAGATGTGGTAAAAGCCACGCAGCTGGCCGGCAAAAGTACCTGGCAACCGTTCTACTTCGCGATTGTTGCCGGGGTGATTTATCTGGTGTTTACCACGCTGTCCAACGGCGTGCTGTGGTGGCTTGAACGCCGCTACTCGGTAGGGGTGAAAAGGGCAGAGTTATGATCGAGATTATTCAGGAGTACTGGAAACAACTGCTCTGGACCGACGGTTACCGTTTTACCGGCGTGGCCATCACGCTGTGGCTGCTGATTCTGTCCGTAGTGATTGGCGGTAGCCTTGCGGTGCTGCTGGCCATCGCGCGCGTGTCGCCAAATCGCTATATCTCCACGCCGGTGTGGCTGTTTACCTATGTGTTTCGCGGCACGCCGCTGTATGTGCAGCTGCTGGTGTTCTATTCCGGCATGTACACGCTGGAGGTGGTGAAAGGCTCCGAGCTGCTGAACGCCTTCTTCCGCAGTGGCCTGAACTGTACGCTGCTGGCATTTACCCTGAACACCTGTGCTTATACCACCGAGATTTTTGCCGGTGCCATTCGCGCCGTGCCACACGGTGAAATCGAAGCCGCGCGCGCCTATGGTTTCTCGCCGTTTAAACTTTACCGCTGCATCATTCTGCCGTCGGCGCTGCGCACCGCGCTGCCCGCCTACAGCAATGAAGTGATTCTGATGCTGCACTCCACCGCGCTGGCGTTCACCGCCACCGTGCCGGATTTGCTAAAAATCGCGCGCGATATCAACTCGGCGACCTATCAGCCGTTCACCGCGTTCGGCATCGCTGCGGTGCTGTACCTGATTATCTCTTACGTGCTGATTAGCCTGTTCCGCCTTGCGGAGCGCCGCTTCCTCGCGCACGTGAAACCCTCTTCGTCGCACTGAGTATGACTATGGCTGAAAATAAATTAAGCGTTACCGAACTGCATAAGCGTTACGGTGAACATGAAGTTCTGAAGGGCGTGTCGCTGCAGGCCAACGCCGGCGATGTGATCAGCATTATTGGCTCGTCCGGTTCCGGGAAAAGTACCTTTTTACGCTGCATCAACTTCCTCGAAAAGCCGAGTGAAGGCACCATCGCGGTCAACAACGAGGCGATAAACCTGGTGCGCGACACCGATGGCCAGCTGAAAGTGGCCAACAAAGAGCAGCTGCGTTCGCTGCGTACCCGGCTGACCATGGTGTTCCAGCATTTCAATTTGTGGAGCCACATGACGGTGCTGGATAACGTCACTGAAGCACCGATTCAGGTGCTGGGGCTGAGCAAAGCCGAAGCGCGTGAGCGGGCAATTAAATACCTCGATAAAGTCGGTATTGATGCGCGCGCGCGTGCCAAATACCCGGTGCATCTGTCAGGCGGCCAGCAGCAGCGTGTCTCGATTGCCCGCGCGCTGGCGATGGAGCCGGAAGTGTTGCTGTTTGACGAACCGACCTCGGCGCTCGATCCGGAGCTGGTAGGCGAAGTGCTGCGCATCATGCAGAAGCTGGCCGAAGAGGGCAAAACCATGGTGGTAGTGACGCACGAGATGGAGTTCGCCCGTCACGTATCCAGCCACGTGATTTTTCTGCATCAGGGCAAAATCGAAGAGCAGGGCGCGCCAGACGAACTGTTCGGCAACCCGAAAAGCCCGCGCCTGCAGCAGTTTTTGAAGGGATCGTTGAAATAGGTTTCTGAACCGTTGCGGCGCAATGTATTGCGCGTTTCCCGGCGATGCGGCGGACAAATCCGCGCGATACATCGCGCCGCGACGAATCACAGAAATTTTTAATTAATCATTCAGCAGTTTCAGCGCGGTGTCTTCATCCGTCACCAGCCCGGAGATCCAGCCGCCGTGCAGCGCGGCGTGAATCGCTGCGTATTTTCGCGCGCTGCCGGCAAAGCCGATGATATTGCGCTGCGTCTGGCTCTCCAGCAGCACGCTGGTCAGCAGCTCGTCGGTTTCGCCGTACACCCGCTCTCCCTGCTGATTGAAAAAATGCCCCAGCATTTCACCCACCACGCCGCGCGCGTTGAGCGCTTCTACCTGCGCATCGGTGATAAAGCCTTCGGCATTGAGCGGGCAGCCCGGCATCACTTCGCCAATGCCGACAAACGCCACGTTCGCCTGCAGCGCACGCTGGGTGACGCGCTGATAGACCTGATGCTGCACCCACATCGTCTTATCCTGCGGCGTGTCAGCATACAGCGGCGCCGGAATGAAGAAATATTTGCCCTGCATCTTCTCCGCCATTTTCAGCGGTACGTCGTAGCGGGTACCGGAATCGTCACGCGCAATCGCACCGATCATCGACACACACTGATGCTGTGGCCGTTCAACCCACGGCAGCGCATCAATCATCGAGCGCAGCGTTTTACCGGAACCGATGCCAAACACCTGCGGTGTCTCTTCGTTGATAAACTGCGCCATCACCGCCGCACCTTCCACCGCCAGCATTTGCTGAATCGCCTCATCATCCAGCCCGGCTGACGGCACCACGCGGCACAGCGTCAGGCCAAACTTTTGTTCGATCTCGCGCGCCAGATGCAGGCAGTGCGTGACCGGATGGTCGATCTTCACGCTGACCATGCCCATTTCACGTGCGCTGGAGACCAGCCGCTGCGCCACCTGCCGCGATAAGCCCAGCGCGCGCGCAATCTCCTGCTGCGTGACGCCCGCCACGTAATACATCCACGCTGCCCGCGCTGCCAGCTCCTGCTTCTTCTCTTCTCTGCTCATCGCCTTGTTCCGTCAAACTCCGATGCGCCAGTTTATCGCGTCTTGCCCCTGAAGCGTTAACTGAGCAAAAGCCCTAAAAAAGAGCAAAAGTATTAAATGTGATGGATCTCGCAGAACGATCGCCCCGGCGGCGACTATGCTACGCCTCATCGGGCAAATGCCCTCCATTGTGGCAAATGTTTATTTCGAGGCGACTATGACGACGAAATCAGTGTGGATGCATATCGGCGCAGGCTCTTTTCACCGCGCGCATCAGGCGTGGTATCTGCACCAGCTGCGCCAGCAGGGCGATGACAGCTGGAGCATCGCGCTCGGCAACATCCGCGGCGATGCGGTAGCGCTGCTCAACCAGCTGCAGGCGCAAAACGGCGAGTACGTACTGGAAACCGTGACGCCGGAGGGCGAGCGCGCGTATGAAACCATTACTTCGCTGCGCACCATCCTGCCGTGGGACGCGGAGATCAGTGCGCTGGTGGCACAGGGCGCCAGCGCTGAGACAAAAGTGATCGGTTTTACCGTGACCGAAGCCGGTTATTACCTGACGCCGGCGCATGAGCTCGATCTCAGCCAGGCGGATATCCAGGCCGATCTCCGTGGTGAGGCGCGCACTATTTACGGCGCGCTGACCCGCATTCTGCGCCAGCGCGTGGCCAGCGGCGGTGCGCCGGTCACGCTGCTCAACTGCGACAACCTGCGTCACAACGGCGAACGTTTCCGTCACGGCATGCTGGCGTTTCTCGCCGCGCAGGGCGACAGTGCGCTGGCCAGCTGGGTGCGCGATAACACCACTTCGCCAAACACCATGGTGGATCGCATCACGCCGCGCCCCACGCCGGATGTCGCCGAACGCGTCAAAGCGGCCACCGGCAAAGACGATGGCGCGGCGGTGATGGCGGAATCGTTTATCCAGTGGGTGATTGAGGATGATTTCATCGCCGGACGCCCGGCGCTGGAAAAGGTGGGCGTGGAGCTGGTGGCGTCGGTGCTGCCGTGGGAAGAGGCGAAAATCCGCATTCTCAATGCCACGCACGCAGCGATTGCCTGGGCCGGCACGCTCACCGGCCATGACTACATTGATGACAGCACGCGTCAGCCTGCGATTTATCAGCTGGCGTATGACTACATCACGCAGGACGTGATCCCGTCGCTGTCGCCCAGCCCGCTCGATCTGGCGGATTATCGCGACGTGGTGCTGGCGCGCTTTAGCAATCCCTATATCAAAGATACCAACCAGCGCGTTGGTGCCGATGGGCTATCGAAAATCCCCGGCATGGTGACGCCGACGCTGCGCGAATGCTATCAGCGCGGCGCAGAACCGACCGCTACCGCCGTGCTGCCGGCGCTGTTCTACCTGTTCCTGCAACGCTGGGCCAGCAACCAGTTGCCGTATGCGTATCAGGATGGCGTGCTCAATGCTGACGCGCTGCGCCAGCAGCTGAGCGGCGAGAATGCGCTACAAACCTTCCTCAGCGACCGCGCGCTGTTTGCCGAACTGGCCGATGACCGCGCTTTTCATGCGCTGGTGACGCGCAGCGTAGACGCCATTGAGCAGCAACTGCTGCAGCCGGCGACGGTGTAAGGAGCGCACAGCATGTATCTCGGCATTGATATTGGCACCTCAGAACTCAAAGCGCTGATCGTCAACCCGCAGGGCGAGATTGTGGCGTCGAATCACGCCACGCTCAGCGTGCAGCGCCCGCATCCGCACTGGGCGGAGCAGGACCCCGAGCGCTGGTGGCAGGCGTGTGGTCAGGCGATCGCCGGGCTGCGCCAGCAGGCACCGGACGCGTGGGCCGCGATTCGCGCCATCGGTCTCTCCGGTCAGATGCACGGCGCCGTGCTGCTGGATGCCGCCGGTGAGGTGCTGCGGCCGTGCATATTGTGGAACGACACGCGCAGCGCGGCGCAGTGTGATGCGCTGCGCCAGCAGCATCCGCAGATGATGCAGATCGCCGCCAACCTGATTATGCCCGGCTTTACCGCGCCGAAACTGCACTGGGTGGCGGAACATGAGCCCGAAATCTTCCGCCGCATCGACAAGGTGTTGCTGCCCAAGGACTACCTGCGCTGGCGTCTGACCGGGCGCTTTGTCAGCGAGCCGTCGGACGCCGCCGGTACGCTGTGGCTCGACGTGGCGCAGCGCGACTGGTCTGACGCACTGCTGGCGATCAGCGGGCTGACGCGCGCACAGATGCCCGAACTGGTTGAGGGCAGCGCGGTCAGCGCCACGCTGCGCGCCGATCTGGCCAGCGAATGGGGCTTAGCCGCCACGGTGAGCGTGGCCGGCGGCGGCGGTGATAACGCCGCATCGGCGGTGGGCGTCGGTGCGGTTAATGCGGGCGATGCCTTTATCTCGCTCGGCACGTCGGGCGTGATTTTTGTGGTTAACGATCGGCTGCGCGCCGATCCGCAATCCGGCGTGCACGCTTTCTGCCATGCGCTGCCGGGACGCTGGCACCAGATGAGCGTGATGCTCAGCGCCGCCAGCTGTCTGCGCTGGTTGTGCAATCTGCTGTCGGTCACCGAAAGCCAGCTGATGGACGAGATGGCACAGCTCAGTGCGGAACAGCTGCGTCAGGCACCGCTGTTTCTGCCGTATCTCTCTGGTGAACGCACGCCGCATAACGATCCGCAGGCGACCGGAGCATTTTTCCATTTACGCCACGAAACGCCGCGCGCGCTGCTCGGCTATGCGGTGATTGAGGGCGTGGCGTTTGGCCTGGCGGATGGTCTGGCGGTGCTGGGCGATACGCAGCAGCAGATTCAGCAGTGCAGCCTGACCGGCGGCGGCGCGCGCAGCACGCTGTGGGCGCAGCTGATTGCCGACGTGCTGCAGCTGCCGATAGTGACCCATCCGGCCAGCGCCTCCGGCGCGCTGGGTGCGGCGCGACTGGCGTGGCTGGCCGACGGCGGCAGCGAAGCCGACGTGTGCCTGAAGCCGCCGGTGCAGGCGCGCTATCAGCCCGATGCGGCGCGCGGGGCCGTGCTGCAGCAGCGGCTGCGCCTGTTCCGTGAACTCTATGTACAACAACAGCAGGCGCGCGCGTTGCTGCCTGCCTGATCGGATTAGCGAACGGAAGGAAGATTGTCATGCAATCGAACGCATACTGGTTTGGCTTACCGAAAAAGATGTTCTGGGGCTTTCTGGCGATCGCCATT
The DNA here is from genome assembly GCF_002928355.1 of Pantoea sp. ICBG 828. NCBI lineage: Bacteria > Pseudomonadati > Pseudomonadota > Gammaproteobacteria > Enterobacterales > Erwiniaceae > Pantoea > Pantoea sp. ICBG 828. The sequence continues at coordinate 179,082 of NZ_POWN01000005.1, read as the reverse complement.
TTCATGGCCGGCGACGGCTTCGAAATGGCGTTTCTCTCGCGCCACATCACTGACATGGGCTTTTCGCCGGCCCAGTCGGCGGTAGTGTTTACGTTTTACGGCCTGGCCGCCGCGCTGGCGGCGTGGGCCTCCGGCGTGGTGGCGGAGCTGATTACGCCGCAGCGCGCCATGATGATTGGCTTTGTGCTGTGGATCGTCATGCATGCGCTGTTTATGTCGCTGGGGCTCGGGCTGCGTAACTATCCGCTGATGGTACTGTTCTACGGTATTCGCGGACTGGCCTATCCGCTGTTTATCTACTCGTTCATGATGATGCTGGTGCAGGTGCTGCCGCGTGACAAGCTGGCCGCCGCCACCGGCTGGTTCTGGGCGATGTACTCAGTGGGGATTGGCGTGGTGGGCAGCTATCTGCCGAGCCTGACCATCCCGATGCTGGGCGAAACCGGCACCTTATGGCTGGCGATTGTCTGGGTGGCGTGCGGCGGCGTGCTGGCCTACTTCAGCCTGCGCAACGTGCCGGTGGACCGTTCCCGCGTTAATCTGCCGCTGCGCGATAAGATGACGGAGATGTCGCGTGCCGTAACCATTCTGTTCACCAACCAGCATGTGTTTTATGCCTGCCTGATCCGCATCATCAATACGCTGTCGCTGTTCGGTTTTGCCATCATCATGCCGCTGCTGTTTGTCGATCGGCTCGGCTTTACCATCTCCGAATGGCTGCAGATTTGGGCGGTGTTTTTCTTCGTCACCATCTTTACCAATATTTTCTGGGGCATTACCGGTGAGAAGCTGGGCTGGATCCGTCAGGTGCGCTGGTTCGGCTGTCTCGGTATGGCGATCTCCAGCCTGGCGTTTTACTACCTGCCGCTGTATGCCGGGCATAACTTCTGGGTGGCGCTGATTCCGGCGATCATGCTGGGGATCTTTGTCGCTGCCTTTGTGCCAATGACCGCGGTGTTCCCGACGCTGGAACCGCATCATAAGGGCGCAGCGGTATCGATTTACAATCTGTCGGCCGGGCTGAGTAACTTTGTTGCCCCGGCGATTGCCTCGCTGCTGCTGCCGTTCTTCGATATCGTCGGGGTGGTGTGGGCCTATACCGCGCTCTACCTGTTCGCCGGCGTGCTGACCTTTATTATCCGTGTGCCGCAGCCGGGACACACGCGGGAAGCGTCAGCGGTGAAGTCGTCGGTGGTGCAGCAGCGCAGCTAAAGCTGAGCCTGTCGCACCGGCAGCCGCCGCTGCCGGTGCTGACACGGCGCTATTCCAGCTTCTGTTTCACTTTCTTCACGTCGTCAGCGCTGACCGGTGCGGCGGCATTTCCCCAGCTGTTGCGGATGTAGCTCACCACTGCGGCGATCTCCTCATCACCCAGCGTGCCGGCAAAGGCCGGCATTGCCGGTGCCGTGGGGCGGGCATCAGTATCGACACCGCGACTGCCGGCGGCGACCACCCGAATCAGCGAGGTAGCATCCTCCTGATTGAGCAACGGATTGTCCGCCAGCTGCGGGAAGATATTCTTCTCACCGCGACCGCCCGGGCTGTGGCAGGCTGAACACTTCGCCGCATAGATTTGCGCGCCCAGCTTCATGCGATCGTCCGTCGCGGCAAGTGCGGCGGGCGCTTTCTCATCACGCGATTCCCCGCTTTTCAGGTACACCGCCACCGCCTGCAGATCTTCATCGCGCCAGTGCTGCGTGGAGTGACGCACCGCGTCGGCCATCGGACCGGAAGCGATATCGAAACGGTTCACGCCGGTACGCAGGTAGCTGACGATATCCTGCTGGCTCCATTTGCCCAGCCCGCTGTGCGGGTTCGCGGTGATATCCGGCGCCATCCAGCCTTCGACCACTTCACCACGCAGGAACGCGCCGTTTTTATCGCCGCCGAGCAGGTTTTTCGGCGTGTGGCAGGTGCCGCAGTGGCCCGCGCCCTGCACCAGATACGCACCGCGATTCCACTGGGCGGATTGACGGGCGTCCGGCTGGAACGCGCCCTGGTCAAAGTTGATCCAGTTCCACACCATCAGGCTGGTACGGATGTTGAAAGGGAAGGGCAGCTGATTGGTCTCGACCGGGTTGTGTATCGGCTGCAGCGTCTGCATCCATGCCCACAAATCCTGCAGATCCTTATCCGACATTTTGGTGTACGCGGTGAACGGCATCGCGCCGTACAGCCGCTTGCCGCCGTGGCCGATACCCTCGGTCATGGCGCGGCGGAAATCTTCATAGCGCCAGTTGCCGATGCCGGTTTCGCGGTCCGGCGTGATGTTAGCGCCGACCAGCGTACCAAACGGCGTCTGCAACCTGACGCCCCCGGCAAACGGCTGCTGCGGATCGGCGGTGTGGCAGGCGGTGCAGTCCGCCAGCGTGGCGATATAGCTGCCGCGCGCGTACTGATCGTATTCCGGCTGGGCGTGAGACACAAAGCTGGTGAGCAGCAGCGCGGCAGCGCACAGAGAGAGGCGTGTTTTCATGCGGTAATCATCTCCCCGGGACGTTGCAGATAGTAGTGACGAATCGCATGCGCCGCTTTGAATGCCAGCGCGCCGACGGTGCCGGTCGGGTTATAGCCCGGGTTTTGCGGAAAGGCTGACGCGCCCACCACGAACAGGTTCGGTACATCCCACACCTGCAGATGTTTATTGACCGAGCTGGTTGAGGGATCGCTGCCCATGATAAAGCCGCCAACCACGTGCGACGACTGATACGGCACGCTGCTCCAGTGGCCGGTCATCGGTTTGACAATCATCTCGCGCGGGTTCATCGATTTAGCGATTTCCGCCACTTTACCCGTGCAGTACTGCGCCATTTTCAGATCGTTCGCCGCAAAGTCGAAGGTAATGCGCAGCAGCGGCCGGCCGTGCGGATCTTTGTAGTTGGGATCCAGCGACAGATAGTTGGTGCGCGTGGTGTAGCTGCTGGCCTCGCAGCCAATCGACATGGTGCTGAGGTAGTTATCTTTCAGCGCGCGTTTCCACTTCGAGCCCCATTTGGGCGTGTTGGGCGGCAGCGGCCGGTAGCCAATCGGTGCCGAGCCGATGGGCGTCACGCGGATGCTGCCGCCGCCGAAGAAGCCCAGACCGCTGTGGTCAAAATTATCATTATTAAATTCATCAATGCCCATGCCCACCGCGCCGGCACCGATAAACGGGTTAAAGTTTTTGTTGTCAAAAAACAGCGTGACGCCGTTGGCGGTCTGGTAGGCGTAATTGCGACCGGTGGTGCCTTTATTGGTGACCGGATCATAAGCCTGGCCAATGCCGGAGAGCAGCATCAGGCGCACGTTTTCAAAGGTAAAGGCGGCGACGATCACCAGATCGGCTGGCTGTTCCCACTTATCGCCGGAGGAATCAATGTAGGTGACACCGGTGGCCTGTTTGCCGCTGGCATCGGTCAGCACTTCCAGCACTTCGCAGTTGGTATACGCGGTAAAGTTCTCTTTGCGCATCAGCGCCGGCAGCACGGTGGTGATGGCGCTGGCTTTCGAGTAGTTGGCGCAGCCGTAGTTGGTGCAGAAGCCGCAGAAGGTGCAGGGACCCATGGTGACGCCATAGGGATTGGTGTACGCCTCGGAGACCAGCGAGGAGGGCACCGGAAACGGCTGGTAGCCGAGATTTTTTGCTGCTTCGGCAAACAGCGTCGGACCATAGGGCTGGCGCAGCGGCGGTGTCGGATAGTCGGCCGACCGCGCACCTTCGAACGGATTGCCGCCCGCCCGTTTCTCTCCCTGAATATTGCCGGCGTAACCCGAGGTGCCGGCCACGCGCTCAAACTGCATGTAGTGCGGCTCCATCTCTTCCCAGCTGGTGCCCCAGTCCTGCAGCACCAGCTCATCCGGAATGGCACTGGCACCGTAGCGTTCGGTCAGGTGGCTTTTCAGGCGAAACTCTTCCGGCTGAAAGCGAAAGGTAATGCCGGCCCAGTGGTTGCCCGCGCCGCCGGTGCCGTTGCCCGGATGGAACGAGCCCCAGGTACGCATCGGCAGGGCGGTTTGCGACGGATTGTTGCGCATGGTGCAGGTGTTCTGCCGCGTACGCAGCATCAGCTCTTCGCGCATCACGTAGCGCAGCTCGTCGGTGACGGTGCCAATATTGAAGTCGCGCGCGGTGTCGCGCCACGGGCCGCGCTCAATGCCGATCACTTCCAGGCCTTCGTCGGCCAGTTCATTGGCGATAATCGATCCGGCCCAGCCGAGACCAATCACCACCACATCGGTTTTCGGTAATTTCTTCATCATCTATCCCCGTGCTTTCCATTGCGCAATGCTGATCGGCTCTAAGCCCAGATTTTCGTTATGGCGCTCAATGTATTCGCGATAGTCGTAGCGCGCGCCGGGAAAGCCCAGCATCTTCCACGACACCATGTCTTTGTTGCCGCCGTAGATCGGATCGGCAAAGAAACCTTCCATGGTGTTGTTCAGCACCTCGAGAAACAGCGACTGCGCATCAAAGCCGCTGAAATGCACCTTACCGGCTTCCATGTCTGCCAGCAGCGCGTCCTGCTGCGCTGGCGTCAGATCGACAAAGTTCTTTTGCGAGGTTTGCTGCACGTAGCGGTTGAGCGCCGCCAGCCCCTGGCGATAGCGCTGTTGCGGCACCAGCGGCGACTGGTCGCCCTGCTCGGTGGTGCCCTGCTGAAACGGGCCCTGCATGTAGAGACGTTCAAAGGTGCCATAAAAGCCGTGCAGCTGGCGGTCGATAAAGACAGCGCAGCCGGCTTCTTTGCCGCCCACGCTCAGCTCGTCCGCCGGGATAATGCGGTCAACCATGGCTTCCACGGTGCGCGCTTCTTCATCGGTGAAGAACAGCCAGCCCTGAGCCTGGAACTGTTCTGGTGGGTTATCGGCGAAGGGGGTCCAGCCGGGAGCGCCCTTGAGGGAGACAGCATCGGCGGCGCGGGTGACGCCAGCGACAACGCCCAGCGTCGACCAGGTCAGGACCTGGCGTCGTGTGACACCGGGCAGGGTTTTGGCTCGTTTTTTCATCATCGCTTCCAGACAGAGTAACAAGATAAGGCGTAACCGGCCGGCGTGCGCGGCGGCATAACGGGCCGGAATCTTCAGTTTTTGTAAATTTTTATGGCGAATGTTAACTGTAGACGGGCTGAGTGGTGGCGACCAATAACCGTACAAAAAAGTGCACTATTTGATAATCCGCCGGTTATTTCCTGAACTAAGCGCCACGTTAAATCTGCAGGCTTCGCTTGAACTCAGCGCGCTGGCTGCCAGGCTTAACCGTTTCAACCACGAAATAACCTGGAGGAAATATGTCGCGCTTTGCAGAGAAAGTGGTGGTGATTACCGGAGCCGGATCCGGCATTGGTGCCGCAGCGGCGCAGCGTTTCGCCAGTGAAGGCGCACAGGTGGTGCTGGTGGGCAGAACCCGTGACAAGCTGGAACAGGTGCTGAGCACGCTGAGCGGCGAAAATCATCTGGTGGCACCCTGCGACGTCGGCGATGCGGATCAGGTTAAACAACTGGCAGAGCAGGTGCAGCAGCAGTATGGGCGCGTGGATGTGCTGGTGAATAACGCCGGCAGCATCGTGCAGGGCAAAATTCATGAAGTGTCGATAGCGGACTGGAAGTCGCTGATGAGTACTGACCTCGACGGTGTATTTTACTGCACCCACTTCTTTATGCCCGCGCTGCTCAACAGTAAAGGCAACGTGGTGAATACCTCGTCGGTATCCGGACTGGGCGGCGACTGGGGCATGAGTGTCTACAACGCCGCCAAGGGCGCGGTGACCAATTTTACCCGCGCGCTGGCGATGGATTATGGCACCGACGGCGTGCGCGTTAACGCCGTTTGCCCTGGTTTTACCTTCACCGATCTCACCGAAGAGATGAAAAACGATGAGACGCTGCTCGCACGCTTCTATGACCGTATTCCGCTGGGCCGTGCCGGTGAACCGGAAGATATCGCCAGCGCGATTGCTTTCATCGCCAGCGACGACGCGCGTTATATCACCGGGGTTAACCTGCCGGTCGATGGCGGCCTGACGGCGTCGAACGGCCAGCCGAAACAGGCGTGAGTGATAACAGGCGGAGAGTCAGGTGTAATGTCACCGTCAATCCGCCTGTTAGTCGGTCATGGCTCACCCGCTTCGCCATCGTCACATGCTGACACATAGCTGGCCGTATAACCGCCGTTCTCTAACGCCACGATTCTGGCAAAGCCAGACGCGCCAAAATGCATGCCGGCAATCACCGTATTTTCCGCTGCGACCTGCTGCAAAATACGCCGGCGCGTCTCTCTGGCCATGACGGGATCGATATCGAAGGCAATGGAAACCTGCGGGCAGGCCAGCTGCACAGGCGGGTAATGCACAATATCACCCCAAATCAATAAACGCTCGCCGTCTGAATCAATGCGAAACCCGCAATGCCCCGGAGTATGACCGGGCAACGCCAGCGCACGGATTCCCGGGCTGATCTCCTCATCCGCCATCAGCTGCAGCCGCGGGCCATAAGCCTGCAGCGTGCGCCGCACCAGCGCCGCGTTTAACTGCGCGCGTTCACTCAGCTGGCTGATCGCCGCATCATCCTGCCAGAAGGCGGCTTCGCTGTGGCTGAGGCAGAGCCGGGCATGGCGGAAGACCGGCTGACCCGCGCTGTCCAGCAAGCCGCCAATATGATCGGGGTGCGCATGGGTTAATAACAGGGTATCGATGTCGTCCGGCGTTACCCCGGCCAGCTGCAGATGAGGCAGTAGTTTGCCGCTCTGCGCATCGCGTTTTCCCATCCCGGTATCCACCAGAATCACGCGTCCCTGACCGCGGATCAGATAACAAAACACATGGATGTCGCCCGGCTGTGCTATGCCTGCCTGACGTTGCAGATCGACCGCATCGTCGTGGTGAATGTCCGTTAATAAACTCAGACTGGCTTGCATAGTGCCGTCGCTGATGGCGCTGACCTGATATTTCCCGGTGGTGTATGAAAATATTGCCTGGCTCATAATGATCTCAGTGCGCTAATTTATTCGTTCACGTTAAACAAAATAACGCGGCAATTTTCGCGGCGGATTAGCGCGATGATAATGCTGCGTCAGTGGCTGTTAGCGCGATAATGACGCTAACACCGTTAAGGTGACCAGTGTCATTTTTGACAGAGTTGAGACCCGGATTGTCATGGACATAAAAATTTTGCGCGCCTTTGCCACTGTCGCGGCGCTGGAGCATATTGGTCAGGCTGCGGAACGGTTACATATTTCGCCGTCTCCGCTTAGCCGGCAAATTCAGCAGCTGGAAAGCGAACTGGGCATGGTGCTGTTTCACCGTGAAAAGAAACGTCTGCGCCTGACGGACGAGGGTAAGCGCTTTCTCACTGAGGTGACGCCCTTTTTGCAGCATCACGAACGGTTAAAAGAGTATGCGCAACATCTGCAGCAGGGTGACGTCGGCCGGCTGGATATAGGATATGTGGAGGCGGCTATTCACTCGCGCCTGCTGCCCGCGGCACTGGCGCGGCTGGCACCGGGGGCGGGCATTGATGTCCGGCTGCATGCGTTACGTTCCGCACAGCAAATTGCCCGGTTAGAGGCGGGGGCGATCGATATTGCCATTGTGCATACGCTGCCGCACGATGACGCGGATTTTGTGCATAAGAAGATCGCGACCGAACCGTTGCTGCTGGCGATGCCAGCATCCAGTGCGCTGACCGCACCCGTGGCGGCTGATTTGCACGGTCGGGCGTGGATTGCCGACCAGGAAAATCTCAACCCTGCCGCGCGGGCGCGATTGCTGGCAGCCTGCCAGCGCGCCGGCTTTCAGCCGGATATTCGTTTTGAAGTGAATGGTCCGCTGGCCGCCCTTGCCTGCGTTGAAGCCGGGCTGGGTTTCACCCTGATCCAGCATAGCCTGGCGCGCATCGTACCGGATAACGTTGTGCTGATGCCGCTACCCGATCTGGCGCTGGAGATCGTGCTATATGCCGTCTGGCGCAGGCAGGATACCCGGCCGTTAACGGCGCGTTTTCTGCAGCAGCTTTGCCTCACGCCCGCCGTGGCGCCGCGGTAAGCCTGAGCGGAGATGCGTCAGCCGGCGACATCCTGCAGCGCTTCCTGCAAATCGTACCAGCGGAAACCAAAGCCGGACTCCTCCAGCCGCTTCGGCAGCACGTGCTGCCCGCCCAGCACCAGCACGGCGGATTCTCCCATCATCAGTTTGATGGCGCTGGCCGGAGTGCGCATAAAGGCCGGACGGTGCATCACGTGGCCCAGCGTGGCGGCGAACTGCTCGTTGCGCACCGCGTAAGGCGCCACCATGTTGAACGGGCCCTGCAACTGATCGTTATCGATCAACCACAGGATGGCGTTGACCAGATCGTCCACGTGGATCCATGGCAGGTACTGTTTGCCGCTGCCAATCGGTCCGCCGACGCCAAGTTTGAACGGCAGCTTCATTTTGCTCAGCGCGCCACCCTCGCGCGCCAGCACCACGCCGGTGCGCAGCAGGCACACGCGGGTGCGCTCGCTTTGCGCCTTCAGCGCCAGCTGCTCCCAGCGGGCGCACAGGGTGTGGGTAAACTCCTCGTGGCCCCCATCGTCCTCGGTCACCACCACATCGCCGGTATCACCATAAAAGCCGGTGGCCGAGCCGGAAATCAACAGGCGCGGCGGATTGCTGCTGGCGTGGATCAGCGAGACGATCTGTTCAGTGATTTGCCAGCGGCTTTCGCACAGGCGCTGCTTTTGCTGCTCGGTCCAGCGCTTGTCGGCAATCGGTTCTCCCGCCAGATTGATGACGCCGTCAATAGCATTGAGATCGGACTGCTGGTTAATGCCCGACCACAGCATCACGCGCGCATCGAGTTTTTCCCGCGCGGCCGCCACGTCACGTGTTACCACATTCACCTGATGGCCCAGCTGCAGCAGGCGCGGAATTAAATGGCGACCTATCAAGCCGGTACCACCGGTTATTAGCAGGTGCATGTTTAGTCTCCCTGTCATTAATTATCTGCTCTGAATTGAGCATAGAAGAGAAGTGCCGCTGCGGCGTGACAGCGCTTACGCTTATGATGAAAAACCGCCAGTTTGCCGTGGTCCTGCGGCAAAACATCGGACCAGCGCGCCATTGCCTTAGCCGGCAAAAATCGGTAAACATGATGCACACCTGACGCTTAGCCGAGGCAGCTGATGAACTATCCCGCCATTACGTTGTGGTCCGATTCCTGTTTTTTTAGCCCGTATGCCATGTCAGTTTATGTTGCGCTTACCGAGAAGGGCATTCCCTTTACTGTCAGGCGCGTTGACCTGTCGCGCAATGCACAGCTTGACGATGAATACCGCGGCCTGTCGCTGACCTGCCGTGTGCCCACGCTGCAAATTGATGATGTCAGCCTGAATGAATCCTCGGCCATCGCCGAATATCTCGAAGAGCGTTTTCCGGCGCCGGAGTTTGAGCGCCTCTATCCGCGCGATCGCGAAAAACGTGCTCACGCGCGCGAAGTGCAGGCATGGCTGCGCAGCGATTTACTGGCGCTGCGCACGGAGCGACCTACCGAAGTGCTGTTTGCTGCTGAACGCTTTGCTCCGCTCACGCCCGCTGGCGAACAGGCCGCCAGTAAACTGATTGCCGCGGTGCAGCGCCTGCTGCCGGACGGCCAACAGAACCTGTTTGGCGAGTGGTCGATTGCCGACACCGACCTGGCGGTGATGATTAACCGGCTGGCGCTGCACGGCGATCCGCTGCCGGTGAAGCTGCAGCACTATGCAGAATTCCAGTGGCAGCGCGCCTCAGTGCAGCTGTGGCTGGCCGAGTCGGGTAAAGCACGCTAAAACCTTGCGGCGGCGAAAAGAACGCTTTACCTTAGCGCTCATTCTAATAAAGCATCGCAAACAGGCGCGTGCTGGGCACGCCGAAAACAGAGAAAGGGTTACCGGATGGTGGATCAAACGGCAGGTGACGGTATCGAGTGGGTGGATATCGTTAGCGAAGAAAACGAAGTGATTGCGCAGGCCAGCCGTGCACAGATGCGTGCGCAATGTCTGCGCCATCGCGCTACCTATATTGTGGTGCACGACGGCATGGGCAAGATTCTGGTGCAACGCCGTACCGAGAGCAAAGATTTCATGCCGGGTATGCTGGATGCCACTGCGGGTGGCGTGGTGCAAAGCGGTGAAGACCTGCTGGAATCCGCCCGTCGTGAAGCGGAAGAGGAGCTCGGCATCGCCGATGTCCCGTTCGCCGAGCACGGCAAATTCTACTTCGAAGATCAGCACTGCCGCGTATGGGGTGGACTGTTCAGCTGCGTGTCGCACGGTCCGTTTGCCATGCAGGAAGAGGAAGTGGATGAAGTGTTCTGGATGACGCCGGAAGAGATCACCGCCCGCTGTGATGAATTCACCGATGATTCACTCAAAGCCCTGTCGCTGTGGCTGAGCCGCAACAGTGACGCGGTGCGCAGTAAGCAAAGCAGCGAAGCCTGATTCATGCGCTTCCACAGCAAGGCACCCTAAGGGGGTGCCTTTTGTGTTTAATGCTGGCTGAGAATACGGGTGAGAATGTTCAGCGCCGTACTGAACTGGGCGTCCGGAATGGTTAGCGGATAAAGAAAGCGGATCACGTTGCTGTGCACGCCGCAGGTCAGCAGAATCAATCCTTCGGCCAGCGCCTGCTGCTGAATTGCTTTGGCGATCTCCGCCGAAGGCCGGCCGCTGGCGTCATGGAATTCCGCCGCCATCATCGATCCATAGCCGCGTACCTCAGCCAGCGCACGGCAGCCGGCGCCGTTCAACGCTTCTGCCAGCTGCGTACCGAGCCATTGCGCACGCGCGCACAAGTTTTCCTCACTGATAATATCCAGCACCGCATGCGCGGCGGCAATCGCTGGCGGATGGCCAGCATAAGTGCCGCCCAGACCACCCGGCTCCGGTGCATCCATCACCGCGGCCCGGCCGCTCACCGCCGACAGCGGAAACCCGCCTGCCAGACTTTTCGCCAGCGTTATCAGATCCGGCTGCACCTCATAATATTCGCTGGCAAACAGCCTGCCGGTGCGCGCAAAACCGCTCTGTACTTCATCGGCGATCAGCAGGATGCCGTGGCGATCGCACAGCTGACGCAGCGCCGTCACAAACTCTGGCGGCGCGACATAAAATCCGCCTTCGCCCTGAACCGGTTCAAAGATGATGGCCGCCACCTGCTGTGGCGCGATATCGCTGCGGAAAATCGTCTCCAGACTGTCGAGCGCATCGTGCACGCTGACGTTATGCAGCGCATTGGGGTAGCGCGCGTGAAACACCGGGCAGGCAAACGGGCCGAAGCCGGTTTTGTAAGGCAGAACTTTGCCGGTCAGCGCCATGGTCATATTGGTGCGACCGTGGAACGCGCCGCTGAAGGCGATAATCCCCGGACGGCCGGTGGCTGCGCGCGCGATTTTCACCGCGTTCTCGACCGCCTCGGCGCCGGTAGAGAAGAAGGTGGTTTTCACGGCGCCTTCAATCGGCACCAGCGCATTCAGACGCTCCGCAAGGTGAATGTAGTTCTCATACGGCACGATTTGAAACGCGGTATGGGTGAAGCACGTCAGCTGCTGCTGTACTGCCGCCAGCACTCTGGGATGCCGGTGGCCGGTATTGAGCACCGCAATGCCAGCGGCGAAATCAATATATTCGCGCCCCTGCTGGTCCCACAGCGTGGCGTTTTCGGCTTTCGCCGCAAAGAAATCACACATCACGCCCACACCACGCGGCGTGGCCTGTAACCGACGGCTGTGCACATCACTGTTGCTCATTGCTGACCTCGTAAGTCGCGGGAGAGTGTAATCAGTGTTAGCGCGCAGGCGGGATTTTGCCAGTGCGTTTATACGGGCAGGGTTGTGGCGCAGGATAAAAAAAAGCACGCCCGGGCGGGCGTGCTGATGCGGAGCGGGGAAGGGGATTAGCCTTCAGCCTGCTGCGACTGAATCGCCGTCAGCGCAATGGTGTAGACAATATCATCGACCAGCGCACCGCGTGACAGGTCGTTAACCGGTTTGCGCATGCCCTGCAGCATCGGCCCGATGGAGATCAGGTCGGCAGAACGCTGCACCGCTTTGTAAGTGGTGTTACCGGTGTTGAGATCCGGGAAGATAAATACCGTCGCACGTCCGGCCACCGCTGAGTTCGGTGCTTTAGACTTGGCGACGTCTTCCATGATTGCGGCGTCGTACTGCAGCGGGCCATCAATCACCAGATCCGGGCGTTTTTCCTGCGCAATGCGCGTTGCTTCACGCACTTTCTCTACGTCACTACCGGCACCGGAGTTACCGGTAGAGTAGGAGATCATCGCTACGCGTGGATCGATGCCGAAGGCTTTAGCGGAGTCGGCGGACTGAATCGCGATCTCGGCCAGCTGCTCCGGATTAGGATCCGGGTTGATGGCGCAGTCGCCGTACACCAGCACCTGCTCTGGCAGCAGCATGAAGAATACCGAGGAGACCAGCGAGCTGTTCGGCGCGGTTTTGATCAGCTGCAACGGCGGACGAATGGTGTTGGCGGTGGTGTGAACCGCGCCCGAGACCAGACCGTCAACTTCGCCGCTTTCCAGCATCATGGTGCCCAGCACCACGTTATCTTCCAGCTGCTCCTGCGCGACCACTTCGGTCATGCCTTTGCTCTTACGCAGCTCAACCAGGCGCGGCACGTAGTTGTCACGCACCACCTGCGGATCGACAATTTCAATGCCTTTGCCGAGCTCAACGCCCTGCGCTGCGGCCACGCGCTGAATCTCATCCGGATTGCCCAGCAGCACACAGGTGGCGATGCCGCGCTCGGCACAAATCGCCGCCGCTTTAACGGTACGCGGTTCGTCGCCTTCCGGCAGGACGATGCGCTTGCCGGCTTTACGCGCCAGTTCGGTGAGCTGATAGCGGAATGCCGGCGGTGACAGACGACGGCTGCGTTCGGATGTGGCAGTCAGCGATTCAACCCAGTCAGCATTAATAAAGCCGGCCACGTACTCCTGCACTTTTTCAATGCGCTGCGTGTCGTCAGCCGGCACTTCCAGATTGAAGCTCTGCAGGCTGAGCGAGGTTTGCCAGGTGTTGGTTTTTACCATGAACACCGGCAGGCCGGTCTGGAAGGCGCGTTCGCACAGACGGGCGATCGGCGCTTCAATCTGATAGCCACCGGTCAGCAGCACCGCACCAATTTCGATGCCGTTCATCGCCGCCAGACAGGCCGCCACCAGCACGTCAGGACGGTCGGCTGAGGTCACCAGCAGCGAGCCCGGACGGAAGTGCTCCAGCATATGCGGGATGCTGCGCGCGCAGAAGGTGACGGATTTGACGCGACGCGTGTGGATTTCACCTTCGTTGATGATCTCCGCGTTGAGATGGCGGCACATATCAATGGCGCGCGTCGCGATCAGATCAAAGCTCCACGGCACGCAGCCCAGCACCGGCAGCGGGCTGTTAGCGAACAGTTGCTTAGGATCGATGTTGGCGATGCTGGCTTTCGAGGAGTCGTCGAAAATTTCTGACAGATCCGGACGGGTGCGGCCCTGCTCATCCACCGGCGCGTTGAGTTTGTTGATGATGACGCCGGTGATGTTTTTGTTTTTGCTGCCGCCGAAGCTGCTCTGCGTCAGTTCGATGCGCTCTTTCAGCTGTGCCGGTGAGTCGTTACCCAGCGACATGACGAAGACGATCTCCGCGTTCAGCGTTTTGGCAATTTCATAGTTCAGCGCCGAGGCAAACTGATGTTTGCGCGTCGGAACCAGGCCTTCCACCAGCACCACTTCCGCATCTTTGGCGTTGGCGTGGTAGTTGGCGATGATCTCTTCCATCAGCACATCCTGCTGGTTAGAACCCAGCAGCGACTCAACGCGAGACATTGGCAGCGGAACCGCGGCCGGAATAGCGGAGTTTTTGCGAATGATGGTGGTGGTCTGGTCTGGCGCATCGCCGCCAGCGCGCGGCTGGGCGATCGGTTTGAACACGCTCAGGCGCACGCCTTTGCGCTCCATGGCACGAATCACGCCAAGGCTGACACTGGTCAGGCCGACGCTGGTGCCGGTAGGAATAAGCATAATTGTACGTGACACTATAGAAACCTCGCGGTGTTACAGGGTGTCAAAAACAACACCGTCAGCCGAAGCTGACGGAGAGAAACATTACGCGGTGAGGCGCGCGGCGTCCTGGGCGATGACCCACTCTTCATTGGTTGGAATCACCACCGCCGGGCGGGTACCTTCTTTATTGATGAAGCCGGACTTGCCGAAGCGTGCAGCCAGGTTGCGCTCGTGGTCAACCTCGAAGCCAAGCAGACCCAGTTTGTCCAGCGCCAGCTCACGCACCATCGCCGCGTTTTCACCGATACCGCCGGTAAACACTACCGCATCCAGACGGCCTTCCATCAGCGCGGTGTAGCTGCCGATGTACTTCGCCAGGCGGTGACAGAACACATCCATCGCACGTTTGGCATCGTCCTTAGTAGCGTAGTTATCTTCCACGTAACGGCAGTCGCTGGTGACTTCGGTCAGGCCGAGCAGGCCGGACTCTTTGGTCAGCAGTTTGTTGATCGCATCCACGCTCATACCCAGCGTATCGTGCAGGAAGAAGACGATAGCCGGATCGATGTCACCGCTGCGGGTGCCCATCACCAGACCTTCCAGCGGTGTCAGACCCATTGAGGTATCTACGCACTGGCCGTTACGGATGGCCGCCACAGAACCGCCGTTGCCGAGATGGCAGGTGATGATGTTCAGCTCGCTGACCGGCTTGTTCAGCATTTTGGCGGCTTCCTGCGTCACATAGTAGTGACTGGTGCCGTGCGCGCCGTAGCGGCGCACGCCGTGCTCTTTATACAGGTTGTACGGCAGGGCATAGAGATAGGACTCTTCCGGCATAGTCTGATGGAAGGCGGTGTCGAAAACGGCGACATTTTTATCCGACAGGTGCGGGAAGTTTTTCATGGCTTCGTCGATGCCGATCAGGTGCGCCGGATTGTGCAGTGGCGCGAAGGACGACGCGTCTTTGATGCCCTGAATCACGGACTCGTCAATCACTACCGATTGCGTCAGCTGCTCGCCGCCGTGAACGATACGATGACCGATTGCAGCGATTTGTGCCGAAAGCTCTGGTTTTTGTGCCAGAATAGTTTTAACGATGAAGTTCAGCGCTTCGCTGTGCGCTGCGCCCGCGCCGAGCGGGGCTTCCTGTTTGCTGCCGTCCAGTTTCCACTTGATGCGCGCTTCCGGCAGGTGGAAACACTCCGCCAGACCGGAAAGATATTCGTCACCGCTGGCTGGATTGAGAATGGCAAACTTAAGAGAGGAGCTGCCGCAGTTGAGGACCAGTACTAACTTCGTCGACATGGAAGTACCTATTTTGTTAAATAGTGGCTAAAAATAACGCAATCAGACTAACAGCGTAGCCTATGAAAGCTGGTAGATTAATGATTAACATCATGCGCTAGTCAAAAAAGAAACGACACGCAAAAAATTTCGGTAATTTTACGCAGATTTTTGAAATCCACGAAGCGAAACATGGCTCCAGCGCGCTCTTTTATTGCGCTGCGGCTTCCGGTAATGTTGCAAAAACGGCGTCAGAATACCCACTGTGACCCGCAAAGACAAAATCTTTTGAAGGATGTCACGTAAAGTTGTGTAGTTATAAAATTTTTTTAAATGTTGCAGTAATAGTTGAGGTCTACCATGGCGAATGACGCAGGCAATCCAGGCTGGTTCGGCTTATTTCAGCGCGGCCAGCACTACATGAAAACCTGGCCCGCCGACAAACGTCTGGCGCCGGTGTTTCCTGAGAACCGTGTGGTGACGGCAACCCGCTTTGCGATTCGCTTTATGCCGCCGCTGGCCATTTTTACGCTGACATGGCAAATCGCGCTCGGCGGTCAGCTCGGTCCGGCGATTGCCACCGCGCTGTTTGCCTGTAGCCTGCCGATGCAGGGATTATGGTGGCTGGGTAAACGTTCCGTCACGCCGCTGCCGCCCACGCTGCTGCACTGGTTCCATGAAGTGCGCGCCAAACTGGAAGAGGCCGGACAGGCCATTGCCCCCGTTGACGGCAAGCCAACTTACCAGGCGCTGGCGGATGTGCTCAAGCGTGCTTTTAAGCAGCTCGACCGTACTTTCCTCGACGATCTTTGATCAAATGGCGCTTTTCTCTGCCAGAGAATTTGCGCCCAATCCCGGTTCAAATCAAAGAATAGTGATGCGGACATACACGCATCGCTTTCGTTGTGTAATCATTTCTGCATTGTTTAAATCTTAAGCGGCCCTGCGGCCCGGGAGTAAACCATGGAAATGACCCATGCACAGCGACTGATTCTTTCTAATCAATACCAGATGATGGCGATGCTTGAGCCGGATAACGCCGAGCGCTATCGCCGCTATCAGACCATTATTGAACGCGGCTATGGACTGCAATTGCGCGAGCTGGACAAGGAGTTCGGCGAGCTGAGCGAGGCGACCTGCCGTACACTGATCGACATTATGGAAATGCATCATGCGCTGCATGTTTCCTGGTCCAATCACAAAGCGCCGTGCAACATTGAAGAGCGTCGCCTGGCGTTTCTCGGCTTCGACGCGGCCACCGAAGCGCGTTACCTCGGCTATGTGCGCTTTATGGTTAATGTGGAAGGGCGCTATACCCATTTCGATTCCGGCACCCACGGCTTCAATGCGCAAACCCCGATGTGGGAAAAATACCAACGCATGCTGGCGGTGTGGCACACTTGTCCGCGTCAGTATCACCTCAGCGAGAATGAGATCGCGCAAATCCTCAATGCCTGAATAAGGAGCAACGTGTGAAGTACAGGGGTTTTCTGTTTGATTTAGACGGGACGCTGGTGGATTCACTGCCTGCCGTGAATCGCGCCTGGTCACGCTGGGGCGCGCGCCACGGCCTGGCCGCGCAGCAGGTGCTGGACTACATTCACGGCAAACCGGCGATCAACTCGCTGCGCCACTTTATGGCGGGCCAGTCTGAAGCGGCGATCCAGGCCGAATTTCGCTGGCTGGAGCAGCTGGAAGCAGAAGACACGGCAGGCGTGCAGGCGATTGCCGGTGCACACGCGTTGCTGACCACCCTGAACGCACTCGACATTCCCTGGGCGATTGTGACTTCGGGATCGATCCCGGTGGCGCATGCCCGTCACAAAGCGGCCGGTTTACCGCTGCCGGAGGTGTTTATTACCGCCGAGGACATTAAATTCGGTAAGCCCAATCCTGAACCTTATTTGCTGGGCGCTGAGCGGCTCGGGCTTTCTGCGCCAGAATGCGTGGTGGTGGAAGATGCACCGGCGGGCATTATCGCCGGGCTGGAAGCGGGCAGCGCGGTGGTGGCGGTCAATCCGCCGGCCGATGCGCCACGCCTGAGTGAAGTGGCGCTGCAGGTGGAAAATCTGCAGCCGCTGCACATCAGTAAACAGCCGGACGGTTATTTCAGCGTGACGATGCGCGCCTGAAACAGCCCACGCTGAGCGGCGCAGGTTACAGCGGCGTATCCTGGGAAATTTCATCCAGAGACAGGCTGAAGCTGGGGGTGAAGACTTCAACGAAGTAATCCATCTCCGGCGATCGCCGCTGCGCCAGCGTCTTCTCCAGACGGGCTTTGGCCAGCAGAAACTCGTTGTTGCCGGCCGACAGTTCTTCAAGGCACTTGAGGTAGGCGCACAGCGCATCAGCCTGTTTCACCACCGCCTGCTCGCTCTCGCTATGCAGGTGCTCATCCAGCAGCGGACGATACGCGTCCTGCAACTCAGGTGGCAGCATCTCAATCAGCTTGTGCTGCGCAATCTTTTCGATCTTCTTGTATTCATGGGCAATCTGCGCGTTGTAGTACTTTACCGGCGTGGGCAAATCGCCGGTCAGCACTTCGCTGGCATCGTGATACAGCGCCAGCATGGCGATGCGATCGGCATTCAGATTGCCGTTAAATTTTTTGTTTTTGATGATGGCCAGCGCGTGCGCCACCATGGCGACCTGCAGACTGTGCTCGGAGACATTTTCCGTGCGCACATTGCGCATCAGCGGCCAGCGGTTAATGAGTTTCAGGCGGGAGAGGTGGGCGAAAAAGTGGCTACGGGTCATGGACGGTTCCTGTTGCACGGCGGGGAGCTTGTGCGGCTCCCCGAAAGTCAAACAGTATACGCGTCACAGATTACTGGCGATAGCCTTGCAGGAAGCGACCAAACTTGTTGATCGCCATCTCGAGGTCGTCCACGCGCGGCAGGGTAACGATGCGCACGTGATCCGGCCACGGCCAGTTAAAGGCGGTGCCCTGCACCAGCAGCACTTTTTCCTGCAGCAGGAAATCCAGCACCATTTTCTGGTCGTCCATGATGTTGAATTTCTTCGCATCGATGCGCGGGAACATATAGAGCGCGCCCTGCGGCTTCACGCAGCTGACGCCGGGAATATCGTTGATCAGTTCCCAGGCGCGCTGGCGCTGCTCGAACAGCCGTCCACCCGGCGCGATAAACTCGCTGATGCTCTGATAGCCGCCCAGCGCAGTCTGTATGGCATGCTGCGCTGGCACGTTAGCGCATAGACGCATTGAAGCCAGCATCTCCAGACCTTCAATATAGCCTTTGGCGTGCTTCTTCGGTCCGTTCAGTACCATCCAGCCCTGGCGGAAACCCGCCACGCGGTAGGTTTTGGACAGCCCGTTGAAGGTCACGGTCAGCAGATCCGGTGCCAGCGCGGCAATCGAATGATGCTGGGCTTCGTCATACAGAATCTTGTCGTAGATCTCGTCGGCGAAGATGATCAGGTTATGCTGGCGGGCGATTTCCACGATCTCCAGCAGCAGCTCTTTGCTGTACACCGCACCGGTCGGGTTGTTGGGGTTGATGATCACGATTCCGCGGGTACGCGGCGTGATTTTGCTGCGGATATCATCCAGATCCGGGAACCAGCCCGCGGATTCGTCGCACAGATAGTGCACCGCTTTGCCGCTCGACAGCGAAACCGCCGCCGTCCACAGCGGATAATCTGGCGCGGGCACCAGCATCTCATCGCCGCTGTTCAGCAGCGCCTGCATCGCCTGCACGATCAGTTCAGACACACCGTTGCCAATATAGATATCTTCTACCGTAACGTCGCGCATGTCGCGCGCCTGGTAGTGCTGCATGATGGCTTTACGTGCTGAATAGAGACCTTTCGAGTCGCAATAGCCTTGCGCGCTCGGCAGGTTACGAATCACGTCTACCAGGATTTCATCAGGGGCTTCAAAACCAAACGGGGCAGGGTTGCCGATGTTGAGTTTGAGAACTTTGTTGCCTTCTTCTTCGAGACGTTTAGCTTCTTTCAGTACCGGGCCACGAATGTCGTAACAGACATTTTCCAGCTTGCCGGATTTATCAATTTGAAAATTCATCGTTACCGCCTTAATGGGCAGAGTCCTTTTAACCTGCCACTAAAATCAAACCTGCTCAATTTACTCCTCTCACCGTAACAAAAGAAGGGCAGCGCTGGGTTTTGGCGCGATAGCCAGACTTTGCCGGATTCAGTGGCGTGAAACGCATTTTTAACTATTAAAACTGGTTTAATTATCTATTAAAATGGCAGGAGTCAACATTAAATGCTTGCGCTGATCGGGTCGCCTGTAAACCGGGATATCCAGCCGCGCGCCGCGCCATTCAGCAATTTTTCATTTAACTGCGGTCTGAGGAATGGTTAGCGACTTGATGAAATAGTTAAAGGAATCTTGTTAGATGCCGAAAAAATGTGCAGCAATGATTAAGCACTATCTGGCATGAGGCGATGACGACGGTTATTTGCTTTGCCAGGCGGTTGAAACCAGGCCCCGTCAGCCGGGGATAAAACCGCGTGGCAGCGGCTTAAATAGCATTTACGCTGTCACTTTAACGCTTATCATTCAGTTTAAGAACCAGGCGGGTTAAAAAATCAGCAGCGTTGTGGCAGGATGTGCCGGAAATGGCTTTTGGTCAAAAATTACGATGTTTTGAACAAAAACATTTCCATTTATAGCGTAAAAATGATTAAGTATAATTTATTATTTGATGCACTTTATCGCTTCGCATCAGCATAACAAGATGTTATTCCTTTTTGCCCCGCAGGACAGTTTGGCGGGAAACCAGGCAACTACACAGCTTCCAGCAACGTTCTACTGACGTCCCTGGCCCAGGAAGTTGTTCTGACTTTTACGACGCCATTGCCCATTTTGCGGTGATGTGTTCGTCGGCATCCGCCTGACTCGATTTTTTCATGAGCGCCTTCACACAGGGCGATCATTAAGCACCATTACCACTTATCTCTTTGATAAGTATGGTAATACACCAGGGTAGTAGTTTCAAAAAATCTTATAAGTGAAGAAATAACATGACTAATGCAAATCGTCCGATACTGAATCTCGACCTCGATCTGCTGCGTACTTTTGTCGCCGTTGCTGACCTGAATACCTTTGCAGCCGCCGCTGCAGCAGTATGCAGAACGCAATCAGCCGTAAGCCAGCAGATGCAACGTCTGGAACAATTGGTAGGTAAAGAGCTGTTTGCCAGACATGGACGTAACAAATTGCTGACTGAGCATGGCATTCAGTTGCTTGGCTACGCCAGGAAGATCCTGCGTTTCAACGATGAAGCCTGCACTTCTTTAATGTACAGCAATATCCAGGGCGTGCTGACGATTGGCGCGTCTGACGATACCTCTGATACCATTCTGCCGTTTCTGCTTAACCGCGTAACGTCAGTGTATCCGAAACTGGCAATCGACGTCCGCGTGAAGCGTAATCCGTTTATGATGGAGATGCTGAACCAGGGCGAAGTGGATCTGGTGGTGACCACCTCCAGTCCGGGTAACTTCACCTACCAGGTGCTGCGCACCTCGCCAACGCTGTGGTACTGCGCGGCAGACTATATTTTCCAGCGCGGTGAAGCCATTCCGCTGGTGCTGCTGGATGAGCCAAGCCCGTACCGTGACATGGCGATCGATCATCTCAACGAAGCGGGTATCCCGTGGCGTATCTCCTACGTGGCTTCCACGCTGGCGGCGGTACGTGCGGCGGTAAAAGCGGGGCTGGGTGTCACCGCGCGTCCGGTTGAAATGATGAGCCCGGAACTGCGCGTGATGGGGGCAGCAGAAGGCCTGCCGGTGCTGCCGGATACGCAATATCTGCTGTGCCGTAATCCGGACAGCGATAATGAGCTGGCGCTGGCCATCTTCAACGCGATGCAGTCCACTAACGATCCTTACAATCTGAGCGCGAATCCGGACGGTACGCTGCTGCTGGATGATGAAGAGTAAGGTTGACCGTTACTGGTAATCCTGCACAACCGGCATGCCAGATAATTGTTAAAAGTTAGAGAAAAAAGCCTTAGCCTGATGAAAATCAGCTAAGGCTTTTTTTATGGCGGTTATTTCCGCTTTTTTAGCACGATTAGCACCTGATAATTTCACTAACTTCCTGAAAAGTGAAATGTGTTTCATTTTCATCCTGCGCGGAATTTATTTATCATTTCGTGCCAACTTTATCTCCGCCTGTCGCCAGACCGCCTGCCGGTTTTTCCAGCAAAAAACGTCAATATGTGTTCTGGATCAAAAAAATACCCCCGATAAGGGGGGGGAAATCCGCGCAAGACCTGTCAAACTATGATTGTTAAACGCACGATCCATGCATGTGAATACCCGCTACACTGAAATTAACCGTACAAACTGAAGCGATTTAGCTGGCGCTCAGGGGTGCATATGTTAATAATATGATGCGGGTGTAAATTAATGTTTGGATACTTTTGTCAAAGTTGACAAAAGGTTATAGAAAGGAGTAAAAAACCCCATAAAATTGCTGCTTAATTGATAAAGACAGCAAAGTTTATAAGGTTTTTTATCCTTCCCTTGAATCGATGTGGTGTGTTTGCTGCGACAGTGCAGGATGCCATCGCCACTTTTGATGAGTAAGCAAAGAGTATGTCAACAACCACAGAAGTCATCGCTCATCACTGGGCGTTTATTGTTTTCATTGTTATCGCGTTTGGCCTGTGTGCCTTTATGTTAACCGGTGGCTGGTTGTTAGGTGGACGTGCACGCGCGCGCCATAAAGACACGCCGTTTGAATCCGGTATCGAATCCGTCGGTGATACCCATATCCGCCTCTCGGCAAAATTCTATCTGGTTGCGATGTTTTTCGTCATTTTCGACGTCGAAGCCCTCTATCTATACGCATGGTCGACCTCCATTCGCGAAAGCGGCTGGGTCGGCTTTGTCGAAGCCGCAATTTTCATTTTGGTGCTCCTGGCAGGCCTGGTTTATCTGGTGCGCATCGGTGCGCTGGATTGGGCGCCTGCGCGTCGTCGCGTAGTCGTCAAATCGAGCCCGGTCAGCCACAGTCACACCAACCCTCATAAGCAGTAAAAGCGAGGCAATAAGATGGACTACACGCTGACACGCGTAGACCCGAACGGGGGCGATAACGACCGTTATCCCCTACAGAAACAGGAGATTGTTACCGATCCTCTGGAGCAGCACGTTCATCGCAGCGTCTATATGGGCAAGCTCGAGCACGCCCTGCATGACATGGTGAACTGGGGTCGTAAAAACTCTCTCTGGCCGTATAACTTCGGCCTTTCCTGTTGCTACGTGGAAATGACCACGTCATTCACCGCAGTACATGATGTGGCGCGTTTCGGTGCGGAAGTAATGCGCGCCTCGCCACGTCAGGCTGACTTTATGGTGATCGCCGGTACGCCGTTTACCAAAATGGCGCCGGTGATTCAGCGTTTGTATGACCAGATGCTGGAACCAAAATGGGTGATTTCGATGGGGGCCTGCGCCAATTCCGGCGGCATGTATGACATCTATTCGGTGGTGCAGGGTGTGGATAAATTCCTGCCGGTTGATGTGTATATCCCGGGTTGTCCGCCACGTCCGGAAGCTTACATGCAGGCGCTGCTGCTGCTGCGTGAGTCCATCGGCAAAGAACGTCGTCCGCTCTCGTGGGTGGTTGGCGATCAGGGCGTGTATCGCGCCAATATGCAGTCTGAGCGTGAAAGAAAGCGTGGTGAGCGTATTGCCGTCACCAACCTGAGAACCCCAGACGAAGTTTAAGCACCCCGTACACGGATGGAGCCACGGCCGCAGCAGATAATGACAACGTAGTGTGTGCCGCCATCCTGACGCCTTCTTTTGAGTGCCTGATTACAGGCCGGAATGGTGAGTAACGTATGACAGATTTAACCACGCAAGATCTCGCTCAGCCTGCATGGCAAACCCGGGATAACCTGGATGATCCGGTGATCGGCGAGCTGCGTAACCGTTTTGGGCCGGATGCCTTTACCGTTCAGGCCACCCGCACCGGCATTCCGGTCGTTTGGGTGAAGCGTGAACAGCTACTGGAAATCATTGAATTCCTGCGTAAGCTGCCGAAGCCGTACGTCATGCTCTATGACCTGCACGGTTTCGATGAGCGTTTACGTACCCACCGCGCCGGTCTGCCCGCCGCGGATTTTTCCGTTTTCTATCACCTGCTGTCGATTGAACGCAACCGCGACATCATGCTCAAGGTGGCGCTGTCTGAAAACGATCTGAATGTGCCCACCATCACCAAAATTTTCGCTAACGCCAACTGGTATGAGCGCGAAACCTGGGAGATGTTTGGTATCACCTTCAACGGCCACCCGCACCTGACGCGCATCATGATGCCGCAGACCTGGGAAGGGCACCCGCTGCGTAAAGACTACCCGGCGCGCGCCACCGAGTTCGATCCTTTCACGCTGACTAAGCAGAAAGAAGATCTGGAGATGGAGTCACTAACCTTCAAGCCGGAAGACTGGGGCATGAAGCGTGGCACCACCAATGAGGACTTCATGTTCCTCAACCTCGGTCCGAACCACCCTTCAGCGCACGGTGCGTTCCGCATCATTCTGCAGCTGGATGGCGAAGAGATCGTCGACTGCGTGCCGGACGTGGGTTACCACCATCGCGGCGCGGAGAAGATGGGCGAGCGTCAGTCGTGGCACAGCTATATTCCGTATACCGACCGTATCGAGTACCTCGGCGGTTGCGTAAACGAAATGCCGTACGTACTGGCGGTGGAAAAGCTGGCGGGCATCACCGTGCCGGATCGCGTGAATGTGATTCGCGTGATGCTGTCAGAGCTGTTCCGTATCAACAGCCACCTGCTGTACATCTCCACCTTTATTCAGGACGTCGGTGCCATGACGCCGGTGTTCTTTGCCTTTACCGACCGTCAGAAAATCTATGACGTAGTGGAAGCGATCACCGGTTTCCGTATGCACCCGGCGTGGTTCCGCATCGGCGGTGTGGCGCACGATCTGCCGAAAGGCTGGGAGCGTCTGCTGCGCGAGTTCCTCGACTGGATGCCGAAGCGTCTGAAAGAGTACGACAAAGCTGCGCTGCGCAACACCGTGCTGATGGGCCGTTCGCAGGGCGTGGCCGCCTATAACATGGACGAAGCGCTGGCGTGGGGCACCACCGGTGCCGGTCTGCGCGCCACCGGTCTGGACTTCGACGTGCGTAAATGGCGTCCCTACTCCGGCTATGAAAACTTCGACTTCGAGGTGCCGGTCGGCGCCGGCATCAGCGACGCTTACACCCGCGTGCAGCTGAAGATGGAAGAGATGTGGCAGTCGCTGCGTATCCTTGAGCAGTGCCTGAAAAACATGCCGGAAGGGCCGTTTAAAGCCGATCATCCGCTGACCACGCCGCCACCGAAAGAGCGCACGCTGCAGCACATTGAAACCCTGATCACGCACTTCCTGCAGGTTTCGTGGGGCCCGGTAATGCCGGCCAACGAATCGTTCCAGATGATTGAAGCGACGAAGGGGATTAACAGCTACTACCTGACCAGCGATGGCAGCACCATGAGCTACCGCACCCGCGTGCGTACGCCGAGCTTCCCGCATCTGCAGCAGATCCCTTCGGTGATCCGCGGCAGCCTGGTATCCGACCTGATCGTGTACCTCGGTAGTATCGATTTTGTTATGTCAGACGTGGACCGCTAATTATGCACGATCAAAAAATTGCCATTCAAACCATCGACCCGACTGAGGTCTTTGTGCTGAGCGAGGCCGAGCACCACGCTATTGAGCATGAAAAACATCACTATGAAGATGCGCGCGCGGCGTCGATTGAAGCGCTGAAGATCGTGCAGAAGCAGCGCGGCTGGGTGCCGGACGGTGCCATCAACGCGATTGCTGAGGTACTGGGCATTCCGGCCAGCGACGTAGAAGGTGTGGCGACGTTTTACAGCCAGATCTACCGTACGCAGGTTGGCCGCCACGTGATTCGCTACTGCGACAGCGTGGTGTGCCACATCACCGGTTACCAGGGCATTCAGGCGGCGCTGGAGCAAAACCTGAACATTAAGCCAGGACAAACCACGCCGGATGGCCGCTTTACGCTGCTGCCAACCTGCTGCCTCGGCAATTGTGACAAAGGCCCGACCATGATGGTGGATGAAGATACCCACGTTCACCTGACGCCGGAAGGCATCGCCAACCTGCTGGAGCAGTATCAATGACCATTAAACAGATCATTCGTACTGCGGAAACCCATCCGCTGACCTGGCGTCTGCGTGACGACAAACAGCCGGTATGGTTCGATGAATACCGCAGTAAAAACGGCTACGTTGGCGCCGATAAAGCGCTGAAGGGCATGAGCCAGGACGAGATCGTCGCCGCGGTGAAGGACTCCGGTCTGAAAGGGCGCGGCGGTGCGGGCTTCAGCACCGGCCTGAAATGGAGCCTGATGCCTAAAGATGAATCCATGAACATCCGTTACCTGCTGTGTAACGCTGATGAGATGGAGCCTGGCACTTATAAAGACCGCTTGCTGATGGAGCAGTTGCCGCACCAGCTGGTGGAAGGCATGCTGATTAGTGCGTTTGCGCTGAAAGCCTACCGTGGCTACATCTTCCTGCGCGGTGAATACATCGAAGCCGCGGAAAACCTGCGTCGTGCCATTGCCGAAGCTACTGCCGCGGGCTATCTCGGCAAAAACATTCTTGGTACCGGCTTCGATTTCGAGCTGTTTGTTCACACCGGTGCGGGCCGCTATATCTGCGGCGAAGAGACCGCGCTGATCAACTCGCTGGAAGGGCGCCGCGCTAACCCGCGTTCCAAGCCACCGTTCCCGGCCAGTGCCGGCGTATGGGGCAAACCGACCTGCGTCAACAACGTGGAAACACTGTCCAACGTGCCGGCGATCTTCCTGAATGGCGTGGAGTGGTACAAAAACATCTCCAGCAGTGAAGACACTGGTACCAAGATGATGGGCTTCTCCGGCCGGGTGAAAAATCCGGGCGTGTGGGAGCTGCCGTTTGGTACCACCGCGCGTGAAATCCTCGAGGATTATGCCGGCGGTATGCGCGATGGCCTGAAGTTCAAAGCCTGGCAGCCGGGCGGAGCCGGTACCGACTTCCTGACCGAGCAGCACCTCGACCTGCCGATGGAATTTGCCAGCATCGGCAAAGCCGGCAGCCGTCTGGGTACCGCGCTGGCGATGGCGGTCGACCACGAAATCAATATGGTGTCGCTGGTACGCAACCTCGAAGAGTTCTTTGCGCGCGAGTCGTGCGGCTGGTGTACGCCGTGCCGTGACGGTCTGCCGTGGAGCGTGAAGATCCTGCGTGCGCTGGAGCAGAAAAAAGGCCAGCCGGGGGATATCGAAACCCTGCTGCAGCTGTGCCGCCAGCTCGGTCCGGGCAAGACGTTCTGCGCCCACGCACCGGGTGCCGTTGAGCCACTGCAGAGCGCGATTAAATATTTCCGTGACGAGTTTGAAGCTGGCATTGCGCCGCAGGTGTTTGGCAATACCCGCGCCATTGGCGGGATTCAGCCTAACCTGCTGAAAGCGCGCTGGTAAGCCGCCGTCGTACACGGAATCGCCCGGGCCTGAGGCTGCGGGGCAGGAATTAGATGTTTAACGCTCGTCTGCGGACGAGCCTTACGGAAGCATGTTCACTATGGCTACAATCCATGTAGACGGTAAAGAATATGATGTGAACGGAGCGGACAACCTGCTGCAGGCGTGTCTGTCTCTGGGCCTTGATATTCCTTATTTTTGCTGGCATCCGGCGCTGGGAAGCGTGGGAGCCTGCCGCCAGTGCGCGGTGAAGCAATTCCAGAATGCCGAAGATACCCGTGGTCGCCTCGTCATGTCCTGCATGACGCCTGCGTCTGACGGCACCTTTATCTCCATCGACGATGGCGAAGCGAAAGAGTTTCGTGAAAGCGTGGTGGAGTGGCTGATGACCAACCACCCGCACGACTGTCCGGTGTGCGAAGAGGGCGGTAACTGTCACCTGCAGGATATGACGGTAATGACGGGACACAGCTTCCGTCGCTACCGTTTTACCAAGCGTACCCATCAGAATCAGGATCTCGGACCGTTTATCTCGCATGAGATGAACCGCTGTATCGCCTGTTACCGCTGCGTGCGCTACTACAAAGATTACGCCGATGGCAAAGATCTTGGCGTGTACGGCGCGCATGACAACGTCTACTTTGGCCGTCCGGAAGATGGCACGCTGGAGAGCGAATTCTCCGGTAACCTGGTAGAAATCTGCCCGACCGGCGTGTTCACCGATAAAACCCACTCTGAACGCTATAACCGTAAGTGGGATATGCAGTTTGCGCCCAGCATCTGCCAGCAGTGCAGCGTGGGTTGTAACACCAGCCCGGGCGAGCGCTATGGCGAGCTGCGTCGTATCGAAAACCGCTACAACGGATCGGTGAACCACTACTTCCTGTGCGACCGTGGCCGTTTCGGCTATGGCTACGTGAACCGTAAAGATCGTCCGCGTCATCCGGAACAGCTGCGCGGCAGCGACCGTATCACGCTGAACGCAGAACAGGCGGTTAATGCCGCCGCGGATATCCTGCGTCAGGCGAAGAAGGTGATCGGTATCGGTTCACCTCGCGCCAGTATTGAAAGCAACTTCGCGCTGCGTGAACTGGTGGGCGCGGAAAACTTCTCAACCGGTATGCCGGCAGCTGAGCAGGCGCGGGTTGAGCTGATGCTGAAAGTGCTGCAGCAGGGCGGCATCTACACGCCATCGCTGCGTGAAATTGAAAGCTATGACGCCGTGCTGGTGCTGGGTGAAGATCTGACTCAGGTCGGTGCCCGCGTGGCGCTGTCGGTGCGTCAGGCCGTTAAAGGCAAAGCTCGCGAAATGGCCGCCGCTCAGAAAGTTGCGGACTGGCAGATCGCCGCCATCCTCAACATTGGTCAGCACGCCAAACATCCGCTGTTTGTCACTAACGTTGATGAAACCCGTCTCGATGATATTGCCGCGTGGAGCTATCGCGCACCGGTGGAAGATCAGGCACGCCTGGGCTTCGCCATCGCACACGCGCTGGATGACAGCGCACCGGCGGTTAGCGACTTTGACAGCAGCCTGAACGGCAAGCTGGACGTGGTGGTTCAGGCGCTGGCCGGCGCGAAAAAACCGCTGATCATTTCCGGCACCCACTCGGGCAGCACGGCAATGATTGAAGCGGCAGCCAACGTGGCTAAAGCGCTGAAAGCGCGCGGTGCTGACGTCGGTATTACCTTCCTCGCCGGCGCGGCCAACAGCTTTGGTCTTGGCCTGATGGGCGGTCAGTCGCTGGACAGCGCGCTGGAGCAGCTGGATAAAGGCGAAGCGGAAGCGCTGGTGGTGCTGGAGAACGATCTCTACCGTCACGCGCCGAAAGCCACCGTCGATGCGGCACTGCACAACACCGCGCACGTGATTGTGGTTGATCATCAACGCACGGCCACGCTGGAGAAAGCCGGTCTGGTACTCTCCACCGCCAGCTTTGCTGAGAGCGATGGCACCTCCATCAACCATGAAGGTCGCGCCCAGCGCTTCTTCCAGGTTTACGATCCGGCCTACTACGACGATAGCGTGGTGATGCTGGAGAGCTGGCGCTGGCTGCATTCGCTGCACAGCGCCGTCGAGAGCCGCCAGATTGACTGGACGCAGCTCGATCACGTGATTGATGCCGCGATTGTGGCGCTGCCGCAGCTGAAAGGGATTAAGGACGCGGCGCCGGACGCCAGCTTCCGTATTCGTGGCCAGAAACTGGCGCGTTCACCGCATCGTGCCAGTGGCCGTACCGCCGCGCGCGCCAACATCAGCGTGCACGAACCGCGTCAGCCGCAGGATAAAGACACCATGTTTGCCTTCTCCATGGAAGGTAACAACCAGCCGTCGGCACCGCGTTCGCAGATTCCTTTTGCCTGGGCACCAGGCTGGAACTCACCGCAGGCGTGGAACAAGTTCCAGGCGGAAGTGGGCGGTAAACTGCGTCATGGCGATCCGGGCGTGCGTCTGTTTGAAGCCAGCGAAAGTGCACTGGACTGGTTCAGCCAGGTTCCGGCACGCTTCGTGGGCGGCAGCCAGTATCGCGTGGCTCCTTACTATCAGCTGTTTGGTAGTGAAGAGATGACTCAGCGTTCGCCAACCTTCCAGAAACGTATGGCACCGGCCACGCTGGTGATCAACCCGGCAGATGCTGAGAAGCTGGGGGTTAACAATGGTGCATCCGTGGAGCTGGTTTGCGCCGGTGAAACGCTGCGTCTGCCGGTGCGCTTCTCTGCGGCACTGCAGGCGGGGCAGGTGGGTCTGCCGCTCGGCATGCCGGGTGTACCGCCGTTCCTCGCGGGTGCGCAAATTGACAAACTGCAGGAGGCAGCGCAATGAGCTGGCTGACACCGGACGTTATTGACATCATCCTGCAGGTGGTGAAAGCCATTGTCATCCTGCTGGTGGTGGTGGCCTGTGGTGCCTTCATGAGCTTTGCCGAGCGTCGTCTGCTCGGCCTGTGGCAGAACCGTTATGGACCGAACCGCGTAGGCTGGGGCGGCTCGCTGCAGCTGGCGGCGGACATGATCAAAATGTTCTTTAAAGAGGACTGGGTTCCGCCGTTTACCGATCGCTTTATCTTTACCCTGGCACCGGTCATCGCCTTCGTTTCGCTGCTGCTGGCGTTTGCGATTGTGCCGGTTTCGCCGAGCTGGATGGTCACCGACCTGAACATCGGTCTGCTGTTCTTCCTGATGATGGCGGGTCTGGCGGTGTACGCCGTACTGTTCGCGGGCTGGTCCAGTAACAACAAATACTCGCTGCTCGGTGCAATGCGTGCCTCCGCGCAGACCCTGAGCTACGAAGTGTTCCTCGGCCTGTCACTGATGGGCGTGGTGGCGCAGGCGGGTTCCTTTAACCTGAACGCCATCGTTGAGAGCCAGACGCACCTGTGGAACATCATCCCGCAGTTCTTTGGCTTCGTGACCTTCTGTATTGCCGGCGTCGCGGTGTGCCACCGTCATCCGTTTGACCAGCCGGAAGCGGAACAGGAGCTGGCCGACGGTTACCACATCGAATATGCCGGGATGAAGTTCGGCCTGTTCTTTGTCGGTGAGTACGTGGCCATTACTACCGTATCGGCGCTGATCGTCACCCTGTTCTTTGGTGGCTGGCACGGTCCGTTCCTGCCGCCGTTCATCTGGTTCGCCCTGAAAACGGCGTTCTTTATGGTGATGTTTATCCTGATTCGTGCTGCGCTGCCGCGTCCACGCTATGACCAGGTGCTGTCGTTCGGCTGGAAAGTATGTCTGCCGTTGACGTTATTGAACCTGCTGGCCACTGCCGCAGTGATTCTGTACAACGCGCAGTAAGGGGTTTTGAGATGACTTTAAAAGATATTGTCGTTGGCTTCGGCACGACAGTGCGCAGTATCTGGATGATTGGCATGCATGCCTTCGCCAAGCGCGAAACCCAGATGTATCCGGAAGAGCCGGTTTATCTGCCGCCGCGCTACCGTGGCCGTATCGTGCTGACGCGCGATCCGGACGGCGAAGAGCGCTGCGTGGCCTGTAACCTGTGCGCCGTTGCCTGCCCGGTCGGCTGTATTTCGCTGCAGAAAGCGGAGATGCAGGATGGCCGCTGGTATCCGGAATTTTTCCGCATCAACTTCTCGCGCTGCATCTTCTGTGGTTTATGTGAAGAAGCCTGCCCGACCACCGCGATTCAGCTGACGCCGGACTTCGAACTCGGTGAGTTCAAGCGTCAGGATCTGGTGTATGAGAAGGAAGACCTGCTGATTTCCGGTCCGGGTAAATATCCGGAGTACAACTTCTACCGCATGGCAGGTATGGCGATCGACGGTAAAGACAAAGGCGACGCGGAAAACGAAGCCAAACCGATCGACGTTAAAGGCTTATTACCTTAAGGAGCCAGGTATGGAATTTGCGTTTTATCTTTGCGGACTGGTGGCGGTACTGACGACATTGCGCGTCATCACCCACACCAATCCGGTACATGCGCTGCTGTACCTGATTGTTTCGCTGCTGTCGATTGCCGGCGTGTTCTTCTCGATGGGTGCCTATTTTGCCGGTGCGCTTGAGATCATCGTCTATGCCGGTGCCATCATGGTGCTGTTTGTGTTCGTGGTGATGATGCTCAACCTGGGTAAAACCCAGCAGGATCAGGAGCGCGAATGGCTGAAGCCGTCGCTGTGGATCGGTCCGGGCATTGTCTCGCTGCTGCTGCTGGTGGTGATGATCTACGCCATCCTGACCGCGACCGACCAGGGTATTGATGGCACCGTCATCGATGCCAAAGCGGTGGGCATCAGTCTGTTTGGCCCGTATGTTCTGGCGGTTGAGCTGGCGTCAATGCTGCTGCTGGCCGGTCTGGTGGTGGCGTTCCATATCGGACGTGAAGATCGTCAGGGCGAAGTGCTGAGCAACCGCGTGTCAGACGCGGCGGCCAATAAGGAGGAGCACGCATGATCCCGTTACAACACGGCCTGATTCTGGCTGCTGTGCTGTTTGTTCTCGGCCTGACCTCGCTGGTGCTGCGCCGCAACCTGCTGTTTATGCTGATCGGTCTGGAGATCATGATCAACGCCGCGGCGCTGGCGCTGGTGGTGGCAGGCAGCTACTGGGGACAAGCCGACGGCCAGGTGATGTACATCCTGGCAATCAGCCTCGCGGCGGCGGAAGCCAGTATTGGTCTGGCGCTGCTGCTCCAGCTCTATCGTCGTCGTCAGACGCTGAACATTGACACAGTGAGCGAGATGCGCGGATGAATCTTCTCTATTTAACCGTATTATTTCCGCTGATTGGCTTCCTGCTATTGGCGTTTTCCCGTGGTCGCTGGTCGGAGAACCTGTCGGCTGCGGTGGGGATGGGGTCAGTGGGCCTTGCGGCGCTGACCACCGTATTTGTTGGCATGGATTTCTTCAGCCAGGGTCAGCAGCCGTTTACCCAGGCGCTGTGGACCTGGATGCACGTCGGTAACTTTGACATCAAAGTGAACCTGGTGCTGGATGGTCTGTCGCTGACCATGCTGTCGGTGGTCACCGGCGTCGGCTTCTTCATCCACATGTTCGCTTCGTGGTACATGCGCGGTGAAGAGGGCTATTCACGCTTCTTCGCTTACACCAACCTGTTCATCGCGAGCATGGTGGTGCTGGTGCTGGCCGATAACCTGATGCTGATGTACCTGGGCTGGGAAGGGGTAGGGCTGTGTTCCTACCTGCTGATTGGCTTCTACTACAGCAATCCGGAAAACGGCAAAGCGGCGATGAAAGCCTTCATCATCACCCGTGTCGGTGACGTGTTCCTCGCCTTTGCGTTGTTCATTCTCTACAACGAGCTGGGTACGCTGAACTTCCGTGAGCTGATGGAGCTGGCCCCGGCGCACTTCGCGGCGGACAACCACATGCTGCAGTGGGCGACGCTGATGCTGCTGGGCGGTGCCGTGGGTAAATCGGCACAGCTGCCGCTGCAGACGTGGCTGGCCGATGCGATGGCCGGTCCGACGCCGGTCTCCGCGCTGATCCACGCTGCCACCATGGTAACCGCAGGCGTCTATCTGATTGCCCGCACCCACGGTCTGTTCCTGCTGACGCCGGAAGTGCTGCATCTGGTGGGTATTGTTGGTGCGATTACGCTGGTGCTGGCGGGCTTCGCCGCGCTGGTGCAGACCGACATCAAACGCGTGCTGGCATACTCCACCATGAGTCAGATCGGCTACATGTTCCTGGCGCTGGGCGTACAGGCGTGGGACGCCGCGATTTTCCACCTGATGACCCATGCGTTCTTCAAGGCGCTGCTGTTCCTCTCCTCCGGTTCCGTGATTCTGGCCTGTCATCACGAGCAGAACATTTTCAAAATGGGCGGTCTGCGTAAGAGCATCCCGCTGGTGTATGTCTGCTTCCTGGTGGGCGGTGCCGCGCTGGCCGCGCTGCCGCTGATTACCGCCGGCTTCTACAGTAAGGACGAGATTCTGTTCGGTGCGCTGGCTAACGGTCACATCAATCTGATGGTCGCCGGTCTGGTGGGTGCATTCCTTACCTCAATCTACACCTTCCGCATGATCTTTATCGTGTTCCACGGCGAAGAGAAAATTCATGCGCATGCCGGTAAAGGCATTACGCATCACCTGCCGCTGATTGTGCTGCTGGTACTCTCAACCTTCGTTGGCGCGCTGATTACGCCTCCGCTGGCGGGCGTGCTGCCACAGAACGAGTTTGGTGAAACCGGCAAAGTGGCGCTGGAAATCACCTCGGGTGCCGTGGCGATTATCGGTATCCTGATTGCCGCCGCGCTGTGGCTGGGCAAACGTCAGCTGGTCACCCGCATCGCCAACAGCGCGCCGGGCCGTTTCTTCGGTACCTGGTGGTTTGCGGCCTGGGGCTTCGACTGGCTGTACGACAAGGTATTTGTTAAACCGTACCTTGGCATTGCCTGGCTGCTGCAGCGCGATCCGCTCAACTCACTGATGAACCTGCCAGCGCTGCTGTCACGCATCGGCAATAAAGGTCTGGTGGTGAGTGAGAACGGCTATCTGCGCTGGTATATCGCGTCGATGAGCGTCGGTGCCGTGGTGGTGCTGGCGCTGATGCTGGTGATTTAACGATTGATGAGCGGGGCGCGCGATGGTTTAGCGCCCCACGTAAGAATGTTCAAAATTGTCTGATGCACGGGTGAGATCAACGCAGTCAGTTTGGTGTTTGTCAGCGCAGCAACCGGCGCGTAGTAATACGTGAACGTTGCCCGCGCGGGCGAGGCGAAACAGGCGCGTCCGATAGCCTGAACGAAGACGAAAATAGGGAATGTACGCCGTGTTATTACCTTGGCTAATAATTATACCCTTTGTTGGGGGCTTGCTTTGCTGGCTGGCTGAGCGCCTTGGCGCGAAGGTGCCGCGCTGGATTGCCCTGATCACCATGGGGCTGACGCTGGCGCTGGGCCTGCAGCTGTGGCTGCAGGGAGGCTATTCGCTGACGCAGGCTGCGGGTCTGCCGCAGTGGCAGTCGACTTTCCTGGTATCGTGGATCCCACGCTTTGGCATTAATTTCCATCTGGCGCTGGATGGCCTGTCGCTGCTGATGGTGGTGCTGACCGGCCTGCTGGGTCTGATGGCGGTACTCTGTTCGTGGAATGAAATCGAAAAGTATCAGGGCTTCTTCCACCTCAACCTGATGTGGATTCTCGGCGGCGTGATCGGCGTGTTCCTCGCCATCGACATGTTCCTGTTCTTCTTCTTCTGGGAAATGATGCTGGTGCCGATGTACTTCCTCATCGCGCTCTGGGGTCACAAAGCGTCTGACGGGAAAACCCGTATCAGCGCGGCAACCAAATTCTTCATCTATACCCAGGCGTCAGGTCTGGTGATGCTGATTGCCATTCTGGCGCTGGTGTTCGTGCACTACAACGCCACTGGCGTCTGGACGTTCAGCTATGAAGAGCTGCTGAAAACCCCAATGTCACACACCGTTGAGTATCTGCTGATGCTCGGCTTCTTCATCGCCTTTGCGGTGAAAATGCCGGTGGTGCCGCTGCACGGCTGGCTGCCGGATGCCCACAGCCAGGCACCGACCGCCGGTTCGGTTGACCTTGCCGGTATCCTGCTGAAAACTGCGGCTTACGGCCTGCTGCGTTTTAGCCTGCCGCTGTTCCCGAATGCGTCGGCGGAGTTCGCGCCGATCGCCATGTGGCTCGGCATCATCGGTATCTTCTACGGCGCGTGGATGGCGTTCTCGCAGACCGATATCAAACGCCTGATCGCCTACACCTCGATTTCGCACATGGGCTTCGTGCTGATTGCCATCTACACCGGCAGCCAGCTGGCGTTCCAGGGCGCGGTGGTGCAGATGATTGCGCACGGCCTGTCGGCCGCGGCGCTGTTCATCCTGTGCGGTCAGCTGTATGAGCGTCTGCATACCCGTGACATGCGCCAGATGGGCGGCCTGTGGTCGCGCATCAAGTGGATTCCGGGCCTGTCGCTGTTCTTTGCCGTGGCCAACCTCGGTATGCCGGGCACCGGTAACTTTGTGGGTGAGTTCATGATTCTGACCGGCAGCTATCAGGTGGTGCCGTTGATTATCGTGATTGCCACCTTCGGCCTGGTATTTGCCTCGGTGTACTCGCTGATCATGATGCAGCGCGCTTACTACGGCGAAGCCAAATCAAAAGAGCCGCTGGCTGGAATGTCGCCGCGCGAATTCCTGACCATCGGTGTACTGGTCGTGCTGCTGGTGCTGCTGGGCGTTTATCCGCAGCCAATCCTCGACACGTCCCATGCTGCGATGAGCAATATTCAGCAGTGGTTTACCGCTTCAATTTCAACTACAAGGCCGTAATTCGCCATGACAATAACTCCTCAACAATTGATCGCGTTGCTACCGCTGTTAATCGTCGGATTGACGGTGGTGGTTGTGATGCTGTCCATTGCGTGGCGACGCAACCACTTTGTTAATGCCACGCTGACGGTCATCGGTCTTAACCTCGCGCTGCTGTCGCTGTGGTTTGTGGGCCACGTGGGCGCCATGGATGTCACGCCGCTGCTGCGCGTGGATGGCTACTCGATGTTCTATACCGCGCTGGTGATGCTGGCGAGTCTGGCAACCTGCACCTTTGCTTATCCGTGGCTGGCCGGTTTCCCGGACAACAAAGATGAGTTCTATCTACTGGTGCTGATTGCGGCGCTGGGCGGGATCGTACTGGCCAGCGCCAACCATCTGGCGGCGCTGTTCATCGGTATCGAACTGCTGTCGCTGCCGCTGTTTGGTCTCATCGGCTACGCCTTCCGTCAGAAGCGCTCGCTGGAAGCGGCGCTGAAGTACATGATTCTGTCGGCTGCGGCTTCTTCATTCCTGATCTTCGGTATTGCGCTGGTCTACGCCGATTCCGGCAGCCTGAGCTTTGTCCAGCTCGGCAAAAGCCTGAATGACAGCATGATTCAGCAGCCGCTGCTGCTGGTCGGGCTGGGCATGATGATCATCGGTCTTGGCTTTAAGCTGTCACTGGTGCCGTTCCATCTGTGGACGCCAGACGTTTATCAGGGCGCGCCGGCTCCGGTCTCGACCTTCCTCGCCACCGCCAGCAAAATCGCTATCTTTGCGGTCATCATGCGTCTGTTCATGTACGCACCGGTAACCGACAGTGAAGCGGTGCGCACCGTGCTGGGTGTGATTGCCTTCGTCTCGATTCTGTTCGGTAACCTGATGGCGATTTCGCAGAGCAACATCAAGCGTCTGCTCGGTTATTCATCTATCGCGCATCTTGGCTATCTGCTGGTGGCGCTGATTGCCGTGAAAACCCATCAGCTGTCGCTGGAAACCGCCGGTGTCTATCTGGCCGGTTACCTGTTCAGCAGCCTCGGCGCCTTCGGTGTAGTCAGCCTGATGTCGAGCCCGTACCGTGGTCCGGATGCGGATACGCTTTACTCCTATCGTGGTCTGTTCTGGCATCGTCCGATTCTCTCCGCCGTGATGACGGTGATGATGCTGTCGCTGGCCGGTATCCCGATGACGCTGGGCTTTATCGGTAAGTTTTACGTCATCGCGTCTGGTGTTAACGCGCATCTGTGGTGGCTGACCGCGGCGGTTGTCGCCGGTAGCGCCATTGGTCTGTATTACTACCTGCGCGTTACGGTGAGCCTGTACCTCAGCCCGCCGGAACTGCACACCCGCGATACCCCGGCCAACTGGGCGTTCACCGCCGGTGGTGTGGTGGTGTTGATCTCCGCCATCCTCGTGTTGCTGCTCGGTGTTTATCCGCAGCCGCTCATCACGCTGGTGCAGCTGGCCCAGCCGCTGATGTAAACAGTGCGTCATCTTCACAATCAGGCCTGCGGGCCTGATTTTTTTTGCCTGCAATTTGAGAGTTTGATCACATTGCTCCGCGTGTCCGCCCCTGTTACGTGCTGCCCACTGCGTTTAGCGCATGCGCTGTGATAGGCTGTGAAGATCACTTTTTTCGCTCAGACAAGGAAGCACGATGGATATGCAATGGCTTGATTGCCACCACAGTGAACTGACCGCGCAGCAGCTGTATACCGTGCTGGCGCTGCGCAATCAGGTGTTTATCGTCGAACAGGCCTGTCCGTATCAGGATATAGATGGCCAGGATTTGACGGCTGATAATCGCCATCTGCTGGGCTTTCTTGATGGCAAACTGCTGGCGTATGCGCGTCTGCTGACGCCCGCGCTGGCTTCCTCGCCGGTGACCATTGGTCGGGTGATTGTGTCGGAAGAGGCGCGCGGCCTGAAACTGGGCTATCGGCTGATGGAGCAGGCGCTGAACAGCTGCGAACAGCACTGGCCGCAGCGGGCGGTGTATCTGTCCGCGCAGGCGCATCTGGAAGGCTTTTATGGTCGCCTGGGCTTCCGGGCGGTCACGGACGTTTATCTGGAAGATAATATTCCGCACGTCGGCATGCAGAAAAAATAACGGCGAGGTGTTGGCCTCGCCGTGCAGGTTAGCCCGGCGTCATCTGCCGGTCGTCGGTGTACTTGCGCTGATCGGGCGGTGGCGGGAAGTACTGATACAGCCAGGTTTCGCTCAGCGTCTCATCTTTGGTGCGCAGGAACAGGCGCATATCCACCGGTTTGGTTGAGTCGCTGTTCGGATACCAGTCAAACAGGATACGGTACCCTTTCAGCGGTTCGACGTAGAGAATCTCCACCTGTTTGAAGGTGCCGGACGACACGGTGATTACCGGTTCGATGCCTTTCGGCGCGGCCGCCTGCAGG
Organism: Pantoea sp. ICBG 828; assembly: GCF_002928355.1. Lineage (NCBI taxonomy): Bacteria > Pseudomonadati > Pseudomonadota > Gammaproteobacteria > Enterobacterales > Erwiniaceae > Pantoea > Pantoea sp. ICBG 828. The sequence goes on along the minus strand of NZ_POWN01000005.1, from coordinate 141,128 downwards.
TCGCCGCCAATGAAATCGATAGCAAAGCGGCGGCACCACTGGTCCGGGAAGTGTTCGCCCGGTGCCCAGCCTTCCGGGAAGCCACCAATACCGGTGCGCGTGGCATCAACGCGGGCCAGACCGCTGCGGACCGGCGGCAGCTGGCTCCAGTAGAGTTTGTACTGGAAATTAAACTCGCTGCCAGCTTTGACCGGCTCGGCCGGCTGCCAGAAGCAGACGATGTTATCCAGTGTTTCCCCGGTCGTCGGGATCTCCATCAGGTTGATGGCGCCTTTACCCCATTTACCGATCGGCTCCACCCACAGGCTGGGGCGTTTGTCATACCAGCCAATCACATCCTGATAATCTTTGAAATCATGATTCAGCTGCAGCAGACCGAAGCCGCGCGGGTTTTCATCCTGATAGGCATTGAACTGCAGGCGCTGTGGGTTATTCAGCGGACGGGCAATCCACTCGCCGCTACCGCTCCACATTGCCAGTCGATCGGAGTCATGAATCTGCGGATGATAGGTATTGCACATGCGGCGCTCGTTGGTACCGCAGCTGAACATGCTGGTCATTGGCGCAATACCGAGCTGACGAATCTCGTTGCGCGCAAACAGGTGGTTTTCCACCTCCATCACTACGCGTTTTTCTTCGCAGTGGATGGTGAACTTGTAGGCACCGGTGACGCTGGCCCCGTCCAGCAGTGCATACACCACAAAGGTGGTGTCTTCAGCTTTGGGTGTTTCGAACCAGAAGGCGGTGAAGTCGGGAAACTCTTCCTGGCCATTGCTGAAGGTGTTAACCGCGACGCCACGGGCTGACAGGCCATATTGGTAGGTTTCATCTACCGCGCGGAAGTAGCTGGCACCGAGGAAAGAAACGATGTCGCGTCGCGCCAGCTCCGGCTTTTTAAAGGCGCGGAAACCGGCAAAGCCGAGGTCGGTTTTACCCACCAGTTGCTGGGTATCCACGTTGGCGTTGTGATAATTAAACAGTTCCGGACGGAAGTGGATTTCCCGCGCCTCGCGGCTGGCGGCGTCCACGGAGAACATGCGAATGCGGCGCTTAAAGCCCATGCCAACGTGGAAGAACTGCACATCCAGCTCGCGGTCGGCGATGTTGTTCCACAGTGAGTGGTTAGCGTCGTACTGAATTTCGTTATACGCCTGCGGTGTCAGATTGGCCAGGGTCGCGGGCAGGGGGCCGGGCGCGCCGCCCCAGGGCTGTTTGGCCAGCGCCGCGGCTTTCTTTTTCAGCACATCGAAATCGAAGCGCACGGCGGTTCCGTCGGCGATGCCATCATCGGCCCAGGCGGACTGCGCAAACAGCGAGGAGAGCCCGGTCATGCCGCTAACGGCAGAGAGGGCCATGGACGCTTTCATAAATTTTCTACGATTCATGCCGGAAATCTTTTCCTTAGCTGCTCGGGTGTATTGAGGCTGTCGCAAGACATTAAGCGTCAGGCTACAGGGGGTTACGACAGTGGCGAAAATAAAAAATTCAGTCCGCTGAAAATTTATCAGATTAATCAAATAAACGAAGCACAATTCCGCGTGCAACGCCCCGGATGACATAACTTTGCGTTCAGCGCGGCAAAAAGCGCAGTCAGCGGATGACGGCGCGGCGCAAAAACGCAATTTATGACTATAGTTAATCGACACCGCATTTAAACATGGAGGATTGTGAACATGTCATCTACCGATCAATTTGAAACCCGTCTTGATGACGATCTGGCGCTGCTGACGGAAACGCTGGAAGAAGTGCTGCGCTCCTCGGGCGATCCGGCGGACCAGAAATATATCGAACTGAAGCAGAAAGCCGAGCAGGCGCTGGAAGACGTGAAGAATCGCGTGAGCCAGGCGTCCGACAGCTATTACTATCGTGCCAAACAGGCAGCGTATCGTGCCGACGATTACGTGCATGAAAAACCGTGGCAGGGCATTGGTATCGGTGCGGCTGCCGGTCTGTTTGTTGGCCTGCTGCTGGCGCGCCGTTAATCCCCGTGGGCGCGATGTCCGTCGCGCCCGATTCCTGCTTTCCCGCTGTTTCCTTTCCGCATCGCGATTAACCCGCTATTTCGCACCGGCGGCGATTGTGTTTCGCCTGCGCGCTCCCTACAGTGAAAGCCACAGGGATAAGGAGAAAAGATCGTGATACGTGTCGAAATGCTCTCAACGGGCGATGAAGTGTTACATGGGCAGATTGTCGATACCAACGCCGCGTGGCTGGCCGATGTGCTGTTTCAGCACGGCCTGCCGATGACCAGTCGCAGTACGGTCGGCGATGCGATGAGCTCGCTGGTTGAAGCGCTACAGAGTCGCAGTCAGATTGCCGACGTGCTGATTGTGAACGGCGGTCTCGGGCCGACCAGCGACGATCTCAGCGCCCAGGCAGCGGCCACCGCCAGCGGCAGCGAACTGGTGCTGCAGCAGGCGTGGCTGGAGAAGATGGAAGCCTGGTTTGCCAGCCGCGGGCGGCTCATGGCACCCAGTAATCGCAAGCAGGCGGAGATTCCGGCCAATGCCGAGTTGATCGATAACCCGGTCGGCACCGCCTGTGGGTTTGCCCTGCAGCTTAAGCGCTGCTGGATATTCTTTACCCCCGGCGTGCCGTCAGAATTCAAAGTGATGGTTGAGCAGCAGATTATTCCGCGTCTTAAGGCGCGTTTTACGTTGCCAGAACCCCCGCTGTGCCTGCGTCTGACCACCTTTGGTCGCGGCGAGAGCGATATCGCCGCCGAGCTTGAACCGCTGCCGCTGCCGGAAGGCGTAGTGATGGGCTACCGTTCGTCGATGCCCATCATTGAGATCAAACTGACCGGCCCGGCCAGCCAGCGCGTGGCGATGGAGCAGGTGTGGCAGCAGGTTAAGTTACTGCTGGCCGAGTGCACCATTTTTGAAGGCTTTGAAGGGCTGCCGGCCGTGCTGGCGCGGGAACTGCACGATCGCGGCTTCCGCCTTGCTCTGAGCGAACAATACACGGCCGGGTTGCTGCACTGGCAGCTGGCCGCCGCACAGGTACCGCTTAGCGCTGCCGAGCTGCTGCCGGCTCGTGAGGAGTCGCTGGAAGCGCAGGTTACGCGCACGCGTCAGTTGGCCGCTCAGCAGGGCACGGTGCTGGCTTTGTCGGTTGGTGATTTGCAGGAAGGGGAAGTGTCGATTGCGCTGCACACCTCGGAAGCCAGCTGGGGCCAGCGGGTGAAATTTACCCACGGGCGGCACAATCTGGAAACCCGGCAGAAAGTGGTGGCGATGATGGCGATGAATATGCTGCGCCGCTGGCTGCACGGCAGTGAAGTCAGTACCGGTCACGGCTGGATTGATGTTCTGGAGACGGTGAAGAGCTAACCCGATTGTGCTGGCGGTCATCATCAGCAAGGTCAGAGGGGAAGTTGAGCACGCCCGGAACGGCAAAACCCGCTCCCTGCGGGCCTCGACACGCGGCATCCTTGCCGCGTGACGTCCGGCTTAGCTCAACATCCCCTCTTCCCGTTAGCATTGGTGTCGCTGCAGGGTGACGTTCTGTTACCGCAATGAAGAAGCCTGATAGGGCGTGGGGGAGGTTGCCGCTTGCAGCAGCTTCCGCGCCAGGACGGCGCGGCGGCAGGCTCCAGGGATGGATTTACGCCGGTGCAGCAAGCGGCAACCTCTCTGACGACCTGTATGGATGTTGCAGCATTAAAGGACTTTTGGGTTTGGTGTAGCGGCAGGTTACAGCTCGATCTCAATCTCCCCTCTGGCCTTACAACAGCAGGGCAGAATCTCGCCCTGCTGAATAAACGCCAGTGGGGTTTCCGCATAATCCACTTCGCCTTTCAGCAGACGCATGCGGCAGGAGCCGCAGTAGCCTTCGCGACATTGAAACTCGACGCACACATTGTGTGCTTCCAGCGTCGTCAGCAGATTAGGGTGTTCGTCTGCGCACTCCAGCCGGGAGCCGGAGCTGCGCAGGATTACCACGGAACGGCTCATGCTTACAGCTGGAAATCGTTGAAGTCGTCTTCGCCCACTTCGGAGTCGATCTGACCCACCAGATAGGAGCTCACTTCAACTTCCTGCGGCGCCACCTGCACGTTATCTGACACCAGCCACGAGTTAATCCATGGAATCGGGTTCGAACGCGTCTGGAACGGCAGATCAAGACCCACCGCCTGCATGCGGATATTGGTGATGTACTCAATGTACTGGCACAGAATGTCCTTGTTCAGACCAATCATTGAGCCGCCGCTGAACAGATACTCAGCCCACTCTTTTTCCTGCTCGGCCGCTTTCTTAAACAAGTCGAAGCACTCGTCGCGGCACTCAGCGGCGATCTCTTTCATTTCAGGATCGTCTTCACCGGTACGCATCAGATTCAGCATATGCTGAGTGCCGGTCAGGTGCAGCGCTTCGTCACGGGCGATCAGACGAATAATCTTGGCGTTACCTTCCATCAGTTCGCGCTCGGCGAAGGCGAACGAGCAGGCAAAGCTGACGTAGAAGCGAATCGCTTCCAGCGCGTTAACGCTCATCAGACAGATATACAGCTGCTTCTTCAGCGCACGCAGATTCACGGTCACGCTCTTGCCCGCTACCTGATGCGTGCCTTCACCCAGCAGATGCCAGTAGTTGGTCATCTCGATCAGATCGTCGTAATACTTCGAGATATCCTGCGCGCGCGCCAGAATCTGCTCGTTAGTCACGATGTCATCAAACACCAGTGACGGATCGTTGACGATATTACGGATGATGTGAGTGTACGAGCGTGAGTGGATGGTCTCGGAGAACGCCCAGGTTTCCACCCAGGTTTCCAGCTCGGGAATCGAAATCAGCGGCAGCAGCGCCACGTTCGGGCTGCGGCCCTGAATGGAATCCAGCAGCGTCTGATACTTCAGGTTACTGATGAAGATGTGCTTCTCGTGCTCCGGCAGCGCCTGATAGTCGATGCGATCGCGCGAGACGTCAACCTCTTCCGGACGCCAGAAGAAAGAGAGCTGCTTCTCGATCAGCTTTTCAAAGATGTCGTATTTCTGCTGGTCGAAACGGGCAACGTTCACTGACTGGCCGAAGAACATCGGCTCTTTCAGCTGGTCATTTTTGTTCTGTGAGAAAGTAGTGTAAGCCATGACTAAGTCCAAAAGTGAAACGGGCCAGCCGCTGCTGGCCCAGACACGATAAGGCGCCCGCAGGCGCCTTTCGATCAAATTTTACAGGCGCCGCTTTCGCAGCCATCGTCCTGAATAGACGGCGCCAGATCGTCCTGCGCATCCTCGGCACCGTCACGGGTGTTTTGGTAGTACAGGGTCTTCACGCCAAATTTGTACGCGGTCAGCAGATCTTTCAGCAGCTGTTTCATCGGCACTTTGCCATTGGCGAAACGGCCTGGATCGTAGTTGGTGTTCGATGAAATCGCCTGATCGATAAACTTCTGCATCACGCCCACCAGCTGCAGATAGCCGTCGTTTGATGGCATCTCCCACAGCAGTTCGTACTGATCTTTCAGACGCTCATACTCCGGTACCACCTGGCGCAGAATCCCGTCTTTCGACGCTTTGATACTGATGTGACCGCGCGGCGGCTCGATACCGTTGGTGGCGTTCGAAATCTGCGAAGAGGTCTCAGACGGCATCAGTGCAGACAGCGTGGAGTTGCGCAGGCCGTGGGTTTTAATCGACTCACGCAGCGCTTCCCAGTCAAGGTGCAGCGGCTCATTACATACGCTGTCGAGATCCTTTTTATAGGTATCGATCGGCAGAATGCCCTGCGAATAAGTGGTCTCTTTAAACCACGGGCAGGCACCTTGCTCTTTCGCCAGCTCGTTGGAGGCTTTCAGCAGCCAGTACTGAATGGCTTCAAAGGTTTTGTGCGTCAGGTTGTTGGCGCTGCCGTCGGAGTAGCGCACACCGTGTTTTGCCAGGTAATAGGCGTAGTTGATCACGCCAATACCCAGGGTACGACGACCCATCGCACCGCGTTTCGCCGCCGGAATCGGGTAGTCCTGGTAATCGAGCAGGGCATCCAGCGCGCGTACTGCCAGCGTAGCCAGTTCTTCCAGATCGTCCAGGCTTTCAATCGCACCGAGGTTGAAGGCGGACAGGGTGCACAGCGCGATCTCGCCGCTTTCGTCGTTGACGTCTTCCAGCGGTTTGGTCGGCAGCGCAATTTCCAGGCACAGGTTAGACTGACGCACTGGCGCAATGGCCGGATCGAACGGGCTGTGGGTGTTGCAGTGGTCAACATTCTGCACGTAGATACGGCCGGTTGAGGCACGTTCCTGCATCATCAGCGAGAACAGATCGACGGCTTTCACGCGCTGCTTGCGGATGCTGTCGTCCTTCTCATATTTGGTATACAGACGCTCAAACTCATCCTGATCGGCGAAGAACGCGTCATACAGGCCTGGCACGTCGGACGGGCTGAACAGGGTGATGTCTTCGCCTTTCAGCAGGCGAGTGTACATCAGCTTGTTGATCTGCACGCCGTAATCCATGTGACGCACGCGGTTGCCTTCGACGCCGCGGTTGTTTTTCAACACCAGCAGGCTTTCCACTTCCAGATGCCACATCGGGTAGAACAGCGTTGCCGCACCGCCGCGCACGCCGCCCTGCGAGCAGGATTTCACCGCCGTCTGGAAGTGCTTATAGAACGGGATACAGCCGGTGTGGAACGCTTCACCGCCGCGGATCGGGCTGCCGAGCGCACGAATGCGGCCCGCGTTGATGCCGATGCCGGCACGCTGTGACACATATTTCACAATAGCGCTGGAGGTGGCGTTGATGGAATCCAGGCTGTCGCCGCACTCGATCAGTACGCAGGAGCTGAACTGACGGGTCGGGGTGCGCACGCCGGACATGATAGGCGTAGGCAGCGAGATCTTGAACGTGGAGATCGCATCGTAGAAACGCTTGATGTAATCCATACGCGTATCGCGCGGATAGCCGGAGAACAGGCAGGCGGCGACCAGAATATACAGGAACTGGGCGCTCTCGTAGATTTCACCGCTGACGCGGTTCTGCACCAGATATTTGCCTTCCAGCTGCTTCACCGCCGCGTAGGAGAAGTTCATGTCGCGCCAGTGGTCGATGAAGCCGTCCATCTGCTCAAACTCTTCGGTGCTGTAGTCTTCCAGCAGATGGCGATCGTATTTGCCCATCTCGACCATTTTCACTACCTGGTCGTACAGCTTCGGTGGCTCAAACTGACCGTACGCTTTTTTACGCAGGTGGAAGATCGCCAGACGCGCGGCCAGGTACTGGTAATCAGGCGCGTCACGGGAGATCAAATCGGCAGCCGCTTTGATGATGGTCTCGTGAATGTCCGAGGTTTTGATGCCATCGTAAAACTGGATGTGCGAACGCAACTCAACCTGCGAGACGGAGACATTGTTCAGCCCTTCAGCTGCCCAGTCCAGCACCCGGTGAATCTTATCGAGGTCGATGCGCTCCTGGCGGCCATCGCGTTTCGTAACGAGCAGACTTTGGTTCATGTCGCGTGTTTACCTGTCCATGAAATACAAAATTATCCCCCGTCTATTCACAGGCGGCTCATTGTGAGTAAGCCTGTGGATAAACACTATATATAGGGGGTGCGGAAAGTTTGAACAACAATATGGTGAGTATTCTAGTCAGCAATCGGATCATCACAAGAGTTGATTTTCACAAAATTTTACGCCCTGGGGGGTGGGGAAAATCCTGGATCCCCACGCCACAAGGCCTGCACCTGGTGTCAACGGATAACAGGTTTTTTTTCAATTTTTGATCGAGCGCGTGTTTATTGCTCAACCGCTGCGATTCGGGAAATTTCCCAGGCGAAAAAAGCCCGCGCCGCTCCGTCAGCAGCGAACTTATCTGCGTTTGCTTATGAATTTTTTATGACCTTTTCACCTTACAAAAAGCGCATCGCAGCGTCTAAAAGGAAATTGATCTGGATAGGGCCAGCGCGTGATAAACCGGGTGCGGTCGGAAGTGAAAGGAGGACTGGCGGCGTGCAGGGCGTTATGCCGTTCAGATGAGTAAATTGCCGGTCGTAGATTCCATAGCGGCGCGATTTCTCGCGTAATACATCGCGCCGCTACAACAGCGCTGCCCACGGGCAGGCAGGCGAAACAGGTCGTTTACGCCTGACGGTGGGTATGCACCATATAATTGACGTCCACCCCGCGGCCAAGGCGGAACTGGTTGGTCAGCGGATTGTAGTGCAGGCCTGTCATATTGCGTTCACGCAGGGCGGTCTCGTCCACCCAGTTCAGCAGCTCGGCGGGACGAATAAATTTTTTCACGTCATGGGTACCGCGCGGCACCATGCGCAGCACGTATTCAGCACCAAACACCGCCAGTAGCCAGGCTTTAGGGTTACGGTTGATAGTGGAGAAGAACACTTCGCCGCCCGGTTTCACCAGCTGCGCGCAGGCCAGCACCACGGAACGCGGATCCGGCACGTGCTCCAGCATCTCCATACAGGTCACCACGTCGTACTGACCGGCATGGCTGGCCGCATGGGCTTCAACCGTCTGCTGCACGTAATTGACGCTCACGCCGCTCTCCAGCGCGTGCAGACGCGCGATCTCCAGCGGCTCGGCGCCCATATCCAGACCGGTGACCTCCGCCCCTTCGCGCGCCATGCTCTCGGCAAGAATGCCGCCGCCGCAGCCGACATCCAGCACTTTCTTACCGAACAGCCCATGGCTGTGCTGGGCAATCCAGCCAAGACGCAGGGGATTGATGCGGTGCAACGGCTTAAATTCACCCTCTAAATCCCACCAGCGTGATGCAACCGCCTCAAACTTGGCAATTTCGGCGTGGTCAACGTTCTGGCGGCTTTCCTGCGGTTGTTCATTCATTGAATCATGACTCCTGACAAAATATGCCACCAGTATAAACGCATAAACCCTGCGAGGCATCTCTCAGCGCAAAGGAAAAGCGCCACAAAACCCTGCTTTACGTTCACCGTACGCAAGCGATGTGATATACTTTCGCACCTTTAAAATCCGGGATTATGTAGAGGGATAGCGGCTCCATGAGCGACCTTGCGAGAGAAATTACACCGGTCAATATCGAAGAAGAGTTGAAAAACTCCTACCTCGATTACGCCATGTCGGTCATCGTTGGCCGAGCCTTACCCGATGTACGTGATGGCCTGAAGCCGGTGCATCGCCGTGTGCTTTTTGCCATGAGCGAACTGGGTAACGACTGGAACAAACCCTATAAAAAATCTGCCCGTGTGGTCGGTGACGTTATCGGTAAATATCACCCACACGGTGACTCCGCTGTGTACGAAAGTATCGTGCGCATGGCCCAGCCGTTCTCCCTGCGCTACATGCTGGTCGACGGTCAGGGTAACTTCGGTTCGGTCGACGGCGACTCCGCCGCAGCGATGCGTTATACCGAAGTGCGCATGGCGAAGATCTCCTCTGAACTGCTGGCTGACCTGGAAAAAGAGACGGTCGACTTTGTGCCGAACTATGACGGCACCGAGCAGATCCCAGAAGTCCTGCCGACCAAAATTCCTAACCTGCTGATCAACGGCTCCTCCGGTATTGCCGTCGGCATGGCGACCAACATTCCGCCTCACAACCTGACGGAAGTGATCAACGGCTGCCTGGCGTTCATCGAAGATGAAAACATCAGCGTCGAAGGGCTGATGGAGCACATTACCGGGCCGGATTTCCCGACCGCCGCCTTTATCAACGGTCGTCGTGGCATTGAAGAAGCCTACCGCACCGGGCGCGGTAAAATTTACATCCGCGCGCGCGGCGAGATTGAAACCGACGCCAAAACCGGTCGTGAAACCATCATCGTCAATGAAATCCCGTATCAGGTGAACAAAGCGCGCCTGATCGAGAAAATTGCCGAGCTGGTGAAAGAGAAGCGCGTTGAGGGCATCAGCGGCCTGCGTGACGAATCTGACAAAGACGGCATGCGTATCGTCATTGAAGTGAAACGCGATGCGGTCGGCGAAGTGGTGCTCAACAACCTCTACTCGCTGACGCAACTGCAGGTCTCTTTCGGCATCAACATGGTTGCCCTGCATCAGGGCCAGCCGAAGATCATGACGCTGAAGGAGATCATTGAAGCCTTCGTTCGCCACCGCCGTGAAGTGGTGACGCGTCGTACCATCTTCGAACTGCGTAAAGCGCGCGATCGTGCGCACATCCTTGAAGGTCTGGCGATTGCGCTGGCCAACATCGATCCGATTATCGAGCTGATTCGTCGGGCTCCGACGCCAGCCGAAGCGAAAAGCGGCCTGCTGGCGCAGTCGTGGGATCTCGGCAACGTCGCCGCCATGCTGGAACGTGCCGGTGACGACGCCGCGCGTCCGGAGTGGCTGGAAGCGGAGTTTGGTATTCGCGACGGTCGCTACTACCTGACCGAGCAGCAGGCACAGGCCATTCTTGATCTGCGTCTGCAGAAACTGACCGGCCTTGAGCATGAAAAACTGCTCGACGAGTACAAAGAGCTGCTGGACCAGATCGCCGAACTGATTCATATCCTGCAGAGTGCCGAGCGCCTGATGGAAGTGATCCGTGAAGAGCTGGTGGCGATGCGCGATCAGTTTGGCGATGCACGCCGTACGGAAATTACCGCTAACAGCGCTGACATCAACATCGAAGACCTGATCAACCAGGAAGATGTGGTGGTCACCCTGTCGCATCAGGGCTACGTCAAATACCAGCCGCTGTCAGACTATGAAGCCCAGCGTCGCGGCGGTAAGGGCAAATCGGCGGCGCGCATTAAAGAAGAAGACTTTATTGATCGTCTGCTGGTGGCCAACACCCACGACACCATTCTGTGCTTCTCCAGCCGTGGCCGCCTCTACTGGATGAAGGTCTATCAGCTGCCGGAAGCCAGCCGTGGCGCGCGCGGTCGTCCGATCGTCAACCTGCTGCCGCTGGAAGCCAACGAGCGTATCACCGCGATTCTGCCAGTGCGTGAATATACCGAAGGTTTCAACATCTTTATGGCGACCGCAGACGGTACCGTGAAGAAAACTGCGCTGCAGGAGTTCAGCCGTCCGCGCAGTGCCGGCATCATTGCCATCAACCTGCGTGAAGACGATGAGCTGATTGGCGTGGCGCTGACCAACGGTAACGACGAAGCGATGCTGTTCTCTGCCGCCGGTAAAGTGGTGCGCTTCGCGGAGAGCGCGGTGCGCGCCATGGGCCGTTCGGCTTCGGGCGTACGCGGCATCAGGCTGGCAGAAGGCGACAAAGTGGTGTCGCTGATTGTGCCACGTGAAGAGGGCGCGATTCTCACCGTAACGCAGAACGGCTACGGCAAGCGTACTGCTAACAGCGAGTATCCGACCAAATCGCGCGCCACGCAGGGCGTGATCTCGATTAAAGTCACCGAGCGTAACGGGCCAGTGGTTGGCGCGGTACAGGTGGTAGATAGCGATCAGATCATGATGATCACCGATGCCGGTACGCTGGTGCGTACCCGCGTGTCGGAAGTCAGCGTGGTGGGCCGTAATACGCAGGGCGTGATCCTGATTCGTACCGCGGAAGATGAAAACGTGGTCGGCCTGCAGCGCGTCGCTGAACCGGTGGAAGAGGAAGAACTCGACGCCATCGACGGCAGCGTGGCAGAAGGCGAAGACGATATCGCGCCGGAAGTCGACAGCGACGACGACGCACCGGAAACAGACGACGAAGAGTAACCGTTCGTTGTCTGTCACAAGCGGCAGGTCAGGGCAACCGACCTGCCGTTTTTTTTGTCTGACTTTCACTCCCAAAGTCGCGTGCCAACTGGCTTTTTCGCCCTGATAAAGCTAGTGTATGAGAACTTTTCAACGTCCCGATAACCCTTGCCGCCAGTGAGTCTCTTTTGAAATATCTCGTCTCCTTTCGCACCACGCTTCGCATCTCGCGCTACCTGTTTCGTGCGCTGGCACTGCTGCTCTGGTCGCTGGGTGCACTGTTGACCACTTTCTACATCATCAATGTGCTGCACGAGAAAGAGAACGCGGTGCGCCAGGAGTTTGCCACCAATTATGGTCAGGCCGAATGGTATGTGCGCCACTCCGCGGATGTGATGCGCGAGCTGAAGTACATCACTGAGAATCGCCTGAGCAGCAGCGTCAACGGGCTGGATATGCTCAACGGCATGCCGGGCGGCAAAAGCACGCTGCCGCAGTTTACGCCGCTGTTTACCGACGGTGACTGCACGTCAATGAGCAACACCTGGCGTAACTCGCTCGATTCCCTTAGCTATTTCATTAACTACTGGAAAAGCAATTTTGCCTCAGCCTATGAACTCAATCGGGTGTTCTTTATTGGCGGCGAAAATCAGTGCCTGGCAGATTTCACCATCGGCAACAATAATCCGGTCGATCGCGAACGCAGCCTGAAGGCGCTGCGCGAAAACGTGCTGCACTACCGCAGCGGCAACGAGGAAGAGCGGCGTAATCCAATGTACTGGATTACCAACAGCAGCCAGCCAGGCATCGGCAACTTCTACATGGTGGTGCCGGTTTACGTCGCCAACAAACTGCAGGCACTGCTCGGCGTGGAACAGAACATTCGCCTGGATGAATTTATTCAGCCCGGCGGGCTGCCGCTGGTGGCCACCATCACCGATGAAAACTATCGTCCGCTGATCAGCTCACGACGCGGCGGACCCGGTTATTCGCTGGACGATCTGCCGGATAACAGCACCTGGTTTGGTTATCTTGACGGCTATCGTCAGCTGGTGCTGAAAAAGCCGCTGCCGCCGTCCAGCCTCAATGTGGTGTGGTCGCTGTCGACCGATGTGCTGATGGATCAGCTCAAGCTGATGCTGATTAACGCGCTGCTGCTCAATATCCTCAGCGCGCTGATTCTGTTTACCCTGGCGTGGGTGTTTGAACGCCGCATGTTCCTGCCGGCGGAAGATAACGCTCACCGGCTGGAGGAGCACGAGCAGTTCAACCGCAAGATTGTCGCGTCAGCGCCGGTCGGCATCTGTATTTTGCGTACCAGCGATGGCACCAACATCCTCAGTAATGAACTGGCGCATAACTATCTGACGCTGCTGACGCAGGAAGATCGCCTGCGGCTGAATGAAATCATCGGCGGCCAGCAGGTTAATTTTGTCGATATGCTGACCGGCAGTAACACTAACCTGCAAATCAGCTTTGTGCATTCGCGCTACCGCAACGAGAACGTGGCGATTTGCGTGCTGGTCGACGTCTCGGCGCGCGTGCGCATGGAGCAGTCGCTGCAGGAGATGGCGCACGCTGCCGAGCAGGCCAGCCAGTCCAAATCGATGTTCCTTGCCACCGTCAGTCACGAACTGCGTACGCCGCTGTACGGCATTATCGGTAACCTCGATCTGCTGCAGACCAAATCGCTGCCGAAAGGCGTAGATTCGCTGGTCACGGCGATGAACAACTCATCCAGCCTGTTGCTGAAAATCATCAGCGATATTCTCGACTTCTCGAAGATCGAGTCCGAGCAGCTGAAGATTGAGCCGCGTCCCTTCTCGCCGCGTGAGGTGGTCAACCATATTGCCAGCAACTATCTGTCGCTGGTGGTGCGCAAGCGCCTGACGCTGTATGTGTTCATCGAGAACGATGTGCCGCTGGCGCTGGACGGCGATCCGCTGCGCCTGCAGCAGGTGATCTCCAACCTCTTGAACAACGCCATCAAATTCACCCACACCGGCTGCATTATCCTGCACGCCTATGTTAAAGAGGGGTATCTGGCGTTTCGCGTGCGCGACACCGGCGTGGGAATCCCGGCGAAAGAGATCACGCGCCTGTTCGACCCGTTCTTCCAGGTCGGCTCCGGCGTGCAGCGTAATTTCCAGGGCACCGGGCTGGGACTGGCGATCTGTGAAAAGCTCATCAACATGATGGATGGCGACATCGAAGTCGACTCTGAACCGGGCATGGGCAGCCAGTTCGTGGTGCGTATTCCGATCTACGCCGGACAGCAACCCGCGCCGCCGCTGCTGGATGGTCTGCAGGAAAAAGCCATCTGGCTCGATCTGCGCAACGACTATCTGGCGGCCTTCCTGCTGCGTCTGCTTCAGCAGCAGGGCATCCAGGTTGCGCACTATCAGGGGCGGGCTGGGGCGGACGATGTGATGATCTGCGATCACCACGACGCGCCAGCGCAGACGGTACGCGCGCGCATCCGTATCTGCGGTGAACACATCGATATGCCGCAGGAAACCACGCCGGGACAGTGGGTGCACAGCAGCGCGACGCTGCACGATCTGCCGCTGCTGCTGGGTCGGATTTATCGCATTGCCATCGACAGTGAAACGGCGACCACGCTGGAACTGCCGGTGCCGCAGCAGGCCTCCAGCTATGAAGACATCATGGTGCTGATCGTTGATGACCATCCGATTAACCGCATGCTGCTGTCTGAACAGCTTGGCACACTGGGCTATCAGACCAAAACGGCGCAGGACGGCGTGGATGCGCTCAACGTGCTCAGCCGTAACCATATCGATATCGTGCTGAGCGACGTCAACATGCCAAACATGGACGGCTACCGGCTGACGCAGCGTCTGCGCCAGCTGGGGCATGCTTTCCCGGTGATTGGAGTGACCGCTAACGCACTGGCGGAAGAGAAACAGCGCTGTATGGATGCCGGCATGGATAATTGCCTGTCAAAACCGGTGACGCTGGATGTGCTGAAAACCACGCTGGCGCTGTATGCCGAACGTGTTCGCAAAAGCCGGGAAGGATAAGCAGGGCAGAGGAGAGGCGGTGCCGAAGCACCGCCGCAGGGATTACTCTTTGTCGACCTGAGTGGCGCTGACGGAAGAGAGGTAGTTCAGCAGCGCGATATCGTTATCCACGCCCAGCTTCATCATTGCTGATTTCTTCTGGCTACTGATGGTTTTGATACTGCGGTTCAGCTTCTTGGCGATCTCGGTGACGAGGAAGCCTTCGGCGAACAGACGCAGCACTTCGCTCTCTTTCGGTGACAGACGTTTGTCGCCGTAGCCGCCGGCGCTGATTTTCTCCAGCAGTTTGGCCACGCTTTCCGGCGTGTACTTTTTGCCTTTCTGCAGGGCTGCCAGCGCTTTTGGCAGGTCAGTTGGTGCACCCTGTTTCAGCACGATGCCTTCGATATCCAGATCCAGTACCGCGCTCAGGATCGCCGGGTTATTGTTCATGGTCAGAACAATAATGGAGAGATCCGGATAGTGACGCTTGATGTACTTGATCAGCGTGATGCCGTCGCCGTATTTTTCGCCCGGCATCGACAGATCGGTAATCAGGACGTTGGCATCCAGTTTGGACAAGCTATTGATCAGTGCTGTTGAGTCTTCAAACTCACCTACCACATTCACCCATTCGATCTGCTCCAGAGATTTACGGATACCGAACAGAACGATTGGATGGTCATCGGCAATAATTACATTCAGGTTATTCATCTTATTGGTTACCTTGCTGCAGCAGTTGGTTGACGTACGCGTCAATTTCACTGGTGGTATTTTTAATGGTTAAATCGTCGCACAGTTTAATGTGCTGTTCTAACTCTTCACAAAGCTGTTTACCCGGCAGTAAATTGAGCATGGCAAACACGCCTTTCAGGCGATGCGCTGTCTGAGCAAGCGAGGGATAGTCCTTCTCCGCCGACTCAGTATACAGTCTCTTCACATCTGGCGGTACTGTCTCCGTAAACAGCTGGAAATAGCCGCCGCTCAGCAGCGGCGTGGCAGCCTCATCGTCGTCGCTCTCCTCTATCGAATCGTGAGCCAGTTGCTTCTCAATCAGGGCCAGCAGCGCATCAAGCAGCGCATTGCTGAGATTGAAATTGACCCGGAATTGCTGGTCGTTGAGGGCGTGATGCCCCATTTCGTCGCCCGCCAGCAACAGCGCCCAGCCGTGCAGGCGTGCCGGATCGTCCGTCACCAGCACATCATGCTCCTGCCCGGACAAGCGCTCATCCGAGGTCAGGCAATTTGCCCCCCAGTTCTCGAGGTGGCGGCAGACAATTTTGTGTACGTCTTCGACCGCGATATCCACCAGCGCCGTCACGCCTTCCAGCAGCTTCTCTTCCTGCTCGCTCTGCTGCTCCAGCGCCAGCGGCAGCTGAATGTTGTAGCGCGTGCCGATATCCGGTTTGGCGATAATCTCCAGCTGGCCGCCCATCTGTTTGCACAGCTGCTTACACAGGAAAAATGCCATGCCAGACGCCTGACCGTAACGATCCTGCGTGGTTTCGCCGAGGTAAGGGAAATCGACGTTGGCCAGCTCGTCGCCGGTCAGGCCTGAGCCGGTATCCACCAGCTGGAACAGCACGCTGTTGGCTTTGCTGTCGCTGGCTTTGATATCGAGGGAAATCTTGCCCCACTGCGTGGTGGTGAGCGCGTAGTGCATCAGCGTGGTCAGGACTTTACGCAGCGCGCGGCGATCGCCAAAGCGCATCTCGTCGTTGGCCAGCTGATTGTTGACCACCAGCGTCAGCCCTTTGCGCCGCAGCAGCGGCAGGCTCTCCAGCGCAATCTCATCCAGCAGATCCTGCAGGTTAAACACGCCCGCATCCGGCGACCAGTCGTGGGCTTCCAGCCGGTTGAGCAGGACGATATCGTCCACCAGCCGCGCCAGACCCTGGCTCTCATCCAGCAGATCCAGCACGCTCTCGTCGTCATCACGCTGGCTGAGCTGCACCAGCTGCGTCACCATGCTCTGCAGCGGACGATTAAGCGCATGGCCAAGATTCTGCATCAGCTGCTGGCGCATCTGGTGGTTGCGATCCAGCACCTGCTGCGCTTTTTGCAGCTTCTTATTCACCAGCAGCTCGCGATCCTGATCGCGCATCATAAACAGCTGGGTGTGCGGCGACAGCATGCTGCGCGCGTGGCGAATCTCATACACTTCGTTATTGATGGTAGCCTGCAGCACGCCCTGATGCTGATCGGACATATTGATGATCTTCTGCAGATTGAGATGCGGCAGCAGATGCTCAGCGATTTTGTTGCTCAGCAGGGTGCGATTGGTACCAAAGTCATACACCAGCAGCCCGACCGGCAGGCTGGCGACGATCTCCTCATTCAGCATGCGCAGCGAATCAAGCTCAGCGCTCTGGTTCTCATTCGGTCGCAGCGACTGCTGGCGCAGCAGCGTAATGCCGGCAATAGACAGCAGGAACAGCAACAGGTTGATCAGCAGCGGCCACATCAGGTTGTGCAGGGTATCCATCGCCAGGCTGGCGAGTGGCACCCGGTACACCAGCTGGAGCGAGGTGCTGGGCAGCGTGGCGGCAATCTCCAGGTTCGGGTTAACCAGCGTCACCGCGGTGCTTTCGCTGCTGGCGTCATCGCTGGTGGCGCTGCCGGGCTGGCTGGCATCCTGGCGCAACTGGAAGTTCTCCAGCGGCATACTGCGTGGAATCAAATCGTTAACCGGCAGATCGAACGCCACCACCGTGGCTAAATGACCTGGCTGGTTAAACGTGGTGCGCAGCGTGAAGTAGTGATCGTTCTGCCAGGCAAAGTGGCGCAGCGGCGAGAAGCTTTCGCGTTCGTCGAGCGCATTGGCCTGCTGCAGCATTTCGGCGCGGCGGCTGTCCACCAGCGTATTGATCGCGCTCTCTTTATAGCGCGTCGCCATATCCTTGAGCGGCAGGGTCGAGATCATGATCAGGCTGTTGTCCTGACCATTGAGGAAGTACATCGACCACGCCGGATTTTCAGCGCCCCACAGCGTATCGAGATAATTGGACATGCGCAGCGTCATATCCAGCGTGCTGCTGTCGTGCGAGCCAAAAATCAGCGCTTCGGTCTTGCGGCGGGTTTTCTCCAGATAGTAAACATCCGGGCGCAGGCGCGTCTCCTGCAGGCTGCTGTTCGGCGTAGAACCTGCGGCGCTGGTGGCGAGATTTTCATAGATTTGCCAGGTGGCAAAGCGGTAAGCATCAATGCGTTTTTGCATCGCGCGCGCCAGGTCGGTCATGGCGTAGCGCTTTTCCATGATCCACGCATTCACACTGTTATGCACCATGGCACCGAGCGCGAGAAACAGCACCAGGTTAAACACCACGAAAAAGCGCGTTACGTTGCCGGAGGTCAGCGGAAATTTATAAGGCAGCATAGGTGTCTCAGGATCCTGCAATTAACGCGCGACCAGCCGGGCGCTGGCGGCAACCGCCAGCAGCAGCAGGGCGATAAGTAAAAACGCGCCGCTCAGGCTGAGCCACTGGGAAATAAAGCCGATTAAAGCCGGGCCTGAAAGAATACCCGCATAGCCGAGCGTTGTCATGGCGGAAATCGCCAGATTGGCCGGCATATCCTGTTGATTACCGGCGGCATTAAACAGCATCGGCACGGTATTGGCCAGGCCAAAGCCCACCAGCAAAAAGGCCAGCAGCGCCGCCTGCGGCCATGGCAGCAGCACCGCCAGCGTCATGCCGGCTGCCGCTGCCAGCGCACCGGTCAGCATCACCGGATAGCGGCCAAAGCGCTGAATCACTTTATCGCCCGTCAGACGACCTATGGTCATGGCGATGGAGAAGATGGCGTACCCCAGACCGGCGTGCGCCACGCTCATGCCCGGACTTTGCAGCAGCAGCAGGGCGCTCCAGTCAAGTACCGCGCCTTCTGCAAGGAACAGAATAAAGCACAGGCAACCGAGGAAGGCGACCCAGCCGCGCGGGATCACCAGCCAGGGTTGATCGGGCTGATGCAGGCGCTCTGTCATCAGCGTCGGCAGGCTGCACAGCAACAGCAGCACCATCAGCAGCATGATAACGCCTACCGCCTGCAGCGGTGTCAGACCCGCGCCAAGTAACAGGCTGACCGCGCCGGCGCCGAGAATACCGCCAAGGCTGAAGAAACCGTGGAAACCGGACATCATCGGCTTCGCCGCCGCTTTCTCAACCTCAACCGCCTGCACATTCATGGCCACATCCAGCATGCCGAGCCCGGCACCGAACACCATCAGCGTGGCGGCCATCAACCACATCACATCCAGCGTTGCCAGCAGCGGCAGTACTGCCAGTATCACCAGCGTGGAGCACAGCATAACGCGGCGGCAGCCAAAGCGTGCCACCAGCGCACCGGTCACCGGCATTGCTGCCAGTGAACCAATGCCAAGACACAGCAGCAGGCCGCCCAGCGACGCGCCCGTCAGCTGGAGACGCTGGCTGGCAAACGGCACCAGCGGCGCCCAGGCAGACATGCTTAAACCGGCGATGAGAAAAACGAGGCGTGTTCCCAGATTGACACGCTGATGCAATTTGTTGGGCTGTGCGGCGTCCAGTGCTGTCATAAAGGTGTCGTTGTCATAAGTCGTTCGAGCGACGAAGTTTAGCATTAAAGCTGGCGCGGCACCGCTCAATGAAGGAGAAGAGCAGGGCAAAAATGGTCGCCAGAAAAGAGCATATTACCGATCTTTTGCCAGGCGCTGCGCTTTTCCAGACATTTCCTGGACTTCATAAACTCTCAGGCCGTTATCAAACCGACAGATTCAGTGAAAATTTGGCTTAAGTTGGGGTGAAAATCGATTGCTGCGGCAGCGCTAACTCACTGAATAGTGGTAAAGAATATTCCGCCAGCGGTTGGGGAAACGCATCGGCTATATTCCTGCTCAACTTTATTACGCCCGGAAATTAACATTGTGCAATCATGGCTAAGTAATGAACAAAAAGTGCGAAAAAGAACAAATAATGGCGTCCTGAGTGGCGGTTAATTTAACCTTAGTAAACAGGTTTACATAAAATTACACAGCGGAAGAAAAATGGCAGGCAAAAAAATGCCGGACAATCATGTCCGGCGGGAATTAGGGTAAATCTCTCATTCGGGGTGAATGAAGGTAATAATGAAATAAATGATGATAGCGGGAGTAATTGTATGCGCTGAGTGGCGTTAAGTTTTATCATTCAGTGCGGCAGCTTATCTCATCTTATCCCTATGTATTTAAATGAATAAAATTCGGTTTATCAATTAGTGCGATATTTTTTGCCGATGTGTGCTGATTATTAGTTCCGCGAAATTTACATTTAGAAATAACTATTTAATACAATGAAACACTTTCGGAAATTTAGTATCATTTTCGTGATAGATTATTGCTCTCCATAAAATAACAATGGCTTGTCGGCTAAATTTTTAAGCATTCAGTTAGCAGTGGCACATATAAAAGGCACATTACAGAGGGTAATAAAATGAAACGTCGCGTTCTCTCCCTGATGATTCCTGCATTGCTGGTGGCAGGCTCAGCAAGCGCAGCTGAAATTTATAACAAAGATGGCAACAAATTAGACCTCTACGGCAAAGTAGATGGCCTGCACTATTTCTCGGACAACGATGGCCAGGACGGTGACCAGTCTTACCTGCGTTTTGGTTTTAAAGGTGAAACTCAGGTGACCGACCAGCTGACCGGCTACGGTCAGTGGGAGTACCAGGCAGCGCTGAACACCGCAGAATCGCAGGGTACCGCTAACAGCTACACCCGTGTCGGCTTCGCCGGTCTGAAATTCGGTGATGCGGGCTCGTTCGACTACGGCCGTAACTACGGCGTACTGTATGACATCGGCGCCTGGACTGACGTGCTGCCGGAGTTTGGTGGTGACACCTACGGCGCGGACAACTTCATGTTCCAGCGCAGCAACGGCCTGGCGACTTACCGCAACAGCAACTTCTTCGGCCTGGTGGATGGCTGGAACTTTGCCGTGCAGTATCAGGGCAAAAACGACAACCCAACCGAATCCTCTTCCGGTCGTGATGTCCTGGGTGAGAACGGCGACGGCTGGGGTCTGAGCACCACCTATGATCTGGGCTCCGGTTTCGGTCTGGGTGCGGCGATGTTCCAGTCTGACCGTACCAACAATCAGAACGGCAACGCGCCAGGCATTCTTGGTCGCGGTGATAAAGCCGAAGCCTACACCGGCGGTCTGAAATATGACGCTAACAACGTGTATCTGGCGGCGATGTACACCCGTTCTTACAACGCAACCCGCTTCGGCGCGGTGGATTCCGCTGCGTACGGCTATGCCAACAAAGCGGACAACTGGGAACTGGTGGCACAGTATCAGTTTGACTTCGGTCTGCGTCCGTCGCTGGCCTTCGTCTCCTCACGCGGCAGCGATATCGAAGGTTACGGCAGCCAGAACCTGAAAAAATATGTCGACGTGGGTGCGACCTATTACTTCAACAAAAACATGTCGACCTATGTTGATTACCAGATCAACCTGCTGGACGACAACAACTTCACCGATGCGGCCGGTATCAACACCGACGACATCGTTGCGCTGGGCCTGGTTTACCAGTTCTAAGCCGGAGGGCGTGGCCTGCGGGTCACGCTCTGCTCTCCAGCAGCGCGTTCAGCGCCGCCTGCAGCGTTGCCGTCACCTGCTGCGCCGCTTCCCCCATCTGAACCTGCACGATTGCGCCATCCACCAGCAACACGATCTGCCCGGTTTTATCCTGCTGCGCTGTGCTGAGTCTTTCGGCAATGGCGGCCGCCATCTCCCGCTTGTGCTGGCGAATCAGGGCGCTCGCTTCCGGCAGGGTATCAGCCAGTTCTGCCGCGCTATTAATAAACGCACAGCCGCGGAAATCCTCCTCCTGAAACCAGCTCAGTAACGCAGCCGGCAGCGCCACGTTGATGGCAGGCTGCTGCGCCAGCGCGCTGCGAAAGCCGCTCATCCAGCGCTGATGGCGCTGCTGCAGAAATGCCAGAATTAAGTCATTTTTGGCCGGAAAGTGGCGGTAGAAGGTCACTTTGGTTACGCCAGCCGCGGCAATCACTTTATCGATGCCGGTAGCACGGATGCCTTGCGCATAAAACAGCTGTTGCGCGCTGAGCAGGATGCGGTCACGCGCGCTGGCGCTGGCATCAAACAGCAGGGGTGCGAGCATAAGAAAAAATTCCTGTTTACGGGGGTAGACAGAATTGTCTACATACGGCAGGATGAATCAAGTAGACAGACCTGTCTACATCATCAGGAGATAAAAAATGCTCATTCCCCCGTTCGATCATCAAAGTGCCTTAGAAAAAGTGCGTATGGCGGAAGATGCCTGGAACAGCTGCGATCCGCAGCGCGTGTCGCAGGTTTACAGTGAAGATACCCGCTGGCGCAATCGCAGCGAATTCGTTAACGGCCGCGCGGACGTCGTGACCTTTCTGCAGCGCAAATGGGCCCGCGAGCTGGATTATCGGCTGATTAAAGAGTTGTGGGCGTGGCACCACGATAAGCTGGCGGTGCGTTTTGCCTATGAGTGGCGCGATGACAGCGGCAACTGGTTCCGCAGCTACGGCAATGAAAACTGGCACTTTGGTGCCGATGGTCTGATGATTCAGCGCTTCGCCTGCATCAACGATTTGCCGATTAGCGCTGAAGCGCGGCTGTTTCACTGGCCGGCTGGCAGACGCCCGGACGATCATCCGGGCCTGAGCGAGCTGGGTCTGTAATTTACGGCGCGTTGCGCCAGCGTCTGGCCTTTGCCGCCTGCTGCGGGGATATGGTGGCAGGCGGCAGGCTGCCTTCCAGCGCCACCCCCGCCAGCGTGAAGGCGGAAAAGCTCAGCCAGCGCTGCCATTTATCCTGTTGTTTTGTTGCCTTACTCATATTGCACCTCGCTGATGTTCAACCCACCATCAACGCTGCACAATTCATGCCATGCCACCGCTCTCAGCGCCACGTGCCCCGTGGCCGCTTTGTTACACTGCGCCAGCGCTGAAGCGGTGCAGGATGCACGACGCTGGTGCAATGCCTTAACGTCGGCGCGACGGATAGTGCTGAATCAGGCGGTGGCGATAGTGCTGCCAGCAACGGAAGCTTCCGTAAGCAAATAACCCGGCGGTAATAGCAAGAATCATATAAATCATCTGTCGCTCCTGTAAGGATTCTCGTGCAGGAACGCAGTATGCTGTGCCAGCCAGCGATCAACTTCAAGCAGCTTTAGACGGTTTTACAAGCGAGTTATGCTTTGTAATAGGCTGTAGTAATGAGTTACAGACGAGGAATCGATGAATTTTCAGAACATTCTGCTGACAGGCATGGTAGCACTGCTGCTGAGCGGGTGCGAGCAAAAACCGGCGCATCAGGCGCTGGTGCTGGAAGGCAAAACCATGGGAACGGTGTGGCGCGTGAGTCTGGCGGGCGTGGATACTCAGCGTAAGGCCGCGCTGCAGCAGGCGATTCAGCAGCAGCTCGATCGCGACGATGGCGAACTCTCCACCTGGAAAAAGGACTCAGTGCTGTCGCGCTTCAACCAGTATCAGGGACAGGATCCCCAGCCGGTCAGTGCCGATATGGCCGATATCGTCACCCGCGCGCTGCGCATCGGCCAGCTGACCGGCGGCGCGATGGACATTACCGTCGGGCCGCTGGTGAATCTGTGGGGCTTTGGCCCGGCGCAGCAGCCGGCGCATACGCCATCGGATGCCGCCATCGCCGCCGCCAAAGCGCAGACCGGGCTGCAGCACCTGCGCGTGATTGAAACGGTGAACGGCCAGTGGCTGCAGAAAGATCTGCCGGGCCTGTATGTTGATCTCTCCACCATGGGCGAAGGCTACGCCACCGATCACCTGGCGCGGCTGATGGAACAGCAGGGCATCACTAATTATCTGGTGTCGGTGGGCGGGGCGGTGCTGAGTCGCGGCCTGAATGCCAGCCAGCAGCCGTGGCGGGTCGCCATCCAGAAACCGACCGATCGCGAGAACGCCGTGGAGGCACGCGTCGATCTGCAGGGGCACGGAATCAGCACCTCCGGCAGCTATCGCAACTATTATGAACTGGATGGCAAACGCATCTCGCACGTGATCGATCCGGCCAGCGGCCGACCCATCGATCACCGGCTGGTCTCAGCCACGGTGATTGCCACCACCGCGCTGGAAGCCGACGGCTGGGACACCGGGCTGATGGTGCTCGGCACCGAGCGTGCCAAAGCGCTGGCGCTGAAACAGCATCTGGCGGTGTATCTGATTACGAAGCAGGGCGACGGCTTCAGTCACTGGATGTCGCCACAGTTCAAATCATTTCTTATCGATCAGCCCTGACCTGACAGGAGGTAACTGTGCTGGATCTATTTAGTGAAGACGCGCCATGGCAGGAACCGCTGGCCGAGGGCGCGGTGATTCTGCGTCGCCGGGCGCGCGAGCAGGCCGATGCGCTGCTGGCGGCGATTCATGACGTCGCGGCCCTTAACCCGTTTGCCCATCGCATCACGCCGGGTGGACATCGCATGTCGGTCGCCATGACCAACTGCGGCGATTTCGGCTGGTCGACCGATTCGCGCGGTTACCAGTACACCGAACAGGATGTCAGCAGCGGCCGTAAATGGCCGCCGATGCCCGCGCTGTTCCGCACGCAGGCGCAGCAGACCGCGCAGGAGGCCGGCTTTGCCGGTTTCAATCCGGACGCCTGCCTGATTAACCGCTATGAGCCCGGTGCCAAACTGACGCTGCATCAGGATAAGGATGAGAAAGACTTACGCCAGCCGATTGTCTCGGTGTCGCTTGGCCTGCCGGCCGTTTTTCAGTTTGGCGGTTTCGAGCGCGGCGATGCAACGCAGCGCGTGCTGCTGGAGCACGGCGATATCGTGGTGTGGGGCGGTCCGTCGCGCCTGCGCTATCACGGCATTTTGCCGCTAAAAGCGGGCATCCATCCGCAGGCTGGCGCGTTCCGTTACAACCTGACCTTCCGCCGCGCTCAGTAACCGTAAAACGGATGAGAATTATTCTTGCCTTCACCCGAAGCGCCATTAAACTGCAGGCTGCCTGGTTGACCTCTGGATAATTTTTAATGGCATTGCTTCAGGTTGTTTTTCGCCAGTACCGCTGGCCGTTTATCGGCGTGATTGTGCTGACGCTGCTCAGCGCCGCGCTGGGTATCGGGCTGATCGCCTACATCAATAATGAACTGATCGTGGCAGTTAATACCTCGCTCACCGTGCTGCCGGGCTTTCTCGCCCAGCTGTTTCTGCTGATGGCGGTGACGCTGGCGTCGCAGCTGGCGCTGACTCAGCTCGGCCACCATTTTGTCTGGCGGCTGCGCGGTGAGTTTATCAAACGTATTTTGGATACCCGGGTTGAACGCATTGAGCAGATTGGTAACGCTCAACTGCTGGCCGGCCTGACCAGCGACGTGCGTGCCATCACTATCGCGTTTGTGCGCCTGCCGGAGCTGATTCAGGGCATCATTATTACGCTGGGTTCCGCGATCTATCTGGCGTGGCTGTCACCGCAAATGCTGTTGATCACCACGCTGTGGCTGGTGGTGACGCTGATCGGCGGCTGGCTGCTGGTGTCGCGCGTCTATCAGCACATGGCGAAGCTGCGCGACATCGAGGACGAGCTGTACCGTGATTTTCAGACCATCATTGAAGGGCGCAAAGAGCTGCAGCTTAACCGCGAGCGCGCCCGGCTGATTTACGACACCGTGTATCAGGAAAATGCCACGGATTATCGTCGTCACATTGTGCGCGCCGATACCTTCCATCTCAGCGCGGTGAACTGGTCGAACATTATGATGCTCGGCGCGATTGGTATTGTGTTCTTCATGGCTAATGGTCTCGGCTGGGCCAATACCGCTGTTGCCGCAACCTATTCGCTGACGCTGCTGTTCCTGCGCACGCCGCTGCTGGCGGCAGTAGGCGCGCTGCCGACGCTGCTCAGCGCACAGGTGGCATTGCGGAAAATTAATACCTTCGATCTGGCCCCTTATAGCGCCGGATTCAACGCGCTGCCGACGGTGAGCGACTGGCAGACGCTGGAGCTGCGCGATGTCTGTTTCCATTATGGCGAGCACGGTTTTGCCGTCGGGCCGATCAACCTGACGCTGCGCCGCGGTGAACTGGTGTTTCTGATTGGCGGTAACGGCAGCGGTAAATCTACGCTGGCGATGCTGCTGACCGGCCTGTATCAGCCGCATTCAGGCCGCCTGCTGCTGGACGGTAAAGAGGTGGACTGGCATAACCTTGATGCTTATCGCCAGCACTTCTCGGCGGTGTTCACTGACGTGCACCTGTTTGATCGCCTGATTCGTCGCGGTGGTGAGCCGGCTAATCCGGCGCTGGTGCAGCAGTGGCTGGAACGGCTGAAAATGCAGGACAAGCTGAAGCTGGAAGGCAACCGGGTTCTTAACCTGCAGCTGTCGAAAGGGCAGAGCAAGCGGCTTGCTCTGCTGCTGGCGGCGGCAGAGGAGCGCGATATCCTGCTGCTCGATGAGTGGGCGGCCGATCAGGACCCGCATTTCCGCCGCATCTTCTACCGCGAGCTGCTGCCGTGGCTTCAGGCGTCCGGCAAAACCGTGTTCGCCATCAGCCATGACGATCACTACTTTATTCATGCCGATCGGCTGCTGGAAATGCGCGATGGACAGTTAAGCGAGCTGACCGGCCGCGAGCGCGAAATGGCCACGCTGGACGCCGTCAAACGCACCGATACCGGCCATTGACGGCTGGCGGCAAAGCTTAGCAAAAACCCTTATTGGGCAGGATGTTGTCAGCGGGATACAGTGAATGGCAGCAGAGATCCTCGTCTCTGTCTCCCTGGAACACTTCTGTCGTCTTGTGTTGTCACCGGCCCGGGCTCATTCCGCGCCGGTTTTTTATTGCGTGCAGGCCGGGTGAGTGAGCAGTGTGACCACGCGCGCCGGCTGCAGCCAGAAGCGTGCGTCCAGCACGGTGCTGCGGGTAAATTCCGCGCTGAAATCCTGACACAGCTGCAGCCTGGCGCGCTGCTGCGGCAGGTCGAGCTCAATCAGCGCAGCCTGATGAAACGCCATGGGCTGATGCAGCCGCGGCCATAGCGCCTTATAAAGACTCTCTTTCAGCGAAAACAGCAGCGTTGCCGCCTGCGCAAAGGGCAGCGGCTGGCCCTCAAGCAGCGCGCGCTCCTGCGCGTTCATCAGCAGTTCCGCCGTGTCCTGCGCGGTTTGCTCTGCCATCACCTGCTCAACATCAATGCCCACATACAATGCCTCGCGCGTCGCGGCCATCACCACGCAGTCATGGCTGTGTGACAGCGAAGCGCGGATGCCTGCCGGCCAGCACGGTGAGCGATCCGGTGCGTTGTGCAGCACAAAATCAGTGATTCCCAGCTGCGCCAGCTGTTGCCGCACCAGCCAGCGGCTGGCGAGATATTCAATTTTGCGTTTGCTGGCTGCCTGCTGTAGTGCAGACGGCAGCGGCAGTTGCCACTGCGCAGGTAAAGCGGCGTGCCACTGTTGCCGATCAAAGCGGCACCACGCCAGCGATAGCGATTCAGCGGTGTGGCCAGCGGCGGTGATAAAACCACAAGTGGGCAGCGGCAGGGGCGTTTCGGCTGAGAACATAACGAGTAACGGCTGATGGAAAAGCGTGTTTTACCAGTCAGCCGCGGGCAGAGCAAGCCGAAAAGGCTGCTGCGGGTTAGCGATTTGGCGGGATAGCGAAGCTCTTCATCTGCACCACAAAATGGTGGTGGCCTTTGGTAATGCGTGCACCACGGTCACACCAGTGGCTCGCCAGGCGGAAGAAATCATCGCTGCCAATATCATACGCCAGCTCCACTTTGCTGATGCCTGAGTGCAGGAGTTCTTCCGCATCCTGCAGGTTTTTTGCTTTGATGACCATAACGAGATTCCATCAAATAAACGGGAGCTTTAGGGTAGGGGAAATCTGTGACAGTTTTGTTTCACTTTAATGAATTGCTGTCACAAATCAGTAAAAACGTGATCCCGGTCGGCTTTGCTGACTTCAGTTAAGTACCTGATTCGCAGCATGAATGAAGTGTGATGCAAGATTATGCTGCAGGATTTAGCACCCTGAACAGTAAGGTCAGGGTCTGTCGCAGTGGTGACGAATAGCCGCGTCTGGCGCGGTAATGACGCGGTCATTTTCCATCTCTATCCTTCCTGTGGTGGCTGTATTATGAAGCCCATCACACATCGATAGCCGCTTCGTTTAACCTGGGTAAAGCGTGGGCGTAAGATGCTGGTGGCTGACGAAGAGGCTAAGGAGCGAACGATGCAAAAACTGGCTGGCATAATGTTACTGGGTTGCATGAGCGTAGGCGCTGCACAGGCAGCGGATCTCAGCTTCCGGAATGCGCAGGGCAATATTGAAGTGGTGCCCGGCAAACCCACCTTTGTACATAAACTGCACTACCGTAAACTCTATGATGAAAAGCCGTTCCCGGATGCGGTGATTTATTACTACAGCAACGGGGTGTATAAAATCCTGTCGCAGGGCGAAAATCATTATGGCCTCTACGTGATGCAGGGCAGCGTTGAGGACCAGAGTTACACCATCCGCTATATTTCAACGCCGTCAAAAGACTGGGGCAATAAAACTGCCTTCCATCAGCTCACCTTTGTGAATGGCGCGCAGGCAAAGGTGTTTATTCAAAACGCGATTACCGATACCGGTGAGCAGATCGCCCAGCAAAACGGCGAGTTTTTGCTGCAGGATCACGATCCCGCAAACGCGGCGGCAGACCGCTGGGATGATGATTTAAAAATCAAACGCTGACGGGTTAGCCCTTCATCTGTGCCGCGATCGTCGCGCCTTTGGTTGCGGCACCCGATGCGTTATCCACAGCAAAGATTTTCCCTATCCCAGCGAGAATTGTTTCCGGCTGGCAACGCAGCGGAAACTCGATAATTATCAGGGCATGACTAAATATCGTGTAAGAGTGGGTTTTCACAACCCCTCAGCCCTGACCTTCAGGCAGCTGGATGAAATCCTGGAACCGCAACGCTTCTGGCGCAGCGACACGCGCAGCGGTACGTTTCGCTACTTCATGGAGTATGAGTATGAGTCGGACGTACGCGATATCTGCGAAGTGTGCGAGCTGGCTTATTCGCAGGCGTGTAAGGTGAAGAAATGCCCGCTGATTCTGGTGCAATCCTGCGAGGCAGAGGTTTCACTCAGCGTCAACGATTGAGATTCGCCGCAGCGAATCTCAATCCGGCTGGCATCATGCCGCCATTTTACGGCACTCTTCTGCACAGCGCTGACAGGCCTGAGCGCATTGCTGGCAGTGCTGGTGTTGATGCTGCTGGCACGACTGCGCGCACTGCTGGCAGATGTCGGCGCAGAACTGACAGAGCTGCTGCACCGATGCACTGTTTAGCGCCATGAACTGCGCCGTGAGGCGACAGGTATTGGCGCACTGCATATCCAGCCTGATGCATTCGCGCATCATCTCCACATTTTCCTCATCCAGACAGGATGTTGCGCAGTGGTCGCACGCGGCTGCGCACAGATAACAAGCCTCCACGCAGCGTTTATATTCATCAAGCATGTTTCCTCCTTGCATTGGTGATTAACCGTTTAAGCCTGGAAAGGATTGGTCATTATGCAATGAAGGAAAGCGTTAGGATTTATTACCGCGCTGTGCTTAACGCCGCGATTTTACAGCAGAAAATAAAAAAGCAGCCATAAAGGCTGCTTTTCTTTGGGATTTTGGTCGGCACGAGAGGATTTGAACCTCCGACCCCTGACACCCCATGACAGTGCGCTACCAGGCTGCGCTACGTGCCGAACGTGGAGGGTTATACTACTGGTTCCGTTGGCGATTGCAATATGCCGGCAGCTTAACTGCCTCATAATTAATCAGTTTGCCGTGAACCGTTTCTCTTCCGTCAGCACCTGCAACAGTAGCGCCAGCTGAGGTTTATGATCTTTCAGCTCTTTGCCCTGGGCATCGTACGCGCTGTAGTTACCGTTGTTGCTGAGGACCAGCGTCACTGTTGGCGTGGTCACCACCAGTTTGCCATCTTCACTGCTGGCGACCCAGTTATGGCTGCGCTGCGCGGCAAACAGATCTTCACCCTGTGAATAGTTAACCGGATTGGTGCGCACGTGCAGCAGGCGCTGCATCAGCGTGGTCATCACATCCTGCTGATCGGTCAGGCGATCGATGCTCTGTGCCGGGGTATTCGGCCAGTGCACCACCAGCGGCACCTGCAGCGTGGCGCGGTTGCCCGGATTATCGCTGTTGTCGAAGGTAATGGCGCGCTGCGCCGTGATCACCACCACGGTATTCTTCAGCGCATCATTCTGCTGCAGCGTATGCAGCACCGTCGCGATTTGTTCATCCACGCCTGTCGCCTGGCGCATATAGCTGCGCTGGCGCGCTTTGGTGCTGTCGCCGGTTACCGTCACGCCGTTGAGCGCGATCCACGAGAACCAGGGCGCGCCGCCTTTCTGACCATTGAGCCAGTTCTGCCACTGTGTCACCGTGGTGCTGTTAGGCTGGGTATCGGCCTGCGGCAGGCTGTAATCCGCCAGCAGCGCCTGACGGTACAGCGGCTGGCTAAAGCCATCGGAAGAGAACAGACCGAACTGATAACCCTGGCTGTTCAGCGCGCCGAGCAGGGCAGAGGGCATGCGCGCCGCCAGCACGCCGTCCATGTAGCTGGAGGAGATACCGTAGAACAGACCGAACAGGCCTTTTTCCGGCTGCAGTCCGGCGCTGTAATGCTGGGTAAAGCGCACGTTTTCACTGGCGAACTGATTAAGCGACGGCAGCGCTTTATCCACCGTGGCATTGTTCAGTCCGTCCACCGTCAGAATCAGCAGGTTATGGCGCGTTCCGCCATCGCGGAACGTAATATCGCTGAGCGGATACTGCACCGACAGCGCTTCCGGATCGCCCTGTTGCACCAGACGGCGCTGATACTCCTGCGCATCCAGCAGGCCATGTCGCTCCAGAAAGCGCCGTGCGGTCATCGGATAGGAGAGCGGCAGGTTGGCACGCTGCATGGTGATCGGCCGGTAGAAGTTGGCGTCCGCCCAGATATACAGCAGATGACTGGCAAAGAAGGCGCTGATAAACAGCGCGGCCAGCGGCTTGCCAAACGAACGCCGGTTCAGGCTGCGCAGCTTTTGCCAGCTCCAGGTGGCAAACAGCATCTCAACGAGGAAAATCAGCGGTACGCTGATAAACATCAGCTGCCAGTCGCGCGCCATCTCGCTTTGATCGGGGTTGACCACCAGTTCCCACACCACCGGATTGAGGTGCAGATGGAAACGGTTGAACACCGCGCTGTCGACCATAATCAGCGTCAGCCCGGCCGTGGCGACCACGGCGGAGAGCACGCGCAGCAACCGCTGCGACATGGCGACAAAGGTCAGCGGGAAGATAATCAGCAGATAAGCGGCAAACACGATAAAGCTGAAATGGCCAATCCAGCTGGTAAACGCATAAATACGGCCGGCGAGGGAAGAGGGCCAGTCGGCGACCAACAGGTAGCGGCTGCCTAAAATAAGCGCAAACAGAATATTAAACAGGGCAAACCAGTGCCCCCAGCTGATCATCTGGGAGACTTTTTCACGGTAGCGCTGCCGGTTGGTTACCATATTTATGAGGTCAAATCTGCAATTTAGTGGGCGTTGTCATCGCGCACGGAAGACTGCAGCGCTTCCGCAAACGAGCGGGCGAGGCTGCGGCGCTGGGCCGGTGCGATGTCGGTGTTGATCAAATTGGTCACCATGTTCCCCAACACCATCAGGGAAAGATCGGTTGGCGCTTTGTCTTTTTCAAGAACCTGCGCCAGCTGCGCGAGAAGCTGTTCGACGCGCGCGTCGCTGTAACGGGATGATTGTGGCATATCGTCGACTAATCAAGTGTGAAAACGCGGTATATTACCGTAACAACGCACTTTTTTCCGCAATTTTATCGCAAGCAGAACGATCAGTTTGTGCGCGCAGTTGAAAGCGGCTGCGGGCGGTGTTTGAATACGCGCCTGAGCCAAAAGGAGAGTCTACCATGAGTCTGGATATCGACCAGATTGCCCTGCATCAGTTAGTCAAACGTGATGAAAACCAGCTGGAACTGGTGCTGCGCGATACCCTGCTACCTGCCACGCAGGCGGTGGAAGAGATGGCGGAAGAGTTACACCGCGTCTATAGCGCCAAAAGCAAGGCTTACGGCCTGTTTAATGAAGACAGCGAGCTGGCGGAAGCGCTGCGCAACTGCCGCAAAGGGCAGGATGACTTCCTGGCGTTCAGCCGTGCGGCTACCGGACGCCTGCGCGACGAGCTGAGCAAATACCCGTTCGCCGAAGGCGGCGTGGTGCTGTTTCTGCACTATCGCTATCTGGCGGTGGAGTATCTGCTGGTGGCGGTGCTGAACAGCCAGTCGAGCATGCGCGTTAACGAGCAGCTCGACATCAGCAGCACGCACTATCTGGACATCAACCATGCCGATATCGTGGCGCGTATCGATCTCACCGAGTGGGAAACCAACCCGGAATCCACGCGCTACCTGACCTTCCTGCGCGGACGCGTGGGGCGCAAAGTGGCCGATTTCTTCATGGATTTCCTCGGCGCCAGCGTCGGTCTGGATACCAAAGCACAGAACCGCGGGCTGCTGCAGGCGGTAGATGATTACTGTGCCGAGTCCAGCCTGGATAAAAATGAGCGCCAGAACTATCGCCAGCAGGTCTACAGCTATTGCAATGAACAGCTGCAGGCGGGCGAGGAGATTGCGCTGGAAGATCTCTCCAGCGAACTGCCGCCGCTGGGCGAAAAAACCTTTCAGGCGTTTACCCAGGAACAGGGTTATGAGTTGGAAGAGCATTTCCCGGCTGACCGCAGCACCCTGCGTCAGCTGACGAAATTTGCCGGTAGCGGCGGGGGATTAACGCTTAACTTTGATGCCATGCTGCTGGGCGAGCGCATTTTCTGGGATCCGGCCACCGATACGCTGACCATCAAAGGCACGCCGCCGAATCTGCGCGATCAGCTGCAGCGTCGTACCGGCGGTCAGTGATCGCCCGCTTTGCGCCATAAAAAAACGCCGCAGATGCGGCGTTTTTTCGTCAACCCGTTAGCGATTAAGCGCGAACGAAGTCGATGTGGTGCAGTTTTGGCTTGAACGGGTGACGCTGAACAGCCTGAACTTTAACTTTGGTTTCTTTACCGTCAACAACCAGAGTCAGCACGTCGCTGTAGAACTCAGGCTTAGCCTGCATGTTCATCACAGAGTCGTGGTCCAGTTCGATAGAAACCGCAGCGTCTTTACCGCCATAGATGATGGCCGGGAATTTGTTCGCTGCGCGCAGGCGGCGGCTCGCACCCTTACCCTGCTCTTTACGTACTTCTGCATTAATAGTGAACATCTTAAGATCTCTTCTATAGTTCCTGCTACAGGCGACCCAGCAACAGGACGGTTATTCAATACGCTTTTACGGATGTAAAAGCGGGCGGCATTATAGCCGGATTGCCACAGCGGGGCAAATGATTCCGCCGCTTAGCGCAGCTCGTTAGCGCGGCGATAGCGTCCCTGATAATCGAACATTTTTTCC
The DNA here is from genome assembly GCF_002928355.1 of Pantoea sp. ICBG 828. Classification (NCBI taxonomy): domain Bacteria; kingdom Pseudomonadati; phylum Pseudomonadota; class Gammaproteobacteria; order Enterobacterales; family Erwiniaceae; genus Pantoea; species Pantoea sp. ICBG 828. The sequence continues at coordinate 107,990 of NZ_POWN01000005.1, read as the reverse complement.
CGCACCTGCCAGTAGTGGCCTTTGGCGCGCGCCACCACAAAATCGGGATGGCGCAGCAGCGGCTGCAGCGCCACCACATCAGCGGCGGTCTGCCAGCCGAGCTCCACGCCGGGCGCACGCTGATGTGGCCGCATAAACAGCTGCTCAAAGGCGGTGCGCTGCGCCGGAGTGCGCAGGCGAAAGCGCTCGCTGACGCTGGTGCCATCCTCATCAAAATAGGTGGCTTGCAGCCACTCGCCTTTATCATCGCGTCCATGCGCCAGCGTCATACCACTACAGCGCAGTACGCGCGCGTCTTTCAGCTTCAGCGCCGCTTTCAGCATATCATCGGGGTCGACCAGCACCTTGTCGCACTGCTGGCAGCGGCGCGCGGCGATATCATTTTCTGCACCGCAGTCCGGGCAGCTTTTGAAGCGGAAACGGTAGTCGCACTGCGCGCGATTGCCCTCGTCATCGTCGAGCACGCCCTGACAGCGGCGGCCAAAGTGCTCAATGACGTGGCCATCTTCGGTCGCCTTGCCCCAGAAGGTATTCGCAAAGCCGCAGGCCGGACAAAACACCTGCACCGGCTGGTTATCGCTGGCGCCTTTCGGTGCGCCGACTTCGGGCGTAAAGAGATCGTGCGGGTTTCCGGCGTAATCGAGGATCAGGCAGTCGGTTTTGCCCGGTGCCAGCCGCAACCCGCGACCGACAATTTGCTGATACAGGCTGACCGATTCGGTCGGGCGCAGAATGGCGATCAAATCGACGTGCGGCGCGTCGAAGCCGGTGGTCAGCACCGCCACGTTAACCAGAAACTTAAGCTGCTGCGCTTTGAACTGCTGAATCAGCCGGTCACGCTCTTTCACCGGGGTTTCTGCCGATACCAGCGCACTGTTTTCCGGCAGCAGGCTGAGAATTTCCCGCGCGTGTTCAACGGTTGCGGCAAACACCATCACGCCGCGGCGCGTCTCAGCGAACTCGATGATCTGTCGCATGATCTGCGGCGTGACGCGCTGCTGCTGTTTCAGTTCGCGGTTAAGATCAGCCTCACTGAACAGGCCATTATTCTGCGGGATCAGCCGACTGAAATCGTACTGCACCACCGGCATATCCAGCCGCTCAGGTGGCACCAGAAAGCCATGTTTGATCATATAGCGCAGCGGCAATTCGTAGATGCAGTCGCGGAACAGCGCGTTATCGTCGCCGCGCACCATGCCGTGATAGTGGTACTGGTAAATCCAGCCTTTGCCCAGGCGGAATGGCGTGGCGGTCAGCCCCAGCAGACGCAGCTGCGGATTGTGCTGGCGCAGATGGGCGAACAGCTGCTGATACTGGCTCTCCTCGTTGTCGCTGATGCGATGGCACTCATCGACGATCACCAGCGAAAAGGCGCTGTCAAAACTGGCCAGATTGCGCGCCACTGATTGCACGCTGCCGAACACCACTTTACCGTCGCTCTGCTTGCGCTGCAGGCCCGCGGCGAAGATGTCCGCCTGCAGGCCATACGCCTGATATTTACTGTGGTTCTGCTCCACCAGTTCTTTGACGTGAGCCAGCACCAGCACGCGACCGCGCGCCAGCCGCGCCAGTTCGGCGATCACCAGGCTTTTGCCGGCGCCGGTCGGCAGCACAATCACCGCTGGCGTGGCGTGGCGGCGAAAATGGGCAACGGTGGCATCAACGGCTTCTTGCTGATAGGGGCGCAGGGTAAACGACATGGGAACCGGCTTTTTCTGGAACGGACGCGCATTATGCCATGAAAGTGGCTGAAACGCAGGATCGGCACTATTAGCAGGCGAAGGTTCAGGCTATACTGCCCACACTTTTTCAACGGTTAACCCTGCTCTCAATTATGCCGTGGCCGCCGCGCTACGCTGTAAATGATTTACCGGGCAAACGCCGTTTCAGTTCCCCTCCGCAGTAACAGGCAAAAAAGCGAATTCATGCGACTCGACAAATTCATATCTCAGCAACTGGAAGTTAGCCGTGCCATCGCCGGCCGTGAAATACGTGGCAGAAAGATCACCATCAATGGCGAAGTGGTGCGCGACACCGCTTATAAAGTCCTGCCGGACGATGCCGTAGAGTACGACGGCAATCCGCTGACGGTGCAGCAGGGCCCGCGCTATTTCATGCTGAATAAACCACAGGGCTATGTCTGCTCCACCGACGATCCTGATCATCCCACCATTCTCTATTTCATTGAGGAGCCGGCGGCGTTCAAACTGCACGCGGCAGGGCGGCTGGATATTGATACCACCGGGCTGGTGCTGCTGACCGATGATGGTCAGTGGTCGCATCGCATTACTTCTCCGCGCCATCACCTGCAGAAAACCTATCTGGTGGAACTGGAGCAGCCGCTTGACGCGGGGCTGATCGAAAAATTTGCTGCCGGCATTCAGCTGCACAACGAGAAAGATCTGACCAAACCGGCGCAGCTGGAAATCCTCGATGAGAAAGCCGCGCGCCTCACCCTCAGTGAAGGGCGCTATCACCAGGTGAAACGTATGTTTGCGGCGATGGGCAACCACGTCACGGCGCTGCATCGCGAAAGCATCGGTGAGATTGTGCTGGATGAGGAGCTCGGTGAAGGCGAATACCGTGAACTGACCGAGGCGGAAATCAACAGCATCGGCCTGCCGGACGAACTGAAACAGCGCAAATAGCGGGAGACAGCGTGCGTAAGGAAAAAAATTCACCGGTGGGATTAGTGGTGATTCTGGGATTGCTGGCCATGCTGATGCCGCTCTCCATTGATATGTATCTGCCGGCAATGCCGCAAATCGCTCGTGAATTCGCGGTGTCGGCCGGCAGCGTACAGATGACGCTGAATCTCTACATCCTCGGCTTCGCCATTGGTCAGCTGGTGTATGGCCCACTGGCGGACAGCTACGGACGTAAACCGGTGATTGTGCTTGGCACGCTGATTTTTGCCTGCGCGGCGGCAGCCTGTGCGCTGTCGCAATCCATTGACCAGCTGATTCTGATGCGTTTCCTGCACGGGCTCTCCGCCGCCGCGGCCAGCGTGGTGATTAACGCCCTGATGCGCGACAGTTATTCGAAAGAAGATTTCTCGCGCATGATGTCGTTTGTCATGCTGATCACCACTATTGCGCCGCTGCTGGCACCAATCATCGGCGGCTGGCTGCTGCTGTTGTGGAACTGGCACGCCATCTTCTGGACGCTGGCGCTGGCGGCGCTGATCACCACCGTGCTGGTGGTAACGCAGATCCGCGAAACGCTTAAGCCCGAGCAGCGGCAGCGTTTTCACCTGCGCACCACGCTGAGCAATTTTGTCGCGCTGGTGCGGCACAAACGCGCCTTCAGCTATATGCTGGCAAGCGGCTTCTCGTTTGCCGGGCTGTTTACCTTTCTTAATGCCGGGCCGTTTGTTTACATTGAAGTGAACCATGTGTCGCCGCAGAATTTCGGCTACTACTTTGGCCTCAACGTGGTGTTTCTGTTTGTCATGACGCTGATTAACAGCCGCGCGGTGCGCCGTTTCGGACCCCTGGCGATGTTCCGCCTCGGTCTGCTGATTCAGTTTGCCATGGGCATCTGGCTGCTGATTGTCAGCGCGCTCAACCTCGGTTTCCTGCCGCTGGTGTTTGGCGTGGCAATGTTTATTGGCTGCGTATCGACCGTCTCCTCCAATGCGATGGCGGTGATCCTTGACGAATTTCCCCATATGGCCGGCACCGCATCCTCGCTGGCCGGTACGCTGCGCTTTGGCGTCGGTGCGCTGGTTGGCGCGCTACTGTCGCTGGTCAGCGTCAACAGCGCCTGGCCGATGGTCGCCACCATCGCGCTGTGCGCTACCGTCTCAATCGTACTGTTCAGCTACGCCGCCCGTCCGCGCCACACCGCGTGATGGCGGCGGGTCGATCCTTAGCCCGCTGTTATTTCACCTCCTGATTTGCCCCTCTCCGCGCTCTCGCTCTGCTTAATGTTTCCATATTGTGAAAATTAATTGATAAAAAAGTAACGACATTGCGTCTAAAATGATTGTTAAGCGCCGCGTAACGCGGTAAACATAGGCATAAATGCGAGAAAGCTCGCAAATAATAAAGTTGCATCACGCTTTGTGCTTAAAACGAGAAGGCTATCCTTGACGTCCGTATGCTGAGCTTGCCAGGTGGGGATTCACCGCGATGAAGCCGTCCGTTGTGAATAACGTTACTGTCTCTGGGAACCGAAACACTATGCTGCAACTCTCGGTTGTGCATCGTTTACCACAACTATACCGCTGGTCGCTGGAACATGCCGGCGCCATTGAACGCCAGGAAGCAGCGAACGGCGCGCATGACGGGGATCTGGTCGCGCTGCGCCTGCTGAGCCATGATGGCCATCCGGCGCTGGAGATCCTGCAGCAGCTACAGGAAACGCTGGCGCAGATTCAGGTCGAGTGCAAAATTGCCGAATGTGAAGGGCAGCCGTGTTTGCTGATTCAGCGCGGCGACGAGAGCGCCACTAACTGCTGTCTGAAAAATCAGGGCGTGGCGATCGCCGAAACCTTTGACGGTCACTGAGGCCCGATCTCGCCCTGCGCGGAGGCCAGCAGCTGACGCGTATACTCTGCTGCAGGCGCGTTGAACAGCGCTTCGCATTCACCCTGTTCCACCACTTCACCCTGGCGCAACACCACCAGCTGATGACACAGCGCGCGCACCACCTGCAAATCGTGACTGATAAACAGATACGCCAGCTGATGCTGCTGCTGTAAACGGCGCAGCAGGGTGAGGATCTGCTTTTGCACCGAGCGGTCCAGCGACGAGGTGGGTTCATCCAGCACGATTAGCTGCGGCTGCAGGATCAGCGCGCGGGCGATGGCGATACGCTGGCGCTGACCGCCAGAGAATTCCGCCGGGTAGCGACTGCGGCTCGCTGCCTCCAGGCCAACCTCTTCCATCACCGCAATGACTCTGGCTTCCTGTTCGGCAGCGCTGAGCTGCGGCTGGTGCACCGCCAGCCCTTCGGCAATCACCTGCTGTACCGTCATGCGCGGATTGAGTGAAGAGTTGGGATCCTGAAACACCACCTGAATGCGCTGGCGTAGCGGCAGTAGCTGCTTCGCGCTCAGCTGATGCAGCGGCTGGCCGTCGAACCAGATCTCGCCGCGCGCAGCAATCAGGCGCAGCAGCGCCAGGCCGGTGGTGCTTTTGCCAGACCCGGATTCGCCGACTAACCCGAGGCTCTCGCCGCGCCGCAGGGTAAAACTGAGATTGTGTAGCGCGGTTTTTTCCGCCACGGTGCGCTTCAGCAGTCCACGGCGAATCGGGAAACCCACCTGCAAATTATTCACCTGCAACAGCGGCGGCGCGTCGATCAGCGGTACCGGTGCGCCGTCCGGCTCGGCGGCCAGCAGCTCGCGGGTATAAGGCTGCTGTGGCTGGCGAAATAGTGCGTCACAGCGGTTGTGTTCCACCTCGCGCCCGTTGCGCATCACCGTCACGCTATGGGCCAGCTGACGCACAATGTTCAGGTTGTGGGTAATGAACAGCATGCCCATGTTCAGTTCGCGCTGCAGTTCGCGCAGCAGCTGTAAAATCTGTGCCTGCACCGTGACGTCCAGCGCCGTAGTAGGCTCATCGGCAATCAGCAGTTTGGGCTGCGTCAGCAAGGCCATGGCGATCATCACGCGCTGGCGCTCGCCGCCGGACAGCTGGTGCGGAAAATCCTGCAGGCGCGTCGCGGCCCGGCGAATGCCTACGCGATCGAGGCAGCTGAGAATCTCAGCGCGCGCCGCTTCACGCCGCATGCCACGGTGCAGCGACAGCACTTCATACAGCTGCTTTTCCACGCTGTGCAGCGGATTGAGTGACACCATCGGCTCCTGAAAAATCATCGCCATCTGGTTGCCGCGCAGCCCGCGCATCTCACGTTCGCTGGCCTGTAACACATCGCGCCCGTCAAACAGGATCTCGCCCTGCGGATAACTCACCGGCGGCTGCGGCAGCAGACGCATAATCGACAGCGCCGTCACGCTCTTGCCCGATCCCGATTCGCCCACCAGCGCCAGCGTTTCGCCGGCGTCGATGCGCAGCGAGATATCTTCCACCACGCGGCGCGGCCCGAACGCCACCGCCAGATGATTCACTGTTAACAAATTCATTTAGCGCCCCCGGCTCGGATCAAAGGCATCGCGTACCGCTTCGCCGATAAAAATCAGCAGCGACAGCAGCAGGGCGAGGGCGAAGAAGCCGGAAAGGCCAAGCCACGGTGCCTGTAAATTGTTTTTTCCCTGCAGCAGCAGTTCGCCCAGCGACGGCGAGCCCACCGGCAGGCCGAAGCCGAGAAAATCCAGTGAGGTCAACGTGGTGATCGAACCGCACAGGATAAACGGCAGAAAGGTGAGCGTGGCGACCATGGCGTTGGGCAACATGTGGCGCAGCATGATGCGGCTATCGCTCACGCCCAGCGCGCGTGCGGCGCGGATATAGTCAAAGTTGCGCGTGCGCAGGAACTCGGCGCGCACGACGCTCACCAGGCTCATCCAGCCGAAGATCACTGTCAGCAGTAACAGCCACCAGAAATTGGGCTGAATCACGCTGGAGAGCAGAATCAGCATGAACAGCGTCGGCATGCCGGACCACACTTCAATCAATCGCTGGCCGATGAGGTCAACGCGGCCGCCAAAGTAGCCCTGCAGGGCACCCACCACAATGCCAATCACGCTGGAGAACAGCGTTAACAGCAAGCCGAACAGCAGCGAGATGCGCGTGCCGTACAGCAGACGCGCCAGTACATCGCCACCGTTAGCATCGGTACCCAGCCAGTTTTGCGCGGACGGCGGTGACGGGAAGGGCACGTCGGTGGCGAAATGAATGGTGCTGTCGCTGAAGCGGATGGGAGCCCACAGCGCCCAGCCCTGCTGGTCAATACGTTGTTTCAGCCACGGATCCTGATAATCCGCCGGCGTGGCAAACTGGCCGCCAAAATCACTCTCGCTGTAGTTAAACAGCAGCGGTGCGTACCAGCGCTGCTGGTAATGCACCAGCAGCGGTTTGTCATTGGCTAATAATTCCGCGCCCAGCGACAGCACAAAGATGAGCAGAAACAGCCACAGCGACCAGTAGCCGCGCCGGTTGTGACGAAAGCGCTGCCAGCGCTGCTGGTTAACGGGAGATAAACGCATCAGCGGCCCTCAAAATCAATGCGTGGATCGACCAGCGTATAGGTCAGATCACTGAGAATATTCATCAGCAGGCCAATCAGCGTAAAGATATACAGCGTGCCGAACATCACCGGATAGTCGCGCTGAATGGTGGCATCATAGCCGAGCAGCCCCATGCCGTTGAGTGAGAACATCACCTCAATCAGCACCGAGCTGGTGAAAAACATACTGATAAAGGTGGCGGGAAACCCGGCGATCACCAGCAGCATGGCGTTGCGAAACACGTGGCCGTACAGGATGCGCTTCTCATCCAGGCCCTTGGCGCGCGCCGTGACGACGTACTGTTTGCGCACCTCATCAAGGAACGAATTTTTCGTCAGCATGGTCAGGGTGGCAAAGCCGCCAATTACCGTAGCCAGCACCGGCAGGGTGATATGCCACAGGTAATCGCTGATTTTGCTGTACCACGGCAGCGTGTCAAACTGCGGCGAAGTGAGGCCGCGGAGCGGAAACCAGTCGAGATAGCTGCCGCCGGCAAACAGCACAATCAGCATGATGGCAAACAAAAACGCCGGAATAGAGTAGCCGATGATAATAAAGATGCTGCTCCAGATATCAAACGCACTGCCGTTGCGCACCGCTTTTTTGATGCCCAGCGGAATCGACACCAGATAGATGATCAGCGTGCTCCACAACCCGAGGCTGATCGACACCGGCAGGCTCTCTTTAATCAGCTGCAGCACCGAGGCGTTACGAAACAGGCTGTCGCCAAAGTCAAAACGCAGGTAATTCCACAGCATTTCGCCATAGCGCTGCAGCAGTGGCTTATCGAAGCCGTAGCGATGGGTTATTTCTGCCACCACTTCCGGATCCAGCCCGCGCGCGCCGCGGTACTGGCTGTCGCCGGGATTGTCGCGCACCAGCGCACCGCGCGCGCCGCTGTCACTGCCGCCGCCGCCAGGCAGACCGGTGCTAGGACCAAACTGGATGTTGGCCAGCGCCTGATCGACCGGACCGCCCGGCGCAATCTGTACGATAAAGAAATTCAGGGTGATGATGGCCCACAGCGTGGGAATAATCAGCAACAGCCTGCGCAGGAAATAAGCACCCAAACCGCTCTCCTCAGCGTCGATCGGCCGGTAAACGACCGGCTTTGTTCACATCGTACCACCAGTTTTCCAGCCCGGTGGCAAACGCCGGTTTAATCTGCGGATGGGAAAACTTGTCCCACCAGGCCAGCCGCTGTTCGGCGTTGTACCACATCGGAATCATGTAGGCGTTCCACAGCAGCAGGCGATCCAGCGCCTGACCGAGCGGCAGCAGCGCTTTCTCATCGCCCTGATGCGCCACGATCTGCTGCACGAAATGGTCGACCAGCGGATCTTTTACCCGCGCGGTGTTCCACGATGAGCTGATGTAATCCGACTGCCAGACATACTGCAGGCTGGTGGAGGGCCACGGCATCGCCTGATAAAGCGACGGAATCATGTCGTAATCGCCTTCGCGCAGCCGGCGCAGATATTGCGAACTGTCCACCTGGCGCAGCGTCATCGTAATGCCAAGCCGTGCCAGGCTGTGCTGGAACGGCAGCGCCCAGTCGTTCAGAGAACCGCTGCGCAGCAACAGTTCAAACTGAAACGGCTGGCCGGTTTTCACGTTTACTAACTGCTGATTTTTGATCTGCCAGCCGGCCTGCTTCAGCAGCGCCATCGCCCGAAGCAGATTGTTGCGGTCAAAGCCGCTGCCGTCAGAGTGCGGCGGCGCGTAGGCGTTGTTGAATACCTCGGCAGGCAGCTGCGCCTTGTAGGGCGCGAGCAGGACCAGCTGATCGGCGTCTGGATAGCCTTTGGCGGCGTAAGCGGTGTTCTGGAAGTAGCTGTCGGTCCGCTTGTAAGCGCCGTAGAACAGCGCTTTGTTCATCCACTCAAAATCAAACGCCAGCGTCAGCGCCTCGCGCACGCGGCGGTCGGCAAACAGTGCTTTCTCGTTATTGAACGCCAGCCAGCGCGTGTCGGTGGCGACGTCATTCGGCGTGGTGGCTTTCACAATGGCTTGGCTGGTGAAGTTGCGCCCGCGATATTGTGTGGCCCATTTCTTCGCCGAACTCTCCTCGCGCAGGTCATAGGCACCGGCCTTAAACGCTTCAAAAGCCACGTTGTCATCAAGATAGTAGTCGTAGCGCAGGGTATCAAAATTAAAGCGACCGCGGTTCACCGGCAGATCGGCCGCCCAGTAGTTCTTCACCCGACTATATTGAATGAACTGGCCGGATTTGTACGAAGTGACGCGGTAAGGCCCGCTGGCGAGCGGCGGATAGCCAAGCGGCTCATTGAATTTTTTGTTCTGCCAGAATTTTTCCGGCAGTACCGGCAGCGTGATCCAGCTCAGCACCAGGTCTTTATCTGGTTTGGGCATCTCAATGCGCACCGTCAGCCGGTTCAGCGCTTTCACCTGCACGCCACGAAACGCCACGCGAAACTGCGGCACGCCTTCGGTCATGAATTTGCCGAAGGTGAAGGCAACATCCTGCGCGGTGATCGGCGTACCGTCCTGAAACTGCGCGTGTGGATTGATCGACACTTCCATCCAGTGATAATCGCTGGGATAGCGTGCTGATTCGGCGATCAGCGGATAGTAGCTGCCGGGCTCATCGTCTGAGGTGGTAAACAGGCCGTCGTACAGCGTGTCAGTGCCGATACCGGGGTTGCCGCGCGACGCATAGCGGTTGAAGTTGTCGTAAGTACCCACCACGGCGAGGGTGATCTTGCCGCCTTTTGGCGCCGCCGGATTGGCGTAATCATAATGGCTGAAGTTGACCGCGTATTTCGGTTCGCCCAGCTTCGCAAAGGCATAGCTTTCATGGATAGTGACCGCGTGCACCGGCGCAATGGCGCTGCACATCAGTAGTGCTGTGGCAAGACGAAGCAGCATAAGTGGGGCGCTCTCCTGTGGTAATCCGCACTGTATGGTAGCAGTTTCATGCGCGGTACGTGACGTTAACCCAAACTGGCCTGGCTCTGATAGTAGCTGATCAGCTTTTCCGGGCGCAGCGGGCGGCTAAACAGATACCCCTGCAGATGCGTGACGCCCCGGTTAACCAGCCAGGCCGCCTGGTCGCCGGTTTCCACCCCTTCCGCCACGGTTTTCAGGTTGAGTTTCTTTGCCAGCAGCAACACGGTGTCAAGCACCGGCGAGGTTACGGTTTCGGTGCCGATACTCTGCACAAAGCCGCGATCGATTTTCAGGTAGTCGAACGGATATTTTTCCAGGTAGATCAGCGCGCTATGGCCAGTGCCGAAATCATCGATGGCAATCTTGAAATTGTGTTCATGCAGCCAGGCGAAGATTTCGCCGGCGTTCTTCTCCCGCACCATGGTGCGCTCGGTGATTTCAAATACATAGTTAAAATGATCGGCGGGCATACTGGCGATCCACGCCTGCACGTCGCGGCGAAAACTGGCCGATGCCAGATGCTGCGGTGACATATTCAGACTGAGACGGGTGCCGCGCGGCAGTTGCTGACAGAGAAAACGCGCGTCGCGCGCTACCAGGCTGAACAGATGTTGGGTCAGAGGAATAATCAGGTTTTGCGCTTCGGCGTGGCTGATAAATACATCAGGGGGGATCATGCCTTCAACCGGGTGAGTCCAGCGCAGCAGCGCTTCAACGCCATAGGGTTTGCCGTTGTGTGCCGTTACCAGCGGCTGATACTCAACGTGAAACTGACCGCGCCGGATGCCAAGCAGGATTTCACGTCCCGGTCGCTGATGCAGCGACAGCAGCAGCCAGCTGATTGCGGCAACCAGCAGCGCCAGCAGCAGGCCGGTCAGCAACGCCAGCGTGTAATCGCGTGAGGCCAGCGTGCTGCCGTAAAGCACAAAGCGCATGCTGCCGTCATCAAGCGTCAGGTCGGTGAGGGCGGGCGGCAAATCGCGGCTGCGCACCACCTGGCTGGTGCCGCTGAGCAGCGCGCTGTCGCCTGCCACCAGCGCCATGCGCGTGATTTCGGGATGGTAAGAGGCCAGCAGCTGGTAAGGCGTCATGCTGAGGTTCATGGTGGCGAGGATGCCGGTTTCGCTCGCTCCCGGACTTTTCAGCCACAGCGCCAGCGCTGGTTTGGCGGGCTGCAGCGGTGTGCCGGGCAGCAGGCGGACGTCACGGTCGCGCTCCAGCTCTGAATCGGGTGAAATGGCGCTGGCGGCCAGCAGAAATGCGCCGGTGGCCGAAGAGCAGTAAGCGTTGCCGTCGCGTACCAGTAATATCGCGCGAATGTTGCCGGCAAAGGCGGCGCGAGAGGTCAGCTCACGGTTGACGCTGTTGCAGCTGAGCTGAGTGTATTGCTGCAGTGGATAAAGGCTCTCGACCAGGGTTGACATCACCTGTTGCAGATCGTCACGGCTGTGAGCCAGCAGCTGCTGGTGTTGCTGGACGCGTTTTTGCCAGGTCAGCGTGAGCAGGACGGTGACAAACAGGATAAAAAACGCGACCCCAATAATTACGCTACTCCAGGCGATGCGCCGCGAGTAGCTGGCATGACGATTTAACGTCCCCGACAGTGGCATGGAGTTGGTTCCCCTGATCTTGCCCTTTTTATTATAAAAACGCATACAACTGTGCTGGTTCAAGGCAACGAGAATATAACGAGGCTGCGCGAAAAGTCTCGTTATATTTTTGATTCACAATTACTTTTTCCGCCACGGATTTGGCTTAAGCAACCGCAGACGAAAAAAAACGCTGCCGGGGCAGCGTTTTCAGATTCTCTGGCTGAGAACATCAGGAAGGAAGGGGGTTAACTGGGGTTTTTTGCCAGTACCCGACGCGCTTCGCGGTAGCGGTTTTTCCAGTAACTGTCGTTAAGGCTGGAAATCATCACGCCGCTGCTGGTAGACGCGTGTACAAAATTGTCGTTGCCGAGATAGATGCCGACATGGCGACCGGTGGAGCCGGCGCGGAACAGCACTAAATCACCCGGACGCAGTTTACTGCGTGAAATCTCTTTACCGCTGTCCTGCTGTTCCGATGTGGAACGCGGCAGCTCTAAACCAAACTGTTCGCGAAAGGTGCGCTGAACAAAAGCAGAACAGTCAATGCCGCGTTTGGTGTCGCCGCCTAAGCGATAACGCACACCTTTCCAGTCACTGTACTGCTCCATGATGCGGGACTTAACGTCCACGTTCTGCACCATTTGTTCAAATTCGTCCTGAGACGCCTGAAGTAAAAAACCATTCTGGTTGTTAACTTCATGATTCTCGTTATTCGCGTTCTGACCGTTATGGGTACTGCTACATGCCGATAAGAGGGTTGCTAATGCTACTGCGGGAATAATCCGCCTGAGGTATCTCAGAATTGGTTGAGACTTGACCATTGTACGTGTTTTCCTTCGATGTCCTTACGACAGAATGTCGCCAGCCAGATGACAAAACGGGTTGAGATTAATAAGTGCGACCCTCTAAGACAATTCCTTAATTACTAAAATGTGTTAATGCACACATTTTTGTTGCTTAAGGTACCGAATTTTATGCTGCACGGTAGTAATCGGAGTTGAGGTTAACCGATTACAGACCGCGTGGCGAGTGCTTTTATATAAATTTTTATAGGTTTTTTTGATGTGAAATCAATCTGTAACACAACGGTTACTTTATCAACAACTGGTAGCGATTTAAGCGTCAATTAACCGCAGGAACAGCGGCTAATTCTGGCGCTAAGGGAGATTTTAAGAGGGTTCTGACTGGACAGGCCAGGAATAACGCCATTGTCAGACGATTTGACGCATAGGTTTTTCTTTTATCAGAAAACGCTTAGGCCGCTAATAATTTATTGCAGGATTAAATAAGCGCAGGCGATCTTAAAAACAGGGAATAATCGCCCGCGCTAAACAATTACGACTGGGGTTTATATTTTCCGGGCAGCGAACGATAGAGCCAGTTCACCAGTTTGTCGCTGGCCGGTGTTAATAACCACCAGCTCAGGCCCACCAGCACCACCGACAGCGAACCGACCGCAATATCGGTAAACCAATGCGCACCCGCCATCACGCGCGGCAGGGAAAAGACCACCACAATCAGCAGGCCCATCAGGAAGGCGCGGAAGCCGAAATAGCGCCACATAAAGCAGGCGAAGATAATCAGCATCATGCCGTGGTCGCCGGGGAAGCTGTCTCGGGACGCATCTTTTGCCGGAATGCCGGTCAGTTCGCTGACGCGATGCACGTTATCAAAGAACAGCGTCGGGCTGGCATGCTTAACCGGCAGCAGATGGCCCAGCTGGTTAAGAATCACCGCCGTCAGCAGCATGGTGATACCAATCGCCAGCATACGACGTCGGCCCTGCGGCGTTTCGCGGCGCCAGAACCACAGATAGAGCAGGCCCATCGCCAGCAGCGACACCGCATCAAAACCGCGGAAATTGGTGATCGCCACCAGCAGCGCAAAGCCGTGATGGTCGACCATCTGGTCGTTAAAGCCAAAAAAGATGCCTTTGTCGAGAGCGAACCAGAACCCGTGCTCCGGCGGCAGATACCACGACATAAATAGCATCACACCCAGCGCATTCAGCAGCAGGATGGTAATCAAACGAGAAGTGCGCATAAAAGTAACTCAAAAGGAAAAAAAATAACGGGCAAACCTACCGCAGCTAATTTAAACGAATCTTCAACAGGGCAGTCTGCAAGGCGTTCCAGTCGGTGGCCTGATGGTGGATCAATTCGATACGGCTATCCGGCGGCGTGACCGGGCGCGTTTCGATGAACAGGTCTTCACCCTGACGGTTAATGCTGACCAGACCGTCAGCGGTACGCAGCACGCCTTTCACGCGATCCACCGGCGCAAGCCGCGCCCACTCTAAAGCCGGAATAGTATCGAACACCGTGTCACCATCGAAAATCCAGCCACAGGAAGCATAGCCCTGACCTTCATTTAACGCACGACGCCAGCGCGCTTCGCCTTCCAGTTTCAGCGCCGCCAGCCCCTGCGGGCGTGGCGAATGATGATGATGCGCGGCATCGGGTACCGCACGATCCGCCAATGCCGGCTGACTCAGCAACGCCGGATCAATGTTGCCCCAGCTGGCTTCCACCAGTTGACGGTCGCCCAAATGCTGCTGCTGCCAGCTCGCCAGCCGCTGGCGATCTTCCGCATCCCACTTGTCGCTCTTGTTGGCGATGATGATGTCTGCGGCGATCAGCTGGTCGCGAAAGTTTTCATTCTCCGTGACGCGCGTATCGGCTAACTGACGCGGATCGAGCAGCGTCAGCGTGGCGTCCACGCGGATCCACGGCTGATAGACCGCCGCGCGCAGCATATTCAGTAACTGTTTGGGATGGCCAAGACCGGTAGGTTCGATAATCAGGCGGTCCGGCTGGGTCTGCTTCAGCAGCATATTCAGCCCAACCTGCAGCGGCAGGCCGTTAACACAGCACATGCAGCCGCCGGGGATCTCTTTCAGCGTGGCGCCGCGGTCGGCGAGCAGGGCGCCGTCAATGCCGATCTCGCCAAACTCGTTGACCAGAATGGCCCACTTTTCATTGGCCGGTTTGTGCGCCAGCAGATGTAACAGGGTGGTGGTTTTACCGCTACCGAGAAAACCGGTAATCAGGTTCACGCGCGTCATGATTTACTCCGTTAAAATAGCCGCGCCGGACAACCGCATCCGGCGCGCAGGCTGTTGTTATACTATAACAATCAACCGCCGCCGGAGAAAATCGTGCGCTTAATCGGCGCGTCCCATATAACGACGCTCGGCAATATGGATACGGATGCGATCGCCATTGCTCAGGTACTCCGGCACCTGAATCGACAGCCCGGTGCTCATGCCCGCCGGTTTGGTGCGCGCACTGGCGGATGCCCCTTTGATGCCAGGTGAGGTATCAACAATCTCCATGTCTACCGTCTGCGGCAGTTCCAGCGCCAGCACCTGACCATCCATGGTGAGCACCTGGATACCGGGAATGCCGCCTTCCGGAATAAAAAGCAGCTCTTCTTCGATCTGATCTTTTTTAAAGCTGTACGGCGTGTAATCTTCGTCATCCATAAACACGTATTCGTCGCCGTCGATGTATGAGAAGGTCACCGCGCGTCGGCTGAGCTGGATGGCATCAATAATGTCGTCACCCTTGAAGCGCTCTTCAACTTTCAGGCCGGTGCGTACATCGGTGAAACGCATCTTGTACAGCGTGGCGGCACCGCGCGCGCTTGGGCTCTGGACATCGATATCCTTCACCAGCAACAGTTTACCGTTCCAGGTGACGGCCATTCCTTTTTTGATTTCGTTTGCCTTTGGCATAATGCTTGACTCGCTATAACCAGGTAGATGCGCGCCAACTTACTCGCGCGGTGAAAAACAGGCAAGTGAGGCCGGTGAAAATTGTTGGTCGCGCATGGAATTCCGCGGTGCAGACTGCTATTGTCGGCCGCTAATCTTTGCAGGAGCGCATGATGTTATGTCGAGACCAGTGCGGTGCCTGCTGCACAGCCCCCTCCATCTCTTCCCCCATTCCCGGTATGCCTGACGGCAAACCGGCCAATACCCGCTGCGTTCAGCTCGACGAACAGCAGCGCTGCAAGATCTTTGGTTCGCCGCTGCGTCCGGCGGTGTGTGCCGGTTTACAGCCACAGGTGGAGATGTGCGGCAGCAGCCGCGCCGACGCCATGATCTACCTGTTGCAGCTGGAAGCCGATACCGCGCCCTGAGTTTAAGCTGACGCGAGCTGAACAGCACGCTCGTCGCAGGTGCCGCGTTACAGCAACGCGTCAGCGCGCCCGCTGTGAAAAATCCTAAATCCGCCGCGAAGTGTGCGGAGCATCAAAAATCTGCTACGCCGATTGCGCATTTTCTTGCCTGTAATCGGGTGCTGTACCATATTCCCTGAAACGTTTCAGCGTTGTCCTCCCGGCTAAGTCCGTGTCGCACAGCGTATTTTTTCGCCATCAGGCTGAAACGATTCACTTTCAGCAAGCGAGGAGAAATATGTTCCAGCTCGAAGTTCAGGCCATTCACACCGGCGCCAGCGCGTCCGATAAAGAACAGGCCATTCGTCAGGTTGCCGCTGCGCTTACTGCGGCCGGAAATGTGGCCGAAGGCTACGTCGACGGCATGCTGGCGCGCGAACAGCAAACCACCACCTTTCTCGGCAACGGCATTGCCATTCCGCACGGCACCACCGATACCCGCGATCTGGTGCTGAAAACCGGCGTGCAGGTTTATCAGTTCCCGCAGGGCGTGGACTGGGGCGATGGCCAGACGGCGTACGTCGCCATCGGCATTGCCGCCAAATCTGACGAGCACCTCGCGCTGCTGCGCCAGCTGACCCACGTATTAAGCGATGACAGCATCGCGGAGCAGCTGAAATCTGCCTCTGCTGAAGAGCTGCGCGCGCTGCTGATGGGTGAAAAGCAGGCCGCTGAATTCCAGTTCGATACGTCGCTGATCGCCACTGACGTGGCCGCCAGCGATCTGATGACGCTGCAGGCGCTGAACGCCGGTCGTCTGCAGGCGGCCGGTGCCGTTGACGCCAGCTTTGTCGCGGACGTTGTCTCGCACGCGCCGCTCAGCCTCGGTCAGGGCATCTGGCTGAGCGACAGCACGCACGGCAACCTCAACAGCGCGGTGGCAGTGAGCCGCAGCGCGACGCCGCTGACGCCTCAGGGCGAACCGGTAGCGCTGCTGCTGACGGTCGCCGCCACCGATCAGCGCCCGCTTGAGGTGCTGGGTTACCTCAGCAATCTGCTGCTGAACAAGCAGGCTGAACGCCTGCTGAAGGCGGACGCGGCAGGCATTCTCGCGCTGCTGACCAGCGAAGTTGATGAAGCTGCGGACGTCTTAACCGCGGAATTCACCATCCGCAACGAGCACGGTCTGCATGCGCGTCCGGGCACCGCGCTGGTGAGCGTGATCAAGCAGTTCAACAGCGATATCACCGTGACCAATCTCGACGGCAGCGGTAAGCCGGCTAACGGGCGCAGCCTGATGAAGGTGGTCGCGCTGGGCGTGAAGAAAGGCCATCGTCTGCGCTTCACCGCCAGCGGTGACGATGCGCAGCAGGCACTGCACGCTATCGAAGAAGCCATTAATAGCGGTCTGGGCGAGGGGGCAGCATGAGTCGTCGCGTTGCCACTATCACCCTGAATCCGGCGTACGATCTGGTCGGCTACACGCCGGAGATCGAGCGCGGCGAAGTTAACCTGGTCAAAACCACCGGGCTGCACGCTGCGGGTAAAGGCATCAATGTCGCCAAAGTGCTGAAAGATCTCGGCATCGACGTCACCGTCGGCGGCTTCCTCGGTAAAGAGAATCAGGACGGCTTTCAGCAGCTGTTCAGCGAACTCGGCATCGCTAACCGTTTTCAGGTGGTGCAGGGCCGTACCCGCATTAACGTTAAGCTGACGGAAAAAGACGGCGACGTCACCGACCTCAATTTCTCGGGCTTTGACGTCACGCCACAGGACTGGGACCGCTTCACCGCCGACTCGCTGACCTGGCTGGGCCAGTTCGATATGGTGTGCGTCAGCGGCAGCCTGCCAGCGGGCGTTGCGCCGGACGCGTTCACCAAATGGATGAGCGATCTGCGCACCCACTGCCCATGCATCATTTTTGACAGCAGCCGTGAAGCGCTGGTGGCCGGTCTGAAAGCGGCACCGTGGCTGGTAAAACCCAATCGCCGCGAGCTGGAGATCTGGGCTGGCCGCAAGCTGCCGACGCTGCAGGATGTGATTGACGCCGCGCACCAGCTGCGCGAGCAGGGCATTGCCCACGTGGTGATCTCCCTCGGTGCGGAAGGCGCGCTGTGGGTCAATGCCTCTGGCGAATGGATCGCCAAACCGCCTGCGTGTGAAGTGGTCAGCACCGCAGGCGCCGGAGATTCGATGGTTGGCGGCCTGATTTATGGCCTGCTGATGCGGGAATCCAGTGAACACACGCTGCGTCTGGCGACGGCGGTGGCGGCCATGGCCGTCAGCCAGAGCAACGTCGGCGTGACCGATCGTACCCAGTTGGCCGCGATGATGGCGCGCGTCGACTTACAACCCGTTAACTAACAGCAGGAGAGCGATAATGAAAACGCTGCTGATAAAAGATTCTTCACTCGGCCTGGCATCAGGCCATTTAGCCTCGGAACGTCTACAGGCGGCGGCAGGGCAGGCAGGACTGACGCTGGTCGACAGCGCCGCGGATGCCGAACTGGTGCTGGTGATTGGCCAGCAGATTACCGACAACGCGCAGCTCGCCGGCAAGTCCGTTGCCCTCGTGGATGTGCAGCAGGCGCTGCGCGATCCGCAGGCGGCACTGGCGCTGGCTAAAGATGCGGCGCAACCGTGGCAGCCGGCTGCGGCAACCCCGGCGACACCGGCGACAAGTGCACCGGCGCAGAGCGCCGGGCAGAAACGTATTGTGGCCGTCACTGCCTGTCCGACCGGCGTGGCGCATACCTTCATGGCAGCCGAGGCGATTGAGGCGGAAGCCAGCAAACGCGGCTGGTGGGTAAAAGTGGAAACCCGCGGCTCAGTCGGCGCCGGCAACCCGATCACCCCGGAAGAAGTGGCGGCGGCCGATCTGGTGATCGTTGCGGCGGATATCGACGTTGACCTGGCGAAATTTGCCGGCAAGCCGATGTACCGCACCTCCACCAGTCTGGCGCTGAAGAAAACCGCACAGGAGCTGGATAAAGCGCAGGCGGAAGCCAAAGTCTGGCAGCCTTCCGGCAACCAGGCGGCAGCCAGCCAGAGCGACAGCAAAGAGAAAGCCGGTGCCTATCGGCATCTGCTGACTGGCGTATCTTATATGCTGCCGATGGTGGTCGCCGGCGGTCTGAGCATTGCGCTGTCATTCGCCTTTGGGATTACCGCGTTCAAAGAGCAGGGCACCTTAGCCGCGGCGCTGATGCAGATCGGTGGCGGCAGCGCCTTTGCGCTGATGGTGCCGGTGCTGGCGGGCTTTATCGCCTTCTCGATTGCTGACCGTCCGGGCCTGACGCCGGGTCTGATTGGCGGCATGATCGCCACCAGCATCAACGCCGGTTTCCTTGGCGGCATCATCGCCGGTTTCATCGCCGGTTACGCCGCGAAACTGCTGAGCAGCAAAGTGAAGCTGCCGCAAAGTATGGAAGCGCTGAAGCCGATTCTGATCATTCCGCTGGTGGCCAGTCTGATTACCGGCCTGCTGATGATTTACGTGGTAGGCAAACCGGTTGCCGGCATCATGAGCGGCCTGACCAGCTGGCTGGCGAACATGGGCACCGCTAACGCGGTCCTGCTGGGCGCGATTCTGGGCGGCATGATGTGTACCGACATGGGCGGTCCGGTGAACAAAGTGGCTTACGCCTTTGGTGTTGGTCTGTTGAGTTCGCAAACCTACGCGCCGATGGCCGCAATCATGGCGGCCGGTATGGTGCCACCGCTGGCGATGGGGCTGGCAACGCTGGTAGCGCGTCGTAAGTTCAATAAAGGTCAGCAGGAGGGCGGTAAAGCCGCGCTGGTACTCGGCCTGTGCTTTATCTCCGAAGGTGCCATTCCGTTTGCGGCGCGTGATCCGATGCGCGTGTTGCCATGCTGTATCGTGGGTGGCGCAGTGACCGGTGCGATCTCCATGGCGATGGGTGCCAAACTGATGGCGCCGCACGGCGGGCTGTTCGTCCTGCTGATTCCAGGCGCCATTACGCCGGTACTGGGTTACCTGCTGGCGATTGTGATTGGTACGCTGATTGCGGGTCTGGGCTATGCGATTCTGAAACGTCCGGAAGAGGAACTGGTCAAAGCCGCGTAACGGCAGCCAGGAACAACAAAGGGAGCCGCGGCTCCCTTTGTTATTGGCGACAGGCCCCGGTGAAACCCGTTACGCCTGCTGCTCGGCCTTCAGCCAGGCAATTTCATCCTTCCAGATATCCGGATTGATGGTTTCGAGAATCATCGGGATACCGTCAAAACGCGCATCCTTCATCAGCCAGCTAAACGCGGTCTTGCCAATGTTGCCCTCGCCAAGGCTGTGATGGCGATCCACGCGGCTGCCGAGCGTGCTTTTGGCATCGTTCAGGTGCATACCGCGCAGATACTGAAAGCCCACCACGCGCTCAAACTCGGCAAAGGTGGCTTCACAGGCAGCTTCGCTGCGTAAATCATATCCGCCAGCGAAGGCGTGGCAGGTGTCGATGCACACGCCGACGCGCGATTTATCCTCGACGTGGTCAATAATCGCCGCGAGGTGTTCAAAGCGGAAACCGAGGTTGCTGCCCTGACCGGCGGTATTCTCAATCACCGCTACCACGTTGTGGGTTTTATCCAGCGCAATGTTGATCGACTCGGCGATGCGCTTCAGGCAGGCATCTTCATCAATCTGCTGCAGGTGGCTGCCGGGATGGAAGTTGAGCAGCGTCAGACCAAGCTGTTCGGCGCGCTGCATCTCATCGATAAACGCCTCGCGCGATTTCTCCAGCGCGTCCATCACCGGGTGGCCGAGGTTAATCAGATAGCTGTCGTGCGGCAGGATTTGCGCGGCGCTGAAGTTGTATTGATCGCAGGCGGTTTTAAAGGCGTCGATCACCTGCGCAGAGAGCGGCGCGGCTTTCCACTGGCGCTGATTTTTAGTGAACAGCGCAAAGGCTGTGGCTTCGATTTCATGGGCCCGGATCACTGCCTGGTCTACGCCGCCGGATGCGCTTACGTGTGCGCCGATATATTTCATGCCGCTCTCCTGAATGGGCGATTGCTGATGCAAAACGCCCATGATAGCGGATGCGCTTACGCCATGAAATGTTGCACCAGCACATTCAGTGCGCCGCCGCCGAGAATCAGCCAGATAAACATCAGCAGACCAAGCAGCAGCGGTTTGACGCCCGCCTGCTTCAGCGCGCCGAAACGGGTGGTTAAGCCCAGCGCCGCCATCGCCATCGCCAGCAGCAGATTCGCCAGCTGATTCAGTCCCGCTACCACCGGCGGTGGCAGCAGATGCAGCGAGTTAAACAGCGCCACCACAATAAACAGCAGGGCAAACCACGGAAAGCGGATCGGCTGCTGTGCCTGACGCTGGTGGCTGCGCTGGCGCTGCAGCCAGCTGCCGAGGATCAGCAGAAACGGTGCCAGCATCATCACCCGCAGCATCTTGGCGATCACCGCCGTGTTCTCCGTTTCCGCGCCCATCGCATGGCCAGCCGCCACCACCTGCGCCACTTCGTGCAGCGTCGAGCCGGTAAAGACGCCAAAGTGCTGCGCGCTGACCTGCGGCAGCAGCGTCCAGATAAACGGGTACAGCACAATGCCGACGGTGCCAAACAGCACCACGGTGGCCACCGCGACCGCCACTTTCGACGGTGCGGCTTTGATCACCGGTTCACTTGCCAGCACCGCTGCCGCACCGCAGATGCTGCTGCCGGCACCAATCAGCCACACGGTTTCGCGATCCATTTTCAGTAAACGGATCCCGATCAGGCAGGTGATCAGAAAGGTTGAGCTCAGCACCAGCACATCAATCAGCACGCCGCTGACGCCGACATCGGCGATCTGCTGCACGGTGATGCGGAAGCCGTAAAGAATGATGCCGAGTCGCAGCAGTCGCTGTTTGGCCAGCATCACCCCACTGTCACACGGTGTCGCAACGCGGGGATACAGGCTATTACCCAGCACGATGCCGATAATGATGGCCAGCGTCAGCGCGCCGAATCCCGCGCCCGCCAGCCACGGCTGACTGGCCAGCCACGCGGCGCCTGCGGCGATGGCGGCGGTCAGCAGCAGTCCCGGCAGCCAGCGATGAACATGAAAAGGGGTTTTGTTGACGCTTAGTTCAGCCATAATACGCTTCTCCTCAGTGAGGCTTTAGCGTGCGCCTGGCTGGCTTAAAAGTGAAATTGATAATATATTTATAATCAACCGGAATAAGTGATAAGGAAGGGCAACAATGTTCATGCGCTTGCGCCGCTGGGCGAAGCTCATCAAACGGGACGTGCTGACGCTGTGGTTTGCCTGTCGCGATCCGCGTACGCCGTGGTGGTTTAAGCTGCTGGCGTTTGGCATCGTCGCTTATGCGCTCAGCCCCATCGATCTGATTCCGGACTTCATCCCGATTATTGGCCTGCTGGATGACGCGATTATCATCCCGCTTGGCGTGATGATCCTGCTGCGTCTGCTGCCGCGCGACGTGCGCATCAGCAGCGCCGAACGCGCCGAGGTGCAGCGGGCGCGCGGCAAAAAGATCGTCAGCTGGAGCGGCCTGATTCTGATGCTGCTGATCTGGCTGGCGGTGGTGATCTATCTGGTGAAGCGGTACGCCATGTAAGGAGCACGCATGCACATTACGCTGCGTCAGATTGAAGTGTTTACCGAGGTGCTGAAAAGCGGCTCAACTACTCAGGCCTCGCAGGTGCTGGCGCTGTCGCAGTCGGCGGTCAGCGCGGCCCTGGCCGATCTGGAAAGTCAGCTCGGTGTACAGCTGTTTGACCGCGTCGGCAAACGGCTGGTGCTCAACGAGCACGGCCGGCTGCTCTATCCGCGTGCGGTCGGGCTGCTGGAGCAGGCGATTGAGATCGAACAGCTGTTTAAAGAAGACAACGGAGCGATTCGCCTGTTTGCCAGCAGCACCATCGGCAACTATCTGCTGCCGGGGATGATCGCCGCGTATCGCCGCGATTTTCCCACGCTGCCGCTGGAGCTGAGCGTCGGCAACAGCCAGGACGCCATCAATGCGGTGGCCGATTTTCGCGTCGACATTGGCCTGATTGAAGGGCCGTGCCATGAGCCGGATATCATCAGCGAACCGTGGCTGGAAGATGAACTGGTGGTGTTCGCCGCGCCGGATGCGCCGCTGTTACAGCAGCCGGTGACGCTGGAGACGCTGGCCGCTGCGCCGTGGATCCTGCGCGAGCGCGGTTCCGGTACGCGTGAGATTGTCGATTACCTGCTGCTGTCACACCTGCCGCAGTTTCAGCTGGGGATGGAGTTAGGCAACTCGGAGGCGATTAAACACGCGGTGCGCCACGGCATGGGCATCAGCTGCTTATCGCGCCGGGTGATTGCCGATCTGCTTGAGGCGGGCACGCTGAAGGAAGTGCCGGTGCCCCTGCCGCGCCTGACGCGCACCCTGTATCGCATCCATCACCGGCAGAAACATCTGTCGAAAGCGCTGAGCCGCTTCCTCGCCTATTGCCGGGAATAGCCGCAGTCTGCCCTGTGCTGTGGCTAATAATTCCCGGCCGATTATGAAGGTAACTAATAACCCGAGGCGAATGCTATACAGTGCAGGCTTTGCTGCTACAATCGCGCCTTATTTTTATCCAGCATAGCGTTTACACATGCATAATGACTCAAAAACAACACAACAACCTGGGCTGCGCCGTGAATTAAAAGCGCGCCATCTCACCATGATCGCCATTGGCGGTTCTATCGGCACCGGCCTGTTTGTCGCCTCGGGTGCCACTATCTCTCAGGCGGGTCCTGGCGGTGCGCTACTCTCCTACGCGCTGATCGGCCTGATGGTCTACTTCCTGATGACCAGCCTCGGCGAACTGGCGGCGTTTATGCCGGTCTCCGGTTCCTTTGCCACCTACGGCGCCAAATATGTCGAAGAGGGCTTTGGCTTCGCGCTGGGCTGGAACTACTGGTACAACTGGGCGGTGACCATCGCCGTTGACCTCGTTGCCTCACAGCTGGTGATGAACTACTGGTTCCCGGACACGCCAGGCTGGATCTGGAGCGCGCTGTTCCTCGGTCTGATGTTCCTGCTCAACTACATTTCGGTCAAAGGCTTCGGCGAGGCGGAATACTGGTTCTCGCTGATCAAAGTCGCCACCGTCATCATCTTTATTGTGGTCGGTGTGCTGATGATTACCGGCATCCTGCGCGGCGCAGAAAATGCAGGCTGGCACAACTGGACGGTGGGAGATGCGCCGTTTGCCGGCGGGTTTGCGGCGATGATTGGCGTGGCGATGATTGTCGGCTTCTCTTTCCAGGGCACCGAACTGATCGGGATTGCCGCCGGTGAATCAGAAGACCCGGCGAAGAATATCCCGCGCGCGGTACGCCAGGTGTTCTGGCGCATCCTGCTGTTCTATGTGTTCGCGATCCTGATCATCAGCCTGATTCTGCCGTATACCGATCCGCAACTGCTGCATAACGATGTCACCGATATCAGCGTCAGCCCGTTCACGCTGGTGTTCCAGAATGCCGGTCTGCTGTCCGCGGCGGCGGTGATGAACGCGGTGATCCTGACGGCGGTGCTGTCGGCGGGTAACTCCGGCATGTACGCCTCAACGCGTATGCTGTTTAACCTGGCGCAGGAAGGCAAGGCACCGCGCATTTTTGCAAAACTGTCGAAAGGCGGCGTACCGCGCAATGCCCTGCTGGCGACCACGGTGGTGGCAGCGCTGTGCTTCCTGACTTCGAAATTTGGCAATCAGGAAGTGTACCTGTGGCTGCTGAATACGTCAGGGATGACCGGCTTTATCGCCTGGCTCGGCATTGCTATCAGCCATTATCGCTTCCGCCGCGGCTATGTGGCGCAGGGGCTGAATCTGGCCGATCTGCCTTACCGCTCCGGCTTCTTCCCGCTGGGTCCGATGTTTGCGTTCGCGCTGTGTC
The DNA here is from genome assembly GCF_002928355.1 of Pantoea sp. ICBG 828. Lineage (NCBI taxonomy): Bacteria > Pseudomonadati > Pseudomonadota > Gammaproteobacteria > Enterobacterales > Erwiniaceae > Pantoea > Pantoea sp. ICBG 828. The sequence goes on along the minus strand of NZ_POWN01000005.1, from coordinate 83,342 downwards.
TGATCATTACGCTGGGGCAGAATTATCAGGCATTCCTCGCCGATCGCATCGACTGGTACGGCGTAGCCGCAACCTATATCGGCATTCCGCTGTTCCTGGTGATCTGGCTGGGTTATAAGCTGACGCGCGGCACCCGCTTCGTAAAATACAGCGAGATGGAATTCCCCTCCTTTAAGCAGTAATGCCTGACAACGCTGCCTGGAGGCGTTTTTGCGCGATGAATCGCGCCGCTACAAACCGGTGCAACCCTCTGTAGCGGCGCAATTTATTGCGCTGGCAAACAGGCAGTAATGCATGACAACGCGGCCGGGAGGCGTTTTTGCGCGATGAATCGCGCCGCTACAAATCGGTGTAACCTTCTGTAGCGGCGCAATTTATTGCGCTGGCAAACAGGCTGTAATGCCTGACAACGCGGCCTGGAGGCGTTTTTGCGCGATGAATCGCGCCGCTACAAATCGGTGCAACCCTCTGTAGCGGCGCAATTTATTGCGCTGGCAAACAGGCAGTAATGCCTGACAACGCGGCCGGGAGGCGTTTTTGCGCGATGAATCGCGCCGCTACAAACCGGTGCAACCCTCTGTAGCGGCGCAATTTATTGCGCTGGCAAACAGGCAGTAATACCTGACAACGCGGCCTGGACGCGGTCTTGCGCGATGAATCGCGCCGCTACAAATCGGTGCAACCCTCTGTAGCGGCGCAATTTATTGCGCTGGCAAACAGGCAGTAATGCATGACAACGCGGCCTGGACGCGGTTTTGCGCGATGCATCGTGCCGCTACAAATCGGTGCAACCCTCTGTAGCGGCGCAATTTATTGCGCTGGCAAACAGGCAGTAATACCTGACAACGCGGCCACGGCCGCGTTTTTTTGCGAACTATTACGCTATGCAAACCTGGCGCAAACCATTCGGGCTTTGTTACAGAGACAGCATTGATAATTATTATCACCTGCTCTATTGTGGCAGCCGTTATAAGGCGACAGGAAACAGGTAGAACAATGCGTAGTACGGACTCCGCGCTGGTGGCGGAACATGGCACCGAAGCCGATACCCTGACCCGTTATCGTCAGGTTCTGCGTCAGCGACTGCTGCTGATTGGTGTGCTGGTGCTGGCGATCCTCGCTTCAGTTATCCTCGATTTCACCCTTGGCCCGGCCGGCCTGACGCTCAATACGCTGTGGCAAACGCTGCTCCATCCCGCAGCGGTGGACGCCGGCACGCGCGTGATCGTCTGGGACATCCGTCTGCCGTATGCGCTGATGGCGGTGGTGGTCGGCTTCTCACTCGGCCTCGCCGGTGCTGAAATGCAGACCATCCTCAATAACCCGCTGGCCAGCCCGTTTACGCTCGGCGTCTCGTCGGCAGCGGCGTTTGGTGCCGCGCTGGCGATCATTCTTGGCATCGGTATTCCCGGCGTGCCGGACCAGTGGTTGATTTCAGCAAATGCCTTTGTCTTCGCCTTGTTTGCCGCGCTGATGCTGGATGGCATCACGCGCTGGACCAAAGTCTCAACCTCCGGCGTGGTGCTGTTTGGCATCGCGCTGGTGTTCACCTTTAACGCCCTGGTTTCGATGATGCAGTTCATCGCCAGCGAAGATACGCTGCAGGGCCTGGTGTTCTGGACCATGGGCAGTCTGGCGCGTGCCTCATGGGAAAAACTGGGCGTGTTGAGCGCCGCCTTTGCCATCCTGCTGCCGTTCTCGATGCTCAGCAGCTGGAAACTCACGGCGCTGCGCCTTGGTGAAGATCGCGCGGTGAGTTTCGGCATTGACGTGCGGCGGCTGCGGCTGGCGACGCTGCTGCGCATCAGCATTCTCTCGGCGCTGGCGGTGGCATTCGTCGGCCCGATCGGCTTTATTGGCCTGGTCGCGCCGCACATTGCGCGCATGATGTTTGGTGAAGATCACCGCTACTATCTGCCAGCCAGTGCGCTGACCGGCGCGCTGGTGCTGTCGCTGGCATCGGTGGCCTCGAAAAACCTCATTCCCGGCGTCATCATTCCGGTCGGCATCGTCACCTCGCTGGTGGGCGTGCCGTTCTTTCTCAGCATTATTCTGCGGCATCGGGGGACAGTGTGATGGAGCAGGGCTTACGAGTCAGCCACTTTTACGCCGGTTACCCGAAGCGGAACGTCATCGACGATCTCAATGTCACGCAGCTGCCACGCGGCAAAATCACCGTGCTGCTGGGGCCCAACGGCTGCGGCAAATCGACGCTGCTGCGCGCGCTGGCCGGTCTGAGCAAAGGGCAGGGCGAGCTGTGGCTCAACGGTGAAGAGCTGATGAGCCAGCCGTTTGCCCGGCGCGCGCAGCGCGTGGTCTATCTGCCGCAGACGCTGCCAGCCGGTGTGCATCTGCACGTGCTGGAGTCGATCATCGTGGCGCAGCGTGCCTCCGGTGGATTACACAGCGCCGCCAGTGAAGCGGAAATCATGCACCTGCTGGAGCAGCTGGGCATTGCCCATCTGGCGATGCGCTACCTCGATCAGCTGTCCGGTGGCCAGAAGCAGCTGGTCGGGCTGGCGCAGTCGCTGATTCGCCGTCCGGAACTGCTGCTGCTGGATGAACCGCTCAGCGCGCTGGATTTGAATTATCAGTTCCATGTGATGGATTTGGTGCGGCGCGAAACCCGGTTGCGCAACATGGTGACGGTGGTGGTGGTGCATGACATTAACATCGCGCTGCGTCATGCCGATCACGCGCTGATGCTGAAGCAGGGGCAATTACTGGCCGACGGTGTGCCGTCGCAGGTGATTACGCCGGAGACGCTGGCGCAGGTGTATGGCGTGCGCGGTCGCATTGAGCACTGCTCACAGGGCATGCCTCAGGTAATGATTGATGGGCTGGTGGCGGAATCACTGGCCTGACGCCAGACACGTTCTGCCCCTCAGCATCAGAGGGGCAGAGAAGTGCATTACGCCAGTAAATGCTGCGCGTGGAACCGCAGATGGTCCTCCACGAAGCTGGCGATAAAGAAGTAGCTGTGGTCATAACCCGGCTGGATACGCAGCTCCAGCGGGAAGTTCTGCTCGCGCGCCACCGCTTCCAGCCGCTCCGGGCGTAGCTGATCGGCGAGGAACTGATCGCTATCGCCCTGATCGATCAGTACCGGCAGGCGATGTTCAGCGTTCTGCATCAGCAGGCAGCTATCCCACTCGCGCCACGTCTGGCGATCGTCGCCCAGATAGGCGGCAAAGGCTTTCTGTCCCCACGGCACTTCGGTCGGATTGACGATTGGCGCAAACGCGGACGCCGACGCATAGCGCCCGCCGAGGCGCAGCGCCAGCACCAGCGCGCCGTGGCCGCCCATCGAATGTCCCATTACCGACTGGCGATCGCTCAGCTTGAAGTTATCCGCCACCAGTGCCGGCAGCTCCTCGCTGAGATAATCGAACATACGATAATGTGCCGCCCACGGTTGCTGCGTGGCGTTGAGATAAAACCCGGCACCCTGGCCCAGATCGTACCCGCTGTCATTGGCCACTGCATCGCCGCGCGGGCTGGTGTCCGGCATAATCAGCACCAGACCGAGTTCGGCCGCCACGCGCTGCGCACCGGCTTTGGTGGTGAAGTTCTCATCATTGCAGGTCAGCCCGGCGAGAAACCATACCACCGGCGGTGGCGCGTCGTCGCGCGGCGGTGGCAGAAAGATGCTGAACGTCATCGGGCAGTTGAGCACGACGGACTGATGACGCCAGCGCTGCTGCCAGCCGCCAAAAATACGGTGTTCTTCCAGCAGCTCCAGAGTGGATGCCATGTCGCCTCCTGCTTATTTATTAAAATGCACCACGGAACGGATCGATTTGCCTTCATGCATCAGCTCAAATGCCTCGTTGATCTCTTCCAGCGGCATGGTGTGAGTGATGAAATCATTCAGCGCAAACTTACCGTCGAGGTAATCCTGCACGATGCCCGGCAGCTGAGTGCGTCCTTTCACGCCGCCAAACGCCGACCCGCGCCATACGCGACCGGTAACCAGCTGGAACGGCCGGGTAGAAATCTCTTCGCCGGCACCGGCAACGCCGATAATCACTGATTCGCCCCAGCCTTTATGGCAGCACTCCAGCGCGGAACGCATCACGTTGACGTTACCGATACACTCAAACGAGAAGTCCACGCCGCCGTCGGTCATCTCGACGATAACTTCCTGAATTGGCTTAGCAAAATCTTTCGGATTAACCAGGTCGGTTGCGCCCAGTTTGCGCGCCAGGTCAAACTTGCTGGTGTTGATATCAATACCGATGATGCGACCGGCCTTCGCCATTTTCGCCCCAATGATCGCCGACAGGCCAATGCCGCCGAGGCCGAAAATCGCCACGGTGTCGCCTTCTTTCACTTTGGCGGTATTCATCACCGCGCCCATGCCGGTGGTCACGCCACAGCCGAGCAGGCACACTTCTTCCAGCGGCGCTTCTTTGCTGATTTTCGCCAGGGAGATTTCCGGTACAACGGTGTACTCAGAGAAGGTCGAGGTGCCCATGTAATGGAAGATCGGCTTGCCGTCTTTAAAGAAGCGGGTGGTGCCGTCGGGCATCAGCCCTTTGCCCTGTGTGGTGCGGATTGCCTGACACAGGTTGGTTTTGCCGGAGAGACAGAATTTACACTTGCCGCACTCTGGCGTGTACAGCGGGATCACGTGATCGCCGACCGCTACGCTGGTAACGCCTTCGCCCACCGCTTCAACCACGCCGCCACCTTCGTGACCGAGGATCGCCGGGAATACGCCTTCCGGATCTTTACCTGACAGGGTGTAAGCATCGGTATGGCACACGCCGGTGGCAACGATACGCACCAGCACTTCCCCTTTCTGTGGCGGCATCAGATCCACTTCTTCAATCTTCAGCGGTTCGCCAGCAGCCCAGGCCACGGCCGCGCGGGTTTTAATCATGTTCATGCAATCCCTCTTCCTGTGATGTCGTGATTGGATAAAAAATAACGCTTACTCAGCGGCCTGCAGCGGATGCAGCAGTTCATCGTTGAGCGGGCGGTCATCAAACATTTCAATAATCAGATACTTCAGCGCCTCAACGTTGGGCGTAAAGGCGTCGCGGCGCCACATCAGCCAGGTGGCCGTGTCGCGCCAGGTCGGCGGCAGGCTGTGCTGCTGCACGCGCGCGCGGGCTGGCATCTGCGCCAGCACCGAGGCGGGAATCATCGCCACGCCGCCGCCGCCGGCTACGCAGGCGACCATGGCGTGATAAGACTGAATCTCCATAACGCTGTGCGGTGCGCTCTGGCTGTCGCGATACCAGGACTCCAGCCGGGTGCGGTACGAGCAGCTGTTGCCAAAGGCAAACAGCGTATCGCCCTGCGTATCGCGGGCGCTGTGAATCGGCGCGTGTTCGAGGCTGGTGATCAGCACCATCTCTTCACGAAAGGCGATGCAGCCATTCAGATCGTCATGACTAGCCGGACCGTCCACCAGCGCCGCCGCCAGCGTGCCGGCGCGCACTTTATCGATGATATCGCCTGAGGTGCCGGTCACCAGCGACAGCGCGACGTTGGGGAAGCGCTGATGGTAGGCGGCCAGCAATCCCGGCAGGCGAGTGGCGGCGGTGCTCTCCATCGAACCGAAGGCAAAGTTACCACCGGGTTCACCGGCGCGCGCCATGTTCAGCGCCTCGTCGCTCAACGCCAGAATACGCTGCGCATAATTGAGGAAATTGTGGCCCATCGGCGACAAACGAATGCGCTGCTTCTCACGAATAAACAGATCGACGCCGATTTCTTCTTCCAGCTGTCGCAGTCGCGTGGTGAGATTAGACGGCACGCGATGCAGCATTTCGGCGGCGCGCGCCAGTGAGCCGGTTTCGGCCACGGAACAGAACATGCGGAGCTGTACTAAATCCATATTCTCTTCTCGTAAACAACTTGGTTAATATTATTCACTTTTCGTGAGTCTAAACGTCATGCATGCTGCTGACAAGTGATAATCCAATCGATCCGGAGTCAGAATGGCGTGGCGAGTCGCGCTTAGCGCGTTTTTAAGTTTAGTGGTTGCAATGGGGATTGGGCGATTTGCGTTTACCCCGCAGGTGCCGCTGATGATTCACGACGGTCAGCTCACGCTCGCCAGCGCCAGCCTGGTCGCGGCGCTGAACTATCTCGGTTATCTGGCCGGATCGTTTGACGCGATGCGCGCGCAGCGGCGCGTGGAGTGGCGGCTGCAGCTGGGCGTCTGGGGTGCCGTCGCGCTGACGTTGCTGTCCGCCTGTATCAGCGGGCCGTGGCTGCATGCGGTGGTGCGTTTCCTGATCGGCGTCGCCAGCGGCTGGGCAATGGGGCTGGTGGCAGCATGGAGCAATGAGCAACTGCTGCATCACGGCCGGCCGGGTCTGTCGGCAGCGGTGTTTGCCGGTCCCGGCACCGGCATCTTCATCAGCGGTATGCTGGCGGTACTGCTGCACGCCAGCGGCGTGAGCGCGGCGTTTGCCTGGGCGGCGTACGGTGTGCTGGCGCTGCTGCTGATTGCCGCGATTGCGCGCTTCCTGCCGCGCAGCGGACAGCTGCATCGCCCGCAACAGGCCGCCGAGCCGCTGCTACTGACGCGTAATCTGAAGCGCCTGATCCTCAGCTACAGCCTCGCCGGCTTTGGCTATATTCTGCCCGCCACCTTCCTGTCGCAAATGGCGGCGGCGCGCTTCCCTGATAGCGCTTTTGCGCAGTTTGTCTGGCCGGTGTTTGGCGGGGCGGCGGTGATCGGCATCGTGCTGGGGATCGTGACGCGCCACTGGGGTAGCAGCCATCGGCGGCTGGCGCTGGTGCTGTGGGCGCAGGCGCTGGGCGTGATCGCCGCCATCGTACTGCCGGGCATCAACGGTCTGTTGCTGGCGGCGCTGCTGATTGGCGGCGGCTTTCTCTGCGTGGTGCAGCTGTCGCTGCAGTACAGCCGGGAGCTGGCGCCGCACCACGCGCGCTATCTCGCCGGCCTGCTCACGACCGGTTATGCCATCGGACAGCTCGGTGGGCCGCTGCTGTCCTGGATTTCCAGCCTGCTGTGGCACCGGCTCGATCCGGCGCTGTGGGTGGCCGGAGGCGGGTTGCTGCTGGCGGGGGCGCTGGTGATGCGGCGATCGCCCACCTGAAACGCTTTCATTTCCAATCGGATTGATTGCTGGATTAAGCGCGCGTTGTGTTTCACAATACGCGCTCAGAATTTCCCCCGCAGGCGCAGACCTGCGGGCGCATCACCTGCCGGAGAAGAGTACGATGAGCACCTTAAGTCAGGAAGCCGCCCTGGTTCACGAAGCACTGCTGGCGCGTGGCCTGGAAACGCCATTACGCGCCCCGGTGCGCGACATGGACGACGCGTCACGCAAGCGTGAGATCGCCGGCCACATGACCCAGATTATGCAGCTGCTGAATCTGGACCTGGAAGACGACAGCCTGATGGAGACGCCGCACCGCATCGCCAAGATGTACGTCGACGAAATCTTTTCAGGTCTGGATTACGCTAACTTCCCGAAAATCACCGTCATCGAAAACAAGATGAAGGTGGACGAAATGGTCACCGTGCGTGATATCACCCTGACCAGCACCTGTGAACACCACTTCGTGATCATCGACGGCAAAGCCACCGTGGCCTATATCCCTAAAGATAAGGTAATTGGCCTGTCGAAGATCAACCGTATCGTACAGTTCTTCGCCCAGCGTCCGCAGGTGCAGGAGCGTTTGACCCAGCAGGTGCTGGTGGCGCTGCAAACCCTGCTGGGCACCAATAACGTGGCGGTGTCGATCGATGCGGTGCACTATTGCGTGAAAGCGCGCGGCGTCAAAGATGCGACCAGCGCGACCACCACCACTTCACTCGGCGGATTGTTCAAATCGAGCCAGAACACGCGTCAGGAGTTCCTGCGCGCGGTACGCCACAGCTAAGCAGCGCGGGCGGCGTCGTTGTCGCCCGTGTTCCTCTCACCGTCAGGGCACTCGATGCAACGCTATCTCGCGCTGGATTTCATTCGTGGTTGCGCCATTCTCGGCATATTGCTGCTGAATATCGTCGGCTTTGGTCTGCCCTCGGCGGCCTATCTCAATCCGGCCTGGCAGGGTGAAGCCTCCGTTTCTGATGCCTGGACCTGGGCAATCATGGATGGCCTGGCGCAGCTAAAATTCCTGACGCTGTTTGCGCTGCTATTTGGTGCCGGGCTGGCACTGCAGGTGCCGCGCGGTAGCCGCTGGATCTCCTCACGCTTAACGCTGCTGGTCTTCATCGGGTTCATCCACGCGGTGTTTCTGTGGGAAGGCGACATCCTGCTGGATTATGGCCTGATTGGGTTGATTGTCTGGCGCATGCTGCGTGACGTGCCGTCGGAGCGGGCGCTATTACACACCGGGGTGCTGCTCTATCTGGTGGGCTGTGCCGTGCTGCTGGTGTTTGGCGTCATCTCCAGTCCGCAGCCGACGCGCTCATGGCTGCCGGGCGCGGCAGATCTGGAGTATGAGAGCTACTGGAAACTGGTCGGCGGCTGGGAAGCGGTGCAGAATCGCCTCGAACACCTGTCATCCGGCCTGATGGCGCTGGCTTCGCAGTATGGCTGGCAGCTGGCCGGGCTGATGCTGATCGGTGCCGCGCTGATGCGCAGCGGCTGGCTGAGCGGCCAGTTTAGTCTGCAACACTACCGACGCGCGGCGGCGCTGTTACTGACCATCGGCTGGCTGATTGCCATACCCGGCGTGCTGGCACAGTGGTTGCTACAGTGGGAATTTCGCTGGAGCGGCTTTTTCCTGCAGGTGCCACGCGATCTCGCCAGTCCGTTTATCAGCCTTGGCTACGCTGCGCTCTGTCTCGGTTACTGGCCGGCCATCGCCGCCACGCGGTTCAGTTACGCCATTCAGTGCGTCGGCCGCATGGCGCTGAGCAATTATCTGCTGCAGACGCTAATCTGCACCACGCTGTTCTACCGCTTCGATCTGTTCCTCAAATTTGACCGCCTGCAACTACTGGCTTTTGTACCGGCTATCTGGCTGGTCAATATTCTGTTCTCCGTGCTGTGGCTGCGCGTCTTCCCGCAGGGACCGATGGAGTGGCTCTGGCGCCGGCTGACGCAGCTCGCCGCCGGAAAAGCGGATAACGCGTCCGCCGGCAGATAATGATGTTCATCACAAAGGTTGCATAATTGTATGTAACCGTTTTCATCCGTGTGACGTAATTCACGCAGCTGTTTCCGATGCCCTGACAGAATAGCGCCGTTACGCGCCAGTCGCGCATTTTCTCCTCTGTGGAACAACTGCATGATAACGATTCGTGATGTCGCCCGTCAGGCCGGGGTTTCCGTTGCCACCGTGTCGCGGGTGCTCAATAACAGCAGTGCAGTCACCTCTGATACCCGCGAAGCCGTGCTGCAGGCGGTTGAATCGCTCGGCTACCGGCCGAATGCCAACGCGCAGGCGCTGGCTACTCAGGTGAGTGATACCATCGGCGTGGTGGTCATGGACGTTTCCGATCCCTTCTTTGGTGCGCTGGTTAAAGCGGTGGATACCGTGGCGCAGCGCATGCACAAGCACGTGCTCATCAGCAATTCCTGGCATCAGGAAGAGAAAGAGCGCCATGCCATTGAGGTGCTGATCCGCCAGCGCTGCAACGCGCTGGTGGTGCACGCGAAAACGCTTACAGACGCGGAGCTGGCCCGGTTTATGGACCAGGTTCCCGGTATGGTACTGATTAATCGTACTATTCCGGGATACGAGCACCGCTGCGTCTGCCTTGATAATGTCACTGGTGCGCAGGTAGCGACGCGCATGCTGTTACAGCAGGGCCATCAGCGCATTGGTTACCTCAGCTCCAGCCATCCGATTGAGGACGTGGCGCAGCGCCGCGACGGCTGGCTGCAGGCGCTGGCGGAGCAGGGCATCCGTCCGCCGGAGGGCTGGATTGCGCATGCCGAGCCGGACATGCAGGGCGGTGAAGCCGCGATGGTGGAACTGCTGGGGCGCAATCTGCACCTCACTGCGGTGTTCTCCTATAACGATGGCATGGCGGCCGGTGCGCTCACCGCGCTGAAAGATAACGGTATTCAGGTGCCGCAGCATTTCTCTGTCATCGGCTTCGATGACATCCCCATTTCCCGTTACACCGACCCGCAACTAACCACGGTGCGCTATCCCATTGTTTCTATGGCGAAACTGGCGACTGAGCTGGCCCTGCAGGGCGCAGCAGGCACGCTCGATCCGCACGCCGCGCACTGCTTCATGCCTACGCTGGTGCGGCGCCATTCGGTGGCGCAGCGGCAAATTGTGGAGTCGGTCACTAATTCAGGCGATAGCGCCGTGTAACCGTTTCCAATCTGTGATTGTATTCACAGTTAATTAACATGGCGCTCACTATGATGGCAGCGTCTTACCGGACTGAAACATTATGTAACGCCGGGCTTTCCTTCCCCGGTCTGGTTTCAGTAGCCGATTGAAATGGTTCACAACACACTTCAGGAAGCGTTTACCTACAGGGAAGTCAGGATAGCGATGGTGGTCCGGCTTGGTAGCAGCGCCTGCCCCATAAAAAATAGCGTTTCAACCGACTGCGCTGTCTGCCCGCAGGCAATACGGCGCGATGAAATACCCTGCATAAAAAAACCGGAGATACCATGAATAAGAAGGTTTTCACGCTCACAGCACTGGTTGCCAGCATGATGTTTGGTGCAACTGCGCACGCCGCCGATACCCGCATTGGCGTGACAATTTATAAATATGACGACAACTTCATGTCGATGGTGCGCAAGGACATCGAAAAAGAGGCGAAAAGTGTAGGCGGCATTCAGCTGCTGATGAACGACTCACAGAACGACCAATCCAAACAGAACGACCAGATTGACGTGCTGATGGCGAAAGGCGTGAAAGCGCTGGCCATCAACCTGGTGGATCCGGCTGCTGCGGCAGTGGTAATCGACAAAGCGCGCGCGAACGACGTGCCGGTGGTGTTCTTCAACAAAGAGCCTAACGCGAAAGTGCTGGCCAGCTACGACAAAGCTTACTATGTCGGTACCGACTCCAAAGAGTCCGGCATCAAGCAGGGTGAGCTGATCGAGAAACACTGGAAAGCCACGCCAGCCTGGGATCTGAACAAAGACGGTCAGATTCAGTTCGTGCTGCTGAAAGGTGAACCGGGCCATCCGGACGCTGAAGCGCGTACCAAATACGTTATCGAAACCCTGAACAAAGACGGCATCAAAACCCAGCAGCTGGCGATGGATACCGCAATGTGGGATACCGCGCAGGCGAAAGACAAAGTGGATGCCTGGCTGTCTGGCCCGAACGCCAACAAAATTGAAGTGATCATCGCGAACAACGATGCGATGGCGATGGGTGCGGTTGAAGCGCTGAAGGCGCACAACAAAACCAGCATTCCGGTGTTTGGTGTTGACGCCCTGCCAGAAGCGCTGGCGCTGGTGAAATCCGGTGCGATGGCCGGTACCGTGCTGAACGATGCGGAAAACCAGGCGAAAGCCACGCTGGACATTGCTAACAACCTGGCCAATGGCAAAGAGCCAACCGCAGGTACCAACTTCAAGATGGATGGCAAAGTCGTACGCGTACCGTACGTACCGGTTGATAAAGAAAACCTGTCGCAGTTTGTGAAGTAATTCGTCCCGGGCGCGGCTTTTCTGCCGCGCCTTATTGCATCTGACCAACGCTTTTTTTAGCCAGGTAAATTATGGCCAGTGAGAATCCGACCACACAGCGAGAATATCTGCTGGAGATGACGAATGTCTCGAAATCATTTCCAGGGGTGAAAGCCTTAGATAATGTGAATTTAAAAGTGCGGCCGCACTCCGTCCATGCCTTAATGGGTGAAAACGGCGCCGGTAAATCCACTTTATTAAAATGCCTGTTTGGGATTTATAAAAAGGATACGGGGAGCATCCTGTTTCAGGGTGAGGAAATAGATTACAAATCCTCCAAAGAGGCGCTGGAAAATGGCGTTTCAATGGTGCATCAGGAATTAAATCTGGTGCTGCAGCGCAACGTGATGGACAACATGTGGCTGGGGCGCTATCCGCGCAAAGGTCCGTTTGTCGATCAGGATAAAATGTATCGTGATACCAAAGCGATCTTTGATGAATTAGATATTGATATCGATCCGCGCGATAAAGTCGCGACGCTTTCGGTATCGCAAATGCAGATGATTGAAATCGCCAAGGCGTTTTCCTATGACGCGAAAATCGTCATTATGGATGAGCCCACGTCATCGCTGACCGAAAAAGAAGTTAACCACCTGTTTACCATTATCCGTAAGCTGAAAGATCGCGGCTGCGGTATTGTTTATATTTCGCATAAAATGGAAGAGATTTTCCAGCTGTGCGATGAGATCACCATTCTGCGTGACGGCCAGTGGATTGCCACTCAGCCGCTGGAAGGGCTGGACATGGACAAGATCATCGCCATGATGGTCGGCCGTTCACTCAACCAGCGCTTCCCGGACAAAACTAACGTGCCGGGTGAAGTGATTCTTGAGGTGCGCAATCTGACCTCGCTGCGCCAGCCATCGATCCGTGATATCTCGTTTGACCTGCACAAAGGCGAGATTCTCGGGATTGCCGGTCTGGTGGGCGCCAAGCGTACTGACATTGTGGAAACCTTATTTGGTATCCGTGAGAAGTCGGGCGGCACCATTAAACTGCACGGTAAAGCGATTAATAACCACAGCGCCAACGAAGCCATCAACCATGGTTTTGCGCTGGTGACGGAAGAGCGGCGTTCCACCGGGATTTATGCCTACCTGGATATTGGTTTTAATTCGCTCATTTCTAATATCAAGAAATATAAATCCAGTATGGGTCTGCTGGATAATAAACGCATGAAAAGCGATACCCAATGGGTCATTGATGCCATGCGGGTGAAAACGCCCGGCCATCATACCCAAATTGGATCGCTCTCCGGCGGTAACCAGCAAAAAGTCATTATTGGTCGCTGGTTATTGACGCAGCCGGAAATACTGATGCTTGATGAACCGACGCGCGGTATTGACGTCGGCGCTAAATTCGAGATTTATCAGCTGATCTCGGAGCTGGCGAAAAAAGAAAAGGGCATCATTATTATCTCTTCTGAAATGCCAGAGCTATTGGGCATTACCGACCGTATTTTGGTAATGAGTAATGGTCAGGTAGCGGGCATTGTCGATACTAAAACGACCTCGCAGAATGAAATCCTGCGTTTAGCGTCATTACACCTTTAATGAAGCAAGGGCTTTAACATGAAAGCGACTACTAAAAAGAATGCGCTAACCTGGTTAAAAGAGGGCGGCATTTATGTTGTCCTGTTGGTACTGCTGGCGATTATTATTTTCCAGGATCCGACCTTTTTAAGCCTGATGAACCTGAGTAACATTCTGACTCAGTCATCGGTCCGTATTATTATCGCCCTCGGCGTAGCCGGTCTGATCGTGACCCAGGGCACCGACCTGTCGGCAGGGCGCCAGGTGGGTCTGGCGGCGGTGGTGGCGGCAACGCTGCTGCAGTCGATGGATAACGCCAACAAGGTGTTCCCGCATCTGGAAACCGTGCCGATTCCACTGGTGATTCTGACCGTGTGCATCATCGGTGGCGTGATTGGTCTGGTTAACGGCGTGATCATCGCTTACCTGAAGGTGACGCCGTTTATCACCACGCTGGGCACCATGATCATCGTTTACGGCATCAACTCGCTGTACTACGACTTCGTGGGCGCTTCACCGATTGCCGGATTTGACGCTGGCTTCTCGAAGTTTGCCCAGGGCTTCCTGCGCTTCGGCGACTTCAAGCTGTCGTTCATCACCTTCTATGCGATTATCGCCATCGTGTTCGTCTGGATCCTGTGGAACAAAACCCGCTTCGGCAAAAACATCTTTGCTATCGGCGGTAACCCGGAAGCGGCGAAAGTCTCTGGCGTTAACGTTCCGCTTAACCTGATCCTGGTGTATGCGCTGTCCGGCGTGTTCTATGCCTTCGGCGGGATGCTGGAAGCGGGCCGTATCGGCAGCGCCACCAACAACCTCGGCTTTATGTATGAGCTGGATGCGATTGCGGCCTGCGTGGTGGGCGGCGTGTCGTTCGCCGGCGGGGTAGGTACCGTCGCGGGTGTGGTGACCGGTGTGATCATCTTCACCGTCATCAACTACGGTCTGACCTACATCGGCGTGAACCCGTACTGGCAGTACATCATCAAGGGCGGCATCATCATCTTCGCCGTGGCGCTTGATTCGCTGAAATACGCGCGCAAGAAATAGCAGAGAACAAGGTCAACCATCAGGGCTGCGGCAACGCGGCCCTTGTTGTTTTTATTGCACATTGAGAATAGTGGTGAGACTTGCAGGGGATGGCCGGTACTTTGTAGGGTGCGCATTGATGCGCACCGGCAGCATCGCCGCGATCCTGCTTAACTCGCCAACGTCAGATCCGGCTGCTGGCCTCTCGCCGATTATTTCCGCAGCTTCTCTTCCAGCTCAAGCAACTGTTCCGGTGTGACCGCCGGGTAGCTCTGCGCATCTTCCGGCACTTCATGCACCGCCGGAATCGGCACCAGCGGGCCAAGGAAACGCGGCTCACGCTTCATCAGATAGAGATCCGCCAGCGCACCGAGGCGCGCACCCACCTCGCGGAACCGCACCGACAGCATATTTTTGGGCGACGGCACGGCGTAGCACTGCGCCTGAATGCCAAGATGCTGGGCGATATACAGCGCGCGTTCGCAGTGGAAGCGCTGGGTAATGATGATAAAGTCGTTGGTGTCGAAGACTTTGCGTGTGCGCACAATCGAATCCAGCGTACGGAAACCGGCATAATCCAGCACGATGTCCGAGGGATCGACGCCGGCTTTGATCAAATCGCGTCGCATGGTCATCGGCTCGTTGTAGCTCTGCAGCGCATTATCGCCGCTCAGCAGCAGATAATTCACCTTGCCGCTGTTGTAAGCGTTGAGCGCGCCCTGAATGCGATACAGGTAATACTGATTGATGACGCCGGTGCGGTAATACTTGGCGGTGCCCAACACCACGCCGACCTGGCGATGCGGCAGCGAAGCGACATCTTCATAAATAAACGGCGCGGTTCGCCAGCTAATCCAGCGATCGAGGCCGAGCGCGGTCGCCATCACCAGTAAGATGATGATAAACAGACCAAAGAAAACGCGTTTAAGTATGCGCACGGGCACTCGGTTGACGAAAATTCAGATGGGTCAAGGCTACTTGAGGCGGCACGGCTAAGCAAGTTCGCGCCGGTCGGCTGACGTTTTTTTAAGCGCTGCCGCACCTGAAGCGTGCGGCAGCGTCGGTCTGCAATTAAATCGAGGTACGGCGGTAGTGACGATACTGCGGCAGCCAGAAGTTGTTGTTGATGGCTTTCGACAGCACGTCCTCGGAGGTGACCACCGCCACGCCCGCCAGCTGCGCCGCTTTGCCCACTTCCATGGCGATCACTTTGGAGACGCCCTGGATGTCCTTAATCTCTGGCAGCACCGGACCTTCACCGTCGTTAACCAGCGGTGAGCAGTCAGCCAGCGCGCGGCTGGCGGTCATCAGCATCGAATCCGTTACGCGGGTGGCACCGGCAGCGATCACGCCGAGACCGATACCCGGGAAGATATAGGAGTTGTTGCACTGGGCAATCGGGTAGGTTTTGCCTTTCCAGGTGACCGGTGCAAACGGGCTGCCGGTGGCGACCAGCGCGTCACCGTCGGTCCAGGCGATGATATCTGCCGGAGTTGCTTCCACACGCGAGGTCGGGTTCGAGAGCGGCATCACGATCGGGCGTTTGCAGTGCTTGTGCATCTCGCGAATGATCTCTTCGGTGAACAGTCCCGGCTGGCCGGAAACGCCGATCAGGATATCCGGCCGGGCATTGCGCACCACGTCGAGCAGTGAAATCGAATCGCTGGTCACGTCCCAGTCTTTCAGATTGTCGCTCTTCTGCACCAGCTTGCTCTGGAAATCGAGCAGGTTAGGCAATTTGTCAGTGAGCAGGCCGAAACGGTCTACCATCATCACGCGCGCGCGCGCTTCATCATCGCTGAGGCCTTCGGATTTCATCTGTGCGACGATCTGCTCGGCGATACCGCAGCCGGCGGAACCGGCACCGAGGAACACCACTTTCTGCTCGCACAGACGGCTGCCTGCAGCGCGGCTGGCGGCGATCAGCGTGCCCACCGTGACAGCGGCCGTGCCCTGAATATCATCATTGAAGCAGCAGATCTCATCGCGGTAACGCTCCAGCAGCGGCATGGCGTTTTTCTGCGCGAAATCTTCAAACTGCAGCAGCACGTTTGGCCAGCGGCGCTTCACCGCCTGAATGAATTCATCAACGAAGGCTTCGTACTCTTCGCCAGTGATGCGCGGATGACGCCAGCCCATGTAGAGCGGATCGTTCAGCAGTTGCTGATTATTGGTGCCAACATCCAGCACCACCGGCAGGGTGTAGGCCGGGCTGATGCCACCACACGCGGTATACAGCGACAGCTTACCGATAGGAATGCCCATGCCGCCAATGCCCAGGTCGCCGAGGCCGAGAATACGCTCGCCGTCGGTGACCACGATGACTTTGACATTCTGCTTGGTGGCGTTTTGCAGCATGTCTTCAATGCGGTCGCGGTTGTTGTAGGAGATAAACACCCCGCGCGCGCGACGGTAAATTTCTGAGAAGTGTTCGCAGGCCGCGCCAACCGTTGGGGTGTAGATGATCGGCATCATCTCTTCCAGGTGGTTGTCCAGCAGGCGATAGAATAGCGTTTCGTTGGTGTCCTGGATGTTGCGCAGGTAGACGTGCTTGTCGTTATTGTTTTTGAAGTCCAGGAACTGACGCCAGGCGCGCTCGGCCTGCTCTTCGATGGTTTCTACGGCGTCTGGCAGCAGGCCATTGAGGTTAAATTCGTTACGTTCTTCCAGCGAGAAGGCGCTGCCTTTGTTCAACAGCGGAAATTCCAGCAGGATCGGACCCGCGTAAGGAATATACAGCGGACGTTTACTTTCGTACTCGAGTTCCATGCAGTGTTTGCTCCGGTTGCAGTGTTTTCTGACGTGTCGCCAGCAAGAAGGTAACGCCAGACCCGTTTATTGTGAAGTTCTGGCGCCCGATCCTATGAAAATTCCTGCAGATGTACAGCTTTTGTTAATAGAAGGTCACAAAAGCGGTAAAAGGATCACTAAACTGTTGGTTTCGAAACTAAAGTAACTGAGAAATTGCTGCAGCCGAGCGCGGCGAGGGTGGTGCGGGTGGCATCAAACTGGCTCAGCGTGGCGTCGGCGCTTTCTGCCAGCACTGCCTGCTGAATCTCCTCCAGCGCTTCGTTGTGCATATTCATCAGAATCAGCGCGGCCTGTAATGGCGGCAGGCTCGGGTTGAAAGCGGCATTTTCGGCATAGCGCCCGGGGTAAATCTGGCCGCTGCGGCTCTGCAACGCCACGCCGCTATAACTCTTGCTGTACGGTGCATGGCTGCGGCTGGCGGCATCAATCGCGGCCTGCTGCAGCGCATCGCCCTGCGGCAGGAAACCGTGGTCGACCGGCGTCAGCAGCCGTTCACTGATATTGAGATCCGCCGGGCCGAAGGCGTCCGGTAAATAGTCGGCCAGCGTGCTGACCGCGCGGCCCGGCAGGCTGATGCGAATCGCCGTACCGCTATTCAGCTCATTCATAAACTGGCGGCAGTGTCCGCACGGCGTGTAGTTGACGGTAATGGTTGCCAGCTGTGCTTCGCCCCGCAGCCAGGCATGCGTGACTGCGCTCTGCTCGGCGTGGACCGTTTGCTGCAGCGGCGCATGTAAAAACTCCATGTTGGCACCGAAGTACCAGTGGCCACTGATGCCGCGCGCAATAGCGCCCACGTTAAAGTGCGAAACCGGTGCCACGGCACAACAGGCGGCAATCGGCAGCAGTGCGAGTGCCAGCGCATCATCATCCAGACCGGTTGCCTGTTGCAGCTGAGTCACCTCCTGCGGTCGCAGCACGCCGTGAAAATCAGCGGCGTCCAGCAGCGGCTGAAGCGCGCTCTGCAGCGCAGCGGGCAGGGCAGAGAAAGCGGAAGTGAATCGTGCATGCATGATGTTATGGCCTCATTAACTCGTCAGCGGCGAAGCGCCGCCTCAAGGTTTATATGTGATCCATGTCGCTATGACAATGCAAGCTGATTGGCTTGTTTCAACTTTGCGAGATCTCTCGCAAGTTTTACCCCAGTAAGCGCATCAGCAAAGGAAAAATGAAAGGCGCCAGTAACGAGGTGATGATGCCGCAGATTACCAGCGCCAGTGAACTGAAGGCGCCTTCCTGATAGTCAATCTCCGCGGCGCGCGCGGTGCCGAGCGCATGAGACGCGTTGCCAATCGCCAGCCCGCGTGATGACTTGCTGCGCACTTTAAACAGATTTAGCAGCATGTGACCAAACACCGCGCCCAGCACGCCAGCAATCAACACGCAAATGGCGCTGATGGCCGGAATACCGTGTAGCGAGCCCGATACTGCCATGGCGATGGGCGTGGTCACCGACTTCGGCAGGATGGTGGCCGCGATTTCCGGCGTCGCTCCCATCCACAGCGCGATCGCCGTGCCGGACACCATGGCGGTAATGCTGCCGATAAAGCAGACGCTAATGATGGTTTTCCAGCGCGCGCGAATCTGGTGCATCTGCTCATACAGCGGCAGCGCCAGCGCCACCACGGCGGGCTGCAGCAGCTGATTAAGCAGCGCACTGCCGGCAAAATAGCGCGCGTAAGGCAGGTGCGTCAGCAGCAGCAGTGGAATAATGATCGCCATGGCCACCAGCAGCGGATTGACGATGGAGAGGTTGATTCTGGCTGCCAGACGGCGTGCCAGCAGATACGCCACCACGGTAAGCGGCAGTGACCACCAGGCGTCACTCATGGCCGGACTCCTTCGGACGCTGCAGGCGCTCGGCGCTCAGGCCGACAATCAGCAACACCAGCAGGGTGCTGACCATACAGGAGACGACAATCGGGCCAAACTGTGCGCTGAGGATATCGGTGTAGCCCATCACGCCAACGCTGATCGGTACAAACAGCAGCGCCATGTAGCGGATCAACAGCTGACAGCCGGGTTTCACCCACGTTACCGGGATAATCTGCAGCGCCAGCAGGGCAAACAGCAACAGCATGCCAAGGATGCTGCCAGGAATGGTAAATGGCAGCAGGGCGGCAAGGCCGTTGCCGGCATACAGCGCGGCATAGACGATGGCAAAGGCGCGCAGATAGCGCCAGCAGGCAGATAGCATGGTGGGCATGTCAGGCTCCTGTTTTCGTGGCGCTTCATCATACGCATTAAGCGCTTAGCGTGCTAGCGATCACACTGGAATGCAAATTCAGGATTTCAACACCTTTGCTTTGAAGCTGATTAAAGCGGTGTAAGCTGGTGGGCAGAGCGAAGGAGCAGCGATGAACCACACCGTGCAACCGCAGCGCGCGCTGCGAAAGGCGATGCCGCAAGCGGAGCAAAAACTATGGCGTTATTTACGCAACCGAAATGTGTGTGGCGCTAAGTTTCGCCGCCAGCATCCAGTAGGAGGGTACATCGTTGATTTTGCCTGCGTTGAGCAATCGCTGATCGTGGAACTGGATGGTGGACAGCACAATGCGCCTGAAGATCAGGCTTACGATGCCCGGCGCACGGCGTATTTACAGCGCTGCGGCTGGCGCGTAATTCGCTTCTGGAATCATCAGGTGTTTAATGAATTTGAGGCGGTGATGGCGGAGATTTATCGCTGTCTGATGCTGGCGCGATAAGCGCAGTGCGGTTTTCCCCTCACCCCAGCCCTCTCCCGCTGGCGGGAGAGGGGGCAGTCTTGTGCGGGGTTTTGCTATGTGCAGGTTTGATACATGGGTGACAACGTGCGCTGTTCGGCCCTTTTTAATGCGGGAGAGTGAGTCAAGCGAACGAGGTGCATGCCTGGCTCTAAACCCAAACCCCGCACTCAGCGGTTCCCTCTCCCGTAAGCGGGAGAGGGTTAGGGTGAGGGCCAGCGCGCACCAACCGTTATTACACCGGCATAGTCGGCTGGGCACCGCTATTCACTGTCAGCACAAAGCTGCGCTTCTGGAATCATCAGGAGTTTAATGAGTTTGAGGTGGTGATGGCGGAGATTTATCGCTGTCTGATGCTGGCGCGATAAGCGCGGTGCGGTTTTCCCCTCACCCCAGCCCTCTCCCGCAGGCGGGAGAGGGGGTAGTCTTGTGCGGGGTTTTGCTATGTGCAGGTTTGATACATGGGTAACAACGTGCGCTGTTCGGCCCTTTCAATGCGGGAGAATGAGTCAAGCGAACGAGGTGCAGGCCTGGCTCTGAACCCAGACCCCGCACTCAGCGGTTCCCTCTCCCGTAAGCGGGAGAGGAGGTAGACTTGTGCGGTGTTTTGCTATGTGCAGGCCTGGCTCTGAACCCCAACCCCGCACTCAGCAGTTCCCTCTCCCGTAAGCGGGAGAGGGTTAGGGTGAGGGCCAGCGCGCACCAACCCTTACTTCACCGGCATGCCAGGCTGCGCACCGCTATCCACGGACAGCACAAACAGGTCTTTGCCGCCAGGGCCGGCAGACAGCACCATGCCTTCGGACACGCCGAAACGCATTTTGCGCGGCGCCAGGTTGGCGACGATGATGGTCATCTTGCCCACCAGCACCGACGGATCCGGATAAGCGGCGCGAATGCCGGAGAAAATCTGGCGCTTCTCGCCACCCAGATCCAGCTGCAGACGTAGCAGCTTATCGGAACCTTCTACCAGCTCAGCCTGCTCGATCAGCGCCACGCGCATGTCGACTTTGGCGAAGTCATCAATGGTGATGGTCTCGCCAATCGGTGCATCGGCCAGTGGACCGCTTGCCGCCGGCTGGTTCGCCGCCGCTGCGTCCTCTTTCGAAGCCGCAATCAGCGCCTCCACTTTTGCCATCTCAATACGGCCATACAGCGCTTTAAACGGCGCTACGCTGTGGTTGAGCAGCGGCTGCGCAATGCCATCCCAGCTCAGTTCGCTTTGCAGGAAGGCTTCTGTGCGCTCGCTCAGCGACGGCAGCACCGGCTTCAGCCAGGTCATCAGCACGCGGAACAGGTTGATGCCCATGGAGCAAATCGCCTGCAGGTCGGCATCGCGGCCTTCCTGTTTCGCCACCACCCACGGTGCCTGCTCGTCAACGTAGCGGTTGGCCAGGTCGGCCAGCGCCATGATCTCGCGGATCGCACGGTTGTATTCGCGGCTGGCCCAGGCTTCACCAATCTTCTCTGACGCATCAACAAAGGTCTGATACAGCACCGGATCCGCCAGTTCGCTTGCCAGCTGGCCGTTAAAGCGTTTGGTGATAAAGCCAGCGTTGCGCGAAGCGAGGTTCACCACTTTATTAACGATGTCAGCGTTCACGCGCTGGACGAAATCTTCCAGATTAAGGTCAATATCGTCGATGCGCGAAGAGAGCTTGGCCGCGTAGTAGTAGCGCAGGCTGTCGGCATCAAGGTGCTGCAGCCAGGTGCTGGCTTTGATGAAGGTGCCGCGCGATTTCGACATCTTCGCGCCGTTCACCGTGACATAACCATGCACAAACAGGTTGGTCGGCTTGCGGAAATTGCTGCCTTCCAGCATCGCTGGCCAGAACAGGCTGTGGAAATAGACGATGTCTTTGCCGATGAAGTGATACAACTCGGTGCTGGAATCTTTCTTCCAGAACTCGTCGAAATCGATGTCGCCGCGTTTGTCGCACAGGTTCTTGAACGACCCCATGTAGCCGATAGGCGCATCCAGCCAGACGTAGAAGTATTTGCCCGGCGCACCAGGGATTTCGAAGCCGAAGTACGGCGCATCGCGGGAGATATCCCACTGTTGCAGACCGGCTTCAAACCACTCCTGCATCTTGTTCGCCACCTGCTCCTGCAGCGCACCGGAGCGCGTCCACGCCTGCAGCATCGCGCTGAAGGATGGCAGATCGAAGAAGAAGTGTTCAGAATCGCGCATCACCGGCGTCGCACCTGACACCACCGATTTCGGCTCAATCAGCTCGGTCGGGCTGTAGGTCGCGCCGCACACTTCGCAGTTATCGCCGTACTGATCGGGCGATTTACATTTCGGACAGGTGCCTTTGACGAAGCGGTCAGGCAGGAACATGCCTTTTTCCGGATCGTACAGCTGCGAAATGGTGCGGTTTTTAATGAAACCGTTCTCTTTCAGGCGCGTGTAAATCAGCTCAGACAGCTGGCGGTTTTCGTCGCCGTGCGTGGAGTGATAATTGTCATAGCTGATGTTGAAACCTGCGAAATCGGTCTCATGCTCCTGCTTCATTTCCGCAATCATCTGCTCCGGCGCGATACCCAACTGCTGGGCTTTCAGCATGATCGGCGTGCCGTGGGCGTCGTCCGCACAGATGAAGAACACCTGATTGCCACGCATTCGCTGGTAACGGACCCACACGTCAGCCTGAATGTGTTCAAGCATGTGACCTAAGTGGATAGAGCCGTTTGCGTACGGCAGGGCGCACGTTACCAGTAGTTTTTTAGCGACTTGAGTCATAATTTGCGTAGCATTCCGTGAATAAAAAATCGGGCTTAGATGTTAACCGAAGCACCCTCTGGCGTAAACACAGCAGCTCCGCCACGTCACTTTTAGCGCCTATCTGATATGATTGATGGCACACCGCCATCGTCTGGCGTCATGACTAAATAAGGAGTTGGGATGACCGCACAATCCCGGGACCATCATTCACCTGAAGCGTTGCGCGCCGTGGTTATCGGCGTGCTGAGCGAGTTTGAGCATCCGACGCTGCAACACAATCTGACTACCCTCAAAGCGCTGCGCCATGTGGCGCTGCTCGACGACAAGCTGCACATTGAACTGGTGATGCCATTTGCCTGGGCCAGCGCGTTTGAGGCGCTGAAAGCCCAGACCAGCGCGGAATTGCTGCGCCTGACCAACACGCGCGCCATCGACTGGCGGCTGCGTCATGACATCGCCACCCTGAAACGCGTGAAAAATCAGCCGGGCGTCAACGGGGTGAAAAACATCGTCGCCGTCAGCTCCGGTAAAGGTGGCGTGGGCAAATCCAGCACCGCCGTGAATATGGCGCTGGCGCTGGCGGCCGAAGGCGCGCGCGTCGGTATTCTTGATGCGGATATTTACGGTCCGTCGATCCCGGACATGCTCGGCACCGAAAAGCAGCGTCCCACCTCGCCGGATGGCACGCACATGGCGCCGATCATGGCGCACGGTCTGGCAACTAACTCTATCGGCTATCTGGTGACCGACGATAACGCCATGGTGTGGCGCGGACCGATGGCCAGCAAGGCGCTGATGCAGCTGCTGAACGAAACGCTGTGGCCGGATCTCGATTACCTGATTCTGGATATGCCGCCGGGCACCGGTGACATTCAGCTGACGCTGGCGCAGAACGTGCCGGTGACCGGCGCGCTGGTGGTGACCACGCCGCAGGACATTGCGCTGATTGATGCGCGCAAGGGCATGGTGATGTTCGAAAAAGTCAGCGTGCCGGTGCTGGGTGTGGTGGAAAACATGAGCATGCACATCTGCAGCGAATGCGGCCATCACGAGCCGATTTTTGGTACTGGCGGTGCGCAGAAGCTGGCTGAGGATTATCACACCCGCCTGCTGGCTCAGCTACCGCTGCACATTAATCTGCGCGAAGATCTCGACGACGGTGAACCGACCGTGATTCGCCGTCCGGAGAGTGAATTCACCGCGCTGTATCGTGAACTTGCGGGCCGGGTTGCCGCCCAGCTTTACTGGCAGGGTGAGGTGATTCCGGGCGACATCGCCTTCCGCGCGGTTTAAGCCTTAGCTGCCGCTGGTGCGCGACGCCAGCGGCAGGTGCATCAACACGTATTGGCCCTGTTCGCTCTCTCCCAGCGCTTCGCGCTGCCAGCCGTGCTGCTGATAAAACTGCAGCGCCGCTTCGTTCTGTAGCAGACATTTCAGCGCGCCGGTGGAGGTAAAACGCTGCTGCACCGCGTTCAGCAGCGCACTGCCGACGCCCTGGCCCTGAAAGGCCGGATCGACATACAAACTGTGCAGAAAATTATCGTTGTCCATTACGCCAGCAAAGCCTGCGCGGTGGCCGGCGATCTCCGCCACCAGTACCGTTTCACCGGGAATAATCGCGTCGAAATCTTCCAGCTGCCAGTCGTCGCCGGCCAGCCATGTCCAGTTATGACGGCGCGCCGCGAGATACAGTGTGCGTAAGAAAGGGCGGTCGGCTTCTTCAAAAAGACGAATTTTCACTTCCAGACTCCATGACGAGTAAGCGGGCACGTTTTGTAGCGGCGTTGTGCACGCAGTAAAATCGTGCAGCAAAGATGATTGAATGTTTATAAAAAAATAGCAGTTGCCGTGCGCAAAGATAAAGCCTGTTAACTCTGCGGCTTTTCTGTGTAGAATGCCGCGGCAAGCCGCATCAAATCTGGCGTCGGCACTTTGATAGCTTTTGATTATCTGATTGATAACGTCTGCATATTAGAAGTTGGCCCGAAAATTATGTAGCCTGCATCACATCTTTTTAACGGAGGTCACCCATGTCTATTATCAATACCAAAATCAAACCGTTCAAAAACGCTGCATTCAAAAATGGCGAATTCATCGACGTAACCGAGAAAGACGTTGAAGGTAAATGGAGTGTTTTCTTCTTCTACCCGGCTGACTTCACCTTTGTATGCCCGACTGAACTGGGTGACGTGGCAGACCACTACGAAGAGTTCCAGAAACTGGGCGTAGACATCTACTCCGTTTCAACTGACACGCACTTTACCCACAAAGCCTGGCACGGTTCTTCAGACACCATCGCGAAAATTCAGTATGCGATGATCGGCGACCCGACCGGTGCTCTGACCCGTAACTTCGAAATCATGCGTGAAGCAGAAGGTCTGGCTGACCGCGGTACCTTCATCGTTGACCCGGAAGGCATCATCCAGGCCATCGAAATCACTGCAGAAGGCATCGGCCGTGACGCATCTGACCTGCTGCGTAAAGTGAAAGCGGCTCAGTACGTGGCTTCTCACCCAGGTGAAGTTTGCCCGGCTAAATGGAAAGAAGGCGACGCAACGCTGGCTCCATCACTGGACCTGGTTGGCAAAATCTAAGTCACCTACGCCCTTTGATCTTTCTTCCATCGGGTGCTGCGGCACCCGATTTTCTTCACAGGAACTCACTATGCTCGACACCAATTTAAAAATCCAGCTCAAGGCCTACCTTGAGAAACTAACGAAACCGGTTGAGTTGATTGCCACACTGGACGATGGCGCAAAATCCGCAGAGATCCGTACTCTGCTGACCGATATCGCGAGTCTGTCTGATAAAGTCAGCTTCCGTGAAGAGAACGATCAACCGGTACGTAAGCCATCATTCCTGATTACTAACCCAGGCAGCCACAGCGGTCCGCGCTTTGCCGGTTCGCCAATGGGCCACGAATTTACCTCACTGGTGCTGGCACTGCTGCAGACCGGTGGACATCCGTCGAAAGAGGCGCAGAGCCTGCTGGATCAGGTTGTTGCGCTGGACAGCGACCTGCATTTCGAAACCTATTATTCTCTGTCGTGCCACAACTGTCCTGACGTGGTACAGGCGCTGAACCTGATGGCGGTGCTCAATCCACGCATCCGTCATACCGCCATCGACGGTGGCATGTTCCAGAACGAGATCACCGAACGCAACGTCATGGGCGTGCCGGCGGTTTACCTCAACGGCAAAGAGTTCGGTCAGGGTCGCATGAGCCTGGCAGAAATCGTCGGTAAGGTAGACACCAACGCGGATAAGCGTGCGGCTGAAGAGCTGAACAAGCGTGATGCCTATGAAGTGCTGATCGTCGGCAGCGGCCCGGCGGGCGCTGCGGCGGCCATCTACTCGGCGCGTAAAGGCATCCGTACCGGCCTGATGGGCGAGCGCTTTGGCGGCCAGGTGCTGGACACCGTTGACATTGAAAACTACATCTCCGTGCCGAAAACCGAAGGGGCCAAGCTCGCCGGTTCCCTGCGTGCGCACGTTGATGACTATGACGTGGACGTGATCGACACCCAGAGCGCCATCAAGCTGATTCCGGCAGCCAAAGAGGGTGGCCTGCACGCCATCGAAACCGCTTCCGGCGCAGTGCTGAAATCACGCAGCATCATCATTGCTACCGGCGCACGCTGGCGCAACATGGGCGTTCCGGGCGAAGAGCAGTATCGCACCAAAGGTGTAACCTACTGCCCGCACTGTGACGGCCCGCTGTTTAAAGGCAAACGCACGGCGGTGATCGGCGGCGGTAACTCCGGCGTTGAAGCGGCCATCGATCTGGCCGGTATTGTCGAGCACGTCACGCTGCTGGAGTTCGCCAGCGAAATGCGCGCCGATAAAGTGCTGCAGGATAAACTGCGCAGCCTGAAAAACGTCGATGTGATCCTCAACGCGCAGACCACCGAAGTGAAAGGCGACGGCAGTAAAGTTACCGGTCTGACCTACATCGACCGCAATAACCAGACCAGCCACGAACTGGCGCTGAGCGGTATCTTCGTCCAGATTGGTCTGCTGCCTAACACCAACTGGCTGGAAGGCGCGGTAGAGCGCAACCGCATGGGCGAGATCCTGATCGACGCCAAAGGCGAAACCAGCCTGAAAGGCGTATTTGCCGCCGGCGACTGCACCACGGTGCCGTACAAGCAGATCATCATTGCCAGCGGGGAAGGGGCCAAAGCGTCACTGAGCGCGTTTGATTACCTGATCCGCACCAAACCGGCTGAATAAGTTTTGCGATAGCCACGCAAGCGCCCTGCAACCTGTGTTGCGGGGCTTTTTTTTATCCCAGCCAGCGACGCGCCTGTTCATCGCTGATATCGCGATAATAAATTTTATGGATGCGCTCGCCGCAGCGTTTGCATTCGGCTTCGAGGTACGTGGAGTACCGGTAACGGCCGCCGGGGGCAACGGCGCCTTGACGGGAAATGGTGATATTGTGCCAGTGGTGCGCGTGCGGAAGAAAACTGAATAAAGTCATTAGCGATTCCGGGTGAAGGTGAAACAGCGGTCTTCAAATCCGGAAGGGAATTAGGCCGTGTTACGCCGCCGGCCGGTTTGATATTAATCAAGTTGCGCGCTTTCTCCTCTTTATTTCCCGCCTACTGCCCCGGCAGATTAAATTAACTATCCTGATGAATTTTCGGTATTTTGGGGAAATTGATCTCCATCGATTTGTTTGTATTTTCCTGATGATCAAAAAATCATGAAAATTGATGGCGCACGTATTTTTGCTCATCGTTGTCCGGCAAATAAAGCGCACCTGCCGCAGGATTTACAACTTTAAGCTGACCCTTTATGCTGTGAAGGCACGTCTGACACGGACGTGCATGACTCGGGGTGCCCTTCTTTGTGAAGGCTGAGAAATACCCGTAATACCTGATCTGGATAATGCCAGCGTAGGGAAGTCAGATGCCTGACCGCATTCGCCTTCCTGATTGCCGGTTGGGAGCCTTATGACACAGCCTGACCCTCTTTCCCCGGCGCAACTCGCGCACTCTCTGCAACTGCTGCGGCAGCAGGCACCGCTGGTGCACTGTATGACCAACGACGTGGTGCAAACTTTTACCGCCAACGTGCTGCTGGCACTGCAGGCTTCGCCCGCGATGGTGATTGATGGCGATGAAGCGGCGCAGTTTGCCGGTTTTGCCGATGCGCTGCTGATTAACGTCGGCACCTTAACCCATGATCGCCGCGATGCGATGCTGGCGGCGGTACAGGCCGCTAACCAGGCCGGCACACCGTGGACGCTCGATCCGGTGGCGGTAGGCGCGCTAACCCTGCGTACGGAATTCTGTCAGCAGCTGCTGAGCCTGCGACCGGCGGCCATTCGCGGCAACGCTTCAGAGATTCTCGCCTTAGCCCACCAGGCCACGGGCGGACGCGGCGTGGATAGCGTGCACCAGGCCGATGCCGCACTGAACGCCGCGCAGCAGCTGGCGCAACGCTGCACGACTATCGTTGCGGTAACCGGCGAAGTCGATTACGTCACCGATGGCCGCCATACGCTGGCGATTCCCGGCGGCAGCCCGCTGATGACGCGCGTGGTCGGCACCGGTTGTGCGCTATCCGCCGTAGTCGCGGCGTGCAGCAGCCTGCCGGGCGAGCGTATCCAGCACGTGGCAGCGGCCTGCCGCTTGATGTCGCTGGCCGGTGAGCAGGCCGCGCGCAGCGTGGCAGGGCCGGGCAGCTTCGTCGCCGCTTTTCTCGATGCGCTGTGGACGCTGGAGGTGGCGGCATGAAACGCATCAATGCATTGACCATTGCCGGCACCGATCCCAGCGGTGGCGCGGGTATCCAGGCGGATCTGAAAGCCTTTTCCGCGCTCGGCGCGTACGGCACCAGCGTGATTACCGCGCTGGTGGCACAGAACACCCGCGGCGTGCAGTCGGTGTATCGCATCGAACCGGCATTTGTTGCGGCGCAGCTCGACTCGGTGCTGAACGACGTGCGCATTGACGCCGCGAAAATCGGTATGCTGGCGGAGACGGCGATCGTCGAGGTGGTGGCAGAGAAGCTGAAACGCGCCAGCCTGCCGTTTGTGGTGCTGGATACGGTGATGATTGCCAAAAGCGGCGATGCGCTGCTGTCGCCCGATGCGGTAGCCAGCATTCGTGAACGGCTGCTGCCGCAGGTATCGCTGATCACACCCAACCTGCCGGAAGCCGCGGCGCTGCTGGGTTGCCGCATGGCGCAGGACGAGGCGAGTATGCTGCAGCAGGGCGATGCGCTGCTGGAACTGGGCTGCGAAGCGGTGCTGATGAAGGGCGGTCATCTCAGCGATGCGGAAAGCCCGGACTGGCTGATCACCCGTGCCGGCCGCCAGCGCTTTACCGCACCGCGCGTTAACACCCGTCATACGCACGGCACCGGCTGTACGCTGTCGGCGGCGCTGGCGGCATTGCGACCGCGCCATGCGGACTGGGCGGGCACCGTAGCGGAGGCCAAGGCCTGGCTGCAGCAGGCGCTGCTGCACGCCGATTCGCTGGAGGTCGGCCACGGCATTGGGCCGGTGCATCATTTCCATCAGTGGTGGTAGGGCGTAACGCCAGATTGCCGTTTTTTCACTGCGTATCCGTCTGAAAAATGGAGTCAGCAATTTGCCAGCCTGGCGCGTTTCGGTCCAGGCTGTGGGGGCGAATCGGCAGGTGCCGGTTCTTTTCCAGCCATTTATCAGGAGCGAACATGACGGACATCGTACAGTTATTGGGTAAAGAGGCGGATACGCTTCTTCAACATCGCTGCATGACCATTCCAGCGGACAGCCTTTATTTGCCGGGCGCGGATTATGTCGATCGCGTGATGATTGATAACAATCGTTCTCCTGCGGTACTGCGCAATATGCAGACGCTCTACAACACCGGCCGTCTGGCGGGTACTGGCTATCTGTCGATTCTGCCGGTGGATCAGGGCGTGGAACACTCTGCTGGCGCCTCGTTCGCTGCCAATCCGGCCTATTTCGACCCGAAGAATATCGTCGAGCTGGCGATTGAAGCCGGCTGTAACTGTGTGGCATCAACCTATGGCGTGCTGGCCTCCGTGTCACGTCGCTACGCGCACCGCATCCCGTTTATGGTCAAGCTGAACCATAACGAAACCCTGAGCTATCCCACGCAGTATGACCAGACGCTCTACGCCAGCGTCGAGCAGGCGTTCAACATGGGCGCGGTTGCGGTCGGCGCCACCATCTATTTTGGTTCTGAGCAGTCGCGCCGGCAGATCGAGGAAATTGCAGCGGCCTTCGAGCGTGCGCACGAGCTGGGCATGGTGACGGTGCTGTGGGCCTATCTGCGCAACAACGATTTCAAGAAGGATGGGGTGGATTATCACGCCAGCGCCGATTTAACCGGTCAGGCTAACCATCTGGCGGCCACCATTGGTGCCGACATTGTGAAGCAGAAAATGGCGGAGAATAACGGCGGTTATAACGCGGTGAAGTTTGGCCACACCGATGAGCGCGTCTACAGCAAGCTGACCAGTGAGAATCCGATCGATCTGGTGCGCTACCAGCTGGCCAACTGCTACATGGGCCGCGCCGGGCTGATCAACTCCGGCGGTGCTTCAGCCGGTGCGACCGATGTGGCGGAGTCGGTGCGTACGGCGGTAATCAATAAACGCGCCGGCGGCATGGGGCTGATTCTCGGGCGCAAGGCGTTTAAGAAGTCGCTGAAAGAGGGCGTGGCGCTGATTAATGCGGTGCAGGATGTGTATCTGGCAAAGGATGTGACGATTGCCTGATGGTGTGAGGGGCGTTTTTTCACCTTCACCCTTACCCTCACCCTAACCCTCTCCCGCGAGCGGGAGAGGGGACTGTTTTGTGCGGTTTTTTAATGCGTTAATTCTCTGACAGCTTACTGGAACAGCTCCCTCTCCCGGTGGGAGAGGGCCGGGGTGAGGGCATCACACCGCACCGCATCAAACCGCACCGCACCCCACCGCAAGCTCACCCCACAGCACTACGGCCCTTCAAACCATTCGCTGTTGCGCTCGGCAATCGGCGTAATGGTCAGAATCATCTCCTGCAGATGTCGCCGCATCGCCTTCTCCGCCGCATCGGCATCTTGCGCTTTCAGCGCGGCAAATATCTCTTCGTGCTGCTGAATCAGGCTCTCCGGTGGCGACACTTCGCTCAGCGTCAGAAAGCGCACGCGGTCCATCGTCGCTTTAATGTTCTCCACCGTTTCCCACGCCAGCAGACAGTCAATGCCTTCGGCAATCAACCGGTGAAACTCATCGTCGAGCGCCAGAAACGCCTGGCTGTCGTGGCGTTCGGCTGCCAGACGCTGCAGCTGCAGATTGTGTTCCAGCGCCATCAGTCCGGTGGCAGCGATCTCCAGCGCGGCGCGACGAACCACGGCGATCTCCACCGCTTCACGGATGAAACGGCCGTCGGCCACGCGCTGGGCGGAGATTTTGCGCACGAAGGTGCCGCGCTGCGGCAGGACCTGCACCAGGCCGGCTTCCGCCAGTTTGATAAAGGCTTCCCGCACCGGCTGCCGCGACACGTTGAAGCGCGCCGACACTTCTTTCTCCGACAGCAGCGAGCCCGGATGGATCACGCAGGTCACGATATCCTTCCGCAGATAGCGATAAATCTGCTGATTTACCGGTTCGCTGGTGGTTATGGTATAGGCAATCGACATGCAGCAATATCCGTATTACGGCTGGCCGCCGCCAGCCCGATGAGAAAGCGTCAGTCTAATCAGCACGCTGCGTCTGCGCTACACATTTGTGCAGGCGGCTTAGCCTTCTGTGACCAGCGCCTGCACCGTGGCGCGTGCACCGCTAAGCCGCAGCTGCTGATACAGCTCAGTAAGCCGCGTAACAAACACCGTGTGATAACGCAAGTCGTCGCCGAACACCGCCTGCAGGCGCAGTAAGGCCTCAACGCGCTGCGGGCCATCCTCGCTATTGGCAACAATGCTGGCCAGCTGTGCGCTGAGCGGATCGCGAATCGCAATCGCCGCGTCCTGCTCATCGACGCCGCTGATATAGCGCATCCAGCCTGCCACGCCCAGCAGCAGATAATCACAGGCCGTCCCGTTACGCAGATGCCAGCGCACGCTATCCAGCAGGCGCTGTGGCAGCTTCTGCGTGCCGTCGGTGGCGATTTGATAAGTGCGATGTTTAATCGCCCGGTTTTCGTAACGGGCGATCAGCGAGTCGGCATAGGTGACCAAATTAACATCCTGCGTGCGCAGCGTGGGTGCCTGATCCTGCAGCATCAGCGCGCGCGCCGCCTGACGAAAATTGGCATCGGCCATGCAATCGCTGATGTGCTGATACCCGGCCAGATAGCCGAGATAAGCCAGGAACGAGTGGCTGCCGTTGAGCATGCGCAGCTTCATCTCTTCGTACGGCAGCACATCACGCACCAGCTCAGCACCGGCCTGTTCCCAGGCCGGGCGGCCGCTGACGAAGTTATCTTCAATCACCCACTGGAAAAAAGGTTCGGCCTCCACCGCCACCGGATCGCGACTGCCCAGCCGCGCTTCCAGCGTCGCGAAAGCTTCATCGGTCATCGCCGGTACGATGCGATCCACCATGGTTGAGGGAAAGGTGAGGTGGGTCTGAATGTAATCCGCCAGCGCCGGGCTGCGACGCTGCGCCAGCTGGGTTATCACATTGCGCGTAACGTGGCCGTTCTCCGGCATGTTGTCACACGACATCACGCTAAACGGCGGCAGATCGCGCTGGCGACGGCGTTCTATCGCCGCCAGGATCACGCCGGGCAGCGAGCGCGGCGCGTCAGGATGCGCCACATCGTGCACGATGTCCGGATGCGTCAGGTCGAGCTGGCCGCTCGACGGCAGCGAACAGTAGCCTTTTTCTGTGACCGTCATCGACACGATGGCAATTTCCGGCTGGCTCATCGCTTCAATCACCGCCTCAATACCGTCACTTTTCGCGTGGAGCGCCTGGGTAATTACGCCAACAATGCGCGTGTGCAGGCTGTCGTCGGCCATTTCGGTCACGCTGTACAGCAAATCCTGCTGGCGCAGAGCGGCGATCAGCGCGCCGCTGTTGAGATTCACTTCGCAGTAGCCCCAGTCGCTGCCGTGCTGCGCCAGTTGGTCAGTGGCCAGCGCCTGATGCGCGCGGTGAAAGGCACCAAAACCGATGTGCACCATACGGGTTTTCAGCTGGCTGCGGTCGTAACGGGGGCGCTGTACGTCAGCGGGAAGGCGATCGGGTTGTAACATGCATAATCCTTGTGGCAAACGGGGCGCGCGGCGCCCCGGCAGAGTCATTCGATTAAACGGAAACCGGTTTGTCGCTGGCTTTCGGGCTGCGAATCACAAACAGCACCAGCAGCGCACCAAGGGCCGCCACCACACCCGCCAGCACAAAGGCGCTGTCAAATTTGCCGGTGTGCTGCACGATGAAGCCGGTAACGATCGGGCCGATAATGCCGGACAGGCTGCCAATCAGGTGAATAAAGCCGCTGATGCTGCCGACGCGGCTCTTGTGCACCACATCCTGAATAATCGCCCAGTAAATGGCACCGGTGATGTAGAGGAAGAAGATGGAGATCGACATCATGATCACTGCCGAATTCACCTCTTTGATGGTGCCCGCCAGCGCCACACATATCGCTGCCGCCAGCAGCGACACTACCAGCACAATCTTGCGCGATAGCAGCAGCTTACCGGTGATATTAAAGATTTTATCGGAAATCCAGCCGCCCAGCGCCAGGCCAATGAAGCCGACAATCCACGGGATCATGGTCGTGATGCTCATGGCTTTGATATCCAGCCCGTGCGCCTGCACCAGATAGGCCGGGAACCAGCTCAGGAAGAAGAACAGAATGTAGTTGTAGCAGAAGAAGGCGAACGCGGTGACGAGGATAATCGGCTGACGCAGATAGTAGCCCATGCCGTGCGCTTTGCCGTCCGCGTCGATGATATCTGCCGGCTCTTCCGCTTTCAGTTTCTCTACCAGCGCGCGCTCCTGCGCAGAGACGCGCTTACTGCGCGCCGGATTGTCGGCGGCGAAGAAGAACCACAGCGCCATCCACACCAGACCAATCAGGCAGATCACCACAAACGCCGGACGCCAGCCGAAGGAGAGCGCCAGGTAGCCGACAATCGGCCCGGCGACCGCGCCGCCGAGCGGGGAACCGGCACTCAGCAGGCCCATGGCGGTGGCGGCCTGCTTTTTCGGAAACCAGCCATTGATGGCTTTGTTGGCCGAGGCGCAAATCGGACCTTCCGCCATGCCGAACAGTACGCGCAGAATCATCATCGACCAGAAACCGGTCGCCAGTGCGGTCATGCCGCAGAACAGCGACCACATGCCGACGGCGGTGCCGAGCACAATCGTCGGGCCGAATTTATCGGTGGCTAAACCGCCAATAAAATTGAACAGCGCATAGCCGAAGAAGAAGCTGCCGAAGATCAGGCCGAACTGCTCGGCATTGATCATCAGATCTTTTTCCACCAGCGGCACGGTGAGCGACAGGGCAATACGATCGAGGTAGTTGATCATATAAACCAGGAACAGCAGCAGTACGAGGGTCCAGCGTAGATTCTTCAGCATAGAAACTCCGTTTCCCTGTTCTTCTTCAGGCTGCAGCGTCACGGGGAGATGACCTTGATGACCGCGGCGCTGCGCCTGATTTATGCAGGGGATTATTGTTGTGGCCGGCGGGTACGCACCGGCATCAGGGACATCTGGTGTGGCGCATCATTCAATCCATTTGCAGGATCACTTTGCAGCAGGTGCGCGGGTCTTGTTCAAACAGCGTCATGGCGCGCTCGATCTGCGCCAGCGGGAAATAGTGGGTAACCAGTTTCTCCGGCTGGATCAGTCCCTGTTCCAGCCACGCAATCACCTGCGGGAAGCGGTTGCTGTTCAGGCGCGAGGTAAACAGCGACAACTCTTTACTGGTCAACGCCTGCTGCGTCAGGCTACACGGCTCAGCAGAAAACCCGAGCAGGCCGATGCGCGCCGCCGGCGAGGCCAGCGCAGCCGCTTCAGCGAGGATCGCCGGATGGCAGGCGGCGTCAATAATCAGCGTCGGCTGAACGCCTTCCAGCTGCGCCGCCAGCGGGATCTCGCTGTTGTTGAACAGGCGATCGGCACCGTTTTGCTGCGCCAGCGCCAGCCGCTCCGGCAGGCGGTCGACCACCAGCACCTGCTGTACGCCGTACACGCCTTTCAGCACCTGAATGGCGGTCAGCCCCATCGGACCGGCACCGTAAATCAGCGCCACATCCTGTGGCTGCGGTTTGAGGAACGCCGTGATATTCGCGGCAATGGTGAAGGGCTCAACCAGGCTGGCGAGTTGGTCGGGAATGCTCGCCGGCAGGCGATGGGCATTTTGGGCTGGCGCCACCGCATACTCGCTGAAGCCGCCGTCGCGGTGGACGCCAATCACCTGCAACGACTGACAGACATTGGGACGGCCAACGGAGCAGGGATAGCAGTGGCCGCAGCTCACCACCGGATCGACCGCCACGCGCTCGCCCAGCCGGCTGGCATCAACGTCCTGTCCGACCGCGTCAATCACGCCAAAGAACTCATGGCCGATCACGCGCGGATAGCGGGCAAATGGATTGTGACCGTGCCAGATGTGCACGTCAGAGCCACAGATGCTGGCAAATCTCACTTTTACCCGTACTTCATCAGCGGCGGGCTGTGGCAGCGCGCGCTCGGCCAGCAGCAGTTTACCCGGTTGTTCAATCACCACACTTTTCATCATTTACTCCTGGCTGGTGGTCTGAAGGCGCGGCGCACCAGCAATAACGCGACAGTAATGATGAAAAAATACGCGCAATAATACTACCATACAAGTTGCTGTTGCAGAGTTGTGAACGCAATCACAGAGCGGATGGGGCAGTTGGAAAGAGAAGTTTCAGAATGGCGTTTCGGTGCGCATCACTGCGCACCCTGTAAGGTCATTAGCCAGTTTGCAGGCTCGCCATTTATGGCAACCGGGAAAAACGCAGCAAAATGACAGGCCTGCTGCGATCGACGGCACGCTCGCCGCGCAACATTACGGCTGCCGTAACGTTACCGCGCTGAGCGTGCGCCACAATAGCTCTTTATCCTGCGATGACACGTTGCGCTGCTGAATGTCGCGCATAAATTCGGCCTTCTGCGGTGCCTGCAGCGTCGCGCCCTGTTTCAACTGCGCGGCAAGCTGCGTCAGAATCGCGTCGCTGTAATGACCAATGCTTTTGCGCACCTCATCCAGCGGACGCGGCTGCCAGTGCGGCTCCGGCGTCGCCAGCCAGTCGGCGCGATAGCGATACTGCACCGCTTTCGCCACGTCCATCTGTGCCTGAATAAACGGCTGCACAGTGGCATCGTCCAGACCCAGCTCACGCGCTTCCGCCAGGGCTTTGTCCAGCACCTTGCGCTCCTGACCCAAATCTTCAATCGGCTGATGATGCTGCGCTTTATAACCCGCCACATCCTTCATGTAAGACAAACGCGTGTTAATAAGCTGGCCCGGCGAAGGACTGCTGAGTTCTGCCGCGGCGGCGGAACAGCTGCAAATCAGCAGCGCTAACGTGGCCGATCGTAACTGCATTTCCATACTGATGCTCCCAATGTTCAACCCAGGCGCTGGATCTGCGCGAGGCTCAGGCTAAGACAAAATAATGACATGACAAAGTACGGGGTGAAAAATTATCTTGTTTTTTAATCTACCAACTAGTAGGTTTGTTTTCCAGCGCCTTTTGCCGCAATGTTATTGCGCTTTGGGTTGAATGATTTCTGGCACAGGGCTGCCGCTGAGGCAGCGCTTATCATCAAAAGGAACACTCCATGACGGTCTTATCACATTACAAACGCCTTTCACTGCTGATTGCCGGTTCACTGCTGGCCGGCGCCACGCTGTCGCCGGCGATGGCGGCAGAGATGGCGGGGCAAAAAGTGCAGGTACGTGGCGTTGTTGAATCGGTAAACGGGCAGCAGCTCACTATCAAGTCACGCGAAGGATCGGCGGTCAGCGTGGCCATGAAGCCAGGCGCGATGGTGTCCGCGGTGGCGAAGGCCAGCATCAGCGACATTAAAAAGGGCGATTACGTGGGCATTGCCTCGCTGCCGAAAGCGGGCGGCGGTGATGGCGCGCTCGAAGTGCTGATTTTCCCGGCGCAGCTGAAAGGTGCAGGCGAGGGCAACTTCAGCTGGGATCTGAAGCCGGGCAGCTCAATGACCAACGCCACAGTCGCCAATAGCGTCACCTCGGTGGACAACAGCGAAGTGACGGTGAGCTATCACGGCCACCAGAAAAAAATTGCTATTCCGGCCGGTACGCCGGTGGTGACGCTGGCCGCCGCTACCCCGGATGACCTGAAACCCGGCACCACGGTGTTTGTTCCTGCCGAGAAAGGCGCCGACGGTAAGCTCACCGCAGGCAATATCATTGTCGGCAAAAACGGCGTAGTGCCGCCGATGTAATCCGGCTCCAGCCAGGCCTCGCCTGGCTGGTAAGGGGCTCGATGATGCAACAGCCTTCACCTTCCCGCAGTAAAACGCTAATCCGTCGTCATTCACTGCTGGTGCGCGTGACGCACTGGGTCAACGCCCTGTGTTTTGCCGTTCTGCTGATGAGCGGACTGCAAATCTTTAATGCGCATCCGCGTCTGTATGTCGGCCTGTATGGCGCGGACCATGAGCAGCCGGTGTTTGAAATCGGCAATCGTCAGCAGCAGGGATTTGTCCGGCTCGGCTCGCTGCAACTGAATACCACCGGCGTGCTCGGTGTCTCGAAGCTGGAGGGCACGCTGACAGCGCGCGCCTTCCCCGGCTGGCTGACGCTGCCGTCGTGGCAGGATTTGGGAGCCGGTCGCCACTGGCACTTCTTTTTTGCCTGGCTGCTGCTGTTCAACGGCGTGATTTATCTGCTGCACGGTTTCTGGCACCGGCACTTTCGCCGCGATCTGTTGCCCGACCGTCAGCAGCTGGGCGCCCGTCATTTGTGGCAGGAGATTTGCGACCACGCCCGGCTGCGCTTTGCCCGCGGTGAAGCGGCGCGGCGCTATAACGCGCTGCAGAAACTCAGCTATCTGCTGGTGATCTTCGTACTGCTGCCGCTGATGCTGCTCAGTGGATTAACCCTGTCGCCAGCGCTGGATGCGGCACTGCCGTTTTTACCCGATCTGTTTGGCGGCCGTCCCACGGCGCGCACGGTGCACTTTATCACCGCCACGCTGCTGGTGCTGTTTGTGCTGGTGCATGTGGTGATGGTGCTGGTGTCAGGCGTGTTCAATAACCTGCGTTCGATGATCACCGGCCGTTACGCGATCGACAAAGAGGATACCCCATCATGAAAATCGAGCTGTCGCGTCGCCGCCTGCTGCTGGGCGCGCTGTCCGGCGCCGGCGCGGCGCTGCTGAGCGGTTGCGATCAACTGACGCAAAACGACACGGTCAGCGGCTGGCTCAATCAGACCGAGCGGCTGACGCGTGCCAGCCAGCGCCTGCTGGGCGGCCAGCGGCTGGCACCGGAGTTCAGCGAGGCCGATATTTCGCCGCTGTTCCGCGCCAACGGCACGCAAATGCCCGACTCCGACGAGTATGCGCGTTTGCTGGCGAACGGGTTTGCCGACTGGCGGCTGCGCGTCACCGGGCTGGTGCAACAGCCGCTGAGTTTATCGCTCAGCGATCTGCAGCGGTTCCCCAGTCGCACACAGATTACCCGGCACGACTGCGTGGAGGGCTGGAGCGCGATTGGCAAATGGCAGGGCGTACCGCTCGGACTGGTGCTGGATGCGGCGCGCCTGCGGCCAGGTGCCCGCTACGTGGTGTTCCTGTGTGCCGACGAGCTGGAGCAGACGCTGGACGGCAGCGGGCGCTATTACGAAAGTATCGATCTGCAGGATGCGTGGCATCCGCAAACGCTGCTGGCCTACCGTATGAACGATCAGCCGCTGCCGGTCGCGCACGGTGCGCCGCTGCGTCTCAGGGTCGAGCGCCAGCTCGGTTACAAGCACGCCAAGTATCTGATGGAAATTAAAGTGGTGGATTCGTTTGCCCAGCTGTGGGGCGGACGCGGCGGCTACTGGGAAGATCGCGGTTACGAGTGGTATGGCGGTATCTGAACGTCAGAACGCAGAAAAGCAAAAAGCCTGCTTTAAAAGCAGGCTTTTCTAAATCTGGCTCCTCTGACTGGACTCGAACCAGTGACATACGGATTAACAGTCCGCCGTTCTACCGACTGAACTACAGAGGAATCGTTTGGAACGGGGCGCATATTATCGGGCAGGCTGTGGCTTGTCAAAGCTCTTTTTCACAATTTTTTCTGACTGCTGAATAAAGCGTCAATTGCCCGGCGCGGGCCTGCGCAATGGCACGAATTAGCGCCAGCACCGCGCCTGATTGTGAGAGATGTCACCAATGCTATGCAAAATTACATTCTGATTTGTCGCTTCTGTCAGATACCTCGCATGTATGATCACAGATATTTCATTTCGCCGTTGTCGCCGCCCAAAACGAAACATATATTCCGGGAAACTCATCCCCGTGAACCGCAGGTGCAGCATGAACAAAGTCAGAATCGGTATGATTGGCAGTGGATATATTGGGCGTTGTCACGCGATTGCCTATGCGCAGGCACCCACGGTGTTCGCCCTGAAGGGCGAGATTGTGCGCGAGATGCTGGCAGAGGTGAATCCGGCGCTGGCGGCGCAGCAGGCGGCGACGTTTGGCTTTGCCCGTTCGACGGGCGACTGGCGCGAGCTGGTGCGCGATCCGCACATCGACGTAGTCGATATCTGCGCGCCCAATTTCCTGCACAAAGAGATGGCGCTGGAGGCGATTCGCCACGGCAAGCACGTCTACTCCGAAAAGCCACTGTCGCTCTCGGTGGCCGATGCCGAAGAGATGGTGCAGGCGGCGCAGCAGGCGGGAGTGAAAACCCTGGTGGGCTTCAACTACATGAAAAACCCCACCAGCCAGCTGGCGCGGGAGATTATCGCGCGCGGTGAGATCGGCGAAGTGGTGCACTTTTACGGCACCCATAACGAAGATTACCTGGCGCGCGCGGAGACGCCGCTCGACTGGCACTGCCAGAAAGCGCTGGCCGGTCTCGGCGCGCTTGGCGATCTGGCGGCGCATATCGTCAACATGGCGCACTATCTGGTCGGTGATATTGATGAGGTGAGCGGTGACATGATGACGGTGATCAAACAGCGACCAGATCCAAAGGCGCCGTCACGTCTGCTGCCGGTGGAAAACGAAGATCAGGCCAGCGCGCTGCTGCGCTTTAAAAATGGCGCGCACGGCGTGATTGAAACCTCGCGTATCGCCTGCGGTAGCAAGATGGGGCTGACTTATGTGGTGACCGGCACCAAAGGCACGCTGCGCTACACGCAGGAGCGCATGGCTGAGCTGGAACTGTATCTGCACGACGATCCGGCCGGCCGCCAGGGCTTTAAAACCATACTCACCGGTCCGGCGCACCCGGATTATGCCAGCTTCTGCGTCTCGGCTGGCCACGGCATCGGTTTTAACGATCAGAAAACGGTCGAGATTCGCGATCTGATCAACGGCATCGCCGCCGGCGATCGCATGTGGCCGGATTTTGCCGAAGGGCTGCAGGTGCAGAAGGTGCTGGAAGCGGTGGCGATTTCCGCCGTGGAGCGCCGCTGGATGAAGGTTTGATGCAGAGCGTCAGCCGCAGACGCACGTAACCGCTCGCCATCCCTACACGGTGCGTGCAGGGATGGCGAGCCTCACAGGGTGCGCGC
The DNA here is from genome assembly GCF_002928355.1 of Pantoea sp. ICBG 828. NCBI lineage: Bacteria > Pseudomonadati > Pseudomonadota > Gammaproteobacteria > Enterobacterales > Erwiniaceae > Pantoea > Pantoea sp. ICBG 828. The sequence goes on along the minus strand of NZ_POWN01000005.1, from coordinate 43,209 downwards.
GCACCGGGATAATGCAGTAATTTTCCAAAGATTACGCCAGCAACGCACACTGCGGCGGCAGGCGGCAGCTCAACGCGCCGGGCTGCACCTCAATCACAAACTCGCTGCCGGACAGCGGCTCGCCGTCGAGGTTAAAGGTCATCTCATGCGGTGAACGGATGGTCAGCGATGTCAGCTGTGCCGCGACAATGTTCGGGTTTTCGTCGTCGCGCGTCAGCGAGTGCAGCAGCGTCGGCAGCAGCTCCTGAGCGGTTACGATACTAAGATTGAGTTGTCCGTCATTGATCAGCGCTTCCGGACACAACCGCTGTCCGCCACCGGCCTGACGGCCATTGCCAATGCCAATCACCAGCGCGTCACCCTGCCAGTGAAAGCCCGGTCCGCTGATTTCGCAGCTGTCCGGCTTCAGCGCATCAACGCGCATCAGGCCATGAATAAAATAGGAGACGCCGCCCAGCGCCGATTTCAGTTTCTCCGGCGTTTCGGTGGTGATGCGCGTGCCAAAACCGCCGGTCGCCATGTTGATGAAGTAACGGTCGCCGTTCACCCGCGCCAGATCGATGGCCGTGGCTTTGCCCAGTACTGCCAGCCGCAGTGCCGCTTCCATTTCTGCCGGGATACCGGCGCTGGTAGCAAAATCGTTGGCGGTGCCAAGCGGTAAAATCCCCAGCACCGGCCGCTGCGCTGGCGGCAGGGCGGCCAGCGCGGTGGCAATCTCATTGATGGTGCCATCGCCGCCGCCAGCCACCACGGTTTCCGCCTGCAGCTGCAGCGCTTCCTGCACGTAGCGGTCACCGTCGCCTTTTTCCCAGGTCACGCGCACCGCCAGGTTAAAGCCTTCGTCGCGCAGGGTATTCACGGCGGCACGCAACTCTTCATTGCCTGCGCCTTTTCCATTCAGAATCAGCAAAGTGAGGGGTTTATTTTGCATTATCGCTTCCCTGATGAGTAAGACAGAGCTGTGGTTATAGCATAGCTGCGGCGGGAACTTTATCGGCGAACGATGAAAAAAGAAAACCCGCACGGGGGAGCCGGGCGGGTGAATGAGGTGGTTCCTGGTACTACCTGCTGTTTGTTGTTACTCGTTAGCAGCAGGCGCGATTCTAAAGCGCGGCGAAGCGGCGGTCTGTGATCCTGTTCTAACTTCGCCGTTTTCTTTTCATTTAGTGCGATTTTTACCGTGCGGATCGTAAGTGCTGTTACCGTCGGTAAAATTGCGCAGCAGCAGCGCATAGGCCAGATCGACCCCCTCCGGCACGCTGATCCAGACGCGATGACCATCTCCCGGAGCGACCTCAACCGCGGCACCCTTCTCATTCTGCATCGCCTGCAGCGTGCAGTTGAGATTGCCGTCCGGCGTCATGATCTCTACGCTATCGCCAAGCATGAACTTGTTCTTCACCGCCACCTGCGCCCACGTACCGCGCCGCTCACCAGTGAATTCACCGACAAACTGCTGACGCTCCGAAATGGAAAAACCCTGCTCGTAGTTTTGATAGCTGTCATGGGTGTGGCGACGCAAAAAACCTTCGGTATAGCCGCGGTGCGCCAGCCCTTCCAGCGTCTCCAGCAGTGCCGGATCGAAAGGTTTGCCGGCGGCCGCATCGTCGATTGCGCGGCGGTACACCTGCGCGGTGCGCGCACAGTAGTAGAACGATTTGGTGCGGCCCTCAATTTTCAGCGAATGCACGCCCATCTGGCTCAGGCGTTCGACGTGCGCCACCGCGCGCAGATCTTTCGAGTTCATGATGTAGGTGCCGTGCTCATCTTCGAACGCGCTCATCACCTCGCCTGGCTTCATCTTCTCTTCCAGCAGGAATACCCGGTCGGTGGGCTGACCGACGCCGAGCGTCGCGGGCTGCACTGCAACCGGCTGATGGAAGCCAACAATGTTGCCGACCTCATCCTGCTGGCCTTCGGCCACGTTATATTCCCAGCGGCAGGCGTTGGTACAGGTGCCCTGATTAGGATCGCGCTTATTCAGATAGCCAGAGAGCAGGCAGCGGCCGGAGTAGGCCATGCACAGCGCGCCGTGGACAAAGATTTCAATCTCCATCTCCGGCACCTGCTGGCGAATTTCGGCGATCTCCTCCAGCGACAGCTCGCGCGACAGAATCACGCGCGTCAGCCCCATCTGCTGCCAGAACTTCACCGTGGCCCAGTTCACCGCGTTAGCCTGCACCGACAGGTGAATCGGCATCTGCGGGAAGGCGTCGCGCACCAGCATGATCAGGCCGGGATCGGACATGATCAGCGCATCCGGCTGCATCTCGATAACCGGCGTCAGATCTCGGATAAAGGTTTTCAGCTTGGCGTTGTGCGGGGCAATGTTTACCACCACGTAAAACTTCTTGCCGAGCGCGTGCGCCTCGCTGATGCCTTTAGCGAGGTTTTCATGGGTGAATTCGTTGTTGCGCACGCGCAGGCTGTAGCGCGGCTGGCCGGCATACACCGCGTCGGCGCCGTAGGCAAAGGCATAACGCATATTTTTCAGCGTGCCTGCCGGCGAAAGCAGTTCGGGTTTAAGCATGGGAAGTTCTCACTGATGTCAGGTCAGCATGCCATCACGGATGGCACGTGCAGCGGCCGCGTCAGACGGCCCTGCAAAAGGTGGGGAATTGTAGGCAGGGCGACTCCCGATGTAAATTGACCTGGATCAATCTAAGCGGTTACAGCAGGCGGCCAACATCCGCTTCCCAGCGATATCCCATGCCGTACACGGCGCGAATAAACGGCTGTTCGGCATCAAGGTTCTCCAGCTTGCGCCGCAGGTTCTTGATGTGGCTGTCAATGGTGCGATCGGTGACCACGCGATAGTCGTCATACAGATGGTTCAGCAGTTGCTCGCGCGAAAACACTTTGCCCGGCTCCAGCGCCAGGGTTTTCAGCAGGCGGAACTCGGCGGGCGTCAGCTCCAGCGGCTGTTCGCGCCAGCTGGCCTGAAAACGCCCTTCGTCGATCAGCAGATGCGAGGCCAGCTGCGCCTCTTCTGGCGAACGTTTCACCCGGCGCAGAATGGTTTTCACCCGCGCCACTACTTCACGCGGGCTGAAGGGTTTGCAGATATAGTCGTCAGCGCCAATCTCCAGCCCGAGCAGGCGATCAATCTCTTCCGTGCGTGCGGTCACCATGATAATCGGCAGCTCAGAGAAGCGGCGGATTTCCCGACACAGCGTCAGGCCGTCACGGCCCGGCAGCATCAAATCCAGCAGCATCAGGTCTGGCGGCGTTTGTTGCACATAACTCAGTACCGCGTTGCCATCGGCGAGGTGGTGCGTGCGGTAGTTTGACGCCTGCAGATAATCAATCATCAGCTGCGCCAGTTTGGGTTCGTCTTCCACAACAAGAATCAGGGGATCGCTATTTTCCGTGCTCATAAAGGGTGTCTAGTGAGGAACATACGGCAAGTTTAGCGTGATTTTCAGCCCACCTAAATCAGAGTCGGCCGCATTAATGCTGCCGTCATGCGCCTCAACAATATTCTTGCAGATCGCCAGACCGAGCCCGGAGCCGCCGCTGGCGCGATTGCGCGAGCTTTCGGCGCGGAAGAAGCGCTCAAACAGCTGTGCCTGCTGCTGGCGCTCGACGCCCGGTGCGCTATCGGCAAACTGCAGCTGCCACTGCTCGCCGCTGAGCTGCATACTAAGCTGCACCGTGCCGCCGGCATCGGTGTAACGCAGGCTGTTTTCCAGCAGGTTAGTAAACAGCTGCATCAGCCGGTCCGGATCGCCAAAGCTGCTGGCCTGCGCCGGCAGCATCAGGCTGAGCGTCAACCCCCGGCTGCGATAGCGTTCGCCAAAACTGCCCGCCACCACCTCCAGCAGACTGACCAGATCCACCGGCTGTTTGCGGTAGGCGAGGGCGCCCGCGTCGGAGAGCGACAGCTGGTGCAGGTCTTCCACCAGCTGGGTCAGCAGCGCGACTTCGCTCTGCAGCGAACTGATGGCGTCGGGGGTCAGCTTGCGCACGCCATCCTGCATCGCCTCCAGCTCACCGCGCAAAATCGCCAGCGGCGTACGCAGCTCATGGGAAATATCGGCCATAAAGGCGCGCCGGTTGCTCTCGTTTTTCTCCAGCGAGCGCGCCAGCTGGTTGAAGTCACGCGCCAGCTGACCAATTTCGTCGCTGCTGCCAACCTCCACCCTAGTGGTAAATTTGCCCGCCGCCAGCTGATGGGTGCCGTCCACCAGCCGTTTCACCGGCGCCAGCAGGCCGCGCGCCAGCAGCCAGGTGACCAGCGCGGCCAGCAGCGTGGTGAGGCCGACAATCAGCCAGCTGGTCTGGCGCTGCTGATGGTCAAAGTTGATGTCGGTGCTGCGCGTCAGCCGCTCGGCGGGCGAGGCAATCACCCAGCCAACAATCTTGCCGTTGCTGGTGGTGATATTGCGGCGCGAGCCTTCCGGCGGCACCGGCGAGCGCGGGCCGGACAATATTTTGTACTGCTGATCGATAATCCAGAACTGGGTGCGCCAGCCGTGCGGCGGCAGCTGAGTGCCGCTGCCGGGATTCTGTTCCAGCGAGCGCAGAATGGTGAAGATCAGCCGATCGTTGTTACGCAGAAAATCCCAGCTACCGTGCTGTTCGTATTGATCGGCCAGCGCATCGCTCAGCAGCGTCAGGCGCTGCTCGTTGCCCTTTTTGATGTAATCGACAAAGCCATGCTCAAAGCTGAGGCGCACGCCCCAGTGCATGGTGATGATCACCAGCATGCAGGTGGAAAAAATCGCCATAAACAGTTTGGCGCTGATGCCGAGTTTTACCGGCTGCTTCATCCTTTTCTCCTGCCTCTCAGGTCCACGTTTTTACTCACATCGGCGGGTACGCGCCAGAACACCAGTGCCGGCAGCGCAATCACCAGCGCCATGCACAAATAGGTGTACATAAAGGTTTGATGGGTCGCGGCGCTGTCGCTCACCGCGCCATGGCCGAAAGCGCCGAGCAGCAGACCGGCCACGGTGACGCCGATACTCATCGACAGCTGCATGATCATCGACAGCAGGCTGTTGCCGCTCGAGGCCAGCTCATCCGGCAGCTCTTTCAGCGTCAGGGTATTCATGGACGAAAAGCGGATGGCATTGACCATGCCCTGCAACAGCAGCACCACGGGCAGCAGCCAGATCCAGCCGAGCAGCGCCACCACGGGAAACAGCAGCACCACCAGCGCCAGCGCCAGTGTGCCGCCCACCAGCGCGTTACGATAGCCAAACAGGTTCACGATGCGCACCACCACGCGTTTGATGCCCATGTTGCCCAGCACCATCGGGATCATCATCAGCCCGGCGTGGAACGGGCTAAAGCCGGGACCCACCTGCAGAAAAATCGGCGTCATAAACGGCAGCATGCCGCTGCCGATGCGGCCGGTAAAGCTGCCGAGCAGGCCGATGGCGTAAATGCGGTTATCAAACAGCTTCAGGCTAAACAGCGCGTTATCGTTGTTGCGACCGTGCATCAGGTAGAACAACAGGGAAAACACCCCCAGCAGAATCAGCAGGCACAGCAGCAGCGGTGAGCCGCCGGCGCTGCGCTGGCCGTCGAGTGCCAGCGTCAGCGTAGCCATGCCCACCGCCAGCAGCACAAAACCCAGGAAGTCAAAGCGTCGCGTCTGCATGGTGTAGTTCGGCATCAGCAGCAGCGTGGCGATGGCACCGATAATGCCGACCGGAATGTTGATCAGGAAGATCCAGTGCCAGCTGGCATACTCCACCAGAATGCCGCCCAGCGCCGGGCCGAGCAGCGGGCCAATCTGGCCGGGCAGGGTGACAAAGGTCATGGCTGACATGTACTGCTCACGCGGCACGATCTTCATCACCGTCAGCCGGCCGACCGGCACCATCATCGCGCCGCCGATGCCCTGTACCACGCGCGCCATCACCAGCTGGTCAAGTGACGTGGCGAAGGCACACAGCAGCGAACCGAGGCTAAACAGCACGATGGCGCAGAAGAAGATGTTGCGCACGCCAAAGCGGTCCGCCAGCCAGCCGCTGAGCGGCAGCGTGACCGCCACGGTGAGCACGTAGGAGACAATCACCGAATGCATATGCAGCGGGCTGACGTTGAGATCGTGGGCCATCGCCGGTATCGCGGTGTTCACGATCGTGGTATCCAGCGTCTGCATAAAAAAGCCGAAGGCCACAATCCACAGTTGCCAGCGGACAGTGGCGGTTTGTGCGTTCATGGTCATCCCGTGTTAACAGTTTCATCAGCCGCAGGTCGCGTAGCGGCGCGATTTATCGCGCGTTGAATTGCGCCGCTACGCTTAGTGCAGGTATGACGTTATGGCTCCGTTATCAACCGCGGCTGCTTTTTCCGACGGCGCAGTTTATCCATCATCAGGTACACCACCGGTGTGGTGTACAGCGTCAGCAGCTGGCTCATCACCAGCCCACCGGCAATGGTGATGCCCAGCGGCTGGCGCAGCTCCGCGCCGTCCCCGCTGGTCAGCACCAGCGGCAGCGCACCAAACAGCGCCGCCAGCGTGGTCATCAGAATCGGGCGGAAACGCAGCTGGCACGCCTGGAAAATGGCGTCGCGCGCCGACAGGTTGCCGTTGCGCTCCGCCTCCAGCGCGAAATCCACCATCATGATGGCGTTCTTTTTCACGATACCGATCAGCAGCAGGATGCCGATCAGCGCAATCAGGCTGAACGGCGTATTAAACAGCTGCAGCGCCAGCAGCGCGCCGACGCCCGCCGAGGGCAGGGTAGAGAGAATCGTCAGGGGATGCACGTAGCTCTCATACAGAATGCCGAGCACGATATACACCGCGGCAATCGCCGCCAGCATCAGCCACAGCTGGTTCGACTGCGAATCCTGAAATACCTGCGCGGTGCCGGCGAAGCTGCCGCGCACGCTGGACGGCACGCCAATCGCCGTAATGGTGCGGTCAATGGCCTCTGACGCCTGCGACAGCGAGACCCCTTCCGGCAGGTTAAACGAGATGGTCGAGGCCGCCGACAGCCCCTGATGGTTGACCGACAGCGGCGCGTTGGCCGGCTGCCATTTGGCAAACCAGCTGAGCGGAATCGCTTTGCCATCGCTGTTGATCACGAACATCTGATCCAGCGCGCTGACATCCTGGGTATAGCGCGGATCCACCTCCATCACCACTTTGTACTGATTCAGCGGCTGGTAGATGGTGGAGATTTGCCGCTGGCCGAAGGCGTTATTCAGCAGCGCATTGGCCGCCGACACGTCGATGCCGAGGCGCGCCATGCTTTCGCGATCGTAAGTCAGCGCCATTTCGCTGCCGTTGTCCTGCTGATCCGAATTCACATCGGCCAGCTCTGGCAGCGCGGCAAACGCCTGGCGGATTTTCGGCTCCCACTCACGTAAATCGGCGAGGTTATCCGACAGCAGGCTGTACTGATAGCTGGCGTTCGATTCGCGTCCGCCGACGCGAATATCCTGCACCGCATTGAGGTACAGGTTGGCACCCGGTTCTTTCGCCAGCTTCACGCGCAGGCGGGCGATCACTTCCTGCGCGCTTTCGCTGCGTTCTGACAGCGGCTTGAGTGACACAAACATCGAGCCGCTGTTGGTGCGCGAGCCGCCGGTGAAGCCGGTGACGTTATCGACCGCCGGGTCAGCCTTGATGATGTTCATGAAATCCTGCAGCTTGCCGCGCATCGCCTGAAACGAAATGCTCTGATCGGCGGAGATAAAGCCGTTGAGACGGCCGGTATCCTGCTCGGGCATAAAGGTTTTCGGGATGGCGATAAACAGCCAGATGGTCAGCCCGACGGTGCCGAGCAGCAGCAACAGCACCCAGATCGCGTGGTTCAGCACCCAGCCCAGCGAGCGCGCATAGCCCTGCTGCACCGCCAGCAGCACGCGGCCAAATCCGCGCGTGCGCGGCTGGCTGCGCTTCGCCTGCGGTTTCAGCAGATACGCGCACATCATCGGCGTCAGGGTAATGGAGATAAACAGCGAGATGAGAATCGCCACCGACAGCGTGATGGCAAACTCCGAGAAGAAGCGGCCAATAATACCACCAATCATCAGCAGCGGCAGGAACACCGCAATCAGCGACAGGCTCATCGACAGCACGGTAAAGCCCACCTCGCGCACCCCAGTGAGTGCCGCCTGCAGCGGCTTCATGCCGGCTTCGACGTGGCGCGCGATGTTCTCCAGCACCACAATGGCGTCATCCACCACAAAGCCGGTGGCGATGGTCAGCGCCATCAGCGACAGGTTATTCAGGCTGAAGCCGCACAGGTACATGGCGGCGAAGGTACCAATCAGCGATACCGGTACCGCCGCCGCCGGAATTAGCGTGGCGCGGCCGTCGCGCAGGAAGAAAAACACCACCAGAATTACCAGCGCCACGGCGATCACCAGCGACTGCTCCACTTCGTGCAGCGAGGCGCGGATAGTGGGCGAGCGGTCCTGGGCGATTTGCAGGTCGATAGCCGCCGGGATCACCTCATGCAGCTCCGGCATTTCCGCCCGGATGCGGTCGACGGTATCAATGATGTTGGCGTCCGGCGACTTGCGCACCACCAGCAGCACCGCCGGTTTGCCGTTGGTCATCCCGGCGTTGCGCACATCCTGCACCGAATCCTGCACGTTCGCCACATCGCTCAGCCGTACCGCTGCGCCGTTGTTGTAGTGCACCACCAGCGGCTGGTAGACGCTGGCGGTTTGCAGCTCATCGTTGGTCCGCACCTGCCAGCGCTGCTGGGTATCGTCGATGGCGCCCTGCGGACGGCGCTGGTTGGCGTTGCTGATGGCGGTGCGCACCGCATCCAGCGACACGCCCTGATTAAACAGCGCCTGCGGATTGAGGTCGACGCGCACCGCCGGCAGCGAACTGCCGCCTACCGTGACATCACCGACGCCATCAATCTGCGACAGCTTCTGTGCCAGTTGCGTCGACGCGTAATCATACAGCTGACCGGGATTATAAATATCCGAGGTCATGGTGAGGATCATGATCGGCGCATCGGACGGGTTGGCTTTGCGGTAGGTTGGACGATTGGGCATACCGGTCGGCAGCAGGCTCTGGGCGGCATTGATCGCCGCCTGCACGTCGCGCGCCGCGCCGTTGATATCGCGGTCGAAATCAAACACCAGGATGATGCGCGTGCTGCCCAGCGAGCTGGTGGAGGTCATTTCACTGACGCCGGCAATGCGCCCCAGCGAGCGCTCCAGCGGCGTGGCGACCGAGGCCGCCATGGTTTCCGGCGACGCGCCGGGTAGCGAGGCCGAGATCAGAATCACCGGGAAATCCAGCTGCGGCAGCGGCGCCACCGGCAGCAGACGGAAGCCAAGAATGCCCGCCAGCGCAATCGCCAGCGTCAGCAGCGTGGTGGCAACCGGCCGATGGATAAACAGGGCGAAAAACTTCACGACTGCGCCTCCGTGCCTTTCAGACGCCGGCGCGTGGCATGAGCAAGGCGATCAAACAGCAGATAGATCACCGGGGTGGTAAACAGCGTCAGCACCTGGCTCAGCACCAGGCCACCGACCATGGCGATGCCGAGCGGACGACGCAGTTCCGCGCCGACGCCGGTGCTGAGCATCAGCGGCAGCGCGCCAAGCAGCGCCGCCAGTGTGGTCATCAGAATCGGCCGGAAGCGCAGCAGACAGGCCTGATAGATCGCCTCACGCGGTGCCATGCCCTGTTCACGCTCGGCGGCCAGCGCGAAGTCGATCATCATGATGGCGTTCTTCTTCACGATGCCGATCAGCAAAATGATGCCGATGATGGCGATGATATCCAGCTCGTTGCCGCTCAGCATCAGCGCCAGCAGCGCGCCAACGCCGGCGGTGGGCAGCGTCGACAGAATGGTAATCGGGTGGATGAAGCTCTCATACAGCACGCCGAGCACAATATACATCGCCACTACCGCCGCGACGATCAGCCAGATGGTGCTGGTCAGCGCCGCTTCAAACGCCAGCGTGCTGCCCTGGAACTGCGTCATCATCTCTGCCGGCATGCCGACCTGATCTTCCGCCGTGGTGATCGCCTGCAGCGCATCGCCGAGCGAGTAGCCGTGCGCCACGTCAAACGAGAAGGTGGCCGACGGGAACTGGTCGAGATGATTAATGCTCAGCGCAGCGTGGCGCTCTTCGACTTGCGCGATGGCGCTGAGCGGCACGCTGCCGCCGTCGCTGCTGTTCAGGCGAATCGCGTCGAGGCTGGCGAGACCGGGGGTTTGCGTGTTGTCCTGCTCCAGCACCACGCGATACTGGTTGGCCTGGGTGTAAATCGTTGAGATCAGGCGCTGGCCAAAGGCGTTGTACAGCGCGTTATCAATGTCGGCCATGCTGATGCCAAGCCGGCTGGCGCTGTCGCGATCGACGCGCACAAAGGCTTCCAGCCCCTGATCCTGCCAGTCGCTGCTGACGTTGCGCAGCTGCGGCAGCGTATTGAGCTGTGCCAGCAGTTTCGGCACCCAGCTGCCCAGCGACTCCAGCGAACCCGACTGCAGGGTAAACTGGTATGGCGTGCGGCTCGCCTGGGTATCAATGGTTAGATCCTGTACCGGCTGCAGCCACAGCGACACGCCGGGCAGGCGATCGATCGCCTGCTGCAGCCGCTGCTGCACTGCCGGAATACGATCGTCACGCTGGTCCAGCGGTTTCAGGTTGATTTGCAGCCGCGCGCTGTTGAGCGCCGCGTTGGTGCCATCCACGCCGACGAACGAGGTCAGGCTCTGCACCGCCGGATCTTTCATAATGATCGACGCCACGTCGCGGGTGCGCTGCGCCATACTGGCGTAAGAGACCGACTGCGGCGCCTGCAGCGTGCCCTGAATGATGCCGTTGTCCTGCTGCGGGAAGAAGCCCTTCGGAATCACCACCCACAGCAGCACCGTCAGCAGCAGCGTGCCAAGCGCCACCGACAGCGTCAGCCACGGATGGCGCAGCACGCGCGTCAGCCAGCGGCCATAGCCGGCAATCACCTTATCGAACATCGCCTCGCTGGCGCGGGAGAAGCGGTTCTGCCTGCGCAGCGATTCGGCGCTCAGCATGCGCGCGCACATCATCGGCGTCAGCGTCAGCGAGACCACCGCCGAGATCAGAATCGCCACCGCCAGCGTTACGGCGAACTCGCGGAACAAACGGCCAATCACGTCGCCCATGAACAGCAGCGGAATCAGCACCGCGATCAGCGAGAAGGTGAGGGAGATAATGGTGAAGCCAATCTCACCGGCACCTTTCAGCGCGGCGGTCATCGGCTTTTCGCCTTTTTCGATGTAGCGCGAGATGTTCTCGATTACCACGATGGCGTCATCGACCACAAAGCCGGTGGCGATGGTCAGCGCCATCAGCGTCAGGTTATTGATCGAAAAGCCAAGGAAATACATGGCGGCAAAGGTGCCGACCAGCGACAGCGGCACCGCAACTGCCGGAATAATGGTGGCCGGGACATTGCGCAGAAACAGATAGATGATCATCACCACCAGTCCGATGGCCAGCATCAGCTCATGTTGAGTATCCGCTACTGAGGCGCGAATGTTGGTGGTGCGATCGGTGAGCAGTTTGACGTCAACCGACTTCGGCAGCGTGGCGGTCAGCGACGGCAGCAGCGCGCGGATGCTGTCAGCGGTGGCGATAATATTGGCACCCGGCTGGCGCTGCACGTTCAGCACAATCGCCGGCTCACGGTTGGCCCAGGCACCCAGCCAGCTGTTTTCTGCGCCCTGTTCAACCGTGGCGACGTCGCCCAGCCGCACCGGCGCGCCGTTGCTGTAGCTGACGATCAGCTTGCGGTAATCCTCCGCGGAGGTCATCTGGTCATTGGCCGACAGCGTGATGGAGCGCGTTGGACCATCAAGGCTGCCTTTCGCCGAATTGACGTTGGCGTTGCTGATGGCGGTGCGCACCGTCTCGCTGGTGAGGCCGAGGGCCGCCAGCGCCTGTGCGTTCATCTTCACCCGCACCGCCGGACGCTGGCCGCCGGAGAGCGTGACCAGACCGACGCCGGAGACCTGGGAAATCTTCTGCGCCACCCGCGTCTCCACCATATCCTGCACCTGCGTCAGCGGCATGCTGGTGGTGGTAACGGCCAGCGTCATGATTGGCGGATCGGCCGGATTGACTTTGCTGTACACCGGCGGATTCGGCAGATCGCCAGGCAGCAGGTTAGTGGCAGAGTTGATCGCCGCCTGCACTTCCTGTTCGGCAACGTCGAGCGCCAGCGTCAGCTGGAACTGCAGCGTAATCACCGAGGCACCGCCGGAGCTTTGCGACGCCATTTGCTTCAGGCCGGACATCTGCCCGAACTGACGCTCCAGCGGCGCGGTAATCGACGAGGTCACCACATCCGGGCTGGCGCCGGGATAGAGCGTGACGACCTGGATGGTCGGGTAATCGACTTCCGGCAGCGCGGAAACCGGCAGGAAGCGATAGCCCAGCACGCCGGCCAGCAAAATCGCGATCATCAGCAGCGTGGTGGCCACCGGGCGCAGAATAAACTGGCGTGACGGGCCGCCGCTGGCGTCGGGAGGCATCACCTGCATTATTGACGTTCTCCGCGAGCCGGTTGCGCCGCGCGCGTGCTGTGCGTGGCGGTACTCTGTGCGGCGACAATTTCCACCGTGGCGCCTTCGGTCAGGCGGTCGAGACCGTCGGTGACCACGCGCTGACCGGCCTGCAGCCCGGCATCAATCACCACTTTCTGGCTATCCTGCAGCCCGGCGGTGACGCGTTTCTTGCTCACTTTGTTATCGCTGTTCACCACCCAGACAAAGTGGCCGTCGTTGCTCATCTGCAGCGCGGCAGTCGGGATCACCACCGCGTTTTGCAGCGTATCCACCTTCAGCCGGGCATTAACAAACTGGTTGGGAAACAGGGCGTCGTCCTGATTGCTGAAGCGCGCCTTGAGTTTAATGGTGCCGGTGGTGACGTCGATCTGGTTATCAATGCTCAGCAGCGCACCTGTGGTCAGCAGGGTTTTATTGCTGCGATCCCAGGCTTCAACCGGCAGCGGCTGGCCGCTTTTCTGGGCTTTCAGGATCTGGCTGATGTTGTTCTCGGCAACGCTGAACACCACGTCAATCGGGTGCGTCTGGGTGATCACCACCAGACCATTGGTATCGCCGGCGGTAATGTAGTTGCCGACATCCACCTGCTTCAGCCCGACGCGTCCGGCAATCGGCGCGGTGATGCGGCTGTAGGTCAGATTGAGCTGCGCGCTGGCCACATTGCCTTCGTCGGCTTTGATGGTGCCGAGGGTTTCACTAACCAGCGAGCGCTGGGTATCCAGTTCCTGCTGCGACACCAGCGAGGTTTTCGCCAGTTTTTCATAACGGCTGAGGTCGCGGCGCGCATTAGCCAGCGTCGCCTGATCTTTGGCCAGCTGGCCCTGCGCCTGGGTGAGCGCTACCTGCCATGGTCGGGGATCGATTTCTGCCAGCAGCGCGCCGGCCTCCACCTGCTGACCTTCCGTGAAGTGCAGCGCCATCAGCTGGCCGTCGACCCGGCTGCGCACCGTGACGGTGTTAGCCGCGGTGACGGTGCCAAGTCCGCTAAGGTAATAGGGCACGCTTTCGGTGGTCGCCGTTGCGGCCTGCACCGGTGCCAGCGGACGGCGTCCGCCGCTATTGTTGCCACCGCGTCCGTGATGCGGCTGGCCATCAGCCTGGGTAGCCTGTGCAGGCTCGGCCGGATGCTGCCACCAGTAGTAAGCGCCCGCCAGCGCAGCCAGCACCACCACGCTAATCAGGCCTGTTTTTAATCGTTTATTCATTGCTCTGTGTGCTCTCCGGCGGTTTCGTTTTCCCCACATGCGCGCGCAAACGAACCGCGGCGCAAACGAAATGATTGTAGTCGCCCGGGTCGGGCAAAAATTGAAGGAATTAAGAATATCGCCCCGGGCACGCTAAGTATTCATATTCAGTAAATATTTTGGCAGCAATACGCATAAGCGTGACTTTTTCCTTTGCTAAGCTGAATGACAGACCAGTCTCGTTTCACTAAGGAGGATCACATGCGTCAACACAAAACCCGTCAGCTGGGCGACAGCGGTATCAGCGTGCCGCTGCTGACGTTTGGCGGCAACGTTTTTGGCTGGACGGTCGATGAAAAAACCTCGTTTTCACTGCTCGACGCGCTGGTGGAAAAGGGGCTGTTCTTCATTGATACCGCAGACGTCTACTCTCGCTGGGCGCCGGGCAACGCCGGCGGTGAATCGGAAACCATCATCGGTAAGTGGCTGAAAAAAAGCGGTAAGCGCGACAGTATCGTGCTCGCCACCAAGGTAGGCATGGAGCTGACGCCGGAGAAAACCGGGCTGAAACCGGCCTATATCCGCCAGGCCGTGGAAGATTCGCTGCGCCGCCTGCAGACGGATGTCATCGATCTCTACCAGGCGCACCGTGATGACGACAGCACGCCGCTGGTGGAGACGCTGAAAGCCTTCGACTCGCTGATCAAAGAGGGCAAAGTGCGGGCTATTGGTGCGTCCAACTACAGCGCGCAGCGCCTGCAGGAAGCGCTCGACATCAGTAAGCAGGAGGGACTGGCGCGCTATGAAACCCTGCAGCCGGAGTACAACCTGTACGATCGTCAGGAGTATGAAAGCGGACTGGAGCAGGTGGCGGTGACAAACGGTCTCGGCGTGATTAACTACTACTCGCTGGCCAGCGGTTTCCTGAGCGGGAAATACAAAAAGCCGGAAGACGCCAGCAAAAGCGCGCGCGGCCAGGGCATTGTAGAAAAATATCTCAACGAGCGCGGTAAGCGCATCATTGAAGCGCTGGAAGATGTCGCGGCCTCGCACGACGCCTCGGCTACACAGGTGGCGCTGGCGTGGCAGATTGCGCGACCGAGCATCACGGCACCGATTGTCAGTGCCACCTCGCTGCAGCAGCTGGATGAGCTGGTGAAAGCCACTGAGCTGGAGCTCAGCAAGCAGGAGATTGAAGAGCTGGCCAGCGCCAGCAAGCCGTAACGCGAAGCGGGACGCTGCGGCGTCCCGTCACGTAATAATTTTTTCGCCACGCAAAAAATGCCTTTTTCCTCCAGAACATATCCATTCATCGATCGCTGTCACAATTGCGTTAAGTCACTGTCACCTTTGCACTCACTGCGCACAGATTTGCAAAAACTGACATAACCTCAGCATTATTCTCTGCCCGTTCCTCTCCGGAAATTCACAGAAGAATAATCATCATGAACAGAAAAAAAGCAGTGCAGCATATGCCTCGCCTGGCAGCGGGCACCCTGATGTTTGCCATGTTGAGTGCGTCGGCGGTGGCAGCCGATGCGTTCAGCTACGATTCCCCCTACATGTTTGGCGACTGGGGCGGTAACCGAACGCAGCTGGAAAACGACGGCGTGAAGTTCGACGTTAACTACACCATGGAAAGTGCCTCGAACCTGGGCGGCGGTGCCGATACCAACACCTCGATGCGCTACAGCGATCAGTGGGCGTTTGGCCTGAATCTTGACCTGCAAAAACTGCTCGACTGGCAGGATGCGCAGTTCCAGATGACCATTACCGACCGTAACGGTCGCAACATCTCCGATCAGGTGGCAGACCGCCGTACCGGCATGCTGTCATCGGTGCAGGAAGTGTACGGACGTGGCCAGACCTGGCGTCTGACGCAGTTCTGGCTCAGCAAAGGGCTGTTTGATAACACTGTCAACCTGAAAGCCGGTCGCGTCACCGTCGGGGAAGATTTCGACAACTTCGACAGCAAGTTCCAGAACCTTGCATTCGGCAGCGGCCAGGCGGGTAACTGGCGCGGCGACCGCTGGTTTAACTGGCCGGTTTCCCAGTGGGGCGGCCGCGTGAAGGTTAACTTCACGCCGGAAGTGTTCTTCCAGGTGGGCTTCTACAACCAGAACAGTGCCAACTACGATCGCGGTGACGGTTTCCGTCTGGATACCAGCAACTCCGAAGGCAACCTGGTGCCGGTGGAACTGGGCTGGAAGCCGACCTTCGGGCCGGCCAACCTGCCGGGTAACTACCGCATTGGTTACTACTACTCGTCGGCCAACGGCGATAACTACGGCAGCTGGCGCGATGGCGCTTATCAGAGCAAGGATCACGCCTACGGCGGCTACGTGCTGTTACAGCAGCAGCTGACCGCGCAGGGCGGCGATGCCAGCCGGGGTCTGGGCGTGACGGTGCAGGCGGTGATGAACGATCACAAAACCTCGAAAACCGACAACTATCAGTCGATCAGCTTTACCTGGAAAGGGCCGTTTGATGCGCGTCCGCAGGATGAGATTGGCGTCGGCGCGGCGCGTATTCACGTTAACAGCGCGTATACCCGTTCGCTGCGTCAGCAGAATGATGCCAACGGCGAAACTGATTTCGACAGCCCAACTTATCTGCCGATTCAGGATGGTTCCGAGTACAACTACGAGGTTTATTACAATGCGCAGCTGACCAAATGGCTGCAGCTGCGTCCAAACCTGCAATACGTGGTGGCACCGGGTGCGGTGAGCGAAGTGAAAGATGCGTTTGTGGGTGGGATCAGTGCGAACGTGAATTTCTAATCTGGCAGAATGTGTGACTTTTCCCTCTCCCTTTGGGAGAGGGCAGGGTGAGGGGAAAATCGCACGGAGATGTCTGGCCCTCACCCTAACCCTCTCCCGCAAGCGGGAGAGGGAATTATCTGAACATCACTTCGGCCCAGCGGGCGAGGCCGGCGGTGACCGAGCCGAAATCATCGCCGCTGGCGATGGGCGTGTCGGGCAGTGCCTGCTGCAGCGCGGCGCGCAGGATCGGCGAACGGGCGCTACCGCCGGTGAGGTAAATCACCTCCGGACGGGTGTCACAACTGGCCAGCGCCAGCTGCACCTGCTCAAGAATGCGCGCCAGCGGCTGGTTGATCGCCTCTTCCAGTTGCGCGGCGCTGATCTCCGCCTGCAGCGTTTGCGCAATAAACGCCAGCGAGGCCGCAGTCTCGCGTTGATCGGAGAGCGCAATCTTGCTCTCTTCCGCCGCGCGCACCAGCCGGTAGCTCAGCTTCTGCTGCCATACTTTCAGCAGATGCGCGACTTTATCGCCCTGTTCGGCATCACGCACCAGATCGCGCAGCAGCTTACCGCTGGCGGCCGAGTAGAAGTCGCTTTGTGCCGGCACATCGTTAATCGCCACCGCGTTCCACCACGGCAGGGCGGGCAGGGCAGTGCCCTTCAGCGTGTTACCGCCCAGACCGAGCAGCGGCATCAGCGTTTTGAACGCCAGCATAATATCGAGATCGTTACCGCCGACGCGGCAGCCGCTGTGGCCAAGCAGGCTGGCACGGCGATCGGACTGATTACACCACTGCGGACCCATCAGCAGCATAGAGCAGTCGGTGGTTCCGCCGCCGATATCCACCACCAGCACGCGTGTCTCCTGCTGCAGCGTGGCTTCAAACTCCAGACCGGCGGCAACCGGCTCGAACTGAAACTCGACGTCGCGGAACCCGGCACGCTGTGCGGCACGCAGCAGAATGCCCTGCGCCTGCTGGTTGGCGTCTTCACCGCCCAGTCCCTGGAAGTTGATCGGCCGGCCAATCACGGCCTGGTCAATCGGTTGATCGAGCTGGGTTTCACCCTGCTGGCGAATGTGCAGCATCATGGCGCACACCAGATCTTCAAAGAAGGCGATCTGCTGGGGTTTCAGGCCGCTGGCGCCGAGGAACGACTTCGGCGATTTGACGAACCACACCTCTTCCGGATCGACCATATAATGCTGCAGCGCGGTCAGACCAAACTGTACGCTGGCAGGCGTTACCTCGATATCCTCTTCGCGGTTATAACGCAGCGCGCGCTGCAGCAGCGCGGTGCTTTCGCTGTCTGGCGTGGGGACCTGATGATGGCGGTGCAGCCATTCACTGATGGCTTCGCGCGTGGGCGCGCAAATCATGGAGGGAAGCAGGCGCTGACCGTTTTCCAGTGTCAGTAACCGCGGTGTGCCGCTATCCGTTACCGCGATGGAACAGTTAGCCGTGCCGTAGTCGAATCCGATAAACATTGTATCCCCCATGCCAGAAAAAAGGGGGCGACTTTAGCGCAGCCAACGCGGGCTGGCAATGGGCAGCGCCGCAGTTTATCCCTGAACTTCCTGGTAAACCTGATACTGGCCGCGCCCGGCGTGTTTGGCGCTGTAACAGGCGACATCGGCCTGCGACATCACCACATTGCTGATGCAGTTATGCTGATCGATTTGCGTGATACCGGCGCTGGCGCCGACGTGATACGGCCGGTCCTGCCACATAAAGGTAAAGTCATGCACCGCGCTGACGATGCCCTGCACCACCTCGCGCACCTGGTCAACATTGCTGTAGGGCAGCAGCAGGCCAAATTCGTCACCGCCGAGGCGCGCCAGCACATCGCTATTGCGCAGGTGCTGCTGCATGAGATCGGCCAGTGCGCGCAGCAACGCATCGCCAGCGGCATGGCCGGCGGTATCGTTGACCGCTTTAAACTTATCCAGATCGATAAACACCAGCACGTGCTCGCTGTGATGCGCGGCGGCGTCATTTACCAGTCGCTTCAGCTGCTGTTCAAAGCTGTGACGGTTCGGCAAACGCGTCAGCATATCGTGAGAGGCGCTGTAGCTCAGGCGTTTCATCATGCGGCGCGACTCGCTGACGTCATGAATGACCATTACGGCACCAATGTCGCTGCCGGTCAGGGTTTTCAGCGGCGTGATGCTGTAGTGAATCTCGACCTGGGCACCATCCGGGGTATGCAACACCAGCTCCTCTTCCAGGTCCGGTGTGGTTTTGCTGGCGGGCAGGCTGCACAACAACAGATTCTCCACGCGCGGCCCCTGCGCGCCACGCGTAATCGTCAGCAGTTCGCTCAGCGCCATGCCAGCCGCTTTCGCCTGCGGCCAGCCGCTCAGCGTCTCGGCCACCGGATTCATGAAGGTCACCCGCATCTCATCGTCAGTACAAATCACCGCTTCACCAATCGAGTCGAGGGTGATGGCCATGCGTTCCTTCTCCTGGAACAGCGCTTCATTCAGCGTGCGCAGCGAAGTGATGTCCTGACAAATGCCCAGCATGCGTTCGATCTGCCCATCCTTGCTGATGATGCTATTGGCCTCGGAGCGCACGTAGCGCACGCCCTGCGGCAGATTGATACGGTACTCCAGCTGGAAGGCGCTGCGGCGTTCAATCGCCTGCTGAATGGTGAGCGCGGCCGCTTCGCGTTCCTGAACATCGACCAGATGCAGCCACAGGTCGTAGCTCGGCACCCGGTGCGGTTCCAGCGCAAATAATTCGTACATGCGCTTGTCCCATAACATCTCGCCGTTTAGCAGGTTCCACTCCCACACGCCGATGCCGCCCGCTTCGTTGGCCAGCGTGATGCGCTCCATCAGTCGCTGGTTGACCTGCTCGCTCTGCTTCAGCTCGGAGATATCCACAATCTGCGCGATAAAGTAGAGCGGGTGCAGCTGCGCATCACGCACCATCGAGACCGTGAGGCGCGCCCAGACGATCTCGCCATCTTTGCGGAAATAGCGCTTCTCCAGGGTATACGTCAGGATCTCACCGGCGATCAGCCGCTCCAGCTGCTGCAGGTCGCTGTTGAGATCGTCCGGATGGGTGATCTGCTGGAAGGTGAGTTTTTTCAGCTCCTCCGCCGCGAAGCCCAGCGTGCGGCACAGCGACTGGTTGACCTGCTGCCAGCCGCCTTCCGGTGATACCAGCGCCATGCCGATGGCGGAATACTCCATGGCGTTGCGGAAGCGGGTTTCGCTTTCGCTAATGTGGTGCTTTTCACGCTGGAAGGCATCCATCACCAGCGACATTACGTGGCTCGGCAGCAGCACCAGCAGAAACGGCAGCCAGGTGCTGACCTGGCCGAGCAGCAGATCGTTGCGCGCCAGGTTGACCCAGTCGAGCGCCAGCAGCAGCGAGATAAAGCTGGCGTTGAGGAAAAACAGCAGAAAGGCTTCGAATTTGGGCAGGCGCACCGCGCACCAGAACAGAATCACCACGATGAAGGTAAACGGCCACGGCAGGAAACGCAGCGCCAGATAGCTGGCCAGCAGCGTGACGATTAGCGTGAGCAGCGTCTCCAGTTGACGTTCCGGCGTGATCAGCTGGCGCAGCGGTTTATCAGGCCACAGCAGCAGCACCGGACCGAAGGCCAGCACGCCAATCACTTCTGAGATCACCCAGGTGGAGAAAAACGGCAGCGAGGCGTGGCCGTCGACGTGCAGCATCCATAGCGCCACCACGCCGCCCAGCAGCGGCGCGGTCAGGCCCGCAGCCAGCGCAAAGCGTATCCAGTCGGCCAGTGAGTTGAGCGGGGCTTTGCGGTCGAGTAGCGCGCGCAGCATGAGTCCGCCGAGGATGGCCTGCACCATATTAAGGATGGCGAATTTGACATTGCTCAGGGCCGGGCCGATCACCAGCAGATTGGCCAGCGCCGTGCCGAGCACGCAGCTGGCAAGCAGCAGCGGTACCTGTCGCGAGGGGGCGCGGAACACCACGACGGTCATTAACGCGGTGGAGTACCAGAGCGGGGAAATGCGGCCGCTGACGACAATCAGTTCCAGACAGAACAGCGTCAGTAAAAATGCCAGCGCGCAAAGCAGCAGGGCGCTGAGCCACTTTTTTTGCGGATTATTCTGCGAGGTTACTATCTCAAGAGTCATGCACGAATCCAGCAGCGCGCATTGATTACTCGAAGAAAAATGCGCCAGTCAATCTCTTAATCCATGCTAGCACATCTGTCAGATATCTTTGTGCGGAAATGTTTTTTTGCGGCCTGCATCCAGGTGCGCATGAATGCGCACCCGACAAAAACGGTGAAATCTGCTGGCAGTATCGCGGCTGCTGGATCTGCAGCGATTCAGGTAAGGACACGACAAATTGCACAATTTTGTAGCGGCGCGATTTATCGCGCAATAAATTGCGCCGCTACCGTATGTGCAATCATTTATGAAACGTGTTCAAAACGTAATGGACAGACCTTACACCCTTTACCGCGCAACGCACTCAGCGGAACAAATCGGCGCGGGTGAAGGGCTTTTCCAGTCCGGCGAGGTCAGCGGAAAAACGCTCGAGGAACTGCTGGGTGGTGGCGACGCGGCCGTGGCCCATCAGCAACAGCGGAATCAGAAATGCCACCGCCACCTGCACCACGCTAAAACCCTTCAGCGCGGTGCGACGCTGGCTCAGCAGGAACGCGCTGCTCAGGGTAAAGCCCAGCATCAGTCCGGCCAGCACTTCACTCACCGAGTGCGCGTGGATCACCAGGCGCGATAATCCCACCATTAACGGAATCAGATAGCCGATACCGATGGTCAGGGCACGCCAGAACGTGGGCCAGCGGCCGGAAATCAGCCACATCATCACCGGCCACAGCGTCGCTGACATCGCGCTATGACCGCTGAACCCGGTAAAATTGTAGCGCGCGCTGCCAATGCCGAAGCCGAGAAACATAATCTTCGAGATGCTGACCAGCAGGCCCGCCAGGCCAAACGCCAGCAGCCAGTACCAGACGGTGCGACGGTTATCGCTTTTCCACGGCAGCACCAGTGCGATGATCACCGCAGTGGGGATCAGCAACATACTGTCGCCGAAATAGGTCAGGGTTCTCCAGCTCATACTTTTCCTTGCAACGACTATCGGGCTCCCGCCAGTCACACGGCGGGCAGAGAAACAGTGTATCGATTAAGCCGCTGGCTGCAAAACGGGATAGTCTGAAAAGGCGGCGCGCCGGTTTTCACTGGCATCAACCCGGTGAAATCCCTATAATTGCCGCCAACTAACCCTCTCAATCGGCCTGTTTTTGTGCAGACAGAAACCGGCTCCAGTTATCAGGTCTTAAAAAAGTATGACTGACAAGTCTCATCAGTGCGTGATCGTTGGCATTGCAGGTGCATCCGCATCCGGAAAAAGTCTTATTGCCAGCACGCTCTATCGTGAAATCCGTGACCAGGTCGGTGACGAGCATATCGGTGTGATCCCCGAAGATGCCTACTATAAAGATCAAAGCCACCTCACCATGGAAGAGAGGGTGAAAACCAACTACGACCATCCGAGCGCGATGGACCACGATTTGCTGCTGCAACATCTGCGCGCGCTGAAGGCTGGCGAAGATATCGACCTGCCGGTTTACAGCTACGTTGAGCACACCCGCACCGACGAGTGTATTCACCTGAAGCCGAAGAAAGTGATTATTCTGGAAGGGATTCTGCTGCTGACCGATGCACGGCTGCGCCAGGAGCTTAACTTCTCGATCTTCGTTGATACCCCGCTGGATATCTGCCTGATGCGCCGTATGAAGCGCGACGTCAACGAGCGCGGGCGCTCGATGGACTCGGTGATGAGCCAGTACCAAAAGACCGTGCGCCCGATGTTCCTGCAGTTTATTGAGCCTTCCAAGCAGTATGCCGACATCATTGTGCCGCGCGGTGGTAAAAACCGCATCGCCATTGATATCCTCAAGGCCAAAATTAACCAGTATCTTTGACGACGCCCGTCCGGTTCAGCGGGACCGGAACGGGACACCGTGCGTCCGGATGGACGTGACGCGAACGGTTTGTCACAACCTGACCACCTTTCGCTACACTTAAATCATGGAGTTTCTGCGATGAGATTATGCGATCGCGATATTGAAAGCTGGCTGGACAGCGGCAAGCTGGCTATCGATCCCCGTCCGCCGGTTGAGCGCATCAACGGTGCTACCGTGGATGTGCGCCTCGGTAACCAGTTCCGTACCTTTAGCGGCCACACCGCACCGTTTATCGATTTGAGTGGTCCAAAGCATGAAGTGAGCGCGGCGCTGGATCGCGTGATGAGCGATGAGATTGTGCTGCCGGAAGGCGAAGCGTTCTTTCTGCATCCGGGTGAACTGGCGCTGGCGGTGACGCTGGAATCCGTCACTATCCCCGATGATCTGGTGGGCTGGCTGGATGGCCGTTCATCACTGGCGCGCCTCGGGCTGATGGTGCACGTTACCGCGCACCGCATCGACCCGGGCTGGCAGGGCCGTATCGTGCTGGAGTTTTACAACTCCGGCAAGCTGCCGCTGGCGCTGCGTCCCGGCATGCTGATTGGTGCGCTAAGCTTTGAACCGCTGTCCGGACCGGCAGCGCGTCCTTACAATCGCCGCGAAGACGCCAAATATCGCGGGCAGCAGGGCGCCGACGCCAGCCGTATTGATAAAGACTAACGTTTCTCCTGGAGTGATTTCGCGCCAGCGGCCTGAAATCTGACGGTGATGAGGATGCAATGAGAAGACTGATAACCACGCTGGCCATCCTGTTAGTGGTGGTCGTAGCGGGCATGACGGCACTGGTGTTGCTGGTCAATCCCAACGACTTTCGTACCTATATGGTACAGCAGGTAAAACAGCGCAGTGGTTATCAGCTTGAAGTGAGCGGCGACCTGCGCTGGCACGTCTGGCCGCAGCTCAGCATTCTGGCGGGCCGCATGAGCCTGACCGCGCCCGGCGCCAGCCAGCCGATGGTCACCGCTGATAATATGCGCCTGGACGTCAATCTGTGGCCGCTGCTGTCGCATCAGTTGAGCGTCAGCCAGGTGATGCTGAAAAACGCGATTATTCGCGCCACGCCGGACAGCGCGGTGCAGAAACCGCAGGGCGCGCCGATTGAGCCGGGCGACAGTGAACCGGCCATCGCCGCCAGCAACGGCTGGACCTTTAACATCAGTAAACTGCGCATCGCCGATAGTCTGCTCATCTGGCAGCAGCCGGGCGGTGACGAGTACAACTTCCGCGATCTCAACCTCAATCTGAATCAGGACGATAACCGGCAGGCCAGCGTTGAGCTGGCGACACGCGTGTCGCGCAATCAGCGTAACCTCAGCCTGAACCTGAAGGGGCTGATGGACGTGGCGCACTATCCGCACCGTATCAGCGGCCAGCTGGATGAGCTGGAGTACACGCTGGACGGCGCGAACCTGCCGCCGCAGGGCATTAAAGGGACGCTGAGCGGGCAGGCGCAGTGGGATGGCGACCAGCAGCAGTTTGCGCTGAACAAGCTGCAGTTAACCGCGAACGACAGCGCGCTCGACGGCAGCGCTGAGGGCCGGCTGGCCCTGCCGCAGCAGCTCAACCTCGCGCTGCACGCGACCTCGCTCAATCTGGATAACCTGATGGCCAGCGCGCCCGCCAGCGATAACAGCACCACGCAGCAGGCTAACGTGATGCGCACGCCGGTGATTGCTGAGCCGCGCGCGCACAATAATGCCGACTCGCCGCTCAATAGCATGGATTTGCAGCTGACGCTCGACGCTGACAGCAGCGTGTGGCGCGGTCTGACGCTCAGCAATCTGCAAATTGACGCCCGCAATCAGCGCGGGCTGCTGACGCTC
This sequence comes from Pantoea sp. ICBG 828, assembly GCF_002928355.1. Taxonomy (NCBI): domain Bacteria; kingdom Pseudomonadati; phylum Pseudomonadota; class Gammaproteobacteria; order Enterobacterales; family Erwiniaceae; genus Pantoea; species Pantoea sp. ICBG 828. Next base: position 18,958 of record NZ_POWN01000005.1, on the reverse strand, counting down.
AACAAGCTGCAGGGCAAATTTGGTGACGGCCACTTTTCCATTCCCGGCTCGGTGGATATCCGTCAGCCGGTCACGCAGGTGGCGTTTCAGCCGGAGCTGAGCAGCATTGCCATCGCGCCGCTGCTTAAAGCGCTGGAACTGCCAGCTTCGCTGCAGGGCACGATCTCGCTCAAGGGCGACATCAGCGGTGCCGGGCTGAGCGTGGCAGAGGCGAAACAGAACTGGCAGGGCAATGCAGAACTGGAAGCCACTAATCTGCAGCTGGCGCAGCTGAATCTGCAGCAGATGGTGCGCCGCGCCGTGGCGCGCGTCAGCAATCGCGTCAGTAACGATCAGCCGGATGATCAGGGAATTGAACAGTTAAGCGGGCGCATCAGCCTGAAGCAGGGCAACGTCACGCTGCCGGATCTGCAGGGCGGCAGCAGCCGGCTGGCGCTGCAAACCCACGGCAACGTGGATGTGGTGAAGCAGCAGCTGGATGTCACCATTAATATGATTCTGCGCGGCTGGCAGGGCGACGACCGGCTGGCGAAAGTACTCAACGGCCAGCCGATTCCGCTGCGCATGTACGGCAGCTGGGGCAATCTGCAGTATTCGCTGCCGGTGGATGACGTGGTGCGCCAGCAGTTGCAGGGCGAAGCCAAAACGCGCCTCAATCAGTGGCTGGATAGCCAGAAGTCTGCACCGCGGCAATAAAAGGACCAGGGCGACGTTATCGGATTGTTCATCGCGCGATGATCCGCGCCGCGACCCCGTGTTGCACTGACGGGTAGCGGCGCAATTTATTGCGCAATGTACAACGGTGCGGATGTCAGGCCTGCGCGATAAATCGCGCCGCTACAAATCGCAACACAGGTGGCCGGACACGCATAATAAATCACGCGCCGGCACCGGGTTAAATAAATGGTGCGGGCGCGACCGGCACAATCTCGACTTTTTGCACCCGATGGTTCTCCACCTGCAGGGTGCGCAGCAGATAATCCCCGACGCGCAACTCCTCACCTTCGGCCGGCACGTGCTGCAGGCTATCCATCAGTAATCCCGCCAGCGTATGGTAATTGCGCCTCTCGTCGAGCGGCAGCGCCACGTATAGCGCTAAATCTTCCAGCGGCATATGGCCGTTGGCGATCCAGCCGCCATGCTCTGCGGGCTGAATATCGTAACGGGCATCAATCTCTTCCCCTTCATTGGGAAGGTTGCCGGCGATGGTCTCCATCACGTCGCTCAGCGTTACCACGCCTTCCACCGAACCAAACTCATCCACCACAAAGGCAAAATGGGTGCGCGCATGGCGAAACTGCTCCAGCGCCTGCAGCAGGGTGACGCGCTCGGGAAACACCAGCGGCTGGCGAATCAGCGCACGCAAATCCAGCGATTTACTGTGCAGCGACTGATGCAGCAGATCGATCACATGCACCACGCCCAGCGGCTCGCGTCCCTGTTCGGTGATTAGCAGGCGCGTATGCTGGTTGCGGTCGAGTTTATCCATGATCGACTGCGGGTCTTCGCTCAGATCGATGTGCTCGACGTCATGGCGTGACGTCATGATGCTGTTGATCTGGCGCTGACCCAGACCCAGCACGCGCATGATCATGCGCCGCTCCTGACGGTTAAACAGCGCTGCGCCCTGGTTATCACTCAGCAGCGATGCCGTGTCGGCATCCAGATCGGCGCGCTGCGCTTCACCGCGCAGAATGCGCAGCACGGCTTCGGCGGTGCGCTGGCGCAGCGGCCGTCCGGCGGTAAGAAAACGGCGGCGATTAAACAGCGCCAGCTGGTTAAAGATCTCAATCACAATCGAGAAGCCAATGGCCGCGTACAGATAGCCTTTGGGGATGACGAAGCCGAAACCCTCTGCCACCAGACTAAAGCCGATCATCAGCAGAAAACTCAGGCAGAGAATCACAATGGTAGGATGGCCGTTAACGAAGCGCGTCAGCGGCTTGCTGGCCAGCAGCATTAACAGGATGGCGATGGTCACGGCGATCATCATCACCGGCAGGTCGTTGACCATACCGACGGCGGTAATGACGGCATCAAGTGAAAAGATGGCGTCCAGCACCACGATTTGCGCCACCACCGGCCAGAATTTAGCACCGCTGTTATTTTGACCCGATTCCTCGTCGCTGCCCTCCAGTCGGGCGTTTAGTTCGGTGGTGGCTTTAAACAACAGGAAGATACCGCCGCCCAGCAGCAGCAGGTCGCGTGCGCTGAAGCTGTGCTGGAAGAGGGTGAACAGCGGTTGGGTCAGCGTAACCAGCCACGACAGCGACGCCAGCAGCACCAGCCGTGATATCAGCGCCAGCAGCAGACCGAACACTCGCGCGCGGTCGCGCAGCGTCGGCGGCAGCTTCTCCACCAGGATGGCGATGAAAACCAGGTTATCAATACCCAGCACCAGCTCAAGAACGATTAGCGTGACTAATCCTGCCCAGAGCGACGGATCGATGATCCACTCCCACATACTTTCATCACCATAATGTCTAAAAATGAGCTTAGTCTGATGATAGTTAATCGTCAGACAGGGTACAAATACGCCCCGGCCGCGCGGATGTCGCGGACTGGCGGCTTATTAGGATTAATCTTACCTTGTTCAGCCGGGCGATAAGTGAAAAGTATGGATAAACATCCTGTGTGGATGAAGACCACTATTTATTCTTATCCAGCGGCAAAAGCGTACATTTTTAATGCGACTAATCTGAAGACGGGTATCGAATTATTCTGAAATTTGGCGTGAAATTGCCTGGCGGGGCTGGCATCAATACTTATGGCTGGTAGTCTTTTTCCTAAAATAGTGCAGGGAAGACGGGGCCTACTTGTAAACAAGCCAGTAATAACTAGTATAGCAACGTGTTAGTAAATGTCTGCGCCAATGTTGTTAATAGCGCGCTGTTTAGCTTCTTAATGTTGTGAATTGTGATCGTGCACGGGTTAAGGCGGGTATTTCCCGGCATGGGGACAAAGCGCGGACAAAAAATAGGGTGTTGTAAGCGGTATTGGCAGCGACAGCCAAGGGCGGTAGCGTGCCTGATGTGGTTTTCACAGGTTAAGAATTGTCTGGCCTTGCGGCAAAAGGAAGTCAGACTAATCTGTTGGTATTTATCACAATTTTCTTGCTTAACTGGAAAGAGAATTGGCCTAAATGCCGGGGAGTTCGCCGCAGTTTGTCTCGCTGGTTTAGTTAGTGCATCGCTCATTAATTACTCAGGCTTAGGCGTTAGGGATTAAGGGAAATAAAATAAAAGAGTCAAATATGCGCGATAATGAATTTACATATAAAAGTCTTCTGACAAAAATTTTACTGGCGTGCTCGGATTTAATTTGTTTCAACGCGGCATTGTTTATTGCACTCGCGCTGATTAATTCGTTCGCCGATTCTCCACTGGCAGATATTTCTGAAAAAGACCTCAACTTAAAAATCGCCACCCATGTCTGTCTGTCCTTAATTTGTACAGGCTGGTTCTGGGTTCGCCTGCGTCATTATACCTATCGCAAACCCTTCTGGTTTGAGCTGAAAGAGATCTTTCGTACCATTCTCATTTTCTCTGTCATCGATTTGTCAATTTCAGCATTATCACAATGGCAGATGTCCCGTTTTGTCTGGGTATTAACGTGGATTTTAGCGCTGGTGTTGATTCCGCTGGCGCGCGCTATTTCCAAACGCGTACTGAATCATTTCGGTATGTGGAAAAAGCAAACCATTATTATTGGCAGCAACCGTAACGCGCAGGAAGCCTGGCAGGCGCTGCAGAGCGAAGAGGTGATGGGCTTTGATGTGATCGCCTTCTTCGACGTCGATGGCAGTTGCCCGCAGGCCAGCATCTCCGGTGTACCGGTGCTGCATAACGAGCAGGAGCTATGGCAGCTGACCAACAGCGAAACCCAGTTTATCGTTGCGGTTGAGTTTGAGCAGAGTCAGCACCGCGACCGCTGGCTGAAAATGCTGGCGATGCATAACTGTCGCTCGGTCTCGGTTATCCCGACGTTGCGCGGCGTACCGCTGTACGGCACCGATATGGCTTATATCTTCAGCCATGAAGTGATGATTCTGCGTGTGAATAACAACCTGGCGAAACGCACCTCGCGTGTCCTGAAGCGGGCATTCGATATCGTCGGCGCGCTCAGCATCATCATCGCGCTGTCACCTGCGCTGCTGGTACTCGGCTTCATGGTTGGCCGTGATGGCGGACCACCGATTTACGGTCACGAACGTGTGGGTCTCAATGGCCGCAAGTTCAAGTGCCTGAAGTTCCGCTCGATGGTAATTAACTCGAAAGAGGTGCTGGAGGAGGTGCTGCGCACCGACCCGGTAGCCCGCGCCGAGTGGGACAAAGATTTCAAACTGAAAAACGATCCACGTATTACCAAAGTCGGTCATTTCATCCGTAAAACCAGCCTGGATGAGCTACCGCAGCTGTGGAACGTCGTGCGCGGTGACATGAGCCTCGTTGGCCCGCGCCCGGTGATTGAAGATGAACTCTGCCGTTATGCCGGTGATGTTGATTATTACCTGATGGCAAAGCCAGGCATGACGGGATTGTGGCAGGTCAGCGGTCGTAACGACGTTGACTATGAGACGCGCGTCTATTTCGATTCGTGGTATGTCAAAAACTGGTCGCTGTGGAATGACATCGCGATTCTGTTTAAGACGGTCGGCGTGGTACTCAAACGCGACGGCGCTTATTGATAGACAGCAAGGGCAGGGGACGAAATAACGTTCCCGCCTGATAACTGCCGGTGCTGGGAGTGTCTGTAACTGATAACTGCCATTATCGAGCCCGAACAGAGCGGGTTATTAAGCCGCTTAACGATAACCCACTTTAATTGAAGTCGTCTGCAACCAGGATGACAACATAAACCAGGGAGCTAATGATAATGAACCTCAGTTTCAGTGTTTAATTCCTTGCCTTTATTTTTGTTAGACGCTTACACAGCGGCGTTTTCGCCTCTATCAATCATTAACTGATAGCGAAGAACCAGATGATAATGAAAACTAAATTGATACCGTTACTGGTATCCGCGACTTTCCTCTCCGGGTGCACCATCGAACCAGGTTCGCACCTTTCCACTAGCGGAAAAGATGTCATTGAGCAACAGGATAGCAATTTTGACATCGACAAATACGTTAACGTCTTCCCTCTGACGCCGCGTCTGGTTGAACAGATGCGTCCGAAGCCGCTGGTTGCTCAGGCTAACCCGCTGCTGCAGAACGAGATTCAAAGCTATCAATACCGCGTTGGCATCGGCGACGTACTGAACGTCACCGTATGGGATCACCCTGAGCTGACCACGCCGGCCGGTCAGTACCGTAGCGCCAGCGACACCGGTAACTGGGTGCAGGCAGACGGTACCATCTTCTATCCGTACATCGGTAAAGTGCGCGTTGCAGGCCGCACCGTGACGGAAATCCGCAGTGAAATCGCGCGTCGTCTGGCGCAGTTCATTGAAAGTCCGCAGGTGGATGTCAATGTGGCCGCGTTCCGTTCGCAGAAAGCCTACGTGACCGGTTCGGTCACCACCTCCGGCCAGCAGCCGATCACCAACGTGCCGCTGACCGTGCTGGATGCGGTGAACGCCGCGGGTGGCCTTGCCGCTGACGCCGACTGGCGCAACGTGGTGCTGACGCACAACGGCCGCGAGCAGCGCATCTCGCTGCAGGCGCTGATGCAAAACGGCGACCTGAGCCAGAACCATCTGCTCTATCCGGGCGATATTCTTTACGTACCGCGTAACGACGATCTGAAGATCTTCGTAATGGGCGAAGTGAAACAGCAGACCACGCTGAAGATGGACCGCAGCGGCATGACGCTGGCTGAAGCGCTGGGTAACGCACAGGGCATGGATCAAACCACCTCTGACGCCACCGGCGTATTCGTCATTCGTCCGATTCGCGGTGCTAACCGCACCAAGATCGCCAACATCTATCAGCTGAACACCAAAGATGCGGCGTCGATGGTGATGGGCACCGAATTCCAACTGGAGCCGTACGACATTGTCTACGTCACCGCAACACCAATCACCCGCTGGAACCGCGTGATTTCCGGACTGCTGCCGACCATCGTAGGTATCGACGATGCAAGCTCCGCAGCGCTGCGTTTCCGCAACTGGTCGGACTAAGGTTTTACCATGATTAAGTCAGTGTTAGTCGTCTGCGTCGGCAACATTTGCCGCTCCCCCACCGGGGAGCGTCTGTTTAAACGCGCACTTCCGCATACCCGTATCGCCTCTGCCGGTCTTGGTGCCCTGAAGGGCCATCCGGCGGATAAGACGGCCAGCGCCGTCGCCGCTGAACATGGCGTCTCGCTGGACGGTCATGAGGCTCAGCAGTTAACGGCCAGCATGTGCCGTGACTTTGACCTGATTCTGGTAATGGAGAAGCGCCACGTTGAGCAGGTGAATCGCATCGATCCGGCCGCGCGGGGGAAGACCATGCTGCTGGGCCACTGGCTTAACCAACAGGAAATTGCGGATCCGTACAAAAAAAGCCGTGAGGCCTTTGAAGAGGTTTACGGATTACTGGAAAACGCTACCCAGAAATGGGTTAACGTACTAAGCCGATAGTTGGGAATATCCATGAATATCAAAAACAAGGTTATGACTGCGCCAAAAGAAGATTCGAATGGATGGGATCTGGCGCATCTTGTGGGACAGCTGATCGATCATCGCTGGATCATCGTGGCGGTCACCGCTTTCTTTATGCTGATGGCAACGCTCTACACACTGTTTGCTACGCCAATCTATAGCGCGGACGCTATGGTGCAGGTGGAGCAGAAAAACACCGCCTCGGTGCTGAACGAATTACAGGATGTGATTCCGACCACGCCAGCATCAGACACCGAGATTCAGATCATCGAATCCCGCATGGTGATTGGTAAAACCGTTAACGACCTCGGTCTGGACACGGTCATTCAGCAAAACTACTTCCCGGTGATCGGTAAAGGTCTGTCGCGCCTGATGGGCAACAAGCCGGCGCAGATTGCCATTTCACGCCTGGAAATTCCGCGCAGCATCGACAAACGTACCGTTGAGCTGGAAGTCACCGGTCCGCAGACCTATACCGTGAGCAAAGACGGCGACGAGCTGTTCAAAGGCCGCGTCGGTCAGCTGGAGCAGCACGGCGACGTCACCATGCTGGTTAGCGGCATTCAGGCTGACGAAGGCACCAGCTTCAGCGTTACCAAGCTGAGCGACCTGCAGGCGATTAAAACTGTGCTGGGCGCGCTGACCGTCGCCGATAAAGGCAAAACCACCGGCGTGCTGGGCCTGGAGTTCCAGGATGAAGATCAGGAGCAGGCGAGCCGCGTGCTGAACCAGATCGTCAACAACTATCTGCTGCAGAACGTTGAGCGCAAGTCTGAGCAAGCGGAGAAGAGCCTCGAATTCCTGCGCACCCAGCTGCCTAACGTGCGTGCCAAACTAGACGATGCGGAAGACAAGCTGAACACCTTCCGTCGTCAGAACGAGTCGGTGGACATGTCGCTGGAAGCCAAATCGGCGCTCGACTCGTCCGTTAGCGTCCAGAGCCAGCTCAACGAGCTGACCTTCCGTGAAGCCGAAGTTTCCCAGCTGTTCACCAAAGACCACCCGACCTACCGCGCGCTGCTGGAAAAACGCAAAACGCTGGAAGCGGAACAGGCGCAGCTGAACAAGAAAATCTCGGCCATGCCGCAGACCCAGCAGGAGATTCTGCGTCTGACGCGTGATGTGCAGGCCGGTCAGGAAATCTACATGCAGCTGCTGAACCGTCAGCAGGAACTGGGCATCAGCAAGGCCAGCACCGTGGGTGATGTGCGCATCATCGACCGTGCTGAAACCAGCACCAGCCCGGTGGCACCGAAGAAACTGCTGATTATTGTCGCGGGCCTGATTGTGGGTCTGATGCTGTCGGTTGGTCTGGTGCTGCTGAAAGCGCTGTTCCACCACGGTATCGACAATCCGGAGCAGCTGGAAGAGCTGGGCATGAACGTCTATGCCAGCGTACCGCTCTCCGAGTGGCAGCGTAAGAAAGACACCGAAGCGCTGGCGCGACGCGGCAGCAAAGAGAAGTCGGATCCGCACAACACGCTGCTGGCGCTGGGTAACCCGACTGACCTCTCCATTGAAGCGATTCGTAGCCTGCGCACCAGCCTGCACTTCGCCATGATGGAAGCGAAAAACAATATCCTGATGATCACCGGTGCCAGCCCGGGTATTGGTAAAACCTTTATCTGTGCCAACCTGGCGACGCTGGTATCCAAAGCAGGTCAGCGCGTACTGTTCATCGATGGTGATATGCGTCGCGGCTATACCCACGAGCTGCTGGGTGCGGACAACAAGACCGGCCTGTCTAACGTACTGTCAGGCAAGAGCGAGTTCTCGCCGGCGATGATTCAGAAGGGCGTGTACGGTTTTGACTTCCTGCCGCGCGGTCAGGTGCCACCGAACCCGTCTGAGCTGCTGATGCATCGTCGCATGCAGGAGCTGCTGGACTGGGCAAGCAAGAACTATGACCTGGTGCTGATCGATACGCCGCCGATTCTGGCTGTGACCGACGCTTCCATCATCGGTAAGCTGGCCGGTACCTCGCTGATGGTGGCGCGTTTCGAAACCAACACCACCAAAGAGCTGGATGTCAGCTACAAGCGCTTCGCCCAAAACGGTATCGAGATTAAAGGCGTCATCCTCAACGCCGTGGTCCGTAAAGCGTCGAATGCCTATGGTTATGGCTACGACTATTACAACTACGAATACGGCAAAGAGAGCAAAAGCTAAGCACTATCGGGGGCGGATTTTCCGCCCCTTTTTATGGCGCGTCTCTGGCTAAGCGCCATGCCTTGTGCCTCTGCAAAACATGCGGATACACCGCAGAGTATTGTAGCGGCGCGATTTATCGCGCAATAAATTGCGCCGCTACGGAACGTGCGGTGATTAACCGCAGAAAACTGCGGCGGTGAAATTTATACCGCGAACATAATAACGATTTATTTTCGGTGCGTTTTGCACCACCCAACATACACACAGCACAATCTTAGGTATTTCCGTGACGGTACGAAAAGTCTTATTGAAAAAGAATACTAACGGCATGATTTTTCAGAACAAAGCCGATTCCTTTCTACAGGCCGCTCGCGTTACCGTTGAATCTGGAACAGCTGTTTAAGAGGTGCTGGCAATGCAGGACATCCGCTTCTCAATTGTAATTCCCGCTTATAACGCGTCGAAATCGATTGTCACGACGCTGGATTGCGTCAAAGCGCAAACCTATCGCAACTTTGAAGTCATCATCGTGGATGACAAATCCGCCGATGCCGCGGAACTGGCGCAGGTGGTGCGCGGCGAGCGCTATCAGGATCTGGACATCAAACTGGAGCTGTCTGAGGTCAAACTCAACGGCGCCGGCGCGCGCAACAAAGGTATTGAACTGGCGCAGGGCGACTTCATTAGCTTCCTCGACGCCGACGACGAGTGGCACGCGGACAAGCTACTGGAAGTGTGCGATACCATCCGCAAGCTGGAAGCGCAGGGTAAATCGCGCTATGTCATCTTCAGCCAGGTCAATATTCATCAGGACGGCAGCTTCCTCAAAGTGATGCCGATGCAGCCGCCGGGTAAAAACGAGACCGTGGCGGAGTACCTGTTTGGCTGTTACGGCTTTATCCAGACCAGTACCATCGTGCTGAAACGCGAAGATGCCGCCAGAATCCAGTTTGATGCGCGCTATATTCGCCATCAGGATTATGACTTCTGCATCCGCGCCGACCGCATGGGCTACGAATTTGTGATGATCGCCAAACCGCTGGCGACCTACCATCTGGTGACCAAATTTGGTTCCAAACACAAAGGCGAGTCGGTGAAGTACTCCTTCTTCTGGCTCGACACCATGAAGCCGCACCTGACGGCGCGCGATATCCATACCTACAAAGCGTTCAAGCTGCCGCTGCGCTACAAAATGGATGGCAATTCGCTGCTGGCCAGCGTCAGTTTTGCGCGCTACTTCTTCCTCACCAACCGTGATAACCGCGCTTACTTCATCAATCGCCTGGTCGATAAGCTGAAGTCGCGCTTCACGGGGCGAAGAGCGGTTTCCTGATCGATTTATGACTTTCACTTGCTCCCGCAGCGGGAGCATTTTTTCGGTTCCTGACACTCCGGGTATACAAATGACAAATCATGTTGGCACCATCGGTATCGTGATGCCGATGTATAACGCGCGCAACACCGTGCTGCGTGCGGTTGAGTCGATCGTGAATCAGACCTACAGCGACTGGCATCTCTACCTGGTCAATGATAAATCCACCGATGATTCACTCGCTTTTGTGCGCGAGCACTGCCAGGACGCGCGCATCACTATCCTCAGCAACGAGGTCAACCTCGGCGCGGCGGAAACGCGCAACGTGGGCCTGCGCGCGGCCAAAGAGGAGATCATTGCGTTTCTCGACAGCGATGACGAATGGCACGCGGAGAAACTGGCCGAACAGGCCGCGGCGCTGGCCGCCGGTGACGACTTCGTGATCACCCATTATCACTACAAAACCAAAACCGCCGATCACGACATCAATTACAACAAACCTTATCTGCAGCAGGAAAACTTCGTTAAGAAGCAGTATCGCGTCTGCTTCTCCTCGGTGTGTTTCCGTCGTCCGCCACAGGGCATCTTCTTCCAGCGTAAAGGCCATGAAGACTTCCTGTTCCTCTATGAGCTGTTCCTCCGCTACAAACAAGCCCGGGTGATCCAGAAGACGCTGGTCAACTACTACGAGCTGGGCGATTCGCTGTCGCGTAACAAAAATAAAGCGGCGAAATGGCACCTCGAATTATTAAGAATTATCTATAAAAACAATCCTTTAAAAATCTATTACTATTACGGCTGGTATATGGTGAATGGGGTTCTTTTCACCCTTAAACATCGCTAAGACCCTGTGTCCTTCGCACTGCCGCTACGTTGGCTGCGCACGTCCATCCCGGTCACTTACTTGAGTAACCTCCCGGGAATGAACGCACTTGCCGCCTTGCGGCAACGCAAATGACTTGGGTCTGGATTTGAGCAATTTGAGGTGAAAAGTATCAGATGAAAAAGATTGTTTTGGTTATTAAGGATGCCTACTCCTACGCAGGCACGGAGAATATCTGCAACTTCATGTCGGAGTGCCTCGGTGAAGAGCATGCCGTCACCATTTACTCGCTGGAAGGGCACGGCAAAACCTTTTACCCGTTTGAGCGGGTGAAAGAGATTGTCAGCTTCGAAGGCCACAGCAACCCGATTAAAAGTGCCGTGGCGCGCATCCATCAGGAGGGCTTCGACAGCGTATTCCTGATCAGTATGGGGCGCCTGAGCGTGATGTTTGCCTTCTGGAACCTGATGGCAATGAAGAAAAAAACCTTCAAAGCCTACGCCTGCGAGCACATCGCCATCAACTCGTTCAGCAAGCCGATCAAACTGCTGAAGTGGCTGCTGCTGCGCTACTACGACCAGGTGATCGTGCTGACTGACAAAGACCATCAGGTCTTCACCCGCTGGCATATCCCCAGCCAGCAAATTCCTAACCCGGTGGTGTACAAATCCTGGCAGCGCGAGACGCGCAGCCGTCAGGCGCTGGCGGTAGGCCGCCTCGATAACCAGAAGGGCTTTGACCTGCTGCTGGATATCTGGGCCGACTTCAGCAAAAAACACCCGGAGTGGAAGCTGGTGATCGCCGGTGACGGCGAACTGCGCCAGCAGCTGCACGATCAGGCCGCGGCGCTGGGCATCACCGGCAGCGTTAACTTTGTCGGCAAAGTCAGCAATATCAATGATTACTACCGCGACAGCGACATGGCGCTGATGACCTCACGTTATGAAGGACTGCCGCTGGTACTGCTGGAAGCCAAATCCTGGTCGCTGCCGGTGGTGGCCTATGACTGTCCGACCGGACCGCAGGAGATCATCAATCACGGCGAAGATGGCTTCCTGGTGCCAATGAACGACAAAGCCACTTTCCTGGCGCGCATGGAGCAGCTGGCCAGCGACGATCGCCTGTTCTTTGCTATGAGCGAAAAGACCAAAGAGACGGCGCTGAAGTTTGACGGTAATCAGATCAAACAGAGCTGGCTGGCGCTGGTGTAACCACTTTTATCGTGCCTCGGGGATACCTTTTCGGCCGCCATGCGGCCCCATGACCACGGGATTGTTAGCATGAAAAGAAGAGAAGTCTTGCAAACTGCAGCCTCCTCCATTGTTGCCGCGCTGTCGGTGAGCGCGTTTTCCAGTTACGCCGCCAAAAGTGGTCAGCCGGCGCTGAAAGCGGTTGATGCCTCCAGCGTCCCGCCGGGCGATGTGCCGATTCTGACGCCGGAAAACGTCTATACCATGCCACCGCAGTTCTGGCAGAACTTTGAGGGCAAACTGTGGATTGGCGCAGCAGGCAAAGATGCCAGCCAGGCCGGCAACCAGATTCCGGTGTATCTGCGCGACGCCAGCGGTAAGGTGTCCCAGGTGAGCCAGCCCATTGCGCTCAATAAAGGCAACTTTGCCCAGTTTATTCACGATAATGCCGCGTTAATCGCCAATCCCGCGCACTCGATGGTGGTGGAAGATAACCAGGGCAATACGCTGTTTTCCATCAGCGACGTGTCGCGCCCGAACGCCAGCAACTTCAGCCAGCGCCTGGCGCAGCCGAACGGATATCAGCTGATCGGCGAAATTCCGTCGGTGGAAGAGCTGCGTAAAACCCGACCGCTGTTTGCCGGGGCGAAAATCAAGCTGAAAAGCTGGCACGAAGGGCTGGAAGTGGGCGGCGGCGAGTTCGTCGGCGTGTATGGCGAAGGCGAAGATGATGGCGGCGTGATTTTCAGCGGCAACGGATTCTACTGGCGCCGCGTGGTGGAAGATTTCAACCGTCTGACGCTGTTTGACTTCGGCGCCATCGCCGACGGCAAAACCGATACGGCACCGGCGATCAAAGCCATGTATCAGTGGTCGCTCAAGGCTAACCAGCAGATCTGCGTACAGTTTCCGGCAGGCACCTTCTTCGTGACCGGCTGTGACTTTGGCGATCAACAGCAGCGCTTTTTCCGCATTTCCGGCGCGATGGTTAACTTCGGCTATTTCCCGGCGACCACGCTGGTTTCTGACGGTCGTTCCGAATTCCTGTTCCAGGTGAATGCGCGCTGGACCGAAATCTCCAACCTGATCTTCAACGGTCAGAACGACAAGCGGCCAAACAAACAGGGGCTGTTCCGCAACACCTGTCCGGGCGGTCAGTTCTTCCGCGGTGCCTGCCTGCGCTTCAACCGCGTCGGCGGCACCTCAATCAGCCTGCTGGATACGCTGGACTGCAAAATCGACCAGTGGTACGCCGACACCTGTACCGGTGACGTGATCAAAGCCAGCTGGTCCGGACAGAAGCAGGGTGCGTGGGACCACAGTACGGCGATTGAGCTGTCGAACTTCAACGCCCAGCGCTGTACCGGCGGCATGGTACTTAACCTGCCGCGCTGCAGCCAGTCGATCATTCATAACGGCTGGATTGAGCACAGCGAGCACCCCGGCGATATCTCGAACGGTCAGTGGATCATTGATGCGCTGAGCCTGGAAGATTGTAAAAACCCGCTGAACGCGCGCAATTCCCGCCTCAACATGCGCCAGACCAATCTGCAGTCTGGCAGCTGGATCGATAACTCGCTGGAAGGCGAGCGCTGGCTGAATATCTGGGAGATGGGCTCAACGCGGGTGGAGTCTTACGGCGTGGCCATCGACGGCAGCCTGAAATACAACTACATCACGTCGCGTTTCCGTCTGACCAACAACACCAATCAGGCCACCTGGTTCGAGCTGGGTAATTTTTACTCGCCAACCGTGGGTGACAGCTGGGAGATCGAGCTGTTTGGTCAGTCGCAGTTCAGCAACGGCAGCGACAAACAGCCGCTGCTCGACGTGATGGGCGGTAAACAGACCGGCGGTCGCGCGGTGATTCATCTGCAGCGCAAAACCAGCAAGGCGGAAGCCAGCTGGTCCGCGGAAGGCAGTTCGCCGGTGCTGGAGGTGCGCGTCGATGCGCGCAGCGATACCGATAGCAAAGTGTTCGTCAAACTGGCGGGCTGGACGCCGACGGCGGTGGTGCTGATTAAGAGCACCGCCAAAGACCGTTTCCTCACCGGCCGCTGTGCGCGCGTTGACGCCACCATGGCGCAGGGCAGTCCGACCAGCGGCAGCCAGCCGGCCCCGCAGCGGTTTAGCCTGCACAACGGTAAAGCCGGCATCGGCGGCAACGAGCAGGGCGATTTGCTGCTGGCGTCGCGCGCGCTCAAGGCCGAAGAGGTGGATACGCGCCAGCCGAAGGGGTTTGTTTCAGTGGTGATCAACGGCGAGCAGGTGGCGCTGCCGTATTTTGCGCTGAAGTCGTGAGGATTTAACGCAGGTAACGGTGCAATTTATCGCGGAGGCCACAACGGCATCGAGCCAGGACGGGCAAAGCGCAATAAATTGCGCCGCTACGGTTTGTGCAGAGGTGATTTCTGCACTGACCCTTTGCACAGTCTGTAGCGGCGCGATTTATCGCGCATGTAACACCTGTCGCAGGTATCAATTACGTCACAACAGGCAGTCGTTAATTTCGGGCCGCTGGCCCATTAGCAGTTTTTTCTTACAGAGTTCACTTAGCCAGTATGGAACTGGCGGCTTGTAAAAAATTACAAAAATTTATCTGGAGTTTTTATGAAGATTTTATTGGTGGGTAACCATACCTGTGGAAATCGTGGGGATGGCGCGATTTTACGTGGACTGATTGATTCATTGCAGGCCGCGCGTGGGGATCTGGATATCGATGTCATCAGCCGCTATCCAACCAGCTCCGGATATTTACTGCAGCAGCACATCCAGCAGGATTCGCTGTTTCTGCACAACAGTAAGGCGCCAAAAGGGCTGGTCAGCAGCCTGAAGCGCAAAGTCGCCAACCGTCTGATGCCGGACATCATGATGGCGCACCTCGGCAAAGGCGGCGTGTATAAATCCTTCTCGGTGCCGCCGCATCTGGCGGAATTCACCCGCAGCCTGGCGAAATATGACGCCATCATTCAGGTCGGTGGCTCGTTCTTCGTCGATCTGTACGGCGTTACCCAGTTTGATCACGCGCTGTGCGCGCTGATGGCGAAGAAGCCGCTGCACATGATCGGTCACTCGGTGGGCCCGTTCGAAAACCCGCGCGTCAATGCGCTGGCAAACTTTGTTTTTGACCGCGTCGACAGCCTGGTGCTGCGCGAAGAGGTCAGCCTCGATCGCCTGAAGCAGGATGGCGTGACCACCAGCCGGGTGAAGAAGGGCGTGGACACCGCGTTCCTGGTGCAGGCGCGCGAGGTGGAAAATCCGAGCCACAACCTGCTGCACTGGCAGAACATCATTCAGTCGCGCAAAACCATCGCCATCACCGTGCGTGAGCTGGCACCGTTCGACAAACGTCTTGGCGTCACGCAGAAAGAGTACGAAGCCGCGTTTGGCCGGGTGATCAACGCCATGATCGCCGAAGGTTATCAGGTGGTGGCGTTCTCCACCTGTACCGGCATCGACAGCTATGCCAAAGATGACCGTATGGTGGCGCTGACGCTGCGCGACCACGTTGAGCAGCCGGAGCACTACCATGTGATCATGGACGAGTTCAACGACCTGGAACTCGGCATCCTGCTCAGCCACTGCCATCTCACCATCGGCACGCGCCTGCACTCAGCAATCATCTCCATGAATTTCGGCACGCCAGCCGTGGCCATCAACTACGAGCACAAATCGCTCGGCGTGATGAACCAGCTGGGTCTGCCGCAGATGGCCACCGACGTGCAGAGCCTGATGGACGGCTCGCTGATCGACAAAGTGCAGACGGTGCTGGCGGACTACGACAACGTGAAGCAAAAAGTGAATACCGCGGTGGCGCAGGAGCGTGAAATCGGCAACCGCATCACCGAAGAAATTCTCAACGTCCTGGGGTAAGTGATGAAGCTAACCTTTTTCACCATGCGTTTTCCGGTTGCCTCTGAGACGTTTGTCCTCAATCAGGTGACGCATTTCATCGATGCCGGCTATGACGTCGAGATCATCTCGGTGTTTCCGGGCGACATGATCAACCGTCATGCCGCGTTCGATGAGTACAATCTGGCGGCGAAAACCCACTATCTGCTGCCGGAAGAGAAGGTATCAAACCTCGACAAACTGACCCAGCGCATCGGTCTGATGCTGCCGAAAATCGCCAAACCGGCGCTGCTGAAGTCGCTCAACGTTGGCCGCTACGGTGCGCAGGCGAAAAAACTGCTGCTGCCAGCCATTGTCGCTAATGCCCGGCAGACCTTTACCGCCGATGTGTTCCTGGTGCACTTCGGCTATGCCGGTGCGCTGGCGAATAAACTGCGCGAGCTGGGGGTACTGAAGGGCAAGCAGGCGACGGTGTTCCACGGCGCGGACATCTCGCGTCGCCACATTCTCGAAGAGCACAAACTGGATTACATCAACCTGTTCAGACAGAGCGAACTGATGCTGCCGATCAGCCATCTGTGGGAGAACAAGCTGATTGAGATGGGCTGTCCGCGCGAGAAAGTTCACGTCACGCGTATGGGCATCGAGCCGGAGAAGTTTAACTTCCAGCCACGCGACGCGTTCCACAAACCGCTGCGCATTGTTTCGGTGGCGCGTCTGACCGAGAAAAAAGGGCTGGACGTGGCGGTCAAAGCCAGTGAAATCCTGCGCGATAACGGCGGTCAGTTCCAGTTCACCATCATTGGTAACGGCGAGCAGGACGGCATGATGCGCGAGCACATCGCGCGTGCCGGCCTGGAAGATATGGTGACCATGCCGGGCTTCAAGCCGCAGGAGGAGATTCGTCAGGCGCTGAGCGAGGCCGACATCTTCCTGCTGCCGTCGAAAACCGCCGCCGATGGCGATATGGAAGGCATTCCGGTGGCGCTGATGGAAGCGATGGCGGTCGGCCTGCCGGTGGTGTCCACCTACCACAGCGGCATCCCGGAGCTGATTCAGAATAACGTCAGCGGCTGGCTGGTATCGGAAAATGATGCCGACGAGCTGGCGGACACGCTGCTGCGCCTGTCGCGCGGCGACGTTGACGTTGCACCGGTGGTGGCCGCAGCGCGCCATAAAGTGGAAACCGAGTTCAATCAGCACATCGCTTACGGTGAGCTGGCGAAAATTCTGGAGCGCATGGTGTGAGTGGATTAAAAAAACAGGCGGTGTGGCTGTTTGGCAGCACCTGCTTTGCCGCGCTGCTGCAGGTGCTGCAGCTGGCGGTGCTGGCGCGCAAGCTGGAAGCGCACGAGCTGGGTTTGCTGGCGATCATCAACGCCATTCTGGCGGTGGCTACCGTGCTGCAGGACATGGGCATGAGCAGCTACATCGTGCATCGTCAGGAGATTACACGTCGTGAGCAGAGCACTATTTACTGGGTTAACGTCTCGCTGAGCTTCTGTACCGGTTTAATCATGCTGGCCATCGCCTGGCCGGTGGCGTGGTTCTACCATCTGCCGGAGCTGACGGCGCTGATTATGCTCACCAGCCTCAACTTCCTCGTGCTCGGTCACCTGTCGCAGTATCAGGCGCACTATGTGAAAACCAAACGCATGGTGACGCTGGCGAAGATTGAGATGGGCACCAAGCTGTTTGCCTTCCTGTGTACGGTGGCGATGCTCTATTTCACCTCGCTGACGGTAGCGGCGGCGATTCTCGGGCTGTTCATCAACGCCTTCACGCGCATTCTCTGCATGATCTACTTTGGCGAGAAGTCGTGGCGGCCAACGTGGGAGTTCGACGGCAAAACCTTTGTCAGCGCGGTGCGTTACGGTATCTATCAGTTGGGTTCGCAGACCATTAACCAGCTGCGCACTCAGGCCGATGCGCTGATCGTCGGTAAAGTGATGGGTGCCGAGATGCTGGGGATTTACTCGCTGGCGAAAGAGCTGATTCTGCAGCCGCTGAAGCTGGTGTCGCCGGTGATTAACCGCCTGGCGCTGCCGCGCTTCGCCGAGAAGCAGCACGATCCCGAGCAGCTGAAAAAACTGTTCCTCAAGGGCACCTTCGTCATCATGCTGTTCAGCAGCGCGATGTACCTGGCGATTGGTATTCTCTCTCCGGTGATTGTGCGTGTGCTGTATGGCGCTTCGCATGAGCAGGTGTATCACCTGATCCCGCTGATGCTGCTGTTCGGTATGCTGCGCCCGATGGGCGGCCTGACCGGCGCGATCTCCCAGGCGAACGGACGTACCAACGTCGAGTTCTACTGGAATATCGTCGCCAGCCTGGTGGTGGTAGTGGTGCTGGCCACTACGTGGATCTGGCCGAACGTGATTTATGTGGCGCTGACGCTGTCGATTTCACAGGTGCTGATCTCCGCCTTCGCGCATCCGTTCTTCATCAAACCGGTGATTGGCATCCGCTTTATGCCGTATGCGCGCCAGTGGGTGTCGGTGTCGGTGGTGTTTGTCGGCCTGATGCTGCTGGTGAATCATTTCAACCTGTTCGTGATGCCCGAGTGGTTTGAGGGCTGGCTGTAAGCGGTGATGACGGGGGCGGTCGTTGGCAACGGCGACCGCCCGCCATCATCAAATGTGATCGGTGACTGACGTGTAGCTGCCGGTGCGCATTAATGCGCACCCTACAAAAACCTGCTGTGATCCCGTAGGGGCGCCATTCATGGCGACCTTTAAAATCAGATGTGATCGGTGACTGATGTGCAGCTGCCGGTGCGCATCAATGCGCACCCTACAAATACCTGCTGTGATCTCGCAGGGGCGCCATTCATGGCGACCTTTAAAATCAGATGTGATCGGTGACTGACGTGCAGTTGCCGGTGCGCATCAATGCGCACCCTACAAAAACCTGCTGTGATCCTGTAGATACCGTCTTGCCGGTTACCTGGCAAGACATATTTCGGCATCGAACGGACGACCCGATTTCAGCACGCCATAAGCCAGCTGCAGCAGCTTCTTCATCGCCGCGCACACCACGACTTTTCCC
>NZ_POWN01000004.1:0-551420 GCF_002928355.1 Pantoea sp. ICBG 828 | reverse complement strand
ACGGGAAAAGTCGTGGTGTGCGCGGCGATGAAGAAGCTGCTGCAGCTGGCTTATGGCGTGCTGAAATCGGGTCGTCCGTTCGATGCCGAAATATGTCTTGCCAGGTAACCGGCAAGACGGTATCTACAGCAGCACGGCAAGCCTAAGCTGTTCAGGCAAGTTATAGCCCCATTCCACACCGGTTGCGGTTTTGGTTGCGGCGTAATTTATTGCGCGATGAATCGCGCCGCTACGGGCTGGTGCACCTAATTTCTGCGCAATAATTTGTGCCACCGCAGGACGGCAAGCCCGAGCTGGTCAGGCGAGTTATAGCCCCATTCCACATCGGTTGCGGTCTTGGTAGCGGCGCAATTTATTGCGCGATGAATCGCGCCGCTACGGATGAGTGCAACTAAGTTCTGAGAAATAATTTGTGCTAGTGCAAGGCGGCAAGCCTGAGCTGATCCGGGAAGTTTCAACCCTACTCATTGCGCGATGAATCGCGCCGCTACGGGCTAGTGCACCTAATTTCTGCGAAATAATTTGTGCCACCGCAGGACGACAAGCCCGAGCTGTTCAGGGAAGTTTCAATCCCGCTAATTGCGCGATGAATCGCGCCGCTACGGGCTAGTGCACCTAGTTTCTGCGAAATAATTTGTGCCACCGCAGGACGACAAGCCCGAGCTGTTCAGGGAAGTTTCAATCCCGCTCATTGCGCGATAAATCGCGCCGCTACGGATGAGTGCAACTAAGTTCTGCGAAATAATTTGTGCTAGCGCAAGGCGGCAAGCCTGGGAGTCCCGGGAGCATACATTAGTATGTGACCGGGGCGAGCAGGCGCAGCCAACGCCGCGATAGCGCAAAGTATGAAGCAGAACTAGCGTTCGTCGCGCCGTCCGCCGACTGCCGCCCAAATCCGGCGCACATGCACGGTCACTTCTTCGCGGTCGTGATACAGCTGGCGCGCCTGAATCTGCGCGTTTACGCCCTTCTCCTTCAGCGCCGCGTCCATCATAGCCAGATTCTGCGTAACCTCTTCATAGCGCTTTTTCATTGGCAGCTTGAGGTTGAAGATCGCCTCACGGCACCAGCCGTTGACCAGCCATTCGGTCATCAGGCTGGCGACGCGCACCGGTTTTTCCACCATGTCGCACACCAGCCAGCTGATGTTGCTGCGCGGCGGGCGGAATTTGAAACCGTCTTCGCGGCAGTGCGTAACCTGTCCGGTATCCATCAGGCTCGGCGCCATCGGGCCGTTATCCACCGCGTACACCCACATGCTGCGCTTCACCAGCTGATAGGTCCAGCCGCCGGGGCAGGCACCAAGATCGACCGCATACATGCCGCTGCCCAGCCGTTCGTCCCACTCATCGGCCGGCACGAACACATGGAATGCTTCTTCCAGCTTCAGCGTAGAGCGGCTTGGCGCATCGGCCGGGAACTTCAGGCGCGGAATGCCCATGTAAAACGGCGAGTTGTTGTGCGGCAGCGAATAACCAACGTAGCAGGTGCCCGGCGCGATAAAGAACACATGCACTACCGGACGTTTATTGCTCTCATAATTCAGCAGGATTTTGCTGTCGCGCAGGCTGGCGCGCAGCGGTACCGTCAGCTTTCGGCAAAATTTGGTCAGCTCTTTGGCTTCATTGGTGTCGGGCACTTCAACGCGCAGCTCGCCGCCCTTCTCCACCACGCCGCTCAGCATGCCGACGATCGGGGTAATACGATCTTCCGGCGGGAGATCGCGCAGCAGCTCGCCCACTACCAGCATTTGCCGGGCAAAAATCAGCTCCGCGAACGGCAGCGTGGCGATCAGTTTTTCCGCCTCTTCCGGCTGATAGCACTCAAACAGCACGTAACCGGCGTCATCTTTAACGCGCGGAAAACCGTAGATTTCGCGCTCCGCTGCTTTGGCACTGATTTCTGCCGCACACTCTTTCTCAAATCCCGGACGGCAATAGAGTAAAACTTTATTCATGGCGATCTGCCTTTCGTTTCAGACGCAGCGCGCCAATCAACATCAAAAACCAGCCAATCAGGAAGCACAGGCCTCCAACCGGCGTAACAAACACCCAAAACTTCAGGTGCGACAGCGCCAGACAATACAGGCTGCCGCTGAACAGGACGATACCCAGCGCCATCGCGGCGCTACTCCAGTAAAACCAGATATTGGCGCGACGCAGCATCGCTGCGCCAATACCGATAATCGCCAGCGTATGATACGCCTGATATTCAAGGCCGGTATGGATCCACGCCATCTCGGCCGCGCCGAGCGCTTTGCTCAGCACATGCGCCCCAAAAGCACCAAACGCCACCAGCAGAAAGCCGCTGATGGCGGCAAATATAAACATGGCACGACTGGACATTCATTTATCCTCAAGGTGAAACCGCACATCACTGTGCGGCAGGCAACGCGTTAGTGATCGTAGCGGAAGCGGAATTTTTCTTGTTCAGTTGCGGCTTTTTCCAGAATCCACTGCCGAAAGGCGGCTATTTTACCCAGTTCTGCCTGGCTGTCATGACAAACCAGATAAAAAGCATTTTTACTCACTAAGACATCGTTGAAAGGACAGACCAGACGTCCGGCCTCAATTTCACTCTGCGCCATCACGTTATTGGCCAGCGCCACGCCCTGGCCGTGGATCGCCGCCTGCAGCACCATGGCGCTGTGGCTGAAGATCGGCCCCTGCTGAACATTAATGTGCTGCAAGCCCAGTTGACGAATATAGGATTGCCAGTCACGGCGCGAGGCGTCATGCAGCAGCGTGAAATGCGCCAGATCGGCCGGTGATTTGAGCGGATTGTCGCCGGTCAGCAGCTGCGGCGAGCACACCGGCAGCAGATATTCGGCATACAATTTCTCTACCCGCAAACCGGGCCAGTTGCCGCGGCCGTAAAAAATCGCCACGTCGACATCGTCGGCCAGCTTCTCCTCATCACGGTCTACCGCCTGGATACGCACATCAATGCCCGGATAAGCCAGATTAAAGCTGGAGAGGCGCGGAACCAGCCACTGAATGGCGAAACTCGGCAACAGGCTGACGGTGAGAGCCCCTTTGGCACTGCGCGCCTGCAGTTTGCGCGTGGCATCGTTCAGTGCCGAAAAAATCTCTTTGATATCGAGATAGTAGCTTTGACCCTCTTCGGTCAGTAACAGCGAACGATTGCGCCGGCGAAACAGCTTGAGACCGAGAAAATCTTCCAGCGATTTAATCTGATGGCTGACAGCCGCCTGGGTGACAAACAGCTCCTCAGCGGCTTTGGTGAAGCTCAAATGACGGGCCGCAGCGTCGAAGACGCGAAGAGCATTAAGCGGCGGAAGGCGTTTTGACATGGTTTTCCGTACCCGGATTGACAGCGTAACACTGCAACTTATACAAAGTCGTTACGTATTAGATTTTTTAATCCGAGACATTATAATTTGTCCGTTGAGGAAGCTCCAGCAAATACCTATAGTTGCCGCACTTCCTGAGCCGGAACGAAAAGATTTCTGGAAACGTGCGAGAGATCGCAGACTTTTAGAGAGCTTTTGGCTTGTGGTCGTGATGTTGTGTTTGCATTTTGATCTGACGATTGCAGATCAAACTTTTAATTCCTGTAGATTTACCCTGTCTGTCCATAGTGATTTTAAATAGCACCGCAAATTGCGGTGCTTTTTTTTACCTGCTAGCCGGGCTTACTGGCCCATTTCCACCATCTCTTTCACATCTGAGCGGTTAATCTGCTGCTCGTTGCCATTGGCATCTTTATAGCTGATCATACCGGTTTCATCGTCAACTTTTGGTTTGCCATCCGCAACAATGGTGCGACCATCATTAGTATGCATGACGTAGTTGCTGGAACAGGCGGCCAGGGTAAAGGCCATGGTGCACACGGCCAGCACTGCGGCGAGTTTATTCATCTTCTATCTCCTTGCAGATTGATTGCATTAAACCACCCGCGTGCGCTGACCAGTGGCAGCAAACAGAGCGATCGACTGGAACAGACCGATTCGTTATGCGGGTTTCGGTTCAAACCTTGCAATAATTAGCATAACGCGCTTTTCCAGCTTTGCCAGGCCACGGCGTGGCTTTCAGCCTGGTCCTAACATCCAAGTAAGTGAGCTGAGTATGACCCATTTCTCTCCTGGCGAGTTTCGTCAGCAGTTTCCCGCGCTGAGCGATGCGGGTGTCTATCTCGACAGCGCCGCCACCGCACTGAAGCCGCAGGCGGTGATTGACGCGACCGCGCAGTTTTATTCGCTGAGCGGCGGCACCGTCCACCGCAGCCAGTTCACCGCTGCCCGCGCGCTGACGGCACAGTATGAACAGGCGCGGGCGCGCGTGGCGCACTGGCTGCAGGCGGCGGACGATCGGCAAATCGTCTGGACGCGTGGCACCACGGAGGCCATCAACCTGGTGGCGCACAGCTGGCTGGCACCGCGCCTGCAGCCGGGCGACGAGATTGTGGTGAGCGAAGCCGAGCACCACGCCAATCTGGTGCCGTGGCTGATGGTGGCGCAGGCCAGCGGTGCGAAAGTGATAAAGTGGCCGCTTGGCGCTGACCGGCGGCCGGATATCGCCCTGCTGCCGCAGCTGTTCAACGCGCGCACCCGGCTGCTGGCGATAGGTCAGATGTCTAACGTGACCGGTGGCTGTCCGGATCTGGCGCAGGCGATTACGCTGGCGCACGGCGTTGGGGCGAAAGTGATTGTGGATGGCGCGCAGGGCGTAGTGCACTGCCCGCCGGATGTGCAGGCGCTGGATATCGACTTCTACGCCTTTTCCGCGCACAAGCTGTACGGCCCGATGGGCACTGGCGTGCTGTACGGTAAAGCGGAGCTGCTGGACGCGATGCCGCCGTGGCAGGGCGGCGGCAAAATGCTGACGCAGGTCGATTTCAGCGGCTTCACGCCGCAGCCGGTGCCGTGGCGCTTTGAAGCAGGCACGCCGAACGTGGCGGGTGTGGTCGGGCTGAGTGCGGCGCTGGACTGGCTGACACAGTACGATGCGGAAAAAGCCGAACGCTGGAGCCAGCAGCTGGCCAGCCTTGCCGAAGAGCAACTCAGCGCTATTCCTGGCTTCCGCAGTTTCCGCTGCGGCAGCGCCAGCCTGCTGGCGTTTGATATCGCCGGTATTCACCACAGCGATATCGTGACGCTGCTGGCGGAACAGGGCATCGCGCTGCGCGCCGGCCAGCACTGTGCCCAGCCGCTGATGGCGGCGCTTGGCGTCAGCGGCACGCTGCGCGTCTCATTTGCCCCCTATAATAATCTGCAGGACGTGGACGCGCTGGTGCGCGCCATGCACCATGCCGTAGATTTACTGAGTGAGTAACGTAATGACATCAGCCCTGCTTGCCCCCCATCCGTTTGGTGATCTGATTACCGCAGCCAGCCTGACGGAGAAGTTTGCCCATTTTCATCAGTGGGAAGATCGCTACCGCCAGCTGATTCAGCTCAGCCGCCAGTTGCCGGTGCTGCCGGAAGCGCTGAAAACGGCGGAAATTGAGCTCTCCGGCTGCGAAAACCGCGTCTGGCTCAGCAGCCAGCAGCGGGCCGACGGCACGCTGCATTTTTACGGTGACAGTGAGGGACGCATTGTGCGCGGATTGCTGGCGGTGCTGCTGACAGCGGTGGAAGGAAAAACGCCCGCGGCCCTGTTAGCCACAGACCCGCTGGCGCTGTTTGATACCTTAGGGCTGCGCGCGCAGCTGAGCGCCTCGCGCAGCAGTGGTTTACAGGCGCTGGCTGAGGCGGTACAGCGCGCCGCCCGCGCGCATCAGGCAGACTGACGCGCCGCGCGCGCGAGGAATTTTTTCAGCGCGTGCGACACCGCAACAAAACCAAAGGTGGCGGTCACCATGGTGGCCGCACCAAAGCCGGCGGCACAGTCCATGCGCTTTGGCCCTTCCGCCGTACTGCGCGAAGCGCATACGCTGCCGTCCGGCTGCGGATACACCAGCGCCTCAGTAGAGAACACGCAGTCGATCCCCAGTTTACCCTTGCTGTTTTTCACTACGCCAAAATCACTTTTCAGCCGCTCGCGCAGTTTGGCAGCCAGCGGATCCTGAATGGTTTTGGCTAAGTCACTGACCTGAATCTGCGTCGGATCGATCTGTCCGCCGGCGCCACCGGTGGTGATCAGCGGGATCTTATTACGCCGGCACCAGGCGATCAGCGCAGCCTTAGGCCGCACGCTATCAATCGCGTCAATCACATAGTCGAACCCCGCCGCCATCAGCTCCGCGGTATTGTCCGGCGTGATAAAGTCATCGATGCAGATCACCTCACACTCCGGATTGATGGCGTGAATACGCTGCGCCATCACCTCAGTTTTCGCCTGACCGACATGCCCCTGCAATGCATGAATCTGACGGTTGGTATTGGTAATACACACATCGTCCATGTCGATCAGGGTAATTTTACCGATGCCAGTGCGCGCCAGCGCTTCGGCCGCCCAGGAACCGACGCCGCCAATGCCGATGACGCAGAAATGCGCGTCGGCAAAACGCTGCAGTGCTTCCTGCCCGTAGAGACGCGCCGTGCCGCCAAATCGCTGGCGCCAGGCGTCGCTGACAACTTTCATAGCTAACCTTTTAGTACGATGCGCAGACGCGCACCCGACAAACCCAGGGTGCGCAGCCTATCAATTTGCGCCGATAATCAATGAACCATTATTGCCGTTTTGCGGATTGCTGAACAGCGGCTGGCCGGTTCCCGGCGCGGCTTTCAGTACCCAGACGCGGCCATAATGGTTGTAGAAGCCCGCCAGATGCGCCGCATCCGGGCCGACGCCCTGGTAGATATCGAAGTGCTGGCCTTTGATCGCGCCGCCCACGTCCAGTGCGACCATCAGGCGCATCTCATATTTGCCGTTGAATTTGCCCTTCTCATTCAGCTGCGGCACTTCAGCCAGCAGCGCCGTACCGGCGGGAATCAGCGAACGATCGGACGCCACCGAGGCTTTGGCAATCAGCGGTACCGCGCTGGCACCGCGCACCGGCACATACTCTTCCGGCTTGAAGAACACGAACGACTGGTTGGTTTCCAGTACGTTGCGCACTTCCTGCGGCGAGTGCTCCTGCGCCCACTGCCGAATCGCCTGCATCGACATGTCTTCGCGCTTCACTTCACCGCGATCGATCAGCTCTTTGCCAATACTGTGGTAAGCCCAGCCGTTCTTGCCGCCGTAACCGAAGAAACGCAGCGGACGGCCATCGCCGAAATCGACATAGCCGCTACCCTGCACGTCCATCATAAAGTTGTCGATCAGCGAGTTGCTCCAGGCAATCACATAACGCTCATCCAGTGCGCCACTATAGATAGAAGCGCGGCTTGGCAGCTTCTGTCCGCGCGGACGCGGCGGCATGCGATAAATCGGATACTGGAATTCGCCCTGACGGGTATAACGCGCTTCCACCACCGGCGTGTAGTAACCGGTAAACTGTACGTTGCCGTAGCTGTCGGTGCCTTCCATCTGATAGGCGTTCAGGCCGAACTGGCGCAGCTGACGCGTATCGGCGCCGGAGAGCAGCCAGTTCTGAATCGCACTGTAAGTGCCGAGGTTGCGGCCATACAGACCGGACGACGCCGACTGGATCTGCTGCACCTGCAGGCCGAAATCACGGCCATTGACCGGACGCCCTTTGGCGTTCGGCTCATTCACCAGCCCGAGCGGTTGCTCCAGCTTGCCATCAATATATTGCTGACCGCGATCGGTCGGCTTAGAGCTACAACCGGCTAACAGCGCCAGAAATGCGCCAGTAAGTGCATACTTCGCCCAATGTCCTTTCATTACCTTCTCTTTTTAAGCTGGTTGTTTGCACGGCGACGATAGCAAAGGGGCAGACAGAATGAAATCTGCCGCAGGCTAGCGCGCTCACATCTGTATAATAAATCGTCCAATGGCCAAATAATTCAGCAACTGTTTGTCTATTTAGCGCTTTAACGCAAAAAAGGGGTTGCATCATCATACGCCCGGTGTATAGTGCGCATCCACGGACGCGGGGTGGAGCAGCCTGGTAGCTCGTCGGGCTCATAACCCGAAGGTCGTCGGTTCAAATCCGGCCCCCGCAACCAATTCTTCGTGATGAAGAGACAATGTGGCAAGTCGCTTAGCGCGACAGACGGACGCGGGGTGGAGCAGCCTGGTAGCTCGTCGGGCTCATAACCCGAAGGTCGTCGGTTCGAATCCGGCCCCCGCAACCAATTGTCTTAACGAAGAATACAATGTGCAAAGTCGCTCAGTGCGACAGACGGACGCGGGGTGGAGCAGCCTGGTAGCTCGTCGGGCTCATAACCCGAAGGTCGTCGGTTCGAATCCGGCCCCCGCAACCACTTCTTCTGACGAAGAACATCACAACACCCTGACGGGTGTTTTTTTGTTTCTGCGCCCGGTAAAAAGCGGCATCGCTGCCGCCCTGCCCTAACGCCGTGCCAGCACGCCGCCTTTGTCAAAATACGCCTTAATACCGTGCAGAATGGCTTCCGCTACCTGATGCTGATAGCGCGGGGTACGCAGCTTCCGCTCCTCTTCGACGTTACTGATAAACGCCGTTTCCACCAGAATCGACGGGATATCCGGCGCTTTCAGCACCGCAAAGCCGGCCTGATCCACCGTGCGTTTATGCAGGTGGTTAATGTGGCCCATGCGCGTCAGCACTTCTTTGCCAAACTTCAGACTGTCGCTGATGGTCTGCCGCTGCACCATATCGAACATGGTGTGGTCGAGATAGCGATCGCCGCTCATGCTGACCCCCCCGATCAAATCCGCTTCGTTCTGCGTCTGGGCGAGAAAGCGCGCGGCGGCCGAGGTTGCGCCGCTGGTGGAGAGCGCGAAGACCGAAGAGCCGCGCGCCGCCCGGCTGGTAAAAGCGTCAGCGTGAATCGAGACAAACAGATCGGCACGCTGCTTGCGCGCTTTCGCGACCCGCACGCGCAGCGGTATAAACACATCTTCGTTGCGCGTCATGTAAGCCTTCATATTACGTTCTTTGTCGATCAGCGCTTTCAGATAGCGTCCAATCTTCAGCACGATATCTTTCTCGCGCGTTTTGTACTTGCCGTGCGCGCCGGGATCTTCTCCGCCGTGACCGGGATCAATCATGATAATAATCGGTCGATCGCGCCCGGCTTTACCCGGTAGCGGCGCCTGCGCCGGTTGGTCGCGCTCCAGTTCACCCTGGTTGTAATCCTTCAGTAACGCCAGCAGCGGATCCTCTTCCTGTGACGACTGGCTGGGATAGAGATCGACCACCAGCCGGTGGCGAATACCCGCGACCGGATCGAGGGTGAAGGTTTTCGGTGCCACGCTGCGCTTCAGCTCCAGCACCACGCGCACCGTGGTGGGATCAAACTGACCGACGCGCGCGGTTTTAATGTAGGGATCGTCCACCCGCACCAGCTTATCAATGCCTTTCAGCGCACTGTTGATGTGCAGGTTCTGGATATCGATCACCAGCCGTTCGGGATTGCTCAGCGTGAACTGCTTATAGTGCAGCGCGACGCTGGATTCCAGCGTCACGCGCGAGTAAGTCGAGGATGGCCAGATGCGCACGGCCACAATGTGCTGACTGGCCGCAAAACCGCTGCGCGTCACGCTCAGCAACCACAGCGCACCTGCGCCCTGTAAAAGTCGTCTTCGGGTAAAAGCTTCGGACATGCCGCTCCAGCTACTGTGTTATGTCTAAAAAATCGTCAGTTGACGAGCAGAAGGCGAAAACTTTATTCAATGAGGAATGTCTTGTCTTGCCGGAAAAACCAGATAATGCAGTCTGTTAGCGTGGCTTGCATCAGGAAAATCGTAAAGTAACGTCAGGTCCGATGCTTGCAAAAAGTGGCGAAAGAGCATAAAAATACATAAATTTCGAATAACCATTCACAGAGGGTTTGCCGTGAAGGAACGCAGTACCGAACTGGTTCAGGGTTTTCGCCATACCGTTCCCTATATTAATGCCCACCGTGACAAGACGTTTGTCATCATGCTGGGTGGCGAGGCCATCGAGCATGAGAACTTCTCCAGCATCGTTAACGATATCGGCCTGTTGCATAGTCTCGGCATTCGCCTGGTGGTGGTTTATGGCGCACGGCCGCAGATCGATGCCAGCCTCGCGCAGCAGCAGCTGGAGCCGATTTATCACAAACACACGCGCGTGACCGATGCCCAATCGCTGGAGCTGGTGAAGCAGGCGGCCGGGCGTTTACAGCTCGATATTACGGCGCGTCTGTCGATGAGCCTGAATAATACGCCGCTGCAGGGCGCGCATATTAATGTGGTGAGCGGTAACTTCATCATCGCTCAGCCGCTGGGCGTGGATGACGGCGTCGATTACTGCCACAGCGGCCGCATCCGCCGGATTGACGAAGAGGCGATCCATCGTCAGCTGGATAACAATGCCATTGTGCTGCTGGGTCCGGTGGCGGTCTCGGTGACCGGCGAAAGCTTTAACCTGACCTCGGAAGAGGTGGCGACGCAGCTGGCGATTAAGCTGAAAGCCGAGAAGATGATCGGTTTCTGCTCCGAACAGGGCGTAACCGATCGCGAAGGCACCATCATTTCCGAGCTGTTCCCGAACGAGGCGCAGACGCGTATTGATGAAATGGAGAGCGACGGTGATTTTCTCTCCGGCACCGTGCGCTTCCTGCGTGGCGCGGTCAAAGCCTGCCGCAGCGGCGTGCGCCGCAGCCATCTGATCAGCTATCAGGAAGATGGCGCACTGCTGCAGGAGCTGTTCTCGCGTGACGGTATCGGTACGCAGATTGTCATGGAGTCGGCTGAGCAGATTCGCCGCGCCAACATTAACGACATCGGCGGGATTCTCGAACTGATTCGTCCGCTGGAGCAGCAGGGCATTCTGGTGCGCCGTTCACGCGAGCAGCTGGAGATGGAGATCGACAAATTCACCATTATTCAGCGCGACAATATGACCATCGCCTGCGCAGCGCTCTATCCGTTCCCGGACGAGCAAATCGGCGAGATGGCCTGCGTGGCGGTGCACCCCGACTATCGCAGCTCGTCACGCGGCGAGCTGCTGCTGGAGCGCGTGGCGCTGCAGGCGCGGCAGATGGGGCTGAAGAAGCTGTTCGTGCTGACCACGCGCAGTATCCACTGGTTCCAGGAGCGCGGCTTCACGCCGGTGGATATTGAGTCGCTGCCTGAAAGCAAAAAGCAGATGTACAACTATCAGCGTCGTTCCAAAGTGCTGATGGCAGACTTACGCTAAGCGCCAGCGCACCTTACGCGCCGCTGAGGGCTATTCCCCGCCGCGGCGCAATCATCTGCCCTCTTCTTCCCCTAAGCGATCCAGCAACCCGCTGCGCCGCTGCGTGCGCAACTGCACCGCACGCCGGAACACCGCTTCATCACTGAACAGCGTCAGCTGGCTGCGCGCCCGGGTAATAGCCGTGTATATCAGCTCGCGCGTCAGTACCGGCAGGAACTGAGCCGGCATCACCAGCGCGGTGTGGTCAAACTCTGAACCCTGTGATTTGTGCACCGTCATCGCCCATGCCGTGTCATGGGCCGGCAGGCGACTTGGCTGTACCGCTTTGATGCTGCCATCAGGCAGCGGGAAAAACACCTTGAGCAGCCCTTCCTCATCGAACAGCGTAATGCCGATATCACCATTGAACAGGCCAAGCGCGCTGTCGTTACGCGTCACCATCACCGGACGTCCCTGATACCAGCGGCTGCCCCCTGCCGGACGACGAATCAGCTGCAGCTGCATCAGCTTGTGCTCAATACGCTGATTGAGCCCCTGCACGCCAAATGGCCCTTCGCGCAGGGCGCACAGCAGCTGATAACGGCCAAACGCAGCAATCACCTCGGCCGGTGCGGCACGCTGGTTAATCAGCTGGAGAAATGGCCGATAGCCTTCGGCAATCTGCGTCAGCATCGCCTGATACGCTTCGGCATCGTTGAGCGGCTGGCGCACGATATCACTGAAGCCCGCCTGAAAGGCCGCCTCGACCGCCTGCGCTTCGCCGGCGTTGACCGCCGCAGCCAGCTGACCGATGCCGGAGTGCGCCGCGAAACGGTAGCTTTTGCGCAGCAGGCAGATGGCATCACGCACCGCCGGGGCCACCGCATCATCGGTGCCGGCAACCTCGCAGCCGGTCAGCGTGGTGAGCTGCAGCGCACGCACCGGACTATAGCCCGCCTCGGCACAGCGGCAGATATCCCCGAGTACCGCACCGGCTTCAACCGAGGCCAGCTGGTCGCGATCGCCGAGAAAAATCACCCGCGCGTGAGCGGGCAGCGCGGCGATCAGGTTTGCCATCATGCCGAGATCGACCATCGAGGCTTCATCGACCACCAGCACATCGAGATGCAGCGGATTACCGGCGTGGTAGCGCAGGCGCTGCGTCTCGGGCTGGGCACCGAGTAAACGGTGCAGCGTGGTGGCTTCTGCCGGAAAACGCTGGCGCTCCGCATCGCTGACGTCGAGACTGCGCAGCGCCTTACCCAGCGACTCGGTCAGCCGCGCCGCCGCCTTACCGGTAGGGGCGGCCAGCTGAATGCGCAGGGTTCCCTCACTGAGGCGAATCAGCGCCGCCAGCAGCTTCGCCACCGTGGTGGTTTTGCCGGTGCCGGGCCCCCCAGAGATCACCGCGGTTTTTTGCGTCAGCGCCACCGCCGCCGCAATTTTCTGCCAGTCCTCAGGCTGGCAGCCGAAAAAGGTATCCAGCACGCTGCGCACCTGTTCGGGCGCAAACAGCTGCGGCGCCGCCTGTGGCTGGAAAAAGCGCGCCACTTCCCCTTCGTGATGCCAGAGCCGGTGCAGATAGAGCCGGTTATCACGCAGCACCACCGGCGCCGGGCGATCGCTGGCGCTGAGCGCCTGCCAGTCCGCCAGCAGCGTTGGCCAGTCCTGCGGCTCGCCGGCGGCCTGCCAGATGGCGTGTGCCAGCTCCGGATGACGACCGCTGAACAGCCCTTCGCGGGTAAGCTGCGACAGCGGCAGGCAGACGTGACCGTCACCAGCTTCCGCGCTGAGACAGGCAGCCGCCAGCAGATGCGCGGGCCGATCGTCGTCGGCCAGCAGCCGGGCAAACTGAATATCCAGCGCCCGCAGCAGGCGCAGTTCTGCCGCCTGTGCCAATAGCGTACTCATGCTACTCATGCTGCTGCTCCCGGCCCGCGAAACAGGCTATCCAGTTGTGAAACGAAATCTGATGTTGGTCGGGTATGGAACACCCCGTTATCTGGCGAGCTGCCATCCATGCCGCGTAAAAACAGATAGAATACGCCGCCAAAATGCTGTTCATAATCGTAATCCGTCAGGCGGTGCTGCAAATAGCGATGCAGCGCCAGCGTATACAACTGATACTGCAAATCGTAACGGTGGTCGATCATCGCCTGCGCCATCGCCTGCGGTGTGTATGCCTGATGGCTCTCGCCCAGCCAGTTAGATTTGTAATCCAGCAGATAGTATTTGCCCTGCCAGCGAAATACCAGGTCGATGAAGCCTTTCAGCATGCCCTGCACCTGGCGGAAGTCGAGCGGCGGCGCCTGACGCGACAGCGGATCCTGCCGCATCAACGCGTCCAGCGCCGGTGCCGTCAGCAGTCCGTCAATCGGCAAATAGAACTCCATCTCGATCAGGCGATTGCCCGGTGTGATGTCGCTCAGCCGGATCCCTTCAGTGTTGAGCGGCGTGTTCACCACGCGGGTAATCCACTCGCTCAGCATCGGCTGCCAGTGCAGCGGATAGCCGCTCTGTTGCAACTGCTGTTCCAGCTGCGGCGCTGACGGCGGCTGGGTGAAGTCGAGCGATTCAAACAGCGTATGCAGGAAAGTCCCGGGCGCTGCGCCACGTGGGAAATGGTGCGGCGTCAGCGCGGCTTCCAGCACTTCCGCCTCGCGATCTTCCCCGACCGCTTCCGCATCGAAGCCCGGCATCACATCCAGCAGACGATGACTGCCGTGCTGCTGCAGCCCGGAGTAGCTGGTAACACGCCACGGATCGGCCAGCGCGCGCGTGACGCTGCGCGCATCCAGCGCATCGTCAACCTCGTCCAGCGCCTGCCAGCGTTCATGGCCCTGCGGCTGCGCCAGCACCACTTCGGTTCCGGTCACACTGATGTCGTGCAGTAAACTCGCCAGCTGTTCTGCGGTGGCCGGCTCGCCGCGCTGCAGCAGGAAACCCAGCGCGCTTTTATGTAAATCGCTCTCGCCCTCTTTCTTGCGCGTGCCGCGAAACAGCGGTGCCACGCCGACGCTGCAGTGATACACCGAACGCGTCAGCGCCACGTACAGCAGGCGTAAATCCTCTGCCAGCCGCTCCTGCTCTGCCAGCGCCAGACTTTGCTCATCATTCTGCAAATCCAGCACCGCGTTGTAATGCTCGCGGTCGTGATAGAGCGCGATATCGGCCTCGCGGAAACCGGCGGCAAACGGCAGCCACACCAGTGGATACTGTAACCCCTTGGATTTATGGATAGTGACAATCTGCACCAGGTGGCGGTCGCTCTCCAGCCGCAGCTGCTGGCTGGCCGACTGGCTGTCTGGTCGGGCGATCTGCTGCGCCAGATAACGCACCAGCGCGTGCGGACTGTCGAGCTGGGCCGCCGCCTCCTGCAGCAGTTCGCCGAGGTGCAGCAGATCGGTCAGGCGACGCTCGCCATTCTCTGAGGCCAGCAGGTTTTCTGCCAGCTGGCGCTCCAGCATCAGCTGACGCAGCATCGGCAGTACGCCACGCTGGTGCCACAATTGCTGCCAGCGGGCAAAGGTATCCACCAGCGCATCCCAGCCGCGCGCATCCTGATCCAGCGCGTCCAGCTGCGCGGCATCAAAGGCAAACAGCGACGTGGCCAGCGCGGTGCGCAGCATCCGCTCCTGCTCGGGTGCAAGGATCGCCTGCAACAGCCATAGCAGTTCTCGCGCCTCGGGCGTGGTATACACGCTGTCGCGGTTGGAGAGATAAACCGAGGGAATGCCGAGCTGATTGAGCGCGGCGCGAATCAGATTGGCTTCGTTCCGGCTGCGCACCAATACGGTGATGTCCGAGGCCTGCACCGGCCGCTGATCGGGGGTTTTGCCCAGCAGCGCGCGCTGTTGCTGACCCGCCTGCAGCCAGCGGCTGATATCGGCGGCGCACTGCTGCGCCATCAGCTGCTGGTATTCGCTGACGCTGCAGCCTGCGCCCGGCTGTAGCCAGAAGCGCAGCGCGGCCTGCTCCTCGCCGTCGATACTCAGCGACAAACGCTGATTGGGCGGCGCGGCATTGACCGGCAGAAACGGGATGTCCGCAAACAGAAACGGGGCAGGCTGGCGCATAAACAGCTGATTGACGCTCTCCACCATCGCCGGTGACGAGCGCCAGTTGGTATCCAGCGTGTAGTGCGCGTGAACTTCACTGCGCGCGCGGATATAGGTAAAGATGTCCGCACCGCGGAAGGCGTAGATAGCCTGTTTTGGGTCGCCAATCAGCAGCAGCGCATGCTGCGGCTGCTGTAAATAGAGCGTGCGGAAAATACGGTACTGCAGCGGGTCGGTATCCTGGAATTCGTCAATCAGCGCCACCGGAAAGCGCTGGCGAATCGCCTGCGCCAGCTGCTCGCCGCCGGGCTGTTGCAGCGCCTCGTCCAGCCGGCTCAGCAGATCGTCAAACCCCAGCAGCGCCTGCAGGCGTTTCTCTTTACGCACCGCGTGACGCACCTCCACCAGCGCGCGTGCAATCACCAAATCGCGCAGCGACAGCGGCTGCGCCAGGAATGTATCAATGGCGGCAAACAACGGGTGCTGCGGTGGCGCGCCCTTTTTAGTTTTTTCATTGAGCACCTGCTGACCGAAACGCGCCAGCTCGGCGGGAATCTGGTAATCCACGGTCTCGCTCTGCGCCCAGGCGCTGACTTTGCTGACCCACAGCGGCAGGTTTTTGCTGCTGTAGCTGCGCTTATCAACATCAGACTGCCCGACCAGCGTCAGCACCTCTTCGCCCAGCGCACGCCACTGCGCTTTCATTTCGGCAATACGCGCCAGGTTGCTGCTGTGGCGTGATGTCAGGGTTTCACTGTCGTGCGGCGCCAGACGCAGGCTGGGCGACTCGCCCTGCAGCCACGGGCGCAACGTCGACAACAGCTGTTCCGGCCCGCTCCATTCCGCAACGATGACGCGCGCAATATCCAGCGTCAGCGGATAGCAGTGGCGTCGCCAGAAATCCGCCGTCGCCTGACGCAACAGCAGCTGTTCATCTTCAATCAGCTGCTGCTCAAACAGCATACCGGACTCAAACGCGTTGAGATTGAGCATGCGCTGGCAGAAGCCGTGAATGGTGAAGATCGCCGCCTCGTCCATCTGCCGTTCCGCCGCCAGCAGCAGCGAGGCCGCCTCAGCGGGCTGGGCAATGTCGGCCAGCAGCTGCATCAGCATCGGATTTGCGCTGACGCCGCGCAGACAGGCCAGCCGCAGCTCATGAATATTTTCCCGGATACGGCCGCGCAGTTCGGCGGTGGCGGCTTCGGTAAAGGTCACCACCAGAATCTCTTCCACCGACAGCGGGCGCGCATAGGCATTCGGTCCGCCAAGTCCCAATAGCAAACGCAGGTAGAGCAGACCAATGGTAAAGGTCTTACCGGTGCCGGCGGAGGCCTCAATCAGACGCTCACCCTGCAGCGGCAGCGTCAGGGGATTGAGCGATTCAGGGCGCTGACTCATGGCGCATCACTCTTCACGGAGAGCGACTGCTGCAGCCGGGCGACTTCATCCCAGGTGGTAAAGCCCGGCAGCGGCGCGTAATCCGCATCGTGGGTGCCATCGTGACTGCCGCCAATCTGCGAGATCATCGCCATGCCCTGCTGCGCCAGCACGGCCTGATGGAAAAAGTCAGCCAGGCTGGCCGGTGTCAGCTGCTGAATTTGCGCAATGGCCTTTTCGCGCGTATCAAACGCGAAGTTCTGGCGATTGAAATCACGACTGTAACGGTTGGCCTCTTCATCCAGCGTTTGCGGACGCTGTTTCAGGTCGTTGATCAGTGCCTGCTGATACTGGGCGAAATCCTCCGCTTTCATGCTGCGCAGACGCTGTTCCGCCTGCGGATAGAACGCCTGGAAACGCTGCAGCAGATAAGCGGGCGGTTTACTGTTGCTTTGCAGCAGGAAGCCAATGCCCCACTGGCGACCAATCGGGATCTGATAAGCGAACACCGCATAGCCCAGCTGCTCCTCGGTGCGCAGCTGATTGTAGAACCACGGCTGCACAATCTGGCTCAGCATGGTGCTGTTAGCCATACTTTGATACTCGCTGTAGCCGAGCGGCACATACAGCGTCGCCAGCGCTGAGTCGGTGCTGCTGCCGGTTTTCTGCAGGTTGGCTTTGATCGGCTTATCCACCACCACATAATTGCTGTGCCAGTAACCGTGCCCCGTGCTGTGCAGCTGCTGTTTAAGCTCTTCGCCCAGCTGCCTGACGCGATCGGCCGACAGATTGCCGACCACCATCATTTCCGGCGTGGCGTGCTGGATCAGCGCATCGCGGTAATCCATCACCTCCTGCAGCGTGATCTGTTTCACCAGCTGGCGTCGCGCCTCACGCTGGGTATAAGGCAGCTGGGACAGCATTTGCATCGGCTGAATCGCCTGTTCAAACGCTTTGCCCTTTTCCGCTGCTTCCAGCCGATCCAGATACCAGGATTTCGCCTGCTCGAGCTGCTGCGCATCCGGCTGGAAGCTGGCGTAGCCTTCTACCAGCTTTTTCAGCAGCTCCGGCAGGCGCTGGGTGAAGCCGCTGGCATTGAACACCAGCCCGTCGTCCTCACCGGTGGAGAAGCTGATGCCGCCCACCGAGGCCTGCGAATTCAGCTCATCCAGCGCCAGGCTGGAGAGGTAGTCGTTGAGACCAAACAACACCTGCTGGCGCGCATCGCTGATCGCGGATTTGTTACGCAGCGCGAGCGTAATAGCGGCCTTCGGCTCGCTGGCGTAGAACTGGCTCGGCATCCAGTAGATGCGCATGCTGTCGCCATTGGTCAGCGCCACCGGATGATCGTAATGCTTACCGTCAGACGGGATGAGGGCGAAGTCCGACGGAATGTAGGGATTCAGGGTCGGCAGCGACAGCGGAATCTGCTGCGCCTGCTGCTGCCAGTCGCTAAACTGCGCGGCGCTGATTTTATCCACCTGATAAGGCGCATTCACAAAGTAAGCCTGTTTGTTGTGCGGCTCAGCGGGACTGATGTACCAGATGCGGGCGTTCTGCGGCGTCATCTCAGCCAGACGGGCGCTGATCGCGGCCGCATCATAGCGGTCGGCCAGATAAGGCGCATCCAGCGTGTGCGTCACCGGCACGCGCAGCATGGTATCCACCAGCCACTCAATGTAATCCATATCGCGGGTAATCGACGGATAGCGGAAATCCAGCGCCAGCACGTGCGCGACTTCATCGAAATAGCGCTTGTCGATGCCTTGTTTGCGCAGCATATCAAGGTAGCTGAATACTGCAGCCACCACGCGATCGCGCTGCGCCAGACCTTTGTCGGTCAGCGAAACCGAGATGGCAAACACGCCGCTGTTACGCTCGGTCATCGGATCCGCGCCGGCATTGACGCCATCCGCCAGTCCCTGCTGCTGCAACCAGTCGTTCAGGGTATTTTTGCTGCGGTTGCCCAGCAGATAACTGATTAAGGTGTCGGTTTTGCTGCGGAACTGGTCGCTGTCGTTGGCGATGCGAAACTCAATTTTCAGCTGCTTGCGCGGCTGCGCTGGCACGTAATGAATGATGATGCCTTTCTGCGCATCGGTGACCACCGGCACGGTAATGTCCGGCACGCTGGCCTGATGATTGGCCACGCGACCAAAGGTCTCGGCAGCGATCGTCGCCATCTCCGGCAGCGGTTTGTTACTGTAAATCACCGCTTTCATCAGATTCGCCGAGTAGTGGCGGTGATAGAAATCGAGCAGCGCCTGATGCAGGTTGCTGTCGGGTTTGTCACTCAGAGTATCAAGGTTACCGCCCGAATAGCGCGAGCCGGGGTGCGCCGGGTTGAGGGTTTCCGCGCCAACCTGCGCCATACGCAGCCCATCGCGCGAGCGTGCCATCGTCAGCTCAGCGTTAACCGCATGCCGCTCGCGGTCCGCGTTGGTCGGGTCGAGCAGGGGTTGCGCAATCGCATCCGCCAGACGATCCACCGCCGGTTGCAGCGCATCGTTTTCGACTTCCAGGTAAAACGCGGTGCGGTACGAGGCTGTGCTGGCATTGTGGCTACCACCGTGCTTCTTGAGAAACTCCGCCAGGTTATCCGGCTGCGGATAATTTTTTGACCCCATCAGCACCATGTGTTCCAGATAGTGTGCCAGGCCCAGCTGACTGTCGGGATCGTCCAGAGAACCGATCGGTAACGTCAGCGCTGCCAGCGATTTCGGCGCGGCAGCATCCGACACCAGCAGCACCGTCATGCCGTTGCTCAGGGTAATGGCCTGATAACTGCGCGGATCGTGATCGCTCTTGCGGATGGTTTCATCAATCGGCTGCCAGCCGCGCCCGTCGTCGGCAAAGGCATTCAGCGCCAGCATGCTCAGCAGCAGCGCTCCTATCCAGCGTGCGTAAATCCGCATTTCAACCCCTTAACGTTACCCTTATCCGCCGGCATTGCGCCGGTCGGGATACTCAAACACTTTCTTATAAGACGGTGGCTGCCAAGGTACAGGCCGCACTTCCGTTGCTATTCATCATCCTGATGCGCGAGGCGCACCGGCAAATACCACTGACGCGCCGCAGCGATGATCTGCTGCTGCGTCGGCTCGTCCAGCGTGCGGCACAGGCGCTGCAGATAGGGATCGCTGCCCTCGCCTTCAACCTGATAGCCGCCCTGCCACGCCTGCAACAGCTTGTTGAGCGCCTTTTTCTGCGTAGCGTCATCTTCCTGAAGCTGGCCGGATTTGCTGTCAAAGCTGGCGTCCAGCCAGGCGCCGCCGGATTTATTCAGCAGCAGCAGCGGCTGCGCCAGACCTGCCTCACAGGCGGCCACATATTCAGCCAGCTGCGCCTGCGCCTGGGCGGGTGCCACCGCCGCGAAGCGCCAGCGGCTCTGTTTGCGACCGTACATGCGGCTGGTGCCGTTGCCGCCCAGCGCACAATACACCAGATGTTCCAGCCACAGCAGCAGGCCATCGTTGATGTTGAGCACGCCCGGCCGCCAGCGTAACAGCCCATCAGCTTGCACCTGAGTCAGCCAGCCGGTCAACTGCGTTGCGCCCAGCGTCAGGTTGACTTCCCAGCTCTCCGCCTGCAGCCGCTGCGCGCTCACTTCCGCCGCCACTTCCTGCATCTCTTCGGTCTGGCTTTGCCAGAAAAGTTCCCCGAAGGCGCCGTAAGGCAGATTACCGGCGGCGCGATGGTGCGCATACAGCTGGGCCGGATCGTCACCGTTGACCAGCGTATTGAGCAGTTCAGCGTTGATCTGATAGCGCTCCAGGCTGTCCGGTGCGAACGGTTCGCTGTCCGGCAGCTCGCTCTCCTCCATCCAGAAAGCCACACCGAGGCGCTGCTGAAACCACGCCCGTACCGGATGACGCCAGAAGCGTAGCAGCTGCTCCAGCGACAGCGTGGTCAGCGGCTGAACCGGCAGCGGCTGGACAAACCCGGGCTGCGCCACGCCGCTGCCGGTCGCCGCCGGCAACCATTCTGCGGCAAAGCTCTGCACGTGGCTTCCCGGCTGGAAATTTTCCGCCGCAAACGGCATGCGGCTGTGCAGGCGTTGCAAATGTGCCCGCACCCGCTGCTCACTGACGTCCGGCTCACAGGCTTCATCGCCCGGCAGACAGAAACTTTGCGCCAGATAATCCACCAGTTCAGTCACCAGCACCGAGGGATAGCGCTCGGTGTTGTCCTGAATCGCCCGGCCAATGTAGCTGATGTACAGCTGCTGCTGCGCCGAGATCAGCGCTTCAAGGAACAGATAGCGGTCATCATCACGCCGGCTGCGATCGCCTTTCCGCGTCTGCTGCTGCATCAGGTCAAAACCGAGCGGCGCCAGGGTGCGCGGATACACGCCGTCGTTCATGCCCAGCAGGCACACCACTTTAAACGGGATAGAGCGCATCGGCATCAGCGTACAGAAGTTGATCGGCCCGGCCAGGAAGCGCTGGCTGATGCGCTGCTGATCGAGGCGCGCACGCAGCTCATCGCGCAGCAGCGTGACCGGAATCGGCTGCTGATAGGCGGCCTGCATCCCCTGCTCAATGATCTCCTGCCACTGCGTTTCGACCAGCAGCAGCGCCGCTTCGCTGTCGGCATCGCCGCTGAAGAAGCTGTCGATCAGCTCACGGCACAGCGGCAGCCACTCGGCCAGGGTGCGCGTCTGCGCAAGGCGCGTGCGCCAGCTGTCGAGCCGCGCCAGCAGCTCGGCCAGATGGCCCGCCAGCTCGGCGATCAGGCCGCTGGATTCGTCATACGGCAGAATGCCCTGCCAGTCGCCGTTGCGGCTTTCCAGCGCGTAGCCCAGCAGCATACGCTGCAAGCCGAAGCGCCAGGTGTGCTGGCCGGTGACCGGCAGCGCCAGCGCTTCCACGCTGGCGTCATCCAGTCCCCAGCGGATGCCGGATTCCATCACCCAGCGGCGCAGCAGGCGCAGGCCGCTCTCCTCTACGGAGAAACGCTGTGCCAGCGCCGGCACCTCGAGCAGCGCCAGCACCTCTTCTGAGGCAAAGCGACTGTCCGGCAGTGCCAGCAGGCTGAGCAGCGCGAGGATGGCCGGATGCGCCTGACTGGCGCGCCGGTCAGAAATGGCGAACGGCAGATAGCGCTCAGGCGGCGCACTGGCAAAAGCCGCCTGAATAAAAGGCGCGTAGCTGTCGATGTCTGCCACCATGACGATAATATCGCGCGGCTTCAGCTCCGGGTCGGCTTCCATCAGCGCCAGCAGGTGATCCTGCAGCACTTCCACTTCACGCTGGGCGCTGTGACACACCTGGAGCGTGATGGAGCGATCGTGCGGATCGAGCCGGCGCTTGTCCATGCTGTCGGCCAGCTCGCCAGCGCTGAGCCCAATCACCGCGCGATCGTCAAGATTGAGCAGATCGGCCTGCAGGCAGTGCAGCAGATTATCCGGTGACATCTCCACAAACGCATCGATGTCGTTGGCGGCTGACTCCATCTGGCTCAGCAGAAACAGGTTGTCGCGGCCCAGCTTGCCCCACGAGGCCAGCAGTGGATTGGTCAGCTGCTGCTCGCCCAGTTCGTTAAACAGCGCTGGCGCGGCATCCGGGTCGCGGAACAGCGGCTGCGTCTCCTGCGAATGCAGGCGCAGCCGCTGGCGGCTCTGCAGCTTCGCGAGGAAGGCGTAATCCTGAATGTCGCCCCAGTAGTGACGACAGGGATTGGTAAACAGCAGGTGAATATCAATATGGCGGCCCAGCGCTTCCAGCGCCTGCAGATAAACCGGCGGCAGCGCAGAGATACCGCAGATGAAGACGCGCTGCGGCAGTCCCGGCGGCGGCGTTGACGCCTGCTCCAGCGCCTGGATAAACCGTGCATAGAGGTTGGCACGGTGCCACATCGGCTGACCGAGGCTGCGCGTGAATTCGACCAGATCGCGCCACAGCGCCGCCTGCCACTGCTGAGCATCGCTCAGCCCGTCCACCTGTTCGCCGCGCTCCCAGCGGTTCAGCCAGTCGGAGCGGTAGACCAGATACTGGTCGAACAGATCCGCCACGCGCGCGCTGAGCTGGTAGAGTTTGCGCTGATCGTCGTCGTCATGCAGATAGCTGCGCAGCGGCTGAAACGCCTCCTGCTCCAGCAGC
Source organism: Pantoea sp. ICBG 828 (assembly GCF_002928355.1). NCBI lineage: Bacteria > Pseudomonadati > Pseudomonadota > Gammaproteobacteria > Enterobacterales > Erwiniaceae > Pantoea > Pantoea sp. ICBG 828. Next base: position 528,724 of record NZ_POWN01000004.1, on the reverse strand, counting down.
ACCGGCAGCCGGTGCATCAGCTTCCAGCTCATGCTGGCTTTGGTGAAAGCACTCTCTTCCGGGATATCCGGCAGCACTTTAACGAACATGCTCCAGATAAAGCTGGCGGGCAGCGGAAAATCAATGTTGGCGGCAATGTTGAAGCGGTTAGCCAGCTCCATCTGCAGCCACTGCGCCATGCCCGGGCTCTGTACCAGCACCTGCTCAGCCGCGAGCGGATCGGCCAGCGGCTGGAGTTTTATCAGCTCTACCGCTAAGTCTTTCAATAAATCTAACCGATTGGAGTGGTAAACCCGGAACATAAAACTCCTTAAAGAAGGGAAAGCGCAGCCCGGTCACTCTACCCTTAATCGCCTGGCCTGCCTACCCGCCGGCATCACCTTCGCGGCAATTGAGCCGCGCCAGCGACGCCGTGCGCTGATGGGGTCCGGTGACGGTAACGCGATCCAGCACGCAGCCCCCAGGTAAACTCTGCGGCTGGTGCACAATGTGCCAGCCGGCAGTATCACGCCCGAGCAGCGCCTGCCCGGCTACCTGCCACGCCTGGCGCTGCTGCCACTGCTGGCTAAATCCCAGCGCCAGTGCGCGATGATACTGCAGCAGCGTGCTGATGGTCATCGCCAGCAGCAGCATCGCGACCAGCGTTTCCGCCAGGCTAAAACCCTGCTGTCGCCTCTGGCAGCTGACACTGCTCCGCCTTCGCCAGCGGGCAGTAGTCGATCCAGCCATGCGGCTGTGGCTGCAGCTGACCGTTGCGCAGCGACACCCACTGATAGAGCACGAGCGCGCGTCCGGTGCCGCGCGCCGATAATAAGCCATGATTCTCCTCCTGCCGCAGCAGACAGCTTTGCCACGCGTCGGCCTGAGCGGTCTGACACTGCCAGCCCGCGGCCTGTGGCCAGTTTTGCTGCCGGCCCCATGTTAAAGCGGCCTGCGCCTGCCAGAAATCCTGCTGATGCTGCTGCTCGTCGGCGACCAGCGCCATGCCCTGCGCCAGCTGCGTGCGCGCGGCGTGCAGCGTGAGCCCGCCCATCAGCAGTAACATCACCACCATGCCTAGCGTGCTGTTGCCGCGCTGCTTCACAGATTCAGCCCCTCCGCTATCATCGTCAGCTCTGCCTGCTGGCGGCCCGCCGTGGCGGCCATCTGCAACAGCAGCCGCGTGCCCTGGCGCTCAACCCGGAAGGTGCTGAGGGTGAGGAATGCCGGATCGGTGATGCGCTCCCAGCCGTTGCTGTTGCACTCATCCACGCCGCGCTGCATCTCCAGCTGTCCGTTGCGCAGACGATAGCCGTAATAATCGCTTTCACTGTGACCGACACCTTCCCAGCGTCCGTTACTGTTTTCGTCCCAGCGCAGCAGTACACAGCTGCCGCTGCTCATCAGCGTGAGCGCCGCACCGGCGCACTGACCGTGACAGTAACCGGCACGGCGCAGCGCTTTGGCCAGCGAGCCGGCAATCTGCTGCAGCTCCTGTTGCAGCTGGACCCGCTGCTGCAGGCGCAGGTTCTGCTCCAGCAGCAGCGGCAGAAAGCGGCCGACGCTGACCATCAGCACTGCGCCAATCGCCATGGCGATCAGCATCTCCAGCAGACTGAAGCCCCCCTGCGCTATTCGCATCCCTTCTCTCCTGGCTGGCAGACCCGGATGCGCGCCCGGGCGGAGAGGATGACGCGCCAGCGGCCAGCTGCGCTCTCCAGTTCGATACTGCCGGGCCGGGCCACATCGCGTCGGCCGTAAAAGCCCGGCTCGCCGACCAGCGCGGTGATGCGCACTTCGCGATAAGGCGGCCGGAACAGCCAGCGCGACGGCAGCTTACACCCTTCTGCGGGCTGCGGCCCGGTGCCGAGGCAGCCGTTTTCGCCCGGCTGCAGCCACAGGCTGAGGTCGCGGTTGTGCCAGCTGGCGTGCGCACGCAGCCGCAGCAAAAAGCTCTGCAACTGCAGTACGCTCTCACGCAGTTGCTGATACTGCTGCCAGCGCTGCCAGCCCTGTAAGGCGGCGATGCTGAGGATGCCGGCAATCACCATAACCAGCAGCAGTTCCGGCAGCGTAAAGCCGGCGTTTTGGGTTCTGTTCATAACCGGCACTCTGCGCCTGCCGGATGAAAAGCAACAGCGGCAAACAGAGAAGATGGAAAGCGTGCCGCAGGAAAGTTATGCCCGGTGCAGACAACACCCTTTTTTTGCGCGTCGGATTCAGAAAATCCCCGCAGAAGCGGACGGGGCCAGGCAAAAAAAAAAGCCCTGCACGATGGCAGGGCCTGATGCTGAAGAGCGGCAGATTACACGGCAACCGGCGCTTTGATCGCCGGATGCGGATCGTAGCCTTCGATCTCAAAATCATCGAACTGGTAATCAAAAATCGACGCGGGCTTACGCTTAATCACCAGTTTCGGCAGCGGTCGCGTTTCACGCGTCAGCTGCAGTCGCGCCTGTTCGAGATGGTTACTGTACAGGTGCGTATCGCCGCCGGTCCAGACGAAATCGCCCACCTCAAGATCGCACTGCTGTGCCACCATATGCACCAGCAGCGCATAGCTGGCGATATTGAACGGCAGGCCGAGGAAGATATCGCATGAACGCTGGTACAGCTGGCACGACAGCTTGCCATTCGCCACATAGAACTGGAAAAACGCGTGGCACGGCGCCAGCGCCATCTGATCCAGCTCACCGACGTTCCATGCCGAAACGATAATGCGGCGCGAATCCGGATCGCGTTTCAGCTGCTCAATCACCTTGCTGATTTGATCGATCTCTTCGCCGGAAGCATTGCCCCAGCTGCGCCACTGCTTGCCGTAGACCGGTCCCAGATCGCCGTTTTCATCCGCCCATTCGTCCCAGATGGTGACCTTGTTCTCTTTCAGGTAGCCGATGTTGGTGTCGCCTTTTAGGAACCACAGCAGCTCATGAATGATTGAGCGCAGATGCACCTTCTTGGTGGTGACCAGCGGAAAACCGTCCTGCAAATTGAAACGCATCTGGTGGCCAAAGATGGAGAGCGTGCCGGTACCGGTACGGTCGGCCTTTTCTGCGCCTTCATTCAGCACATGTTGCATCAAATCCAGATACTGTTTCATTTTACCTCACGCGTTTGTTGCTGCGGGCGACGACGATACGCCCAGACCATCATAATCACTCCGGCCAGAATCATCGGGATCGACAGAATCTGGCCCATACTGATACCGCCTTCGAACAGGCCAAGCTGGGCATCCGGCTGGCGGAAAAACTCCACGATAATGCGGAATGCGCCGTAGCCAATCAGGAACAGGCCGGAGACGCTGCCCATCGGGCGCGGCTTGCGAATAAACAGGTTGAGGATGATAAACAGCACGATGCCTTCCAGACACAGCTCATACAGCTGTGACGGATGGCGCGGCAGCACGCCGTACGTGTTCAGCAGTTCCTGATATTGCGGGTTGTTGGCCGCCAAAGCGAGGTCTTCGCTGCGCGAACCCGGGAACAGCATGGCGAATTTAAAGTCAGGCGCCACGCGGCCCCACAGTTCGCCGTTGATGAAGTTGCCGAGACGGCCAGCACCGAGACCAAACGGGATCAGCGGCGCAATGAAATCAGAGACCTGGAAGAAGGTGCGTTTGGTACGGCGGGCGAAGATCAGCATCACCACGATCACCCCAATCAGACCACCGTGGAATGACATGCCCCCGTCCCACACTTTGAACAGATAGAGTGGGTTGTCGAGGAACAGCGGCAGGTTATAGAACAGCACGTAGCCGATGCGGCCGCCGAGGAACACGCCGAGGAAGCCCGCGTACAGCAGGTTTTCAACTTCTTCTTTCTTCCAGCCGCTGCCGGGTTTGTTGGCGCGGCGCACCGCCAGCCACATAGCAAACACAAAGCCTACCAGATACATCAGGCCGTACCAGTGCAGCGAAACCGGTCCGATGGAGAAGATCACCGGATCGAATTGGGGAAATGAAATGTAGCCGTTAGTCATCTTTCACCATGTTTTTTCTGCCCGCAAAAGGGCGTGGCTAAAGGGCCATACAATAAAAGGCTGCGCATCATAGCACAGCCGCTTTTCACAATTTCCGCAGAAATGTAAACAGTTAACGTCCGCCGCGAATCAGTCCGCCCAGGCCGCGCCGCTCCATGAAAGCCGACACCAGATGGCGCACCTCCGTTGCGGTGTGCGCCATCACGCCCTGCTGGCTCAGTTTCTGCGCCTCTTCATAATCGAGGTGGCGCAGCAGGTATTTGACGCGCGGAATGTTCTTGCCGTTCATGCTGAGATGGTGATAACCCAGACCCACCAGCAGCGCGACGCACATCGGATCGCCCGCCATTTCACCACACAGGCACAGCTCCAGTTTGGCCTGGCGGGCTTCGCTGGCGATGGTTTGCAACGCCCGCAGCATCGCCGGATGCAGCGAATCGTAAAGGTTGGCGACGCGGGTATTGTTACGATCGACCGCCAGCAGATACTGGGTGAGATCGTTGGTGCCGACGGAGATAAAGTCCACGCGTTGCGCCAGATGCGGGATCAGAAACAGCATCGACGGCACTTCAATCATCACACCAATGCGCGGTTTCGGAATGGCATAACCGAGCATCTCTTCCACTTCGCGACCGGCGCGATCGATCAGGCGCCGCGCCTCTTCGATCTCGTCGATATGACTGATCATCGGCAGCAGAATGCTCAGGTTGCCCGAAGCGACGTTGGCGCGCAGCATGGCGCGCACCTGCACCAGGAAGATCTCCGGCTGGTCGAGCGTCAGACGAATGCCACGCCAGCCGAGACAGGGGTTCTCTTCACTGATCGGCATGTAAGGCAGCTGTTTGTCAGCGCCGACATCCAGCGTGCGCAGCGTCACCGGTTTGTCGTAAAACAGTTGCAGCATGCCCTGATATTGCGCCACCTGCTCCTCTTCCGACGGGAAGCCGCTTTGCAGCATGAACGGAATTTCGGTGCGATACAGGCCGATGCCGTCAACCCAGTTGTCGAGCGCCTGTTCGTGTTCCGGGCTGAGACCGGCGTTGAGCATCACCTGCACGCGCTCGCCGCTTTTCAGCTCGCCGGGCTGCTCCACCACATCTTCGGCCATTTTGCTCAGCGCGTTCTCTTCGCTGATCAGCCGCTGATACTCCTGCACCAGCACCGGCTCTGGATCGATCAGCACTTCGCCGCGATAGCCGTCCACGATCAGCAGCCGCTTGTTGAGCTGCGACGGCAGGATATCCGCGCCCATCACGGTCGGAATACCCATGGCGCGCGTGAGGATCGCCGCGTGCGAGTTGGCTGCGCCATCGCGCACCACTACGCCCGCCAGCCGCTCCTGCGGCAGCTCCGCCAGCGTGGTGGCGGTGAGTTCATCGGCCACCAGCACAAAGCGTTCCGGCCAGGCATTAGTACCCACCAGCGTGTCGTCAAGGTGGAACAGCAGGCGCTGGCCGAGCACGCGCAAATCCCCGGCGCGCTCACGTAAATAGTGATCCTGCAGGCTGGCAAACTGTGCGGCAAACTTCTCGATCACCGTTTTGACCGCCCACTCGGCTACCGATCCGCGCTCGATCTCGGCAAACAGATCTTTTTTCAGTCGCGCATCGGTGAGCAGGTGCGAGTAAAGATCGAAGATCGCCGCGCTCTCTTTCTGCACGCTGGCCGCGAAACGCTTGCTGAAGCGGCGAAACTCGTTACTCGCCTCGCCCATGGCGACAATCAGGCGCTCGCGTTCACGCTGTGGATCGAGCGTAGAGGCGGCGGACACCTGGTCGAGCAGCGGCTGCGTTTCATCAACCCAGCCAGGTGCAACGGCGACGCCCGGCGCGGCGGCAATCGCTTTGACGCGCGTCTGGCGGAACTGACCGAACAGCTGGCCAAGCTGCGACTGCGACAGCAGCGCGGCCATCTGCGTGGCCAGCGTAACCAGAAATGACTCTTCGCTTTCGTCGAACTGACGATGCTCTCGCTGTTGCACCACCAGCACGCCGAGCAGCTGACGCCGGCTGATGATTGGCACACCCAGAAACGAGCGGTAGCGCTCTTCTTTGACGGAGGGAATGTATTTGAAGCTGGGATGACTTTGCGCATCGGCGAGGTTGATCGGTTCGGCCAGGCGGCCCACCAGCCCGACTATACCTTCGTCGAACGCCAGCGTAACCGTGCGGCCGCGCGGCTTTTTCAGGCCGCGCGTCGCCATCAGGTAGTAGCAACGCCGATCGTGATCGGCGAGGTAAACCGAGCAGACCTCGGTCTCCATCGCCAGGCATATTTCGTTGACCAGAATGTCGAGTGCTTCATTCAGACGCGGTGCACTCGCCACTTTTTCTACAATTTCGCGCAACTGAGTGAGCATAAAGGGCGTGGCCTATCCTCTTTTACGTCGATGGGCGGCGTTGTTATTGCGCTGCCCCGCACTCTCCTGCATAGACATCACCACGCCAGCGAATTCCTTCATGACGCGGCGATACACATCGCGCTTGAAAGAGACAACCTGACGTACCGGATACCAGAAGCTGACCCAGCGCCAGCCATCGAACTCCGGCGTGCTACTGTGTTGCACATTGATATCCGCGTCACTACACATCAACTGCAGAAGAAACCACTTTTGTTTCTGGCCGATACACACCGGCTTTGTGTCCCAACGCACCAAACGTTTTGGCAACTTGTAACGTAACCAGTTACGGGTTGAAGCAAGTATTCGAACATCTTTGCGGTGTAAACCCACTTCTTCGAACAGTTCACGATACATCGCCTGTTCAGCGGTTTCACCCGGATTGATGCCTCCCTGAGGAAACTGCCAGGAGTGCTGTCCAAAGCGCCTGGCCCATAACACTTGTCCTTGCCTGTTACAGATTACGATACCAACATTCGGGCGGTAGCCATCATCATCGATCACTGGACTACCTCAAAGCTAAATTTGAATAGCCTGATTGTTTCATACTCCTTACAGGCGGTAAACCACTGGATATCCGCGCCGCTGACCGGATAACAATGGGATAACTCACAGATAATAGCCATGTTATAAACAGACAGGGGTATTTAACGGCGATCTTATTCACCTTTTCTGTGGATAGCTTTGTGCAGAACACGGGAATGAGTTGAATAACCGCTTCGGAAAATTCTCATGCACGCCGGGGAGAATAGCACTAAAACCACCATTTATCATAGGGATAGCCTGTTAACCCGTTCAGATACACAGCGTGAAAGCCGGTTATTCTTCCCCACGCGGTTACCGCCGCTCAAAGATCCATCACCGTTGATTTTATCCACAGAGAATGTCCTAAACCTGGGCAGAGAATGGAAAAAAAGCGCGCAGTTCGGCAAAGTCAAGGCTGTAAATGGAAACAGGGGTGGGCAAAACATGGGGTTATCCCACTTTTCTGTGGATAACTGGGTTTAAGATCCTGTTCATTGTCGATAACAAACCGGGATAACCGCCTCTTACCCTGGTGAGCGCCAGGTCAATCGCGCTAAAAAAGCATGCTGAATCATGCTATTATCACGTTTACATTGTCCGCCACGATGTGGACAACACGCGCCGACCTTTACTGACCAAATTTTGACCAATGCGAGTTTTATCATGAATTGCCCTGCCGCCTTGCCTGCTGCGCCCCGTAACGAAGCCGAACTGCTTCAGCGTGCCCAACAGCTGGCTGGTCAGAGCTTTGCCGCGCTGGCCGCGCAGCTTGGCCTGCCGATGCCTGCCGATTTACGCCGTGATAAAGGCTGGGTTGGCATGCTGCTGGAGCTGCTGCTTGGCGCCAGCGCCGGCAGTAAAGCCGAGCAGGATTTTGCGCATCTGGGCATTGAACTCAAAACCATTCCGGTCGACGCGCTGGGTAAGCCGCTGGAAACCACCTTTGTCTGCGTGGCACCGCTCACCGGCAACAGCGGCGTTACCTGGCAAACCAGCCACGTGCGCCACAAGCTGGCGCGGGTGCTGTGGATCCCGGTGGAGGGCGATCGCGCCATTCCGCTGGCCGAGCGCCGCGTGGGTTCGCCGCTGCTGTGGCAGCCGAATGCGCAGGAAGAGCAGCAGTTACGTGAGGACTGGGAAGAGCTGATGGACATGATCGTGCTCGGCCAGGTGGAGCGCATCACCGCCCGCCACGGTGCGTGGCTGCAAATCCGGCCGAAAGCGGCCAACAGCAAAGCGCTGACCGAAGCCATCGGCGAACATGGCGAGCCGATCATGACGCTGCCGCGCGGTTTTTATCTCAAGAAGAGCTTTACCGGACCGCTGCTGGCACGGCATTTTCTGCTGTAATTCCCGGTACAACTACGCCCTTGCAGGATCGCTTTAGGCAGCGCCGCCTGCGCCGTGTATAATTCCCGTTTACTTTTCGTTTAGGAATGAAGGATTCATGTTTGACTGGATTGCTGATCCCAACGCCTGGCTGGCGCTGGGAACATTAACCATTCTGGAAGTGGTGCTGGGTATCGATAACATTATTTTCCTGTCTCTGGTGGTCGCAAAACTGCCGCAGCACCAGCAAAACCGGGCGCGCCGGCTGGGTCTGATGGGGGCGATGTTGATGCGCCTCGGGCTGCTGGCCTCCATCGCCTGGGTGGTGAGACTAACGCAGCCGTTGTTTTCCATCATGGACCACGCCTTTTCCGCGCGCGATCTGATTCTGCTGTTCGGCGGCCTGTTCCTGCTGTGGAAGTCGAGCATGGAGATCCATGAAACCATCGAAGGCGGCGAAGAGGAGCACAAAACCAATGTGCACTCTTTCTTCGGCGCCATCGTGCAGATCATGCTGCTCGACATCATCTTCAGCCTGGATTCAGTGATCACCGCCGTCGGTCTGTCCGATCACCTGTTCATTATGATGGCGGCAGTGGTCATCGCGGTGCTGATGATGATGGTGGCCGCGCGCGCGATTGGCGAGTTTGTTGAGCGGCATCCGTCGGTCAAAATGCTGGCGCTGGCGTTTCTGATTCTGGTCGGCTTTACCCTGATCCTCGAGAGTTTTGGTATGCATGTACCAAAAGGTTACATTTATTTTGCGATGTTCTTCTCCATGGCGGTAGAGTGTCTGAACCTGATGCGCAGCAGGAAAAACAAAGCGTAACCTGTCAAGGGCGAGCGCATCTCGCCCTGTTATTTTAGGAATGATGCGATTACTCCAGCTGGCAAAAGCATTTATTACTACACTTTTGCTGTTGAAGTGGCTTGAGGGAGCTGAGAATGAAAGGGTTGGTAAGTGCAGTGGGCCTGCTGCTGGCGGCGCTGGCATTAAGCGGTTGCAGCAGTGATTACGTTATGGCCACCAAAGATGGCCGCATGATTATGACCGAAGGTAAGCCGTCGATTGATAAAGAAACCGGTCTGGTGCAGTACACCGACGAACAGGGCCATGTTATGCAAATTAATGGTGACGAGGTTTCCACCATCATTGAGCGTTAAGTGCCAAATTGCCTCGCCTGTACGCGTTTTCCCCCTGTGCAGGCGATTTCCCGAACTTTCCCCCCTTCCTTCTGCGCCACTTCACAGGCTATAGTCCCAGAGAACACAACATTCCGTTTCATAATGAAAAAAGGAAGCCGGCAATGCATTATCACCGTATCCCCCATAGCACGCTGGAAGTCAGTCAGCTGGGGTTAGGCACGATGACGTTTGGTGAGCAGAATAGCGAAGCCGACGCCCACCAGCAGCTTGATTACGCCGTTAGCCAGGGTATTAACCTGATTGATACCGCCGAGATGTATCCGGTGCCACCGCGTCCGGAAACCCAGGGCCTGACCGAAAAATACATTGGCAGCTGGCTGCAAAAGCGCGGCAGCCGCGACAAAATCATTCTGGCGAGTAAAGTCGCCGGCCCGGTGCGCGGCAGCGATGCGCTTATTCGCCCCAACCAGGCGCTGGATCGCAAGAACATCCGCGAAGCGCTGGACGCCAGCCTGAAACGCCTCAATACCGATTACCTCGACCTCTACCAGCTGCACTGGCCGCAGCGCCAGACTAACTACTTTGGCAAGCTCGGTTATCAGTACAGTGACAACACCGCCACCGTTACGCTGCTGGAGACGCTGGAAGCGCTGACCGAACAGGTGCGCGCGGGCAAGATCCGTTACATTGGCGTCTCGAACGAAACGGCCTGGGGCGTGATGCGCTACCTGCAGCTGGCGGAGAAGCACGAGCTGCCGCGTATCGTCACCATTCAGAATCCGTACAGCCTGCTGAACCGCAGTTTTGAAGTGGGTCTGGCAGAGATTAGCCAGCATGAGGGCGTGGAACTGCTGGCTTATTCCAGCCTGGCCTTTGGCACGCTGAGCGGCAAATACCTCAACGGGGCGAAACCGGCCGGCGCGCGCAATACGCTGTTCAGCCGCTTTACCCGCTACAGCGGCGAGCAGTCACAGCAGGCGATTGCTGCCTACGTGGCGCTGGCGAAACAGCACAACCTTGATCCGTCACAGATGGCGCTGGCCTATGTGCGGCAGCAGCCGTTTGTGGCCAGCACCCTGCTCGGTGCCACCACCATGGAACAGCTGAAGGTTAACGTGGAGAGTTTCAACCTGACGCTGAGCGGCGAGGTGTTAGAGGCGCTGGAGGCGATTCACCGTCAGTACACGTATCCGGCACCGTAATCTCCCTGGTGCGCGTTAACGCGCACCCTACAGGGTTTATGGCCCTGGCGTACGTGCTGCGGTTTTGGTGCGCGTTAACGCGCACCCTACAGGGTTTGTGTTACCCTCGTGTACCAGCTGTGGTTTTGGCGTATGCGCCGGGCCAGGGTAGGGTCGCCATTCATGGCGACCTGGTCCCTTTCTGCACCGCTCAGCGACGCGTTCTCCACCACAACACGGCAATCGCCATGGCGAACAGCGCGCCGAAGCCCACGCCCGTCGCGACCGCCGGCGCACCCAGCTTAATCGCCACGGTATACAGCCCCAGCATCAGCAGCATCGCGCTGTTCTCACCCAGGTTTTGCACCGCAATCGCGTTGCCAGAACCCACGGTATCTTTGCCGCGCTCCTGCAACAGCGCGTTGAGCGGCACCACAAAGAAGCCGCCGAGTGCACCAATCAGCATCAGTAGCAGATACGCATTCAGCAGGCTATGCTGCAGCGAGAACAGCACCACCATCACGCCAATCAGCACGCCGGCCGGCATGCAGCGCCGCACCGTTTGCAGCGTGACCAGTTTTGCCGCCGCGCCCGCGCCGATAACGATACCGATCGCCACCATGGCATTTAGCGTGGTCGGCGTTTTATTGTCCGTGATGCCCAGCGCCACCGGCACCCACAGCACCAGCAGGAAGCGCAGCGTGACGCCGGCGCCCCAGAACAGGCTGGTGCCGAGCAGCGAGAAGCGGGTTTCACCGTTACGCCACAGCAGCTGTGCCGAGGCGATAAAGCTGCGCAGCATCGCGCCAGCGTGCCAGCTCTGGCCGGGGCGCGCTGCCTGCAGACGCGGAATGAACAGGTTCGCCACCACCGCCAGTGCGTAAGTGAGTGCACACACCACCAGTGCTGCCAGCAGATGCCAGTCGGCGAGCACGCCGCCTGCCACCGAGCCGAGCAGAATCGCCGCGATAGTCGACGACTCCATCAGCCCGTTGGCTTTCACCAGCCGCGCGCCGCTGGTGATCTCCGTCAGGATGCCGTATTTCGCCGGCGAATACGCCGCCGCGCCGACGCCTACCAGCGTGTAGCCGAGAAACGGATTAAAGCCGAAGCAGATCACCAGCGCACCGAGCAGCTTAAGGCTGTTGGCAAACATCATCACCCGCCCTTTGGCAAAGCTGTCGGCCATCTGTCCGACAAACGGCGCGAGCAGAATGTAAGTGGCCACAAACAGCATCTGCAGGATCGGCTGGCTCCAGTCCGGATAGAACTGACTTTTCAGCAGCGCCAGCGTGGCGAACAGCAGCGCGTTGTCGCCAAAGGCAGAGAAAAACTGTGCCACGATCACCGCCAGCATACTGCGCGACAGCAAAGGGGCGTCCGGATTCACCGACTGACTCATGCCCGCTCCTCTTCTGCCAGCTGTTTCAGGCTGACGTAGTCTGGTTTGCCGCTGCCCAGCATCGGCAGCTGTTTCATGTAGCGAATGTCGCGCGGCACCGCCAGCTCTGGCGCACCCATCTCACGCGCGGCCTGCTGCAGCCGGTCGCGGCTGAGTTCACTGTCGGTGGTAAACAGCACCAGCGCTTCTCCACGCTGGCCATCGGGCCGCAGCGACGCCGCGTGCTGTTTCTCCGCCGAAGCTTTCAGGGCAATCTGCTCCACGCTCTCCAGCGACACCATCTCTCCGGCGATTTTGGCGAAGCGTTTAGCGCGCCCCTGAATCTGACAGAAACCGCCCTCGTCAAAGCTGACAATATCCCCGGTATCGTACCAGCCGGCTTCCTGTTCGCCTTCGCCGTTATCCGCCACCGGTGGCTCCAGCACGCCGGGGTTTTCCACCCGCAGATAGCCGTTCATGATGTTCGGACCGCGCAGCTGCAGCCGTCCGCCCTGCTCAATGCCGGGCACCGCAATCAGACGTGAATCCATGCCCGGCAGAATACGCCCGACGGTATGCGATTTGGCGGCCATCGGTACGTTGATTGCCACCACCGGTGCACACTCGGTCACGCCGTAACCTTCAAGGATGCGGATGCCGTACTTCTCCATGTAGATCTGGCGCGTGCCTTCCTGCAGCTTCTCGGCACCGGCGACGACGTAGCGCAGCCGGGCGAAATCGTACGGGCTGGCAAAGCGCGCATAGTTGCCGAGGAAGGTGGAGGTGCCAAACAGCACGGTGCAGTTACGGTCATACACCAGCTCCGGCACGATGCGATAGTGCAGCGGGCTGGGATAGAGGAATACCTGCGCGCCGGTCAGCAGCGGCGTGAACAGCCCGACGGTGAGGCCGAAGGCGTGGAACAGCGGCAGCGCCGACATAAAGCGGTCGCGCGGGGTGAAATCCGCCACGGTGCGAATCTGCTCCACGTTCGCCAGCAGACTTTTATGCGAGTGCACCACGCCTTTGGGATTGCCTTCCGAGCCGGAGGTAAAAAGCACCATTGCCGCGTCTTCTGGCTGCTGCGCAACCTGCGCCCGGCGCGGCAGCAGCAGGTGCGCGAGGATCCACAGTTTGTCCTGCAGCGTGACGGTATCTTTCAGATCCTCCAGATAGATCCACTGCACCTCCGTCAGCCCCTGCGGCAGGTGCCACAGGTTGCCCTTCTCGAGGAACTGGCGCGAGGTAAACACGGTTTTCACCTGCGAGGCGGTCAGCGCCGCGCGCATGCCGTTGATGCCGGCGGTGTAGTTGAGCATGGCCGGCACGCGCCCGCGCAGTGAAGCCCCCAGAATCGCCGCCGCGGTCACCGTGGCATTCGGCAGCAGCAGGCCAACGAATTCGCCCTGCTGGCTGTAGCGCTCCAGAATGCGTCCGACACCGAGCGCTTTTTTCAGCAGCCCGGTGTAGCTGTCCGGCTTAAAGTTGATGTCTTCGATGCAGGCTTTACTCAGCCCGTAACGGGTGCGCGCATTGAGAAAAGCGTCGAACAGCGTTTCGCGCGGGCGTACCGCCATGCGCGCTTCCATCATCACATGGTGTAAATGCTCACCGGCCAGCACGCGGCGGTCGCGCGCGCGTTTCGCTTCCGGCATGGGAATTACCGTGGCCGGCAGCACCGTCAGGGTAATGCGCGGGAACAGGCGGCGTTTAAACACCCCGGCCAGGCGGCCAAACGGCGTGTACTCTGCGCCTTCAATACGCATCGGCACCACGATGGCGGCGGATTTTGCCGCGACGAAGCCAGCGCCGCTGTAGATTTTCATCAATGAGCCGGTGACGGTAATGCGCCCTTCCGGAAAGATCACCACCGGACGCCCTTCGTTGATCATGCGCACCAGATGTTTGATCGACATCGGTTTGGTGGGGTCGAGCGGCACGAAGTCGATGACCGGCCTGAGCAGGCGCATATACCACTGTTCGCTGATCGAGGAATAGACGGCGAACACCGGTTTGATGGGCAGAAACAGCGCCAGCAGCACGCCATCGAGAAACGACATATGGTTTGGCGTGATCAGCACTTTTTCTTTGTGCAGGGCAGTCAGATCGCCACGCAGCTCAACGCGCCATAACAGGCGACAGAGGAAACGCAGAACGGTAAATAGCATGCCAGCTCCTTAGCAGCGGTAAAAAATGGTTCTTACCTTGCAGGATCCGGGGATGTTCGACAAGTAGCGCAGTGATTTATCGTGATGAATTCAGGGTGATTCGCCCTGCCAGCCGCCGCCCAGTGCGGCGATCAGCGCCACGCTACTCACCCACTGGCTGCTCTGCAGCGACAGCAGGCTCTGCTGCTCGCTCAGGCTGCTGTTCTCCGTGGTAGCGACATCAAGGTAATCAATCATGCCGGCGTCATACTGGTTGCGCGTTACGCGTGCTGACGCCTGTGCCGCCACGGCGGCGCGCTGCTGCGCGGCGATTTCCCCCTGCAGGGTATTCAGTTCCACCAGGTTATCTTCCACTTCTCCCAGCGCGCTCAGCACCGTCTGGCGATAGGTGGCCACGCTGGCATCATAGGCGGCACGCGCCTGCGCCACTTTCGCCGAGGTCGCGCCAAAATCGAGCAGCGTACCGCTGAGCTCCGGCCCCAGCGACCAGGCGCGATTCGGCAGCGACAATAAACTGTGGATCGCTGAGGCGGTCACGCCACCGCTGGCGCTGAGCGTCAGGTCGGGATAATAACCGGCAATCGCCACTCCGACCGCCGCGTTGGCGGCCGCCACGTTACGTTCGGCATAGGCGATGTCCGGACGGCGCTGCAGCAGCGCCGAAGGCAGGCTCTGTGGAATGGACGGCAGCGTGGCATCCAGCTTCGCCACCGGCAACGTAAAGTCGGCTGGCGCACGCCCCAGCAGCAGCGCCACCGCGTGCTCCAGTTGCGCGCGCTGCCACTGATAATCCTGCGCCGAAGCGCGGGCGCTCTCCAGCTGCATCTGTGCCTGCGCCAGAGTGGCGCGGGATTCGCTACCGGCGCGGTACTTGTTGTCAATCACGCTGAGATAGCGCTGATAAGCTTCAATGCTGCGCTGATAGAGCGCGATCTTTTCGTCGATGATGCGCAGCTGAAAATAGTCCTGCGCCAGCTCTGACTGGGCGCTCAGCGTGACATTGGCCAGTTCAGCCTGGCTGGCCTGCGCGCTGGCCTTATCTTCTTCCTGGGTGCGGCGCAGTTTGCCCCACAGATCCAGCTCCCAGCTGGCACTCAGCGTAGCGCTGTGGCTGTTGCTGACGCTGCGCTGACCGCTGGTGCTGGCACGGCTGCCGCTGCGCGTGCTGCTGGCATCGTAGTCGAGTGAGGGAAACAGCGCCGCGCGCGACTGCGCGCTCAGCGCCTGGGCTTCGCGATACTGCGCCGCATAACTGGCGACGTTCTGGTTAGAGATGCTCACCTGGCGCAGCAGGCTGGACAAGGTGGCATCGTGATACACCGTCCACCACTCCCCTTTGCGACTGGCGTCCTGCGGCGTGGCCTGCGTCCAGCCTTTGGCCTCTTTATAGTGCGTCGGCAGCGCCATCGCCGGACGCTGATAATCGGGGCCAACGCTACAGCCAGCAACCAGTAGCGCCGCCGTCAGCGCGCCAATGTTCATCATTTTCATCAATCAGGATTCCACATGACGCACGCGCCGCCACTGACGCTGGGTGGCGCGGCTGAGACGATCCAGCCAGAGATAGACCACTGGCGTGGTAAACAGGGTCAGCAGCTGGCTCAGGGCCAGACCGCCGGCAATGGCAATCCCCAGCGGGCTGCGTAAATCAGCGTCGCCACCGCTACCCAGCGCCAGCGGCAGAGCGCCGAAGAAGGCGGCCAGCGTGGTCATCATGATCGGCCGAAAGCGCATCAGGCACGCCTGCGTAATCGCCTGCTGCGGCGACAGCCCCTGACTGCGCTCGGCGTGCAGGGCAAAATCGATCATCATGATGGCGTTTTTCTTGACGATACCGATCAGCAAAATGATGCCGATCAGCGCAATCACCGTCAGCTGCGTATTGGTCAGCAGCAACAGCAGCAGCGCCCCGACGCCTGCCGACGGCAGCGTGGAGAGAATGGTCAGCGGGTGAATGTAACTCTCATACAGCACGCCCAGGACGATATACACCGCCGCCAGCGCCGCAATAATCAGCCACGGCATGGTGGCGGTGAGCTGAGAGAACGCTGCGGCGGTGCCGGCAAAGCCCGCCTGAATGCTGGAGGGCAACCCCAGCTGTGCCATCGCTTGCTTAATCAGCGTCTGCGCCTGCTCCAGCGACACGCCGTCGTTGAGGTTGAAGGCGATGGTGCTGGTCGCTGACTGGCCCTGATGCGCAACCGACAGCGGCGCGTTGCCGCCGCTGAAGTGGGCAAAGGCCGCCAGCGGCACGCGATCGCCGCTGTCGTTAATCACATACAGTTGTTGCAGCATGGCCGGATCGCGCGTGTCGCTGTCCTGCAGGGCCATCACCACATGGTACTGATTGAGCGTGTGATAGAGCGTGGCAATCTGTCGCTGACTAAAGGCATTGTTCAGCAGCGTGTCCAGCATCTGCACGTTAACGCCCAGCCGCGTGGCGCGGTCGCGATCGATGTTGATCACCACCTCCTGTCCGCCGGTTTGCGCATCGGAATCCACGCTGTTGAGTTGCGGTATCGCGGCCAGCGCCGCCTGGACTTTCGGTGTCCAGCGGCGCAGCAGATCGAGATCGTCAGCCTGCAGGCTGTACTGATAAGTGGCGTTGGCGCTGCGCCCGCCGATGTGCAGATCCTGCGCGGCCATCAGGAACAGCTGCGCCCCGGCAATATGGCGGGTTTTCAGGCTCAGCCGGTTAGCCACTTCGGTGGCACTGGCGCTGCGCTGGTCAAAATCTTTCAGCCGGACAAAAAAGTTGGCGCTATTGCGCGAGCCAAACATACCGCTGCCCATTGACGACATCACGCTGTCTACCGCCGGATCGGCCTCAATGATTTTGGTGAACGCCAGCATCTTTGGCTTCATCGCCTGGAAGGAGATGTTCTGGTCAGCGCGCAGGGCGCCCATCAGCAGGCCGGTGTCCTGATTGGGGAAAAAGCCCTTTTGCACCACGCTAAACAGAAACAGATTGAGCAGCACGGTGAGCAGTAAACTCAGCAGGGTGATCTTCTGGTGCGCCATCACCCACGCCAGGCCACGCGCGTAGGCGGCCAGCAGCGCGTTGAGCGCATTTTCGATCAGCTGATAGAGCGGATGCGGCCGCCGGGTGACCAGCGGCTTCGGCCGCAGCAGCCGGGCGCACAGCATCGGGGTCAGGCTGAGCGAGACAAACATGGAGATCAGCAGCGAGACCGTCAGCGTCACCGCAAATTCGCGGAACAGGCGGCCAACAATACTGCCCATCAGCAGAATCGGGATAAACACCGCCACCAGCGACACCGTCATCGACAGCACCGTAAAGCTCACCTCATGGGCACCGCGCAGGGCGGCACGCAGCGGACTCAGACCGGCTTCGATGTGCCGGGTGATATTTTCCAGCACCACGATGGCGTCATCAACAACAAAGCCCGTGGCGATGATCAGCGCCATCAGCGACAGGTTATCGAGACTGTAGCCGAGCAGATACATCACCGCGCAGGTGCCGATCAGCGACACCGGCAGCGCCAGCGCCGGAATCACCACCGCCTGCAGATTACGCAGGAAGACAAATACCACAGCAATCACCAGCAGCATCGCCACCAGCAGCGTCTCTTCGGTGTCATACAGGGAGGCGCGCACCGTTGGCGAACGGTCCACCACCACTTTGAGCTGGGTATCAGCAGGCAGATCTTTCTCCAGCTGTGGCAGCTGCGCTTTGATGGCGTCAATGGTGTCGAGCATGTTAGCGCCGGCCTGACGCTTGATGGCGATCATCACCGACGGCTGTGAATTGAGAAAGCCGGCCTGATACTGATCCTCCACCGAGTCATACACCGTGGCGACGTCATGCAGTCGCACCGCCTTACCCGCGTGGTAGCTGACTATCAGGTCGCGGTACTGTGCCGCTTTGTCCAGCTGGCCGTTACCGTCCACCATCCAGGACTGGCTGCTGCCCTGCAGCATGCCTTTCGGCAGATTGGTGGTGCTGCTGGATACGGCGCTGCGCACCGTATCCAGCGCAATGCCATAGTGCGTCAGCTGTTGCGGCTGCAGATCGATGCGGACCGCCGGCAGCGCGCTGCCCATCAGCGACACTTCGCCCACGCCCCTGACCTGCCCCATCGCCTGTTCAATTTTGCTTTCGGCGAGGTCATACAGTTCACCCGGCGTGCGCGTGGCGGAGGTAAGCGCCAGCATCACAATCGGCGCGTCCGAGGGATTCGCTTTGCGATAGGTCGGCAGCGACTCCATAGCACTCGGTAACAGGCTGCGCGCCGCGTTTATCGCCGCCTGTACGTCGCGCGCCGCGCCATTGATATCGCGGTCAAGTTCAAACTGCAGTATCACGCTGGTCGAGCCCTGCGAGCTGGTCGACGTCATCTCCGTCACACCGGCAATCTGGCCGAGCGAACGCTCCAGCGGCGTCGCCACCGTGGCCGCCATGGTTTCCGGGCTGGCACCGGCCAGGCTGGCGCTGACCATGATGGTAGGAAAATCCACCTGCGGCAGCGGCGCGACGGGCAGCAGCCGGTAGCCCAGCGCCCCGAGCAGCAGGATCGCCAGCGTCAGCAGCAGCGTGGCAACCGGGCGAAAGATAAACAGCCGGGTGATGTTCATGGCTCGCCCCGCGCCTGCTGCTGCCGGCGCTGCACGTAGCGCTTACCGCGCTGCGCCAGCCCATCAAACCACAGATAGATTACCGGGGTGGAGAACAGCGTCAGCACCTGGCTCACCAGCAGGCCACCGACAATCACCAGCCCGAGCGGCTGACGCAGTTCAGCACCGGAGCCGGAGGCCAGCATCAGCGGCAGCGCCCCGAGCAGCGCCGCCATGGTGGTCATCAGAATCGGCCGGAAGCGCAGCAGGCAGGCCTGATGGATCGCTTCGCGCGGCTTCATATGCTGCTTATGCTGCGCCTCCAGCGCGAAGTCGATCATCATAATGGCGTTCTTTTTAACGATGCCAATCAGCAGAATGACGCCAATCAGCGCGATCAGGCTGAATTCGCTGCCCGCCAGCATCAGCGTCAGCAGCGCCCCGACCGCCGCCGACGGCAGCGTGGAGAGAATGGTCACCGGATGGATAAAGCTCTCATACAGAATGCCCAGCACCACGTACATGGTGATCAGCGCCGCCAGAATCAGCCACAGCGTATTGCCGGTGGCACTCTGAAACGCCGCGGTTTCACCCTGATAACGCAGCGTTATGCTGGCGGGTAGTTTAAGCTGCTGCGTGACCTGCGCAATCGCCCGCTGCCCCTCCTCCAGCGAATAACCGGGGTTAAGATTGAACGACACCATCACCGCCGGGAACTGATTCAGGCGCATGTGCATCAGCGCCCCGGTCCGCGCATGCACGCTGGCGATGGCGGTGAGTTTCACCATGCCGGTGGTGGTGGTCTCACTGTCGCTGTCACTGCTGGTTGATGCACTGCTGCTCACCGGCAGATAAACGTCATCAAATGACGCCGGCGACTGCTGATACTGCGGCGCCACTTCCAGCACCACGCGATACTGGTTCGCCTGGGTAAAAATGGTGGAAACCAGCCGCTGACCAAAGCTGTTGTACAGCGCGGTATCGACGTCAGCTGCCGTGATGCCGTAGCGCGCCGCTTTATCGCGATTCAGCTCCACATAGGCCACGCGCCCCTGATCCTGCAGGTTGCTGACCACGCCATTAAACTCCGGGCGCTGCTGCAGCGCAGCTATCAGCTGCGGCGTCCAGCGCACCAGGTTTTCGCTGTCGGCATCATCAAGGGTGAACTGGTACTGGCTCGGCGTCACCTGATCGTTGACCGTCAGGTCCTGTGCTGGCTGCAGATAAAGCTGAATGCCGGCGACCTGGCGCGCCGCCTGCTGTAGCTGCGCAATCACCTCATCGGCTTTGACGTCGCGCTGGTCAAACGCTTTCAGGTTGATTTGCAGGCGCCCGCTATTGAGACTGGTGTTATTGCCGTCGATACCAATGGTTGAGGACACACTCTCGACCGCCGGATTTTGCAGGATCACCGTTGCCAGCGCCTGCTGACGCTGCGCCATCGCCGTGAAGGAGACATCCTGCGACGCCACGGTCACCCCCTGAATCAGCCCGGTATCCTGGGTGGGAAAGAACCCCTTCGGGATGGCCAGATACAGCAGCGCGGTGAGTGCAAAGGTTGCCAGCGCCACCAGCAGCGTCAGCTTCTGATGGTTGAGCACTACGCTGAGCAGGCGGTCATAGCCGCGTACCAGTTTGTCAAACAGCTCGCCGCCTTTGCGCGCAAAGCGTGACTGTTGCGACTCCGGAATATGCCTTAACAGCCAGGCACACAGCATCGGCGTCAGCGTCAGCGACACCACCATCGACACCAGAATCGAGACGGCCAGGGTGATGGCGAATTCGCGGAACAGCCGGCCGACCACATCGCCCATAAACAGCAGCGGAATCAGGACCGCAATCAGGGAAAACGTCAGGGAAATAATGGTGAAGCCAATCTGCTGCGAGCCTTTCAGCGCGGCCTGCATCGGCGTTTCCCCCTGCTCCAGCCGGCGTGAAATGTTCTCCACCACCACAATCGCGTCATCAATGACAAACCCGGTGGCGATGGTCAGCGCCATTAGCGACAGGTTGTTGAGGCTGAAATCGGCGAGATACATCACGCCAAAGGTGCCAATCAGCGACAGCGGTACTGCCACGCTGGGAATCAGCGTCGCCGCCACGTTGCGCAGAAACAGGAAGGTCACCATCACCACCAGTGCGATCGACAGCATCAGTTCAAACTGTACGTCGCTGATCGAGGCGCGGATGGTCTGCGTGCGATCGGCGAGCACACGCATTTTCACGCCATCCGGCAGCGCCGCCTGCAAAACGGGCAGCTGTTTTTTAATGCTATCCACCACCTGAATGACGTTGGCGCCAGGCTGGCGCTGCACGCTGATGACAATCGCCGGACGGTTATTGGCCCACGCCGACTGAAAGCGATTCTCCGGCCCCTGCTCGATATGGGCGATATCTTTCAGCCGCAGCGCCGCACCGTTCTGCCAGGTGAGAATCAGATTGCCGTATTCGGCCGCGGTGCGCAGCTGGTCGTTGGCGTCGATGGTCACCGAGTGATATTTGCCGTCGAAACCGCCTTTCGAACCGTTGACGTTGCTGTTGGCGATCAGCGTATTGACGTCTTCCAGCGACAGCTTGTGCGCCGCCAGCGCTTTTGGATCCATCTGCACGCGAATCGCCGGCTGATTACCGCCCGCCAGGGTCACCATCCCCACGCCGTTGATTTGCGACAGCTTCAGCGCCACGCGCGTGTTCACCAGATCCTGCACCTCAGTCAGCGGCAGCGTGTCGGAACTGGCGGCCAGCGTGATCACCGCACTGTCGGCCGGATTGACCTTTTTATACGTCGGCGGATTGGGCAGATCGTCCGGTAACAGATTATTCGCCGCGTTGATTGCCGCCTGGACTTCCTGTTCGGCGACGTCAAGCGACAGATCGAGGCTGAACTTCAGGGTGATAATCGATGATCCGCCCGAGCTGGCAGACGTCATCTGGCTAAGACCGGCCATCTGACCGAGCTGACGCTCCAGCGGCGAGGTCACGGACGAGGCCATCACGTCCGGGCTGGCGCCAGGATAAAGGGTGGTAACCTGAATGGTCGGATAATCCACCTGCGGCAGCGCCGAGGTGGAGAGAAAGCGATAAGCGAACAGACCGGCGATCAGCACGCCGACCATCAGCAGAATCGTCGCCACCGGGCGCAGGATAAACAGACGAGACGGATTCATGGCTGGGTACTTTTGCTGTCGTCAGCCAGCTGGACTTTGCTGCCGTTAGTCAGACGATCGATCCCCTCGGTCACCAGACGATCGCCTGGCGCCACGCCCTGCAGGATCGCCTGACGATCTTCCCCCAGTGCCGGTCCGGCGGTGACCGCTTTGCGCGTCACGCTATTATCTTTGTTGATAATAAACACAAAGCTCCCGTCGCTGCTCAGCTGCAGCGCCTGCGCCGGAATCACCGTCGCGTTTTTCAGCGTGCCGGTTTGCAAACGCAGATTAACGAACTGGTTGGCAAACAGCGCTTCGTCCTGGTTAGGAAAGCTGGCTTTCAGTTCGATGGTGCCGGTGCTGGTATCGATCTGATTGCTGATGTACTTCACCTCACCCTGCGCCAGTATGGTGCTGTTGTCCTGATCGAAGGCCGTCGCGGGCAGGCTCTGGCCGTTGCGCAGTGCGCGCGTCAGCTGCGCGATGTAACTTTGCGGCACGCTGAACGTCACGGCGGCAGGCTGCATTTGCGTCACCACCACAATGCCGGTGGTGTCGCTGGTCTGCACCATATTGCCCGGATCGACCAGCCGCAGACCTACGCGGCCGCTGATCGGCGAGGTGATGCGGGCATACTCAATATCCAGTTTTGCGCTGGCGATTTGCGCCTGATCCGCCGCCACCGCGCCCTGATACTGGCCGACGGTAGCAATCTGGCTATCCAGATCCTGGCGCGACAGCGAGTCCTGCGCTGCCAGCTTTTTGTAGCGTGCCAGCGTCAGTTGCGCACTGTGCAGCAGCGCCTGGTTCTGGCTGAGATCGCCCTGATACTGCGCCAGCGTCGCCTGATAACTGCGCGGATCGATCTGCGCCAGCAGCTGACCGGCGCTGACTTTCTGCCCTTCAGTAAAGAACACCTGCTGCAGCTGCCCGGCCACGCGGCTGGTGACGGTGACGCTGGCGTTGGGGATCACCGTGCCGAGCGCATTCAGGTACACCGGTACGTCGGTCGTCGCGGCAATGCCGCTGTGCACCAGCGTTGCCGGGCCGCTCATCTGCGCCGCGCCGCGATGACCGCCTGGCGGCAGGTCGCCGGGTGCTGCGCCCCGCTTGCCGCCTGCCACACGCCAGATCACGCCGGCCGCGATCAGCAGCACCAGCAACACAAGCAGCCATTTCAGCCAGCGGGAGAAACCAGAACGGGGAGCATGGATAGTCATCAGCGTCTTCAGATCAGCAAAAGTGTGGGTAAAAACCCCGGTAAGCAGGGGATTATTTCAGCGAAAATCATCACGACGCGCATTATCGGCGGATCGCCAGAACGTTTTCTATACGCAAACCGTAAGCGTTTCGTTAAGAGATGCAGGATTTAAACCGCGCCCGGCAGCGGTCGGTGATGGCGCGCGCAGGCGCTATAAACGGGAGAGGAGGACAACTTACAGGCAAAAAAAACCCACGCATCCGCGTGGGTCGGTGCAACCGAACAGGGTGAATACCACAAGGGTATCGCTGCCGCAGCAGCCGATCTTCACACCAATCAATACCTCTGGGACCTTTATCGTCGCGCAATGGCGGCGCGGATAACAGCCGCAAATCGCAACGGAGTTCGGCGAAATGCAACGAGGTGTGAAAAGCTCGACTGCGCGTTTACATCCTGATTTCGTTAAGATTTATCTGATGCCGGTTTACTGTAAATCGCGTCGGGTGCCACGTTCATGTGTTTCAGCACCGGCCCCATGATGTTGCCAAATACCGGCGCGGCCACCGAGCCGCCAAAGTGATCGCCAGCGGTAGGATGGTTAATCATCACCACCAGCGCCACTTCCGGATGGCTGGCCGGCGCGATGCCGGCGGTGTAGTTAACGTAGCCGCCGTCATATTTGCCGCTGCTGCCCATCTTCTCCGCGGTGCCGGTTTTGGTCGCCAGCCGGTAGCCCGGTACCGCTGCTTTCACCCCGGTACCGCCCGGCAGCACGTCACTCTCCAGCATGTGCACCACGGTTTGCACGATCTGCGGATCCGCCACCTGCCTGCCCAGCACCGGTGGCGTCACTTTGGTGATCGACAGCGGGCGATAGACGCCATACGAACCGAGTGTGGCGTATTCACGCGCAATCTGCAGCGGCGTTACGCGCAGACCGTAACCGAACGAAAAGGTGGCGCGCTCGATGTCCGCCCAGCGCTGGCGATGCAGCGGGAAGTAGCCCACGCTCTCACCGGTCAGCCCCAGCCCGGTCGGCTTGCCGAGACCAAACGCCTGATAGGTGTTCACCAGCGCTTCCGCCGGCATTGCCAGCGCGATGTGCGAGACGCCGATGTCGCTGGATTTCTGCAAAATGCCGGTCATGGTCAGGCGCGGCCAGTGGCCGACATCGCGGATCAGGTGGCCGTTGACGCTGTAGGGCGTGGTGTCGATCACCGAATCGGGGCGCACCAGATGACGCTGCAGCCCTTCCATCACCACCAGCGGTTTCACCGTTGAACCGGGCTCGTAGCTGTCGTTAATGGCGGTATTGCGCATTTGCGCCGGCGTGGCGTTGTCATAATTGTTGGGGTTGAACGACGGATAAGACGCCATAGCGAGGATCTCGCCGGTGTCGATCTTCACCAGCACCGCCGCGCCCGAATCGGCCTTGTTGAGCAGCACGCCGTCGCGCAGCTTGCTGTACAACGTAAACTGGTCAAACTTATCGATGCTGAGCTGCACCGTCGGCGGCTGCTTCGGCGGCTCGTAATCGATCATCGCAATAATGTTGCCGTCCCCGTCCTGGCGATACACCTCTTTACCCGGCTCGCCCTGCAGTACCCGGTCAAAGCCCTTCTCCAGCCCATTAAGCCCGTTATTGTCCGCCCCGACGATGCCAATCAGCGGCGCCGCGGCTTCACTCATCGGATAAAAACGGCTGTCGTCATACACCGAACTGATGCCTTTCAGATGCAGCTCAGCAATATCTTTGGCAATGCCCAGCTCGATTTTGCGCCCGAGGTAGAGGAAGCGCTTTTTCGGATTGGCGGTGATCTGCGCGCGCAGCTCGTCCGGTCGCAGATTCAGCGCCGCCGCCAGATAGCTCCATTTGGCGCTGGTGAAATCGGGATTGGCCTCCAGCACGCGCAGCGGATCGGCGATGATATCGCGCGATGGCACGCTGAGCGCCAGCGCCTGGCCGTCGCGGTCGAGCAGCGTGCCGCGGTTGGTCGGCAGCGTCACGGTCCGCAGCGAGCGCTGGTCGGCCTCGTGCTCCAGCATCGGATGATTGATCAGCTGCAGATCGCCGACGCGCGCCAGCAGCAGGCCCATGCAGCCTAATACGCCCAGACAAATCAGACGAAAACGAAACGGGTTAAACGGGGCTTTAATCTGGTCTTTTCCCAGAAATTTTTTAATCGGGGGCATGGCGATCCGCTGCGATAAAAGATGAATCCAAAGGGGTTAGCTGCAGTTATAAAGAAAGGTAAAGCGAGTTGACAGGAAAACAATGTATCAGTTCGTTTATGCCCGATTGAGGTCACCGCAACGGGACGCATCACACCGGCAGATCGCAGGCAAAAAAAACCTGCGCATCTGCGCAGGTCGGTGTAATCAAGAAAACTGTTGATGTTCACCCATCAATACCTCTGGGACCCTGACTGTAGCAAGTTGCTCAGCGCAGAAACTATCACTCAAACGCAACAGTTACCGGCAAAATGTAACCAGCGGTGAGATTGTTAGCCGATTGTGCAACTGGCGTGTTTTTTGATTTCCACCAGGCAGCTCATGGCGTTTGGTCCCTGGGTTAACGACGAAGTTCCGATGTCGAGCGTCAGCACGTTAGGGTTGCCGGCGCGGTCCCACGGCTGCCACGCTTTGCCAAAACCGGGATCGAACCAGGCGCCGGTGGCGATGATCACCACGCCGGGCGTCAGGCCGTCCGTCAGGCGGACGCCAGCCAGCATACGGCCACGCGCATTGCTCACTTCAATCTCATCGCCGTCACTGATACCGCGCGCGGCGGCATCGTCAACGTGCATATACAGCGTTTCGTGACCGGCGGTTTTGCCGGCCTGCACCGTGGCGGTGGCATCCAGCTGACTGTGCAGGCGATCCGCAGGCTGCACCGAAATCATGTGCAGCGGGAACTGCGCGCTGAGCGCTGCGCCAAGCCACTCCTGCGGCGCGCGCCACTCCGGATGCCCGGCGAAATCCGCCAGCTGGTAATCGGCGATGGTCTGGCAAAACAGCTCAATTTTGCCGCTGGCGGTGTGAATCGGATGCGCCTGCGGGTCGGCGCGGAAATCATCCATAAACACGTACGGCTTGCCGCCCTGCGGAATCTCAACAAAGCCGCGCTGCCAGAATGCCTCGAACTCCGGGAACGCGATGTCCAGCTGCGCATGCGCCTGCGCACACTGCTGGTAAAGATGCTCAATCCACTGCATCTCGTTGCGTCCTTCGGTAAAGCGATCGCGGTAGCCAAGGCGATCGGCCAGATCGGCAAAAATATCAAAGTCGTTACGCGCCTGATGCTGCGGTTTAATCGCCTGGTGCATCGCCAGCACGAAGCGGTCACGCGACGAGCCGCCAATGTCGTTGCGCTCCAGCGTGGTGGTGGCCGGCAGCACGATGTCCGCCATCTGCGCCGCGGGCGTCCAGACGATATCCTGCACGATGACCGTATCCGGGCGCTGCCAGCCCTCGACCAGCCGGTTGAGCTGCTGGTGATGGTGGAACGGATTGCCACCTGCCCAGTGCACCAGGTGAATGTCGGGATAGTGCAGCGTCTCGCCCTGAAACGCATACGGCTGGCCGGGATTGAGCAGCATGTCGCTGATGCGCGCCACCGGGATCGACAGATTCGCCGGATTCGGGCCGGTGCTCATCAGCGGCGCCGGGCCTTCCTGGCGCGGATTGCCGACGCTGTTCATCGAGCCATGGCCAAAAGAGAAGCCGCCGCCCGGCAGTCCCGGCTGGCCCAGCATCGACGAGAGCGCAATCATCATCCAGTACGGCTGCTCGCCGCGATGGGCGCGCTGCACCGCATAAGCACAGGTGATAAAACTGCGTTTGCCCGCCAGCTGCTGCGCCAGCAGCGCGATACGCGCCGCCGGGATGCCGGTTATCGCACTGGCCCACGCGGGCGTTTTCGCCACGCCGTCGCTTTCGCCCAGCAGATAGGCACGCAGCTGCGGCCAGCCGGTGCAGTGGCTGGCGAGGAAAGCCTCATCGATAGCGTTCCGGCGGGTAATTTCATGGCCGAGCGCCAGCATCAGCGCCACGTCGGTGTTCGGGCGAATCGGAATCCACTCGGCGTTAACGAATGCCGGGCAGTCATCGCGCATCGGGCTGATGTTAATGATCGGCGTGCCTTTGGCGCTCAGCTGCTGCAGCGCCGGTTTCAGGCTGTGCTCGCCGGCGCCGCCGGAGGCCACCTGCGCATTTTTCAGCGCCAGACCGCCAAAGGCGACGAAAATTTCTGCGTGCTCCACCACCTGCGGCCAGTCGGTGACGCGGCCGGTGAGCGGCATATAAGTGCCAATCACGTAGGGCAGAAAGAACTGTGCCGCACCCCAGCTGTAGTTACCCTGCTGATCAACGCCACCGCCGCCCTGGAAATAGAAGCGACGAATCAGGGTGCGCGCATGGTTAACGCGACCGGCTGATGACCAGCCGTACGAACCGTTGAAAATGCCGGAAGCGCCGTAGCGGTCGCGCACCCGGCGGTTCTCTTCCGCCACCAGATCGAGCGCGGTGTCCCAGTCCACGGCGACAAAATCTTCCCGGCCGCGCAGCGTGCGATCGCTGTTTTCACGCGACTTCAGCCACGAACGGCGCACCATCGGCTGACGGATGCGTTTATCCGAGTACACCAGTTCAGGGATAGTGTGGATCATCGGGGAAGGATCGGCATCGGCGAAGAAAGGTTCGCAGGCAATCAGGCGCTGATTTTCGGTGACGGCGGTAAACGCGCCCCAGTGCGCAAGGTGCGGCACACGAGTTTTCATGGTTATGGGTCCGGCAGGCAGGTGTGATTCAGGCTGGCAGCATAGCACGGTGCCGTTACCGGGCTAAAGCCTCACCGTGAGCGTCTGATTTTCCGCACTTTTGCGACAGCGCTGACATTCTGGCGGGTTGCGGCTGCCGGGCTTTTCCGTAACACTGAGAGCATGTGTAAACGTTTTCCCGGATGTCGACCATTGCATGGCTACTATTAAGGATGTTGCCCGCATGGCGGGGGTGTCGGTCGCGACCGTGTCCCGCGTCATCAATAATTCACCCAAAGCCAGCGAGAGTTCGCGCCTCGCTGTTACCCAGGCCATGGAACAGCTGCAGTATCACCCGAATGCCAATGCCCGCGCGCTGGCGCAGCAATCCACCGAAACGCTCGGGCTGGTGGTAGGCGATGTGTCAGACCCGTTTTTTGGCGCGATGGTGAAAGCCGTCGATGAAGTCGCCGGGCAAACCGGCAACTTTCTGCTGATTGGTAACGGTTACCATAATGAGCAGAAAGAGCGTCAGGCGATTGAACAGCTGATGCGCCATCGCTGCGCTGCGCTGGTGGTGCACGCCAAGAAAATTCCCGATGACGATTTAGAGCTACTGATGAAGCAGGTGCCGGGCATGGTGCTGCTGAACCGGCTGCTGCAGGGGTTTGAGTCACGCTGCATTGCGCTGGATGACCGCTACGGCGCCTGGCTGGCCACGCGCCACCTGATTCAGCAGGGTCATACGCAGATCGCCTTTATCTGCTCGACGCACACCATTTCTGACGCCGAAGATCGGCTGCAGGGCTACTACGATGCGCTGAAGGAGCACGGTCTGCCGTGCAACGACCGGCTGGTGGCGTGGGGAGAACCGGATGAGGTCGGTGGCGAGCAGGCAATGACGGAACTGCTCGGACGCGGCAAGCAGGTGAGCGCGGTGGCGTGCTACAACGATTCGATGGCCGCCGGTGCGCTGGCGGTGCTGAGCGATAACGGCATTCGCGTGCCCGAAGAGATGTCGCTGATTGGCTTTGATGATGTGCTGGTGTCGCGCTACGTGCGTCCGCGCCTGACTACGGTGCGCTATCCGATTGTGACCATGGCGCAGCAGGCCGCGCAGCTGGCGCTGGCGCTGGCCAACGGCACCGCGCTGCCGGAGGTGACCAATATGTTTAGCCCGACGCTGGTCAGGCGGCATTCGGTGGGTGGACCGGGTTAAACGGGTGCAGGCTTTCCCTCACCCTAACCCTCTCCCTGAGGGAGAGGGAACGTTCCAGAGCGCGCGGTCAGCTCCCTCGCCCGCTTGCGGGAGAGGGTTGGGGTGAGGGCCAGCGCGCACGGTCAGCCCCCTCGCCCGCTTGCGGGAGAGGGTTGGGGTGAGGGCCAGCGCGCGCGGTCAGCCCCCTCGCCCGCTTGCGGGAGAGGGTTGGGGTGAGGGCCAGCGCGCACCCAACCCACTATAAATCCTGCGAATACACCTTCACCTGCACCTCAGGAAACTCCAGCGCATCACACTGATACTGCCAGCCGAATCGCTCGTAGTAGCCGCCAAATGTCGACCACAGCCACACCGTTGCATAGCCGCGCTGGCGGGCATAGTCCAGCACGTGCTGCTGCAGGGCGGCGCTCAGCCCCTGCCCGCGCGCCGCTTCATCCACATACAGCGCGGCAACCCACGGATAGAGATCCTGACGGCTAATCAAATCACAGCGCCAGAACCCTACCGTGCCGTGCGGCACGTCATCGTCGTCCAGCGCGACAAAGGTCACCGGAAACGCGGCACCGTTCAGGCTACTACGAACAATGCTGTCGTAAAACGCGCGCGAGGTGCCATCACCAAACGCCTGCCATAGCCAGTCGGTGATCTGGCTGGCGTGATGCGGCACGCTGCTGAGTGGCACGATGCGCATCAGTTCAGCTCCAGCGCCAGCAGTTCCTGAATGGTCTGCGCACGGCGAATCTCACGCGGCACGCCCTGCTCAAACAGCACTTCCGGGATCAGCGGACGGCTGTTGTAGTTGGAGGACATTGATGCGCCGTAAGCGCCGGTATCATGGAACACCAGATAATCGCCGACCTGTGCCGCTGGCAGCGAGCGGGTTTCCACTTTGCCCCCTTCCAGCTGGGTAAACACATCTCCCGACTCACACAGCGGCCCGGCCACCACGCTCTCCACATGCGCCTCACCCGGCGCGCTGCCATCGGCAGGCAGCAGCGAAATATGGTGATAGCTGCCGTACATCGACGGACGCATCAGATCGCTGAAACCGGCATCCACCAGCACAAAGTGACGGCTGCCCATCTGCTTCACCGCCCGCACCTGCGACACCAGCACGCCCGACTCCGCCACCAGGAAACGGCCCGGCTCGATCTCCAGCTTCACCGCATGGCCGAGGTGCGCCGCGATACGCTCGCGCGCGCCGTTCCACAGGCCGTAATAGTGCTGCGTATCAATCGCCTCCTCACCAAAGCGGTAAGGAATCGACAGCCCGCCGCCCGCCGAGATGGCCTGCAGGTCCTGACCAAAGGCCAATACCTGATCGACCATCGCGTCGCACACCTGCTGCAGATGGCCATAATCGACGCCGGAGCCAATGTGCATATGTAAACCTATCAGCTGCAGGCCATGCTGCTGAATCGCCGCCAGCGCCAGTGGCAGATCGCTGTGCCAGATGCCGTGCTTACTGTTTTCGCCACCGGTATTGGTTTTCTGGCTGTGACCGTGGCCAAAGCCCGGATTAATGCGCAGCCAGACGCTGTGACCCGGCGAAACCGCGCCGAGCTGATGCAGCATATCCACGGATCCGGCATTCACCGGCACCTTCAGCTCGGCGATGCGCGCCAGCGTCGGTGAGTCCAGCACATCGGCGGTGAACACAATATCCTCGCCGCCCGGCTGAAAACCGGCGGCCAGCGCACGTTCGATCTCGCCGAGCGAGACCGAATCGACCCTGACGCCGGCAGCGCGCATCAGGCGCAGAATATGAATATTCGAGCAGGCCTTTTGCGCAAAGCGCACCACGTCAAACGCGCTGAGCTGCGCAATACGCTGCTGAATGATTTCGGCATCGTAAGCCCAGAACGGGCCGCTGTAGCGCTGCGCCAGCGGCAGCAGATTTGTGGCGTTAAGCGCCGTCTGGGAATCGTTAAGTGGACGTGGCATGAGCATTCTCCTGAGTCGTTGCTGTCATTTAGCCACAGCACAGTGATGCAGAAAAATATCTGTTTAAGCATCAGCTATGCAAATATGATATGGATGACACGGAGGCGACGATGGCAAAAATTAACTGGCGGCATATCGAAATCTTTCACGCGGTGATGACCAGCGGCAATCTGACCCAGGCTGCCACGCTGCTGCATACCTCGCAGCCAACGGTGAGCCGCGAACTGGCGCGGCTGGAACAGCAACTGGGCTTACAGCTGTTTGAGCGGGTGCGCGGCCGCCTGCAGCCCACCGTGCAGGGGCTGCGGCTGTACGAAGAGGTGCAGCGCTCGTGGTACGGTCTGGATCGCATCATGGATGCCGCCGAAGGGTTGCGCAATTTCCGCCAGGGCGAGCTGTCCATCGCCTGCCTGCCGGTCTTTTCCCAGTCGCTGTTGCCGCCATTGCTGCAGCCGTTTTTACAGCGCTATCCGCAGGTGAGCCTGAATATTATTCCGCAGGAGTCGCCGCTGCTGGAGGAGTGGCTGTCGGCGCAGCGCTACGATCTCGGTCTGACCGAAACCCAGCATGCACCCGCCGGGACTGAACGCCTGGCACTGCTGACCAGTGATGAAGTGTGCGTGCTGCCGCCGCAGCATCCGCTGTGTCAGCGGGCGGTGCTGACGCCGCAGGATTTTCACGGTGAAAACTATGTCAGCCTGTCGCGCAGCGATAGCTATCGTCAGTTGCTGGATGCGCTGTTCCATGAGCAGCAGGTGGAGCGGCGGCTGGTGCTGGAGACGCATAGCGCCGCGTCGGTGTGCGCGATGGTGCGCGCCGGGGTGGGCATTTCGATTGTTAATCCGCTGACGGCGCTGGATTACGCCGACAGCGGTGTGGTGATGCGCCGCTTCAGTATTGCCGTGCCGTTCACGGTGAGCCTGGTACGGCCACAGCATCGGCCGGCATCGGCGCTGGTCGATCACTTTTGCGACCACCTGCAGCAGCAGGTGGCCACCTTTCCGCAGCGCATCGCCCAGCGGCTGGCTTAAGCGCGCACCGTCTCGCGCTGACCGCCCGATTTGCGGAAGGTCAGCAGACAAACCACTAATCCCGCGGCCGCCAGCGCTGCCGCCGCGACCGGCACCGCCGTCAGGCCATAGCCTTTGTCGATCACTGCGCCGCCCACCCACGCACCGAGTGCGTTTCCGACGTTAAAGGCCGAGATGTTGAGCGTCGACACCAGGTTTGGCGCGTCTTTACCGTGGCGCACCACGTTGATTTGCAGGCCCGGCACGGTGGCGAAGGTCGCCATCGCCCACAGGAACAGGGTTACCTCTGCCAGCCACAGCGCATGGCTGGTCCAGCTGAACAGCAGCGAGAACACGGCAATCAGCGAGAAGCTGAGGATCAGGCTGAACGACACTTTCCAGTCCGCCAGTTTCCCGCCAACAATGTTACCCACCGTCAGGCCAGCACCAATCAGGAACAGCGTCCAGCTGACACCGCGATCGCTGATGCCGGTCACCTGTAACAGCAGCGGCGCAATGTAGCTGAACAGCGCAAACATCGCGGCGGCAAAACACACCGTCATCAGCAGCGACAGCCACAGTTTGCCGTTGGCCAGCGCGCTGATTTCGCTCGCCAGGTGCACCGGTTTTTCATCTTTGTTAGTCGGCAGGCTGACAATCAGCGCGATGAACGCGAGAATGCCGATAATCGCCACGCCCCAGAAGGTGGCGCGCCAGCCAAACAGCTGACCAAACCAGGTGCCGAGCGGCACGCCCAGCACGTTGGCCAGCGTCAGACCGGTAAACATCAGCGCCACCGCCGACGCCTGACGGCTCGGCGCCACCAGGCTGGCCGCGACCACTGAACCGATGCCGAAGAACGCACCGTGACACAACGCGGTAATAACGCGCGCCAGCATCAGCAGGTTATAGGTATAAGCCAGCGCACAGAGTACGTTGCCGATGATGAAGATGATCATCAGCAGAATCAGGGTACGTTTACGCGGCAGTTTCGCGGTCAGCAGCGCCATGATTGGCGCGCCGATGGCCACGCCCAGCGCATAGCCGCTGATCAGCCAGCCCGCAGAAGGAATCGACACCTGCAGGTCACCCGCCACTTCCGGCAGTAACCCCATGATGACGAACTCCGTGGTGCCGATGGCGAACGCACTCAGCGCCAGCGCCAGTAATGCAACAGGCATAACACACTCTCCCAAAATAATTTTGCAGGCGGGCCGCACGACGAACGCCGTACGGTTAAGACAGACGCGTATCCCTCCGACAGTGCGGGGATGTTTATTTTTGAACTGCGTCACAGTCTGCTATTAAAGCACAGCCTCTGACTCTCAACCACCCGGGCGGCAGCAAGGCTATTTTGTCTGCGCGGCAATAATCCCGGCGCTAAAAAGTGTCGCTTATGCATCACTGAGACAGGACGGCGATAACAGACTACGCTTGATAACAGGTTGTGATCGCTGTCACAGCGACGGCGCTTTCTGGCGTTAAATCAGGCAGTAAAGGATGGTCGCACATTGCCGATACCCCAATGGATTGCCCGGTAATGCGGCGTCAACACAACAGGGGGACAGAGTTATGCGATGGATCATCGCGCTGGCGATCGGCGGCTTAAGCGGCTGCTCGGTCGGGCACTATGAATACAGCTCAGAAGCGGCCAGGCGCGTCGATATGACCGTCACCGGCATCCCCACCGTGCTCGGCATGGGTGCGCTGGGCACCACTATCCCCCTGACGCGCGAGTACAGTCTGACGGCGGCGCACGTGGCCAAATATTCGCTGTATCGGGTGAAGGCCTGGCATCCGGAGTGCGATATCGCCGTGGTTTATCATGCGAATAAGGAAGCCAACCTGCCCCCGCAGTTCCGCAACAGCCATATCGGCGACAACGTAAATCTGTATGGGTATAGCTTTATCTCCGCGCTGCCGGTGGCATCAAGCGGCAAAAACCTGATCAATACGACGCTGAGCAATGACTGGAATAAGGCCAGCTGCGTAGTGGTGGCGGCCAATGCCGGCGTGGTGAAAGGCATGTCCGGCGGCGCGGTGTATAACGCCAGCGACGACACGCTGGCCGGGGTGATTGTCGGCTATAGCAGTCGGATTGATGATAATAAGAGCGGCAAAACGCTGTTTAAAGATGTGGCGCTGTATGTGCCTTATGCGCGGTTCCAGGCGTGGCTGGATGGGGTGGTGAAGTCTTAGGTTGGGTGCGCGCTGGTGCCCTCACCCCGGCCCTCTCCCACAGGGAGAGGGAGAAAACCAGAGCGGTCCTCTGCCACAGGGAGAGGGAGAAAACAAGAGCTGACCTCTGCCACAGGGAGAGGGAGAAAACCAGAGCTGTCCTCTGCCACGGGGAGAGGGAGAAAACCAGAGCTGACCTTTGCCACAGGGAGAGGGAGAAAGCCACAGCGGCACTTTGCCACGGGGAGAGGGAGAAAACCACAGCGGCCTTCTGCCTCGGGGAGAGGGAGAAAACCACAGCGGCCCTCTCCCACCGGGGTACAGGCAAGTCCCCTCTCCCCATGGGAGAGGGTTAGGGTGAGGGTGAAGGCAACCTGATTACTTACCGGTCGGGCGCAGAGCCGGGAACAGGATCACGTCACGAATGGTGTGGCTGTTGGTGAACAACATGACCAGACGGTCGATACCAATGCCCAGACCTGCAGTCGGTGGCAGACCGTGCTCCAGCGCGGTGACGTAGTCTTCGTCGTAGAACATCGCTTCGTCATCACCGGCGTCCTTCGCGTTAACCTGTTGCAGGAAACGCTCGGCCTGATCTTCCGCATCGTTCAGCTCGGAGAAGCCGTTACCGATTTCACGGCCGCCGATGAAGAACTCAAAGCGGTCGGTGATTTCCGGGTTCTCGTCATTACGACGCGCCAGCGGTGACACCTCTGCCGGATACTCGGTGATGAAAGTTGGCTGAATCAGGTGCGCTTCTGCCGTCTCTTCGAAGATCTCGGTCACCACGCGGCCCAGACCCCAGCTCTTCTCCACTTTGATGTGCAGCGCGTTGGCAATCGCCACGGCTTTATCAAAGTCATCCAGATCGGCGAGGTCCGTTTCCGGACGGTATTTCTTGATCGCTTCACGCATGGTGAGCTTCTCAAACGGCTTGCCGAAATCGAAGGTGTGCTCACCGTATGGCACTTCCGTCGTGCCCAGCACGTCCTGCGCCAGGGTGCGGAACAGGCTCTCGGTCAGTTCGATCAGATCTTTGTAATCCGCATACGCCATATAGAGTTCCATCATGGTGAACTCTGGATTATGGCGCGGCGAAATCCCTTCGTTACGGAAGTTACGGTTGATCTCAAACACGCGATCGAAACCGCCAACCACCAGACGCTTGAGGTACAGCTCCGGCGCGATACGCAGGTACATGTCGATGTCGAGCGCATTATGATGGGTGATGAACGGACGCGCGGAGGCGCCGCCCGGAATCACCTGCATCATCGGTGTTTCCACTTCCATAAAGTCGCGGTTAACCATGAACTGACGAATGCCGGCCATGATTTGTGAGCGAATTTTGAAGGTCTTACGCGAATCGTCGTTGGAGATCAGGTCAAGGTAACGCTGACGGTAACGGGTTTCCTGATCGGCGAGGCCGTGGAATTTGTCCGGCAGCGGACGCAGCGCTTTGGTCAGCAGGCGCAGCTCAGAGATGTGGATCGACAGCTCGCCGGTTTTGGTTTTGAACAGCTTACCGCGCGCGCCGAGGATATCGCCGAGATCCCATTTTTTGAACTGCTCGTTGTAGACGCCTTCCGGCAGATCGTCACGGGAAACGTAGATCTGGATCTGACCGCCCACATCCTGCAGGGTGGCGAACGACGCCTTACCCATGATGCGGCGGGTCATCATACGACCGGCTACGCTCACCTCAACGCCGAGCGCTTCCAGCTCGTCGTTCTCTTTGCTGTCATAGTCGGCATGCAGACGATCGGAGGTGGTGTCACGGCGGAAATCGTTAGGAAACGCCACGCCCTTTTCACGCAGCGCGCTGAGTTTTTCGCGACGCGCTTTCAGTTCGTTGTTTAACTCAAGGGCGGCATCAGCGCTCTGCGGTTGTTGTTCAGACATGTCGGTTCCTTATAGCCCTGCTTTTAAACTTGCTTCAATAAAACGGTCAAGATCGCCATCCAGTACGGCCTGGGTGTTACGCGTTTCTACGCTGGTACGCAGATCCTTGATGCGCGAATCGTCAAGAACGTATGAACGGATCTGGCTGCCCCAGCCGATGTCCGACTTGTTCTCTTCCGCCGCCTGCTTGTCGGCATTCTTCTTCTGCATTTCGTATTCATACAGCTTGGCACGCAGCTGTTTGAAGGCCTGATCTTTGTTCTTATGCTGCGAGCGGTCGTTCTGGCACTGCACCACAATGTTGGTCGGCAGGTGAGTAATACGCACCGCTGACTCGGTTTTGTTAACGTGCTGACCACCGGCACCCGAGGCGCGATAGACGTCGATACGCAGGTCGGCCGGGTTGATTTCGATGTCGATGTTGTCATCCACTTCCGGGTAAATAAATACCGAACTGAATGAGGTGTGACGACGACCGCCGGAGTCGAACGGGCTCTTACGCACCAGACGATGAACGCCGGTTTCGGTACGCAGCCAGCCGTAAGCGTAATCACCGATGATTTTGATGGTGGCTGATTTGGTACCGGCCACTTCGCCTTCGGACTCTTCGATGATCTCGGTTTTGAAGCCTTTGGCTTCCGCCCAGCGCAGATACATGCGCAGCAGCATGCTGGCCCAGTCCTGCGCTTCGGTGCCGCCGGAGCCGGCCTGAATATCCATGTAGCAGTCGGCGCTGTCGTATTCGCCGGAGAACATACGGCGGAACTCCAGTTCACCCAGCTTCACGTCCAGCGCGTCCAGCTCGGCCACGGCTTCGTTGAAGGTCTCTTCGTCGTCGGCTTCAACCGCCAGCTCCAGCAGACCCTGCACATCTTCCAGCCCCTGCTGCATCTGGTCGAGCGTTTCAACCACCGCTTCCAGCGAGGCGCGCTCTTTGCCCAGCGCCTGCGCGCGTTCAGGTTCGTTCCAGACGTCCGGCTGTTCCAGCTCGGCGTTTACTTCTTCGAGGCGTTCTTTCTTGGCATCGTAGTCAAAGATACCCCCTAAGAACGCTGCTGCGCTCGCTGAGGTCCTGGATACGATTTTTGACCGGATTAATTTCAAACATGGCTTTTCAGTCTTTTTTGACGATTCGGTGAGAGGAGATAAAAGTAACGCGCTAGTTTACCCGAAAGCGCGCCTGGTTTGTAGCTTTGCACATCAATGGCTATACCGCGTATGAACCGGCAGAAAATAATTGCGCCAGTTCTGGAAACCAGCAGGTATGGCGGTTGCCAGAAATCCCGCTGTCACTCGCCATTCGCGCGGTGCGTCTTCAGAATTTTCCTACATAATCACGGCAATAAACGCCAGCTGGCGTCATTAAAACCCATGATTTCTCAAACAAAATCATTAAAACTCCACCATCAGAAATGTCTGGTTCGAAGCGTGATATAGCGCGATTAGCCTGCGCAATGCTGCGCTGTCCTGGCCATCAACCGGCCAGTGCGCACCTTATCCTTTCTGCACCCTGGCGGAATCTCAGGGGTTCGTGCTTCATCTATTGCGTTCTGTCTGTCAGCCACGTTGCTCAGGAGTATTCGTGACAGGGAAAGACTGCATTCAGGCCCGTTAACGTGAACGGGCGACAACATGCCCTGAGAGGCATGAGGAGTTGCCATGCATTATCCTGTTGTTACTTTTCGATCCTCACCGCGCCTGCTGGCGCTCATCATCCCGTTTCTGCTGAGCGCCTGTGGTGGCGGCGGCGGCGGCGGTGGTAGCGGCGGCGGCAGCACCCTGACCCCGGTCACGCCGGTCGTTGAACCTGCGGTGCCGGCCACGGCCGCCAGCAATAAAGTGGGCATCATTGACTCTGGTCTGGCCCCGGGCCGCAGCGGAATTAATTACGCCAACGTGAATTTCTCCAGTTATGTCGACAGCAACACCGCGCTGAATGACAACATGGGGATCAACGGGCACGGCACGCTGGTGGCGATGACGCTGCTGGGGCTGTCGCCTGACAGCGCGCTGTATGTGGCGCAGGCGTCACAAAATAATATTTTCAGCTACGACAATACTGCGCGCGCCGTGCAGGGCTTAGTGGCACAGGGCGTACGCATCTTCAATATGTCCTACGGTTCGCAGGAGCGCCTCACCAGCCAGCAGGCGTTAACCGATGCGCGCCAGCGCTATCAGTCGCTGTATCAGGGGCTCAACGCGGTGGCTGCGGCAGATGGGCTGGCGGTGATGATCACCGGCAACAACAGCGGCGCCACGCCGGCACCGGACGTGCTGACACCGCTGATGTATAACGACCCGCAGCTGGCGCGTAATCTGCTGGCGGTGACCGGTATCCTGAGTCATACCGGTTATGACCTGCCAGGCCGCGCAGCCGGCACCGGACCGTTTGACGCCTGCGGCGCGGCCGCCGCGTGGTGCCTGACCGCGCCGGGCTATACCGATTACCTGTATCAAAACTCCGACGGCAGCTGGGTGCAGGCGCGCAGCTACGGCACCTCGTTTGCCGCACCGCGCGTGACGGCTGCGGCCTCGCAGCTGCTGCAGCGTTTCCCGTGGATGAGCGGCCATAACCTGCAGCAAACCCTGCTGACCACCGCCACCTACCGCAGTGATGCGCACGATAACGTCGCTGACAGCGCCAACGGGCGGCCATACAATGAGACGTTCGGCTGGGGCGATCTTAACGCCGCCAAAGCCTTAAACGGGCCGGGACAATTCTGGGCAGAGGACTTCAGTGCGCGCCTCGACGGCGGCCAGTATGTGTTCAGCAATGACATCAGCGGCGATCGCGGGCTGGTGCTGGACGGCAGCGAACGCGGCGGTACGCTGCAGCTGACCGGCAACAACAGCTATCAGGGCCTGACGCAGGTCTCCGCCAATAGCCTGCTGATTGACGGTACGATTGCCGGCAATGCGCTGGTAAACGGCAGCGGCAAACTGGGTGGCAGCGGACGCATCGGCGGCAATCTGGTCAATCAGGGATCGGTTAACGGCGGCCTGCAGGTAGCGGGCAACTATCAGCAGAGCGCCGACGGTACGCTCAACGTCACGCTGAACAATCCGCTGCGCGTGACCGGCAACGCGGCGCTTGACGGCACGCTAAACCTGGCGCCGCCCTCCGCCAGCTACGTGGTGAAACAGCAGGAAACGTTGCTGACCAGCGGCGGCGGCGTGAGCGGT
The DNA here is from genome assembly GCF_002928355.1 of Pantoea sp. ICBG 828. Taxonomy (NCBI): domain Bacteria; kingdom Pseudomonadati; phylum Pseudomonadota; class Gammaproteobacteria; order Enterobacterales; family Erwiniaceae; genus Pantoea; species Pantoea sp. ICBG 828. The sequence continues at coordinate 489,524 of NZ_POWN01000004.1, read as the reverse complement.
CAGTTTAGCCAGGTCAATACCGGCGTATTTCTCGACGGTTCCGTCAGCTATGACGCCCACAGCGTTACCGGCCAGCTAACGCGTAAAAACACCGCCGCGGCGGCACAGGCGATGGGAATCGATAGCACCAGCGCGCAGCAAACCAGCCGCAACCTGGAGCAGGCGTTTGAGCTGGCGGACCGCTGGCAGGGTCAGGCGACGCTGAGCAGTGCGCAGCAGTCAGCGCTGGCGGCCGCAGGCGCCTTCCAGACGCTGGCGGACACCCGCAGCGCACAGGCGGCGATCAACTCCCTGTCCGGCCAGGCGCATGCCTCCGGCAATGCGGTGCTGTTCAACGCGCTTGATTATCAGACGCGCCTGCTCAACAACCGCATCGATGATGCCAGCGAACAGGGGCGCTTCGGCTTCTGGCTGGAGAGCGGTCAGCTGCGCGGTTCGCTCGATCAGGATGGCTATCTCGGCAACCGCTATCGCAATACCCTGACCGCGCTGGGTGCCGACAGCGATTTTGGCCTGCCCGGCCTGCGCCTCGGCATCGCCTGGACGCACACTCAGCTTGATGCCACCTATGACGACACCGGCGGCAACAGCCAGAACAGCCTGCAGGGCGTAATGCTGTATGGGCGCTATGCGGTGACGCCAGCCTGGTACTGGCAGGGCAATCTCAGCTATCAGCATGGACGCGACAAACTGCAGCGCCTGGTGCTGCTGGATGAAGCTGCACCGGTCTCCTCTTCCGCCCGCACTGACAGCTGGCAGGCAGCGTTACAGAGCGGCTATCGCTGGACGCTACAGGAGGATTATCGCATTGAGCCCTATCTCGGCTGGCGTGAAACCGGCCTGCAAACCGGCAGCTTCAGCGACAGCGGCAGCGCGTTTGGTCTGCAGGGCGACGGCGACAGCTATCGCCGCAGCGTCGGTTACGGCGGCCTGAATCTCAGCGCGCGCCAGGACTGGTCGGCGGGCTGGTGGAGCATGCTGAGCCTGTATGGCGAATACCAGTACGCGTTCAGCAATCCGTCGATGGACGTCAGCGCGCGCTGGAGCGGCTTCGGCAGCGGTCAGCAGAGCTTTACCATCCCGGGTATGCAGCTCGATCGCCGCTCGCAGTGGTTTGGTGCGCGGGTTGATCTGGTGCAGTCGGCACGCGCGCGGCTGTTCCTGCGTGCCGACCGCCACGTGGCCGATCGCGGCGATGAGAAGGTGCTGCGCGGCGGTGTCGACGTCACGTTCTAAAGGTTACGACTGCGGCCAGATATGGTCGATGATCAGCTGTACCGAGCGGTTGCCGCGGTATTCGTTGATATCCAGCTTGTAGGCCAGCTGCACCTGACGCACGCTGCTGTCTGGCCACAGGCTGGTGTCGACGTTAAAGGCGATACCATCCAGTAACGGGCCGCCGCCCAGCGGCTCGACCATCACCTTAAGGTGACGCTCGCCCACCAGACGCTGCTGCAACAGCTTAAACTGACCGTCGAACACCGGCTCCGGAAACGCCTGGCCCCAGGGGCCGGCTTCCCGCAGCATTTCCGCGGTGTGCAGGGTAAATTCCTGCGCATGCAGTTCGCCATCGGACCACATCACGCCCTGCAGCGCCTCGCCCTCCAGCCATTCGTCGATCAGCGCAGCAAAGCGCTGGCGGAACTCATCGTACTTCGCCTCTTCCAGCGACAGCCCCGCCGCCATGGCGTGCCCGCCAAATTTGATGATCAGGCCGGGATAGAGCGTGTCGATGCGTTCCAGCGCGTCGCGCAGGTGCAGGCCGGCAATCGAACGGCCAGAGCCCTTCAGCGTGCCGTCACCGGCCGGCGCGAAGGCGATCACCGGGCGGTGGAAGCGCTCTTTCAGGCGTGACGCGAGGATGCCAACCACGCCCTGATGCCACTCCGGGTGATAAAACGCCAGCCCGAGCGGCAGATCGCGATGCTGGCGCTCCAGCTCATCGCACAGCGCCAGCGCCTCGCTCTTCATGCCCTGCTCAATCTCTTTGCGCGTCTGATTAAGCGCATCAAGTTCGCTGGCCAGCATGCGCGCCTGGGCAATATCTTCCGTCAGCAGCAGCGCAACGCCAACCGACATATCGTCCAGCCGGCCGGCAGCATTGAGGCGTGGTCCGACGGCAAAACCGAGGTCGCTGGCCGCCAACTGACGCGCGTCGCGGTTAGCAATCTCCAGCAGCGCGCGGATGCCGGCACGGCATTTGCCGGCGCGGATGCGGCTCAGCCCCTGCCACACCAGAATGCGGTTGTTGGCATCCAGCGGCACCACGTCGGCCACGGTACCGAGCGCCACCAGATCCAGCAGTTCGGCCAGATTGGGTTCACTGCGTCCGTCGCTGAACCAGCTCAGCTGACGCAGATGGGCACGCAGCGCCAGCATCAGATAAAACGCCACGCCGACGCCCGCCAGCGAACGCGACGGGAATGCACTGTCGCTCAGGTTAGGGTTAACGATGGCCTCTGCCGCCGGCAGTGTTTCGCCCGGCAGGTGGTGATCGGTGATCAGCACCGGAATACCGTGCTGGTGCGCGGTGTCGACGCCCGCGTGCGACGAAATGCCGTTATCCACGGTGAGGATCAGCTCGGCGCCACGCGCGCGCGCCTGCTCCACCACTTCCGGGCTCAGGCCATAGCCGTCCTCAAAGCGGTTCGGCACCAGATAATCGACGTTGCCGCCCATGCTGCGCAGCGCCAGCACGGTGAGCGCAGTGCTGGTGGCGCCATCGGCATCGAAATCGCCCACCACCACGATGCGGCGTTGCTGCTGCAGCATCTGGTGCAGCAGCGTCACAGCGCGCTCAATGCCGCCAAGGCTTTGCCACGGCAGCAGGAATTTCGCGCCGCGTTCCAGTTCGGCGGCGTCTTTGACACCGCGCTGCAGGTAGAGACGACGCAGCAGCGGCGGTAAATCATCGGGTAACTGCGCGTCGGCCTGGGCTTCACGCCGACGCAATTCTACAGAGTGCATCACTGTGTCTTAACCACCACGCTTCTGGCCGTCCAGCACCTGCTTCAGCTCCTGCGGTCCCTGGTAGCCAGGAATCATCATGCCGCTGTCGGTGAGGATGGCGGGCGTGCCCTGAATACCAAACAGAATGCCCAGCTTGTAGTGCTGGTCGAGATTGATTTTGCAGCTCGCCGGCGCATCCATTTGCGGTGCGTCGCCTTTCATTGCGGCATCAAACGCCTTGTTGCGATCGGCGCTGCACCAGATGGCGGTCATGGCTTTCTCCACCTGGCCGTGCAGGCCTTCACGCGGGAACGCCAGATAGCGCACGGTGATGCCCAGCGCGTTGTAGTCAGCCATTTGCTCGTGCAGTTTGCGGCAGTAGCCGCAGGTGATGTCGGTGAATACGGTGATCACGTGCTGCTCTTTCGGCGCTTTGTAGACAATCATTTCCGGTGCCAGCGCGGCGACTTTTTTCTCCAGCAGCTGATTGGTGACATTCACCGGCTGCGCGCCGCTGACATCGTACAGCGGGCCCTGAATCATGTGCTTGCCGTCTTCGGTGACGTACAGCACGCCGCTTTCGGTCATCACCGTTTGGATACCCGGCAGCGGCGACGGCTGGATTTCCGCCTGCTGCATACCCAGTTTTTTCAGTGATTGCTGAATCGCGCTGTCATCGGCATGGGCCAGCGCAGAAAAGGCGCTGACCAGCAGAGCCAGCGTCGTAACGGTTTTTTTCATCTCAAATCCTTGTTGCCGCTGCTCAGGCGCGCGGATGATGCTGTTGATGTAACTGACGCAGGCGCTCAGTCGCCACGTGCGTGTAAATCTGGGTGGTCGACAGGTCGCTGTGCCCCAGCAACATCTGTACGACGCGTAAATCGGCACCATGGTTCAGTAAATGTGTGGCAAATGCGTGGCGCAGCACGTGCGGTGACAGCTTTTCGCTGTCGATGCCGGCAAGGGTGGCATAGTGTTTGATGCGATGCCAGAAGGTCTGGCGTGTCATCTGCTGCGCGCGGTTGCTGGGGAACAGCACATCAATGGTCTGCCCGTTCAGCAGCCACGGCCGCCCGTGTTCCATATAATGCTCCAGCCAGTAAATTGCTTCTTCACCTAATGGCACCAGCCGCTCTTTATTGCCTTTACCGATGACGCGCACCACGCCCTGACGCAGGCTGACATCACTCAACGTCAGACCGACCAGCTCAGAGACGCGCAGCCCGGTAGCGTAGAGCAGCTCCAGCATCGCTTTGTCACGCAGTTCGAGCGGTATGTCCGTTGCCGGCGTCTGTAACAGGCGCTCGACCTGATTTTCTGACAGGTCTTTTGGCAGGCGCTGCGGCAATTTCGGCGCTGATAACAGCGCGCTGGGATCGTCACTGCGCAGCTTTTCGCGGTACAGATACTGAAACAGACGGCGCATCGCGCTCAGAGTACGCGCTGAGCTGGTGGCTTTGTAACCGCCCTCAATCCGCTCAGCCAGAAACTGCTGCAAATCAGCGGATTCCAGCGTCAGCAGCGTGCGCTCATGGTGGTGCAGCCAGTCAGTGAGCGTCTGCAAATCCTGACGATAGGACGCCAGCGTGTTCTGCGCCAGGTTGCGCTCAATCCAGAGCGCGTCGAGAAACTGTTCTATCAGATCGCTGTCCTGCACTATTGCCCCTCGCCGTGTGAAATCGTGCTCATTATGCCTGAAACTGGCCTGCTTCTGGTACAATTGCGCCAGAGTGAGTTTCAGTCAGAGCATTAATTGCATGAATATCGGTCTGTTTTACGGTTCCAGTACCTGTTACACCGAGATGACGGCGGAGAAAATCCGCGACTTTATCGGTGAAGAATTAGTCACACTGCATAACCTGAAAGATGACGATCCGTCGCTGATGGAACAGTACGATTTACTGATTCTCGGTATTCCGACCTGGGATTTCGGCGAACTGCAGGAGGACTGGGAAGCGGTGTGGCAACAGCTGCCGGCGCTCAATCTGCAGGGCAAAATTGTGGCGCTGTACGGCATGGGCGACCAGGTCGAGTACAGCGAATGGTTCCTCGATGCGCTGGGTATGCTGCACGAACTGCTGCTGCCGATGGGCGTGCAGTTTGTCGGTTACTGGCCGCTCGACGGCTACCAGTTTACCAGTAAAAAACCGCTGACCGCCGATGGTCAGCAGTTTGTCGGTCTGGCGCTCGACGACGTTAATCAGTTTGAGTTGAGCGAAGAGCGCGTTGAGCAGTGGTGCGAACAGATTCTGACCGAAACCGCCGCGCTGCTTTAATGCGGCGTCGCGCCATCCAGCAAAAAACAGCGGGCGCGTAACGCGCGCCACGCGTCGGGCGGCATGCTGTCGTGCAGCAGCCACAGCCGCCAGCGCTGCCCGCGACGGTTACGCAGCACCAGCAACACGCCCCACGGTAGCCAGTCCGGCTGCCGTTGCGCCTGCCAGCGCTCACCGCGCCAGTACCAGTCACCCTTGTCATCCAGCATGAGCGCTCCGCAGCGCTGCTGCAGGCGACGCGCGTTACGCCAGCACTGCAGTGTCAGCAGAATCACTACCGCGATCTGAACCCAGGCCCAGCCCGCCGGCCAGCGGCAGCTCAGCAACAGCGCGCCACACAGCCCGAACAGCGTCACATTCAGCACCCGCGCGCTGCGTGACGCGCGCAGATCACATTGCCACCGGCCCGCGTTCACGGTTGCGCTGCTGAATCAGTTTCACCATGCGTTTGAACTCGGGATCGGCCGGTTCGCCGTGGTTCATCATCCAGTTAAACAGGTCCGGATCGTCGCTCTTCAGCAGCGCGACAAACACCTGCTTGTCGCTGTCGCTCAGCGAATCATACTCATATTTAAAGAACGGCATGATCGAGACATCCAGCTCCAGCATGCCGCGACGGCATGCCCACTGGACGCGCGCTTTGTCATGAATATCCATGTGTCTTCTTCCACAGCTGATAACAGTGGCGCTCAGTGTACCTGCTTTTTCGCCGCGCTGCAGGCGTGCAACCGGACACTGCGCGCGATGACGCACAGCAATGCCACCGGTTACAGGGTTATCACGCGATTTGTGCGCCAGATTCCGCAAACAGGTTGCAATGGCGCACTGCTCTTTTAACATTGGTAAGCATATTACTGGATAAACCTTATTGATCAGGACGGACTCATGCCGATTTTCACCCTTCCGCCTCGCCAGCCCGCTGCGGCGTCGCGCCTGCCTTTAACGCTGATGTCGCTCGACGAGTGGGCGCTGGTATCGGTGCAGGGCAAAGACAGCACCTCTTATCTGCAGGGTCAGCTGACGCTGGACGTGGCGGCGCTGGACGCAGCGCAGCATCGCCCGGCAGCGCACTGTGATGCCAAAGGCAAAATGTGGAGCAATCTGCGTCTGTTCCATCGTGGAGAAGGTTATGCCTATGTTGTGCGCCGCAATCTGCGCGAGCAGCAGGTGACCGAACTGAAGAAGTATGCGGTGTTCGCCAAAGTGACCATTGCGGCCGATGATGACGCAGTCCTGCTCGGCGTTGCCGGTTTTCAGGCGCGCGCCGCGCTGGCTAGCGTTTTCGCCACGCTGCCGGATGCCACAACCCCAGTGGTGCAGCAGGATGACACCACCCTGCTGTGGTTCGCCGAACCAGCCGAGCGTTTTCTGCTGGTCACCACGCCGGCGCAGGCCGAAGCGCTGCAGCAGAAGCTGGCCGGGGAAGCGCAGCTGAATGACAGCACGCAGTGGCTGGCGCTGGATATTGCGGCGGGCGTGCCGGTGATCGACAGCGCCACCACGGCGCAGTTGATTCCGCAGGCCACTAACCTGCAGGCGCTGGATGCCATCAGCTTCAAAAAAGGCTGTTATACCGGCCAGGAGATGGTGGCGCGCGCCAAATTCCGCGGCGCCAACAAACGTGCGCTCTACTGGCTGGCGGGCAGCGCCAGCAAAGTACCGGACGCGGCCAGTTCGCTGGAGTTGCAGATGGGCGACAAATGGCGTCGCACCGGCACGGTGCTGAGCGGCGTACAGCTGGATGATGGCAGCGTGTGGGTGCAGGCGGTGCTGAACAACGATCTGGAGCCGGATAGCGTGCTGCGCGTTGAAGGCGATGAAAGCGGTAAGCTGACCATCCAGCCACTGCCCTATTCGCTGGAGGAGTAACGGTTACGGCTGGTACGCCGCAGGGTCGCCATCAGTGGCGACCCTGGCCTTGTTACATCACGTAAAAATAGATGGCGCAAAAGTGCAGCACGCTGCCGCCCAGCACGAAACCGTGCCAGATGGCATGATTGTACGGAATACGGCGCGACACATAGAAAATCACCCCGAGCGAATAGACAATCCCGCCCGCCGCCAGCAGCCAGACGCCGCCGGCCGACAGTTTGGTTGCCAGCTGATAAACCACCACCAGCGACAGCCAGCCCATGCTGAGATAGGTCACCAGCGACAGCACTTTAAAGCGATGCGCAATGGTCAGCTTAAAGATGATGCCCGCCAGCGCCAGACTCCAGATCACCACCATCAATCCCTGCGCCAGCGGTGATTGCAGCCCGACCAGCAGAAACGGCGTGTAAGTCCCGGCGATCAGCAAATAGATGGCGCAGTGGTCAAATTTCTTCAGCCAGTATTTGGCGCGCTGATGCGGAATGGCGTGATACAGCGTCGAGGCGAGGAACAGCAAAATCATGCTGCCGCCGTACAGGCTATAGCTGGTAATGGCGGTGATATTCGCCTGCATTTCAACGGCCTGGGTCAACAGCAACACCAGCCCCACGATGCCAAACACGCAGCCCAGGCCGTGGCTGATGCTGTTGGCGATCTCTTCGGCCAGTGAATAGCCCTGGGCAATAAGTCGGTTCTGTACCATGGCGTCGGATTCCTGAACATCGTAACGAAAGTTGTGCTTTTTCTGTGCACCAGAGTAGCGAAGAACAATTTCAGAGTACACATGTACGCTAAAATTATTCTGTGAAGAGGTGTGACAACCCAGCGGCAAACCAATCTGTTACACTGAGGCTTCTTTTTGCCGTGAGCGCCGCCCGAATGTTTTCACACAGCGACCTGTCCCGTTTGAATGACCTTGAGATGCAGGTTTATCACTTCATCATCAAACACCGGGAAAGTGTCAGTTATATGACCATCCGCGAACTGGCGGCGCAGGCGGGCGTCTCGACCACCACGGTGCTGCGCTTCTGCCGCAAAATGCACTGTGACGGCTGGTCAGAATTTCGCATCCGTTTTCGCCTGGCGCAGGAGCAAAGCGCGCCGGTGCTGCTTCCCTCCGGCGTCGGAGAAATGCTGAGCTTTTTTAAAAGCATCAACAACGCAGAATTTGATCAGCAGATTGCCACCGCAGCGCAAATGATCATTGAGGCTGAGCACATTTTCTTTATTGGTGCCGGTACTTCAGGCAGTCTCGGCAAATATGGTGCACGCTATTTTTCTAATATTGGTAAATTCAGCCATCATATTGACGACCCTTATTACCCGGTGAGTAAGAGCGCCTGGGAAAATGCGCTGGCGATTATTTTATCCGTCTCTGGCGAAACCGAAGAGATCCTGCGCTTTGCCAGTCAGTTCAGTCTGCATCACTGTAAAATCATCTCCATCACCAATCACGACAACTGCTCGCTGGCGAAAATGGCGGATTTCAATCTCTCCTATCATGTGCCGCAGGAGAAACTGCCTGACCGCTACGATATTACCACCCAGGTACCGGTGATTTATATTCTGGAGACGCTGGGCCGTTATATTTCCCGCCTCACGCAGGTATAAAACAGCCTGTTTTTCGGCGGTAACAAGTCACATTTCCGCGCCGGTGTTATAGCGTGACTTTGCTATTTCAGTTGTTACACTGCGGGCAGTATTATTTTCGCCAACAGCGTGACGAGGTATTGAAATGAGTGAAGGATTGCAGTTACCCAGCGGATTTCTCTGGGGCGGCGCGGTGGCAGCCCATCAGGTTGAGGGCGGCTGGGATCAGGGCGGCAAAGGCGTCAGCATCGCCGATGTTCTCACCGGCGGCGCACACGGCGTTGATCGCGTCATCACGCCCGGCGTCCAGCCCGGCCAGCACTATCCCAACCATCAGGCGGTGGAATTCTATTCACACTACAAACAGGACGTGGCGCTGTTTGCTGAGATGGGTTTCAAATGCTTCCGCACCTCGATTGCCTGGACGCGCATTTTCCCCAACGGCGATGAACTGCAACCCAATGAAGCCGGCCTGCAATTTTACGATGACCTGTTTGATGAACTGCTGAAATATGGCATCGAACCGGTGATTACCCTGTCGCACTTTGAGATGCCTTATCATCTGGTTAAAGAGTACGGCGGCTGGGCTAATCGCAAAGTGGTCGATTTCTTTGTGCGCTTCAGTGACGTGGTGATGACGCGCTATCGCCACAAGGTGAAGTACTGGATGACCTTCAATGAAATCAATAACCAGCGCAACTGGCAGTATCCGCTGTTCGGCTACTGCTGCTCCGGCGTCGTATTCACAGAGCATGAAAAGCCGGAGCAGACGATGTATCAGGTGATGCATCACCAGTTCGTTGCCAGTGCCAAAGTGGTGAAGCGCGGCCACGAAATCAACCCGGATTTCCAGATTGGCTGCATGATCGCCATGGTACCGGTCTATCCGTTTTCCTGCCATCCAGACGACGTGATGCGCGCGCAGGAGTCGATGCATCAGCGCTACGTGTTCAGCGACGTGCAGATGCGCGGCGCGTACCCGGCTTATACGCTGAAAGAGTGGGCGCGCAAGGGCTATCACATTGAGATGGAAGCCGATGACGCCGAAACGCTGCGTCAGGGCTGCTGCGATTACATCGGTTTCAGCTACTACATGAGCAATGCGGTGGACACCAAAGCCAGCGGCGTCGACGACCCGATCACCGGCTTCGACGGCGTAGTGCCTAACCCGCATGTGAAAGCGTCCGACTGGGGCTGGCAGATTGATCCGGTCGGCCTGCGCTACGTGCTTAACGCGCTGTATGAGCGCTACCAGAAGCCGCTGTTTATCGTTGAGAACGGCTTTGGTGCCATTGATAAAGCCAATGCTGAGGGCGTAATCGAAGATGACTACCGCATTGATTATCTGCGCGCGCACATCGAAGAGATGAAAAAAGCGGTGGCGCTGGATGGTGTCGATCTGTTGGGCTATACGCCGTGGGGCTGCATCGACTGCGTCTCCTTTACCACCGGCCAGTACAGCAAGCGCTACGGCTTTATCCACGTCGATAAAAACGATGACGGCAGCGGCAGCTTTGCCCGCTCGAAGAAGAAGAGTTTCGCCTGGTATCAGCAGGTGATTGCCAGCAATGGTGAAGTGCTGTAACCGCTAATGGCGCGCGACGTATAGATGTGCGCCGCGCGCAGACAGGCTGTGAAGTGCGGCTCAACGACCGCCTGATGCATCAATAAAGCTGCCGGTGACGTATGAAGCGGCGTCACTGGCCAGCCAGGCGATGGCGGCAGCGATCTCCTCCGCCTGGCCGCCGCGCTGCATCGGCAGCGATGACGCGAGGCGATCAACGCGCCCCGGCTCGCCGCCGTCGGCATGCATATCGGTGTAGATCAGCCCTGGCCGCACGCTGTTAACGCGAATCCCCTGCGCCGCCACTTCCAGTGACAATCCTCTGGTCAGCGTGTCCATCGCGCCTTTCGACGCCGCATAATCGACATACTCATTGGGCGAGCCGGTACGCGCGGCCGCTGACGAGACGTTAACAATAGCGCCGCCCTGACCGCCGTGTGCGGTGCTCATGCGTTTTACCGCTTCGCGGCAGCAGATAAACGTGCCGGTGACGTTGGTTGCCAGCACGCGCTGAATGCGCGCAGCATCCAGATCCTCAACCCGGCACTGGGAGAAGAGAATACCGGCGTTATTCACCAGCACGCGCAGCGCGCCCGGCTGCTGATCCAGCTGGCGGAACATGCGCACCACCTGCGCTTCATCGGCAATATCCGCCTGTAAGGCAAACGCGCTGCCGCCCTGCGCTTCGATATCTGCTACCACCTGCAACGCTTCTGCTTCGCGCTGCCGGAAATTGATTGCCACGCGATAACCTGCCTGCGCCAGCAGCAGCGATGTTGCCCGTCCAATTCCGCGGCTACCGCCGGTGACCAGTGCCAGATCCATATGCTTCTCCCATAAAAAAAGGCCGACAAATCGGCCTTTAGTATTACTGAAGGGTTTGGATTACGCCTGCAAATTACTGGTATTCGCTCATCGGAACGCATGAACAGAACACATTGCGATCGCCAAACACATCGTCGAGACGCTTAACGGTCGGCCAGTATTTGTTGGCGCTGCCGGCCGGGAAGACCGCCAGCTCGCGGCTGTACGGATGAGTCCAGTCGCCGACGATTTCCATCTGGGTATGTGGTGCATTCACCAGCGGGTTGTCGTCAGCCGGCCATTCACCGTCGGCCACGCGATCGATTTCCATGCGGATCGCCAGCATCGCGTCAATAAAGCGGTCCAGCTCGATTTTGCTCTCAGATTCGGTCGGCTCGACCATCAGCGTGCCCGCGACCGGGAACGACATGGTCGGCGCATGGAAGCCATAGTCGATCAGGCGTTTCGCGATATCCAGCTCGCTGATGCCGGTCTGCTCTTTCAGCGGACGAATGTCGAGAATGCACTCATGCGCCACGCGGCCGTCGCGGCCGGCGTACAGAATCGGGTACGCTGACTGCAGCCGGCTGGCGATGTAGTTGGCGTTGAGAATCGCCACCGAGCTGGCCTGCTTCAGCCCTTCGGCACCCATCATGCGAATGTACATCCAGCTGATGGGCAGAATAGATGCGCTGCCGAACGGCGCCGCAGAAACCGCGCCCTGCTGGGTCAGCACGCCGTCAATCTGCACCACGCTGTGGCCCGGTACGAATGGCGCCAGATGCGCCTTCACCCCGATCGGCCCCATGCCCGGACCGCCACCGCCGTGCGGAATGCAGAAGGTTTTGTGCAGGTTGAGATGCGACACGTCAGCGCCAATGTAGCCAGGCGTGGTGATCCCGACCTGCGCGTTCATGTTTGCGCCGTCGAGGTACACCTGGCCGCCGTACTGATGCACGATCTGGCACACTTCGCGAATGGTCTCTTCGTAGACGCCGTGCGTCGACGGATAGGTCACCATGATACACGACAGCGCATCACCGGCCTGCGCTGCTTTTTCACGCAGATCGCCGAGATCGATGTTGCCCTGCTTATCACAGGCCACCACCACCACCGCCATGCCCGCCATCTGCGCGGACGCCGGGTTGGTACCGTGCGCCGAGCTCGGGATCAGACAGATCGTGCGGCCCGCTTCATTACGGCTCTCATGATAGCGACGGATGGCCAGCAGACCGGCGTATTCGCCCTGCGCACCAGAGTTCGGCTGCATGCACAGCGCATCGTACCCGGTGAGCTGAACCAGCCACTGGGACAGCTGGCCGATCATCTGCAGATAACCGCTCGCCTGCTCTGCCGGGCAGAACGGGTGCAGTTCAGCGAATTCCGGCCAGGTGATCGGAATCATTTCGGCGGCGGCATTCAGTTTCATGGTGCATGAGCCGAGCGGGATCATCGCCTGATTCAGCGCCAGATCCTTTTTCTCCAGGCTGTGCATATAGCGCATCATCTCAGTTTCGCTGTGATGACGGTTGAACACCGGATGGGTAAGGAATTCGCTGGTACGCTGCTGGCCTGCCGGAATGGCGCTGTTTTCCGCCGCCACCGCGGCGTCCAGCGCCTCGATATCCTGGCCGTGCGCGTCGCCCAGCAGAATGGCAAACAGCGCCAGCACGTCTTCACGCGTGGTGGTTTCATCCAGCGTGATACCGACCGCATTGAGGATATCGCTGCGCAGGTTGACGCCGAAGCTCAGCGCACGGTTCAGCACCGCCGCTTTGTCCGCGACTTCAACGGTCAGCGTATCGAACCAGCTGTGATGGCGCAGCTTCAGGCCGCCGTTTTGCAGGCCTGCTGCCAGAATCGAGGTCAGACGGTGAATGCGCGAGGCAATGCGCTTCAGTCCGGCCGGGCCATGGTAAACCGCGTACAGGCCGGCGATATTCGCCAGCAGCACCTGTGAAGTACAAATGTTGGAGTTGGCTTTCTCACGGCGGATGTGTTGTTCGCGCGTCTGCATCGCCATGCGCAGCGCGGTGTTACCGGCGGCATCGCGTGACACACCGATGATACGGCCCGGCATGGAGCGCTTGTGCTCATCACGGCTGGCAAAGAAGGCCGCGTGCGGACCGCCGTAGCCCATCGGTACGCCAAAGCGCTGGGCGGAACCAAAGACGATATCAGCACCCTGTTTGCCCGGCGCTTCCAGCTGCACCAGCGCCATGAAATCCGCCGCCACGCTCACCACCACTTTGCGGCTTTTCAGCTCAGCAATCAGTTCACGGTAGTCGTGCACTTCTCCGCTGGTACCGACCTGCTGCAGCAGCACGCCAAACAGATCGTCGTGCTCGCGGGCTTTTTCGGCGCGATCGATAATCAGCTCAAAGCCAAAGGTTTCGGCGCGGGTGCGCACCACATCCAGCGTTTGCGGATGGATGTCATCGGCGATAAAGAATTTTGTCGCGTTTTTCAGCTTGCTGACGCGTTTGGCCATCGCCATGGCTTCGGCCGCCGCGGTGGCTTCATCCAGCAGCGACGCTGAAGCGATATCCAGCCCGGTGAGATCGAGCGTCAGGGTCTGGAAATTGAGCAGCGCTTCCAGCCGGCCCTGCGACACTTCCGGCTGATACGGCGTATACGCCGTGTACCAGCCCGGATTTTCCAGCATGTTGCGCAGAATCACCGGCGGGGTGATCACGGCGCTGTAACCCATTCCAATCCAGGATTTGTAACGCTGATTCTGGCTGGCAATGGCTTTCAGCTCTGCCAGCGCCTGCTGTTCAGTCGCGGCATCGCCTACCGCCGGCGGGCCTGGCAGCTGGATATCAGCAGGCACAATTGAAGCGATCAGCGAAGCCAGCGAGCTGGCACCAATCGCTTCCAGCATGGTGGCCTGCTGCGCGGCATCAGGACCGATATGGCGCTCAATAAAAGCACCGTTATGTTCGAGCTGGCTGAGAGTCTGAGTCATTTACAGTACATCCTGAATCGGGCTGGGTGACAAAATGGCATTAAATCAGGCAGATAAAAAAGAAGGCGCCGCAGCGCGGCACCTTCAGAGACTACCGGTTACTCGTCGATGGACGCTTTGTAGGCGGCAGCATCAAGCATCGCGTCGAGCTCGGACTCGTCGCTGGCTTTGATGCGGAACAGCCAGCCGGCGGCGTACGGTTCGCTGTTAACCAGCTCCGGGGCATCGCCCAGCGCTTCGTTGACCGCAACAATTTCACCGCTCAGCGGGGCATAGATATCCGATGCCGCTTTCACGGATTCGGCTACCGCACAGTCGTCACCGGCGGCAAAGCTGGCGCCCACGTCTGGCAGGTCGACAAACACCATGTCGCCCAGCAGTTCCTGCGCGTGTTCGGTGATGCCCACGGTAAACGTACCGTCAGCTTCTTTACGCACCCACTCGTGGCTATCACGGTACTTCAATTCATTTGGCACATTGCTCATCGCCATTTCTCCTGAAAAAAATTACTGAGCGACCGGCTTGCCGGCGCGAACAAAAATAGGTTTAGTTACTTTCACCGGCATTTCACGATTGCGGATTTCAACAATCGCCTGCTCACCGATACTGGCCGGCACGCGCGCCAGCGCAATGCTGTAGCCCAGCGTTGGCGAGAAGGAGCCGCTGGTAATGATGCCCTGCTGCGGCTGTCCCTGCGCATCGGTAAAGCGCACCGTCAGGCCGTTACGCAGCACGCCTTTTTCGGTCATCACCAGCCCGACCAGTTTTTCCGTGCCGTTCTCGCGCTGCGCTTCCAGCGCTTCACGGCCAATGAAATCACGGTCGGCGGGCTCCCAGCTGATGGTCCAGCCCATGTTGGCAGCCAGCGGCGAAACGCCTTCATCCATCTCCTGCCCATACAGATTCATGCCAGCTTCGAGACGCAGCGTATCGCGTGCGCCCAGTCCGGCTGGTTTCACGCCTGCGGCCAGCAGCTGCTGCCAGAAATCTGCGGCCTGAGCGGCAGGCAGGGCGATTTCATAACCGGCTTCACCGGTATAACCGGTCGTGGCGATAAACAGATCGCCGGCCTGTACGCCAAAGAACGGCTTCATGCCTGCCACCGCGTCACGCTGTGCCGCGCTTAACAGGCTCTGTGCTTTTTGCTGCGCGTTCGGTCCCTGTACGGCGATTAGCGCCAGATCGTCACGCTCGATGAGCGCAACCCCAAACGGCTGCGCATGCTCAGCGATCCACGCCAAATCCTTCTCGCGCGTGGCGGAGTTGACCACCAGGCGGAAGAAATCTTCGCTCATAAAGTAAACAATTAAATCATCAATGACGCCAGCTGAAGCATTCAGCATGCCGGTATAGAGGGCTTTGCCGGGCTGGGTCAGTTTGGCGACGTCGTTGGCCAGCAGGTAACGCAGAAATTCACGGGTGCGCGCGCCGTGCAGATCGACAATGGTCATGTGGGAAACGTCAAACATTCCGGCATCGTTGCGCACCGCATGGTGCTCATCCATTTGCGAGCCGTAGTGCAGCGGCATCATCCAGCCGTGGAAATCCACCATGCGGGCACCGCAGGCCTGATGCTGTTCGAATAGAGGCGTTTGCTGAGTCATAACCATCCTGTGAAGACAAGTGAGTGTGACGCGCCTGCGCCGTCAGTTTTGAGCGACGCAAACGTTCTCTTTACGCTGAAGTTACCACCGAATCCGGCAATTAACCATAAGGAAAACGAGGGTGAAACCTTATCATCCTTTGGGCTGCCCCGGCAGCCACGCCAGCACATCTCACTGCATTTATGTGATTTACCGCGCATATAATTCACCTGTTGCGCAGTAATTCAGCCGAATAATGGAAGCCGTGCCGCAGACAAGGGAAATGGTTCGGGTGCGAAAAGCATTTAGGATTAGTTAAAGTAATGCGATTTGAGACCTGAAATTAGAATAAATCAAATGAAGGGCAATTTGGGTGCAGCGATGCACAATAATGGTGCCGGGGCGGGTTTTGCAGTGACGTTACCGGGTGCGAACAGGGTCGCGATGGATGGCTACAACGCTGTGCAGTTCGGTGATTCATGAGCGGCAGCCGACTGCCACGCCCACCCTTGAGGGCGATCGCGTAACGTCAGTGCAGGAAAAACGGCACCTGAAAGGGTGCCGTAATAAGGAGGGTTAGCGGATCCAGCCGGGCAGGTCGTTGAGGCCCATAGCCTGCTTCAGCAGTAACGGCTTCACGCCAGGCAGCGTGTCGGCCAGCTTCAGCCCGACGTCGCGCAGCAGTTTTTTCGCCGGATGGTGCCCGGCAAACAGCTCACGGAAACCCTGCATTCCAGCCAGCATCAGCGCTGCGCTGTGCTTGCGGCTGCGTTCATAACGCCGCAAATAGAGATGCTGGCCGATATCTTTGCCCTGCTGATGCAGACGGCGGATTTCGCCAATCAGCTCGGCGGCATCCATAAAGCCGAGGTTAACCCCCTGCCCGGCCAGCGGATGGATGGTATGCGCCGCATCGCCCACCAGCGCCAGCCGGTGCGCAGCAAAGTTGCGGGCGTAACGCGCCGTCAGCGGGAAAGTTTTACGTTCGCTTTCCACCTGGCACAGACCAAGGCGCATATCGAATGCCACCGACAACTGCTGGTTAAACAGCGCTTCCGGCATGGATTGCAGTCGCGCCGCTTCCTGCGGTGACAGCGACCAGACGATGGAACACAGGTGCGGATTCTGCATCGGCAGGAAGGCCAGAATGCCGTCGCCGTGGAACACCTGGCGCGCGATGGCATCGTGCGGCATATCGGTGCGTACATTGGCCACCAGCGCGTGATGTTCGTAATCCCAGAAGGTGATCGGGATATCCGCTTTGTCACGCAGCCACGAGTTGGCCCCGTCCGCAGCAATCAGCAGGCGCGCGCTCATCATGCTGCCATCCTGCAGGGTAATAAAGGCTTCGTTATCGCCAAACGCCACCTGCTGCAGCTGAGCCGGCGCAATCAGCGTCACGTCGCTGCACTGACTGGCGCGCTGCCACAGTGCACTGTGAATCACCTCGTTTTCAATGATATGTCCGAGGTGCGACAGCCCCTGCTGCTCGTCATCAAAGCTGATCGAGCCAAAGCTGTCCTGATCCCACACTTCCATGCCGTGATACGCGCTGGCGCGCAGCGCGAGAATGGTGGACCAGACATCAAGTTTTTGCAGCAGACGCTCGCTGGCGGCGTTGATGGCCGAGACGCGAACCGACGCTGGCGCCGCCGCATCAAATTGTGGCTCAGGCGCTTTTTCCAGCACCGCAACGCGCAGGCCGCTGCCCTGTAAGCCACAGGCCACCGCCAGACCGACCATGCCGCCCCCGGCAATCGCCAC
This sequence comes from Pantoea sp. ICBG 828, assembly GCF_002928355.1. Taxonomy (NCBI): domain Bacteria; kingdom Pseudomonadati; phylum Pseudomonadota; class Gammaproteobacteria; order Enterobacterales; family Erwiniaceae; genus Pantoea; species Pantoea sp. ICBG 828. The sequence goes on along the minus strand of NZ_POWN01000004.1, from coordinate 472,154 downwards.
ATCAAATGTTTGCATTGCTGCCCCTTAATTCATGCTTAACGCTTAACCCAGCCGAGCGTGCGCACGGCAAGTGGGTTTCGCAGCCATGGCAGGTGGTCCATTGCCACCAGCCCAAGATTTCGTCCTGCCACCAGCGGGGCATAACGGTTGGCGAACAGCCGCACCAGACCGTCGGTGACGCCAATGGTCGCCACGCGATCCGGCTGGCGGCGCGCAGCAAAATGGTGCAACACCGCGTGGCTGCCCGGATCCTGCTGGTAACGATGCGCCGCCGCAAGGGTTTCCGCCAGCGACATCACATCGCGCAGTCCGAGGTTAAAGCCCTGCCCGGCGATCGGATGCAGCGTCTGCGCCGCATTGCCGACCAGTGCCAGCCGGTGCGTCACCTGACGCTCTGCGGTCTGCAGCGCCAGCGGATAGATTTCGCGCTGGCCGGCGTGAGTAAAGCGCCCCAGCCGCCAGCCAAAGGCGCGCTGTAATTCATGCAGGAAGGTGGCATCGTCCCACTGCTTAACCGTGGCTTCGGCCGCCGCCGGATGACACCACACCAGCGACAGACGGTTGCCGGACATCGGCAGCAGCGCCAGCGGGCCATGCCGGGTGAAGCGCTCAAACGCGCGACCCTGATGCGGCAACTGCGTCGCGACGTTGGCAATCACCGCCAGCTGCTGGTAGTCGTCGCGCTGCCAGCGAATGCCGCAGGATGCCGCCAGCGGCGAGCGTGCGCCGTCAGCGGCCACCAGCAGCGCGCCCTGTAACGTTGCGCCGCTGCTGAGCGTCGCCTGCACGCTATCGGCGCTGCGGGTTACTGAGGTCACATGATCCGGGCAGCACAGCGTCACGCCGGGTGCCTCACGCAGACGTTTAAACAGGCACTGTCCCACGTCATACAGCTCGACCACGTTGCCCAACGCCGACAGCTGATAATCCTCAGCCTGCAGCTGAACAAACCCGCTGTGCCCGCGATCGGAAACGTGGATGTGGGTAATGGGCGTGGCGCAATCCGCCAGCGAACGCCACAGGTCAATTTCCGCCAGCTGCTGACAGGTGCCCGCCGCCAGCGCGATGGCGCGCCCGTCAAAGCCCGGGTGCGCGCGGCTGTCCGGCTGATGACGTTCAATCAGCGTCACCGGCAACTGGCCCTGCGTCAGATGCGAAATCGCCAGTGCCAGCGTGGCGCCGGTCATGCCGCCGCCTGCAATCAGGATACTCATACGCCGCGCGCCGCCGCCATCAGTGCTTCGATCGCCTCAGCGTCTTTTACCACGCTGTCGGTCAGGTTTTCATTACCGTCGGCGGTGATGACGATGTCGTCTTCGATACGGATACCGATGCCGCGATACTGCGCCGGCACTTTGGCATCCGGCGCGATATACAGGCCCGGTTCAACGGTGAGCACCATGCCGGGTTCAAGCAGGCGGTCGCGGCTGGGCGTGCCGTAGTGGCCGACGTCATGCACGTCCAGCCCCAGCCAGTGCCCAAGACCGTGCATAAAGAACGGACGGTGCGCCTGCTCTTCAAACAGCGTATCGATATTGCCTTCCAGTATTCCCAGATCGACCAGACCGGTGATCATGATGCGCACCACTTCGTCGTTGACTTCATGGATGCTGATGCCCGGGCGGAACATCGACAGCGCCTTATACAGCGAGGCGAGCACGATGTCGTAGATCTCGCGCTGCGGCTGGCTGAATTTACCGTTTACCGGGAAAGTGCGGGTGATATCGCCGGCGTAGCCATGGAATTCGCAACCGGCATCAATCAGCACCAGATCGCCGTCGCGCATTTCGCTTTCGTTTTCGGTGTAGTGCAAAATGCAGCCGTTCTCACCGGAGCCCACGATGGTGTTGTAAGACGGAAAGCGCGCGCCGTGGCGGGTGAATTCGTGATGGATTTCGCCTTCCAGTTGATATTCAAACATGCCGGGACGGCACGCCTGCATCGCACGGGTATGTGCCAGCGCGCTGATTTTTCCTGCGCGGCGCAGAATGGCGATCTCGTCTTCGCTTTTAAACAGGCGCATCTCATGCACCCAGGGACGCCAGTCGGTCAGCGTCGCCGGCGCGCTGAGGTTTTGCCGGAAACCGCGGCGCAGTTTCTCCAGCGCGCTGAACACCAGCGTATCCGCTTCCGCGTATTCACCCTGTGCGTGATAGACCACGTCGAGTCCGTTGAGCAGCTGGTGCAGCTGCTCGTCAATCGCATCCCACGGCAGCGCGCGGTCAACGCCCAGCTTCGCCGGTGCGGCTTCCTGACCAAGCCGACGCCCGAACCAGATCTCGGCCGTCAGGTCGCGTACGCGGTTAAACAGCACGCTGTGGTTATGATTGTCATCGCTCTTGATTAATACCAGCAGCGCCTGCGGCTCGTTGAAGCCGGTGAAGTACCAGAAATCGCTGTTCTGGCGAAAGGGATATTCGGTGTCGTTGCTGCGCGTCACTTCAGGTGCAGCAAAAATCAAAGCCGCGCTGCCGGGCGCCATGCGGGCGATCAGCGCCTGACGACGTTGCCGGAAAGTTTCCAGTGTAATCATATTTGCACTCCCTGTAGAAAACGGGCAGCGACCTGCCCACGATGACGCGCTTAGTGTAGCGTAGGTTTTTGCACTTCCGGTGCGGTCGGCGTGTGTGGCCGGGTGAAGGTGTCATGGCACAGCAGCGCGGCAACGCGCACGTACTCAATCACCTCTTCCAGCGACTGTTCGAGCTCTTCCTGATCTTCATCTTCATCGTAGCCAAGTTGCGCAATGGTGCGCAGATCGTCAATCGCTTCGCCGGTCTCACCGGTCACTTTGTCCAGCTTCGGCTGCGTCACGCCCAGGCCCAGCAGGAAGTGATTGACCCAGCCGGCTAGCGCGTCAGCACGATCGAACACCGTGATGTCCTCCTCATCCGGCAGCATCAGCTGGAACAGGAAACCCTCTTCATCCAGCGTGTTGGCCAGGTTTTCATGCAGCGCCTGCAGCGGCTGCGATAGGCTTTGCGAGAACGCCATGCCTTCGTTAGTCAGGTCATGCACCAGGGTTTTCCAGCTGCTGTCCTGATTGCCGCCGCACAGAATGCCACACAGCAGTCCGTGCATCTCGGCGGGCGTCATGCCTATGCCCTGCTGGGAAAGTGCCGCGGCCAGCGCGTTGTAAGTGGGTGTTGCGTTCTGTAAAGACATAAGCTTTGGTCGTCGTTGGCAGAATAAGTTCGTGTTATGCTACCACCAGGTGCCTCAGGGTTTCCAGAAAAGGGGTTGTAACTTATCACGCGGGTCTATATAGTTGCGCACCTCCCAACCCATTGACAGGTAAGGGAGATGCGAACGAAGTAATCAGTCAGGATGGTGGCATGTCTGCACAACCGGTAGATATTCAGATTTTTGGTCGTTCATTGAGAGTGAATTGTCCGCCTGAACAGCAAGATGCGCTGAATCTGGCCGCAGAGGATCTCAATCAACGGTTGCAAGATTTAAAAGTTCGCACTAGAGTCACAAATACAGAGCAGCTGGTGTTCATCGCCGCGTTAAACATTTGCCACGAGCTGGCACAAGAGAAAGGTAAAACGCGCGATTACGCAGCCAATATGGAACAACGCATCCGTATGCTGCAGCAGACCATTGAGCAGGCATTAGTTGAGCAAGGTCGCATAACTGAACGTCAGGGCCCTAAATTCGAATAACACTTCACGGTACTCGTGTTAGAGTAACGGTGAAGTCAATTTTCTCTGAGATGTTTGCAAGCGGGCCAGTCCCCTGAGCCGATATTTCATACCAACAGAGTGTGACGCTCTGTAACCTGTGAGCATGCTCGGTCCGTCCGAGAAGCCTGATGGTTACGACGGCATACTCACCTTGAACCAAGGGTTCAAGGGTTACAGCCTGCGGCGGCATCTCGGAGATCTCCTCTTAGTTCCACCCTGTTATTCCCGGTGTGATAATGTGGCTATCAACAGCCTTATCAGCCGGGGACATCATGCCAGCACCTTCTCTTCTCGACCGTCAGGATATTCGTCAGCATGTGCGCCATCTGCGCCGCAATCTTACGCCTGAGCAACAGGTTGAGGCCGCCGATCTGCTGGCTGAACATGCCATTAATTTTGCCCCGCTGGCCAGCGCGCAACGCATCGCGCTGTTTCTCTCCGTCGATGGCGAAATCAATACCCGACCGCTGATTGCCAAACTGTGGCAGCAAAAGAAGCAGGTCTTTCTGCCGGTGCTGCACCCGTTTGCGCCCGGTCACCTGCTTTTTTTGCGCTACACGCCAGAAACCCCGCTGCGGCCTAACAAGCTTCGCATCCCTGAGCCGCCGCTGGATATTACGCAGCTGGCGACACTCGATCAGCTGGATGTGATGCTGGTACCGCTGGTGGCGTTTGACGCGCAGGGACAACGCTTAGGCATGGGCGGGGGTTTTTACGATCGCACGCTACAGCACTGGCAGCAGCATGGCTTTTTACCGCTGGGTATTGCGCACGACTGCCAGCGCGTCGATGCGCTGCCGGTGGCGGCCTGGGATGTGCCATTGCCGGCGATTCTCACGCCGTCAAAGCTGTGGCAGTGGGAAACGCTGGCGGGATAAAGACAGGGCGCCCAGCGGCGCCCTGCACTGTCAGTACAGCAGACGGGCGCGAATGGTGCCTGGAATCGCCTTCATCAGTTGCAGCGCTTTCTCGGCCACATCTTCTTCGGCATCAATATCGATAACCACATAACCCATCACTGGCGAGGTTTGCAGATACTGAGCGGCAATGTTGATGCCCTGCTCGGCAAAGATCTGGTTGATGGCGGTCAGCACGCCCGGGCGGTTTTCATGGATGTGCAGCAGGCGGCTGGCGCTGGCAGCGTGCATCGGCAGCGAGACTTCCGGGAAGTTTACTGCGGAGAGCGTCGAGCCGTTGTCAGAGTACTTGGCCAGCTTGCCAGACACTTCCAGACCGATGTTCTCCTGCGCTTCCTGCGTTGATCCGCCGATGTGCGGCGTCAGGATCACGTTGTCGAATTCGCACAGCGGCGAGTTAAACGGATCGCTGTTGGTTGCAGGTTCAACCGGGAAGACGTCGATGGCGGCACCGGCGAGATGTTTGCTGGCCAGCGCATTACACAGCGCCGGGATGTCGATCACGGTGCCGCGCGCGGCGTTGATCAACAGCGCGCCGGGCTTCATCAGCGCCAGCTCTTCGCTGCCAATCATGTTCTGCGTAGACGGCGTTTCCGGCACGTGCAGGCTGACCACATCACTCATGTTCAGCAGGTCAGAGAGATGGCGCACCTGGGTGGCATTGCCCAGCGGCAGCTTGTTTTCGATATCGTAGAAAAATACGTGCATGCCGAGGCTTTCCGCCAACACGCCGAGCTGCATCCCGATATGGCCGTAGCCAATGATACCCAGCTTCTTACCACGCGCTTCGTACGAACCGGTGGCGATTTTATTCCAGATGCCGCGGTGTGCTTTGGCATTGGCTTCCGGAATGCCGCGCAGCATCAGCAGCATTTCGCCGATCACCAGTTCCGCGACCGAACGGGTATTGGAGAACGGGGCGTTGAACACCGGCACGCCGCGTTTCGCTGCCGCGCTGAGATCAACCTGGTTAGTACCAATACAGAAGCAGCCCACCGCCACCAGCTTTTCAGCTGCCGCGAAGATCTCTTCAGTCAGTTGGGTACGGGAACGGATACCAATGAAGTGGGCATCGCGGATGGAGGACTTCAGCGTCTCAGCATCCAGTGCGCCTTTGTGGAACTCGATGTTGGTGTAACCTGCGGCGCGCAGATTATCCAGCGCACTCTGGTGAACGCCTTCCACCAGCAGGAACTTAATCTTGTCTTTTTCCAGTGATACCTTTGCCATTTCCCGACCCTATTCAGAATTCAACGAGGACTACCATAAGGTAGCCTTCTGTCAAAATATCAAAATTTTCCGGCGCGGCAATACAAACGATTGCCTGCACGCTAGCACGCGCCCACGTGCAGACAACACAAATCCACACAAAATCGTGAGATGACGAGAGCGCAAAGTACGAACCTGCTGTTGATGAATCATTTGTGACATAAGTCACCAAATTTCACTGCAGCAAGAAAAGATGTTTTGCGGATGGAAATAACCGGCGCTGGCGGCGCGCCGGTGAGATCAATTGGTGATGGTTTTCACGCCGTCCGGCGTACCAATCAGCGCGATATCCGCTCCGCGTGCGGCAAACAGCCCCACGGTGACGACGCCCGGCAGCGCATTGATGGTTTTTTCCAGCGCAATCGGGTCAAGGATGCGCAGATTATGTACGTCGAGAATAATGTTGCCGTTATCCGTAATCACGTGCTGACGATACTCCGGCAGGCCGCCCAGCTTCACCAGCTCCCGCGCCACATAAGCGCGTGCCATCGGAATCACCTCCACCGGAAGCGGGAAGTTGCCCAGCACATCGACTTGTTTGGACGCATCCGCGATGCAGATAAATTTCTGCGCCACCGCCGCGACAATTTTCTCGCGCGTCAGCGCTGCGCCGCCGCCCTTGATCATCTGCATCTGTGGATTGATCTCATCAGCCCCGTCGACATACACCGACAGCGCATCCACGTTGTTGAGATCGAACACCGGAATGCCCAGCGATTTGAGCTTTTCGGTTGAGGCTTCCGAACTGGAAACCGCGCCCTCGATCTGATCCCTGATGGTACCAAGCGCGTCAATAAAGTGCGCCGCCGTTGAACCGGTGCCTACGCCAACAATGGTGCCTGGCTGCACGTACTGCAGCGCTGCCCAACCTACCGCTTTTTTCAGTTCATCCTGGGTCATGGTATGTTTAAAACCTGTGCGACATCGAAGTGCGCGTAGTATAAAACAAGGCGCTGTCAAAAAGCGCGGCTGACCGACGTTGGATGTAAGCCTTTGGAAGCCAGCCCGCAAAAACGCGTCGGCCGCACAGCTTCGCCGTTTTATGGCATAGTAGTTTCCACCCTGAACGAGAGAGAACAACAATGAAACGCCCGGATTATCGAACGCTTCAGGCGCTGGATGCTGTGATTCGCGAACGCGGCTTTGAGCGTGCCGCCCAGAAGCTGTGCATCACGCAGTCTGCGGTGTCGCAGCGCATTAAACAGCTGGAAAACTTATTTGGTCAGCCGCTGCTGGTGCGTACCGTGCCGCCGCGCCCGACCGAGCAGGGACAAAAATTGCTGGCGCTGCTGCATCAGGTGGAGCTGCTGGAAGAGGAGTGGCTGGGCGATGATAACGGTGGCACCACGCCGCTGCTGCTGTCGCTGGCGGTGAACGCCGACAGTCTTGCTACCTGGCTGCTGCCGGCGCTGAAAGATGTGCTGGCCGACTCGCCGGTGCGCCTGAATCTGCAGGTGGAAGATGAAACCCGCACGCAGGAGCGTTTACGGCGCGGTGAAGTGGTCGGCGCGGTGAGTATCCAGCCGCAGCCGTTGCCAAGCTGTCTGGTGGATCAGCTGGGTGCGCTGGACTATCTGTTCTGCGCCTCGCCGGAGTTTGCCGCGCGCTATTTCCCCAATGGCGTGACGCGCTCGGCGCTGCTGAAAGCCCCGGCGGTGGCGTTTGATCACCTCGACGATATGCATCAGGCCTTTTTGCAGCAGAACTTTGATTTATCGCCGGGCAGCGTGCCGTGCCACATCGTGAACTCATCAGAGGCTTTTGTGCAGCTGGCGCGTCAGGGATCGGTGTGCTGTATGATTCCGCACCTGCAGATTGAGCGCGAGCTGGCGCAGGGAGAGCTGGTTGATTTGACGCCGGGTCTGTATCAGCGCCGGATGCTGTACTGGCACCGTTTCGCGCCGGAAAGCCGTCTGATGCGCAGCGTGACCGATGCGCTGATTGCCCACGGCCACCGCGTATTGCGCCAGGATGAAGTTGCGGCCTAGCGCCGTTCAGATTAGCGCACAACAGTCGTAGCGGCGCGATTCATCGCGCGTTTTAACAGCGGTTCTGCTGCTGGAAAGCGCGATGAATCGCGCCGCTACAATTTTACAGGCTAACTTACTGCGCGGTATTCGGTTTGATTTCGAAGACCACATCCACCTGATCGTCAAAATGGATGCTCTGCTGCTCGTAGGTCTGCTGCGCGGTGGTGTCCGCCGCGGCACCGGCCGCTTTGTACATGCGCGCCATCGGCATCGGCTGATAGTTAGCCACGTGATAGCGAATGCTGTACACCGAGCCCAGTTTGGCATTGAAGCCTTCCGCAAGGGCGCTCGCCTGCTGTGTGGCATTGGCAATCGCCGCTTTACGCGCCTGATCTTTGTAGCTGTCCGCGTTAGCCACGCCCAGCTCAACAGAACGAATCTCATTCAGGCCCGACTTCAGCGCGCCGTCCAGCAGCTCATTCAGCTTATCCAGCTGGCGCAGCGTTACTTCAACCTGACGCACCGCACGGTAGCCTTTCAGCACCGATTTACCCTCTTTGGTGTAGTCATACTCCGGCTGGGTGCTGAGATTAGCCGCATCAATATCTTTCTTCTCGATGCCGTTCTTTTGCAGGAAATCAAAATATTGCGCCACGCGGTCGTCAGCCTGTTTCTTTGCATCCGCCGCGTCTTTCGACGAAACATTCACCACGATGGAGAGTGTAGCCATATCCGGACGGGCATCCACGCTGGCCTGTCCTGATGTCACCACGTGCGGTCCGTTCGGCACTTCTCCCGCCTGGACCAGACCGGACAGTGCGCCCGTGCTCATTACGGCGGCCAGCGCCAGTGCTTTCAGTTTCACGAAAGTCCTCCTTGAAGGGTTCAATTTCAGGTCGCCACTATGGCGAAACCCAAAACACATTACTATGCGTGATGGTCTGAGTTTGAAATTAGCAAAAAGTTCGGCTTTGCTCAGGTTTAACGTATCCGCGATCGCAAATTTATCGCTACAGATTCGCTGAAAAGCGCCGCCTGCGTTTCTATTAAAGAAACACTTCTGCCCCTCGGGAGAGTTGTATTATGACAGAACAGCCACTTAGCCAAAGCGCGGTCAGCGTGCGAGCCGGACGCACACGCTTTATGATGCTGGCCCTGGTGTTTATCAACATCATCATTAACTACATGGATCGCACCAACCTGTCGGTGGCCGCCACGCAGATGGCCGGTGAACTGCGCTTCACGCCGCTGGAGATGGGGCTGATCTTCTCGGCGTTCGGCTGGATCTATGCGGCGCTGCAAATTCCCGGCGGATTCCTGATCGATCGTCTCGGCGCGCGGCTGGTATACGGCGCGGGGCTGTTTGCCTGGTCGCTGATCACCGCACTGCACGCTTTTGCCAGCAGCTTCGGCGCGCTGTTCGGTCTGCGCCTCGGCGTGGGTGCCTTCGAGGCGCCGGTGATGCCGGCTAACAATCGGGTGATTTCCAGCTGGTTCCCAGAGCAGGAGCGTGCCAGTGCAATTGGCATCTACTCGTCCGCACAGTTTGTTGGCCTCGCCTGTATGACGCCGCTGCTGTTTCACGTGCAGGCTGCGTTTGGCTGGCGCGGGCTGTTTCTGATTACCGGCGTGGCGGGCATGATTTGGGCGCTGGTGTGGTATCTGCTGTATCGCGAGCCGAACCAGCACAAAGGTGTATCAGAGGCTGAACTTAACTATCTGCGTGACAACGGCGCACTGCTGGAAAACCGCCAGGGCAGGCAGCAGCCGCGTGCACGCTGGGCCGATCTGGCGCAGATGTTTCGCAGCCGCAAGCTGGTCGGCATCTATATTGGCCAGTTCACCATCTCGGCGACCTTCTGGTTTTTCCTCACCTGGTTTCCTACCTATCTGGTGGAGTATCGCCACATGGACTTTATCAAGAGCGGCTATGTGGCGTCGCTGCCCTACTTCGCGGCGTTTTGTGGCGTACTGCTGGCCGGCTTTGCCTCAGACCGCATGATCCGGCGCGGCGTGTCAGCCAGCGTGGCGCGCAAGCTGCCGGTGATCCTCGGCCTGTTCCTCACGCTGTTCATCCTTGGTGCTAACTACACCGAAGATTCGCGGCTGATCATCCTGTTTATGTCGCTGGCGTTTTTTGGCAATGGCCTGGCGACCATCACCTGGGTGTTTGTTACCACGCTGGCGCCGCGCCATCTGATCGGTCTGGCCGGCGGCGTGTTTAACTTTACCGGCGCGCTGTCATCCATCGTGGTGCCGATCGCCATCGGTGCTTTGATTGACGGCAGCAACTTCGCGCCGGCGCTGGCCTTTATCGCCGTGCTGGCCGCTATTGGCATCTGCAGCTATCTGTTTGTAGTAGGAAAAATTGACCATGTCAGCGCGCGCTGATGAGCCGTTTCGCCAGCGCGTGCAGCTGTTGCAGACGCTGCGCCAGCTGGGCCTCATCGGCCTGCCAGATTTTGGCGAAGGCCAGCGCCGCGCGGTTGTTATTGATCGGCTGCGCCATACTGATTTCGCCGTCCTCGCGATGCCACACCAGATAATCCCCGGTGCGTTTGCGCGCCAGCAGCGGCGCAATCTGCGCCCACTGTTCGTCACTGAAGCGTGGCCGCAGCACCTCGTCACTCTCCGCCGCCAGCAGCGCGACGCCAATCACCGACTGCCACGCTGGCAGCATGCGGAATCCGGCCAGCGCCTGGCTGGTACTGGTACGCTCGCCGGGCTCCGAGTGCCAGATGTAGATGACCTGGTCCTCCCACAGCACGCCAAGCGCCACCACGATATCGCGCGGCGCGTGCGCCTCCAGCTGCGGCAGTGCCGAAGCAAACAGCGACGATCCACGAATGGCCTGCGCCGCCAGCGCATGAATGCCCGGGCCCGGCAGATAGCGCCGGTGTTCATCCTGAATCGTCAGGCCGATGGACGCCATGGTCATCAGCAGACGGTTTACCCGCGTGCTGTTCATCCCCATCTGGCGCGCCAGTTCACGGCCGCCGACCGCTTTGTCACTGGATACCAGATATTGCAGGCAGCGAATTCCGTCAATCAGGCTCTGGTTGGGTTGCGAAGACATAAATCACCTTGTGACGGTAAAAATTCAATCTTAGCAGCCTTCAGGCGGGAGTAACCTCATGATGCAAACTTTCTCTTCTCAGGCCGCGCGTGCCTTTCCGTTGCAGTCGTTAAACGCCGATGTGCTGGTCGCCGGCGGCGGTCTGGCTGGCGTGTGCGCCGCGCTGGCTGCGGCACGCGCGGGCCAGCAGGTGGTGCTGATTCAGGATCGCCCGGTCCCCGGCGGCAACGCCTCCAGCGAAGTGCGGCTGTGGGCCAACGGCGCGACGTCGCATATGGGTAATAACAACCGCTGGGCGCGTGAAGGCGGCATCATGGGCGAGATCATGGAGGAGAACCTCTGGCGCAACAAAGAGGGCAACCCGGTGCTGTTCGACATGGTGCTGCTGGACATCGTGCAGGCGCAGCCGCGCCTGACGCTGCTGCTCAATACCGTGGTCAGCGACATCGAAAAATCTGCGCAGCGCCTGCAGGCGGTTCAGGCTTTCAACGCCATCAATCAGACCCGCTATCGCGTGACGGCCGGCCAGTTTATTGATGCCAGCGGCGACGGCGTGCTCGGCTATCTGGCCGGGGCTGCGCACCGTGTGGGCGCAGAATCACCGCAGGAGTTTGGCGAAAAAATGGCGCCGGGCGAGCAGTTTGGCCACAAGCTCGGCCACTCGATTTATTTTTATACCAAACGCAGCGCGCAGCCGGTGCGCTTTGTACCGCCCTCCTTCGCCCTGAAAGAGATCACCGCCATTCCGCGCTATAAACGCCTGAGCTCCGATCTCAACGGCTGCGATCTGTGGTGGCTTGAGTGGGGCGGCCGGCTGGATACCGTGCATGAAAGCGAAACCATCAAGTGGGAGCTGTGGAAAATTGTCTGGGGCGTGTGGGATTACATCAAAAACTCCGGCGAGTTTGCCGATGCCGACACGCTGACCATTGAATGGGTCGGGCTGATTCCCGGCAAGCGCGAGAGCCGACGCTTTCTCGGCGACACCCTGCTGTGTCAGCAGGATATCATCGCACAGCGCGACCACTACGATGCGGTGGCCTACGGCGGCTGGTCGATTGACCTGCATCCGGCCGACGGCGTGTACAGCGCTCACGACGGCTGCCGCCAGTTCCACAGCAAAGGCACTTACACCATTCCGTTTCGGGCGCTGTACAGCCAGTCGCTGGATAATCTGCTGCTGACCGGCCGGCTTATCTCTGCCACGCACGTAGCCTTTGGCAGCGCGCGCGTGATGTGCACCTGTGGCGTGCTGGGCGAAGTGGTGGGCCGCGCGGCGGCGCTGTGTCAGCAGCATAACCAGACACCGCGTCAGCTGGCGCAGCCGGAGCATATTGGTCAGCTGCAGCAACAGCTGCTGCGCCACGGCGCGTACATTCCGCGTCAGCAGCTGGCGCATCCGGCCGGTGCCGCTCAGGTCAGCGCCAGCAGCACCTTCGCGCTGCACGCCCTGCCCGCGGATGGCGGCTGGCACGCCCTTACCTCACGCTGCGCCCTGCTGCTGCCGCTTAAAGCCGGAGAACGCCTGCCGGCGCTGACGGTGCGGCTGCGGGCGTCATCCGCGCAGACGCTGCAGGTTTCACTGCTGACCAGCGACAATCCGGCCAATACCTGCGGCGATCGGCTGCTGGCCACACACAGCCTGCAGATTAGCGGTGAAGAGGCGTATTCGCTGCCGTTTGACTACCGTGCGGAGTGCGATCGTTACCTGTTTATCGCCTTTGAAGAAAATCCGGCGGTTGAAGTGGCGCTCACCCGCCAGCGCCTGCCGGGCATTATGATGGTCTTCAACAGCCTCAATCCGCGCGTCGCGAAACGCACCCGGCAGATAAACGACGGCGATTACGGCGTGGAAGAGTTTGATTTCTGGCTACCGCGCCGCGCGCCCAATCAGATCCTGATCGCGTTTAGTCTGGCGACACCGCTGCGGCTGTGGCACTGCGACTATTTGCTCAACGGTAAACTGCGGCCGGAAAGTCACACCAACGGCTGGCTGCCGGCAGCGGACGATTGCCAGCCGTGGGTGTGCTGGCAGTGGCCGGACGCGCAGCGCGCCAGCCAGATTACGTTGCTGTTCGATAACGATTTCGATCATGCGATGGAAACGGTGCAGATGGGCCATGCGCAGGCGGTGACGCCGCACTGCACTACCCACTATCGCCTGTGGCTGGATGACACGCTGCTGGCCGCGGTCAGCGATAATCATCACTCGCTGTGCCATCATGCGCTGCCCCCGGATACCGCGTTCCGCCAGATTCGGCTGGAGCTGCTGGCCAGCGCAGGCGCCCTGCCCGCGCTTTACGGCCTGCATGTGCATCACCAGCCGGCGATGCCCTGACGCGCCAGCTGCAGGGCGATAAACCACATTACGCCGCCCACCAGCAGATTAATGATGCGCTGCGCGCGCACGGTGCGCAGGCGCGGCGACAGCCAGGCGGCCAGCAGCGCCAGACCGAAAAACCACAGCAGCGAGGCGCTGGCGGTGCCGAAAGCGAACCAGCGGCGCGCCTCCGCCGACGGCAGCTGACTGCCGAGGCTGCCGAGCACCACGAAGGTGTCGAGATAGACATGCGGATTGAGCCAGGTCACCGCCAGCATAGTGGCGACAATGCGCCAGCGCCCCTGCTTCAGCGCCGCCTCTGACGCCAGCGTGACATCGCCCTGCCAGGCACTGCGCAGCGCGCCCCAGCCGTACCACAGCAGAAACGCCACGCCAGCCCAGGTGATCAGCATCAGCAGAACCGGTGACTGCTGCAACAGTGCGCTGCCGCCAAATATTCCGCCACAGATCAGCGCAATATCGCTCAGTGTGCACAACGATGCGGTCATCAAATGGTAATGGCGCTTAATGCCCTGGTTCAGGACAAAGGCATTTTGCGGGCCTAACGGCAGGATCAACGCAGCACCAAGGGCAAGCCCTTGTAAGTAAACAGATAACACGGAAGAGTTCCTGAAAAAGGGGTGTTGCTGGGCAGTATAGTGAAGTGCGGATATTAGCGGAAATGGAAAGAATTAATCGGTCATTAGCGGAACTGATAAAGCAAGGGCACCCGCCGGTGCCCTGATAACTTACTCGCTGCGCGCAGACTGCTGCGCCTCGCTCTGCACCTGATGCAGGTGCACGTCCATCTGCGGATAAGGAATACCGATACCGTGCGCATCCAGGGTGCGCTTGAAGTTCTTCATCAGATCCCAGTAGACGTTCTGCAGATCACCGCTTTTGCTCCAGCAGCGCACCACAAAGTTCAGCGACGAAGCCGCCAGTTCGTTCAGGCCAATCTGAATACCCAGATCTTTCAGCACGCGCTCGTCCGCTTCCACCACTTCACGCAGCAGATCGATCACCTGATCGACATCCGCATCGTAGGCGACGCCAATAATGAACTCGTTGCGGCGGATAGGTTCGCGCGAAAAGTTAACGATGTTGCCGGCGATGATTTTGCCGTTTGGCACCACCACGATTTTGCCGTCAGCGGTTTTCAGCGTGGTCGAGAAGATCTGTACATTCTGTACGGTCCCCATCACGCCACCGAGATCGACGAACTCACCGGTGCGGAATGGACGGAAGGTCACCAGCAGTACGCCTGCCGCCAGGTTGGAGAGCGACCCCTGCAGTGCCAGACCGACGGCCAGACCGGCAGCACCGAGCACGGCGATCACCGAGGCAGTCTGCACGCCGACGCGGCCCAGCGCGGCAATAATCGTGAAGGCAATAATACCGTAGCGCACCAGCGCCGAGAGGAAATCAGCCACGGTGGCATCAATATGACGCGCGACCAGCAGGCGATTGACGCCGTTCGATACCACGCGCGCGATAATCATCCCGACAATAATGATGGCGATAGCCGCCACGATGTTCACCGCATAGCTGAGGATCAGCGCCTGGTTGCGCACCAGCCAGCCACCTGCATTGTTAATGCCGTCAACGACGTTAAGATCTTCCATTTGTTAGCCCTGTTGTTGAGTTTCCCGCAGGAAAGTACAAAAACTGCCAGATTCAATCCGACACTCCCGAGTACAAGGGTAAACAATAATGGGGCGAAGCGCCAAAAATGTGCTGTATAAACCGGGATTTCCAGACAGGACGCATAAAAAAAGGCCCTTTCGGGCCTTTTTTGTACGGTAAGCAAAAATTACAGTACGTCGACAGCGTTCAGCTCTTTGAAAGCCTGCTCTAAGCGCACAACCATGGAAGATTGTGCCGCACGCAGCCAGACGCGTGGATCGTAGTATTTTTTGTTCGGGCTGTCAGCACCGTTCGGGTTGCCAAGCTGACCCTGCAGGTACGCTTCGTTGGTTTTGTAGTACTGCAGGATGCCGTCCCAGGTTGCCCACTGGGTATCGGTATCGATGTTCATCTTGATCACGCCGTAGCTGATAGACTCTTCGATTTCTGCAGCAGAAGAACCGGAACCGCCGTGGAACACGAAGTCCAGCGCGTTGTGCGGCAGGCCGTGTTTCTCTGAAACGTATTTCTGCGAATCACGCAGAATGGTTGGAGTCAGTTTCACGTTGCCTGGCTTGTACACGCCGTGCACGTTACCGAAGGACGCAGCGATGGTGAAACGCGGGCTGATTTTGCTCAGCTCGGTGTAAGCGTAATCTACGTCTTCTGGCTGAGTGTACAGTGCAGAAGCGTCCATGTGGCTGTTGTCCACGCCATCTTCTTCACCACCGGTGCAGCCCAGTTCGATTTCCAGCGTCATATCCAGTTTCGCCATGCGCGCCAGATATTTAGAAGAAATCTCGATGTTCTCTTCCAGTGACTCTTCAGACAGATCGATCATGTGTGAGGAGAACAGAGGTTTACCGGTTTTCTTGAAGTGCTCTTCACCAGCATCCAGCAGGCCGTCGATCCACGGCAGCAGTTTCTTCGCACAGTGGTCGGTGTGCAGGATTACTGGCACGCCGTACTGTTCAGCCATCAGATGCACATGGTGTGCACCAGCGATTGCGCCGAAAATCGCAGCGCCCTGTGGTTTGTCGGTTTTGAAACCTTTACCGGCGATGAAGGCAGCACCACCGTTGGAGAACTGAACGATGACCGGCGCTTTAACTTTAGCCGCAGCTTCCAGTACCGCGTTGATGGAATCCGTGCCGACGCAGTTAACGGCTGGCAGAGCGAATTTGTTTTCTTTCGCTACTTTGAAGATTTTCTGAACGTCATCACCAGTGACAACGCCGGGTTTTACGAAATCAAAAATTTTAGACATGGTTGTGTCCTGTTTCGTTTATCGTCCACTCCCCAATGGGAATGCGATCTGTTCGCCCACAGCGGGCAAGCCTTCAGACAGCGCCGAAGCGCTGCCCCCAAAAATTACTGCTTCGCGCGTTCTTCCAGCATGGCAACTGCCGGCAGTTTTTTGCCTTCCACGAACTCGAGGAACGCACCGCCACCGGTAGAGATGTAGGAGATTTTGTCCTCGATACCGAACAGGTCGATAGCCGCCAGGGTATCACCGCCGCCGGCAACAGAGAACGCGTCGCTGTCTGCGATAGCGTTGGCAACGATTTCGGTGCCCTTACGGAAGTTCGGGAACTCAAACACGCCAACCGGACCGTTCCACAGAATGGTTTTTGCGTCTTTCAGCAGTTTCGCCATGTTCTGTGCGGTTTCGTCACCGAAGTCCATAATTTCTTCGTTATCCGCTACTTCGGAAACCTTTTTCACGGTTGCCGGGGCAGTTTCGGAGAATTCCGTGCCGACGCGTGAATCGGTCGGTACCGGAATGCCGTACTGGTCGCGCAGGCCTTTAGCGGCCTCAACGAAGTCTGGCTCGTACAGCGATTTGCCGACGTTGTTGTCGATCGCCACGAAGGTGTTAGCGATACCGCCACCGACAATCACGGTGTCAGCGATTTTCACCAGCGATTGCAGCACGTCGAATTTGGTCGACACTTTAGAACCACCCACCACGGCAACCAGCGGACGCTGTGGATTGCTCATCACTTTGCCCAGCGCTTCCAGTTCGGCAGACAGCAGCGGACCGGCACAGGCGATAGGAGCGAATTTGCCCACGCCGTGAGTGGACGCCTGCGCGCGGTGCGCGGTGCCGAATGCATCCATGACGAACACGTCACACAGCGCGGCATATTTCTTCGACAGGGTTTCGTCGTCTTTTTTCTCGCCTTTGTTGAAGCGAACGTTTTCCAGCACCACCAGTTCACCCGCGCCCACTTCCACGCCGTCGAGGTAGTCTTTCGCCAGGGTCACGTTAGTGCCGTTCAGTTTTTCTTTCAGGTAGTTAACAACCGGCAGGAGGGAGAACTCTTCGTTGTATTCACCTTCGGTCGGGCGACCCAGGTGAGAGGTAACCATCACTTTCGCGCCCTGTTTCAACGCCGCTTCGATGGTAGGCAGAGAAGCACGAATACGTGCATCTGACGTCACTTTCCCTTCTTTCACTGGTACGTTGAGATCGGCACGGATCAGAACGCGTTTACCAGCAAGATCCAGATCGGTCATCTTAATTACAGACATGGTGAACCCTCTCGTTGATTCTCATAAGTTTTGCCAGACGCAGTCCGCGTCTTACCTGAAACCGCTTGCGGCCATTGCTAACGTGGTGTCGATCATGCGGTTAGCAAAGCCCCATTCGTTGTCACACCAGACCAGGGTTTTGATCAGGTGGTGACCGCTGACCCGCGTTTGCGTGCCGTCCACTATGGCACTGTGCGGATCGTGGTTAAAATCTACTGAGACTAACGGTAATTCCGTATAGTCAACTATACCACGAAATGCCCCCTCTGACGCGTTTTGCAGCAACGCGTTGACCTCACACGCCTTCACCGCCTGGCGCACCGAAACGCTCAGATCAATGGCGGTCACGTTGATCGTAGGCACGCGCACCGCGATAGCCTCGAAGCGGTCGTTAAATTTCGGAAAAATACGGGTAATGCCAGCGGCAAGACGCGTATCGACCGGAATGATCGACTGACTGGCGGCACGGGTACGGCGCAGGTCGCTGTGATACGCGTCAATCACCTGCTGATCGTGCATCGCCGAGTGGATGGTGGTCACGGTGCCCGACTCAATGCCAAAGGCGTCATCCAGCAGCTTGATCACCGGAATAATACAGTTGGTGGTGCAGGATGCGTTGGAGACAATGCGGTCAGTTTGTTTAAGAGCCTGTTCGTTAACGCCGAACACTACGGTGGCATCCAAATCGTTGCCGCCGGGATGCGAGAACAACACTTTCTTCGCGCCAGCCTGCAGATGCGCTTCACCATCGTCGCGGCTGCCGTACACGCCGGTGCAGTCCAGCACGATATCGACATTCAGCTCGCGCCACGGCAGCGCGGCAATCTCAGCCTGATGCAGGATACGGATGGTATCTTCGCCAACCCACAGCTGATCGCGCTCCTGGCGTACCTCAAAGGCAAAGCGGCCGTGGCTGGTGTCGTACTTCAGCAGATGCGCCATGCCAGCCGCTTCCGCCAGTTCGTTAATCGCCACTACGGTGATTTCCGCCCGGCGACCGGTTTCATACAGCGCACGCAACACGTTGCGCCCGATACGACCAAAACCATTTATTGCGATACGAATGGTCATCTCACTTCCTGCAGCCACACCTGAAAAAACGTGCCAAATACCTTGAGCGTTTCGCTGCGTTTTGTACAGGGAATTCTTGCCCGGTTACGGTTGCTGACAGAGAGCACACGGCTGCAACTGAAACGGTTCAGCGAGAATAAAGCATGGAAGGAATAACAGGAATGATTGCGATCAACTGTGCTGCTGATTATTGGATCTGCGTCACAAATTCAGGCAATGACAATTATTACTGCAGGAATAATTGAACCGTTTCAGGTTCAGGCAATAACACGGCCGCCGATCTGCACATCGGTGTCGCGGCGCAATTTATTGCGCGTGGTAAAGCATGAGGATGGCAGCAGAAATGCGCGATGAATCGCGCCGCTACAACGCGCAGCGGCGCGACGGGTTACGCGAAATTACAGAATCGATTTCGCGGTTTTCACCACGTTGGCCACGGTGAAGCCGAACTCTTCGAACAGCTTCTCAGCTGGCGCTGACTCACCGAAGGTGGTCATGCCAACGATGGCACCGTGCAGGCCGGTATACTTGAACCAGTAATCCGCAATACCGGCTTCGATAGCAACGCGTGCGCCAACTGCTTTCGGCAGCACAGACTCACGATAAGCCGCATCCTGCTTATCAAACGCATCGGTAGACGGCATGGACACCACGCGCACCTTACGACCTTCCGCGCTCAGCTGCTCGTAAGCGCCGACCGCCAGCTCAACTTCAGAACCGGTCGCAATCAGAATCAGCTCCGGCGTGCCGTCGCAATCTTTCAGCACGTAACCACCGCGCGCCACGTTAGCCAGCTGCTCAGCGCTACGATCCTGCTGCGCCAGGTTCTGACGCGAGAAGATCAGGGCTGATGGGCCGTCAACGCGCTCGATAGCGTATTTCCATGCCACCGCAGATTCCACCTGGTCACACGGACGCCACAGGCTCATGTTCGGGGTGGTGCGCAGGCTGGCCATCTGCTCAACCGGCTGGTGCGTCGGGCCATCTTCACCCAGACCGATAGAGTCGTGGGTATAAACCATCACCTGACGGATTTTCATCAGCGCCGCCATACGTGCCGCGTTACGCGCGTACTCGACGAACATCAGGAAGGTTGCGGTGTACGGCAGGAAGCCACCGTGCAGCGCGATACCGTTGGCGATGGCGGTCATACCAAACTCACGCACGCCGTAATGAATGTAGTTGCCTGCGGCATCTTCATTGATCGGCTTCGAGCCGGACCACATGGTCAGGTTGCTTGGTGCCAGGTCAGCCGAGCCGCCCAGATATTCCGGCAGCAGCTTACCGAAAGCTTCGATGGCATTCTGCGATGCTTTACGGCTGGCGATTTTTGCC
Organism: Pantoea sp. ICBG 828; assembly: GCF_002928355.1. Taxonomy (NCBI): domain Bacteria; kingdom Pseudomonadati; phylum Pseudomonadota; class Gammaproteobacteria; order Enterobacterales; family Erwiniaceae; genus Pantoea; species Pantoea sp. ICBG 828. The sequence goes on along the minus strand of NZ_POWN01000004.1, from coordinate 452,349 downwards.
GGATTAGCCTGCAGCTGCTCGATGAACTTCTGCGATTCCGCCTGCCAGTTAGCGGGCAGCTCGTTGTTCACGCGGCGTTTGAACTCTGTGGCCAGTTCCGGATGCGCAGCGGCGTAAGCAGCAAACTTCTCGTCCCAGGCTTTCTCTTTCGCCTGGCCGGCTTCTTTGGCATCCCACTGTGCGTAGATTTCAGAAGGAATCTCAAATGGCGCGTAGTTCCAGCCCAGCTGTTTACGGGTCAGCGCGATTTCGTCGTCACCCAGCGGGGCACCGTGCGAATCGTGCGTACCGGCTTTGTTCGGGGAACCGAAACCGATGATGGTTTTGCACATCAGCAGCGATGGCTTGTCGGTGACCGCTTTGGCTTCTTCTACCGCTTTTTTGATCGCGTCGGCGTCGTGACCGTCCACGCCACGCACCACGTGCCAGCCGTAGGCTTCGAAGCGTTTGGCGGTGTCGTCGGTGAACCAGCCATCCACGTGACCGTCGATAGAGATGCCGTTGTCGTCATAAAACGCCACCAGCTTGCCGAGCTTCAGGGTACCGGCGATGGAGCACACTTCGTGCGAGATGCCTTCCATCATGCAGCCGTCGCCCATGAACACGTAAGTGTGATGGTCTACGATGTCATGGCCCGGACGGTTGAACTGCGCCGCCAGCGTGCGCTCAGCAATGGCGAAGCCCACGGCGTTCGCGATGCCCTGACCCAGTGGGCCGGTGGTGGTTTCTACGCCTGCGGTGTAGCCGTATTCCGGGTGGCCTGGGGTTTTAGAGTGCAGCTGACGGAAGTTCTGCAGCTCGCTCATCGGCAGGTCATAGCCAGTGAGGTGCAGCAGGCTGTAAATCAGCATCGAGCCGTGGCCGTTGGACAGCACGAAACGGTCGCGATCTGCCCACAGCGGGTTAGTTGGATTGTGGTTCAGGAAATCACGCCACAGCACTTCAGCGATATCGGCCATGCCCATTGGGGCACCCGGATGTCCCGATTTCGCTTTCTGTACTGCATCCATACTTAACGCGCGAATGGCGTTGGCAAGCTCTTTACGAGAGGGCATCTTCTACTCCAGGTCGGATTAATGCTCCGCCACGCTTAACTGATTGTAATTAATGAGTTATAAGGCGAAGCGAGAAAAAAGTCGCACATCAATGTACATGAAAATCGGGGCAAAAGTACATGTATCAGGATGCTAAATCTGCGGTTCAGGGTTGCATTTCGGGGCCTGTCTGCTAGCCAATCCGCCCCTGGCACGCTATAACCAATGCGTTTAAACACCTGCGTGGTTTTTCAGGTGTTTGTTTTCTCTACTTGTTACTCAAAGGATGCTGATATGAAAATTCGCGCCATGGTTGTCGCGCTGGGAATGGTTTCGCTGCTGAGCGGCTGCGAAGGAATGGATAACAACGCACTGTTGCAGTCTGGCGCGCAGGCGTTTCAGGCTTACTCACTGAATGATGCCCAGGTTAAAGAGCTGAGCGATCAGTCATGTGCCCAGATGGATAAAGAGAACCAGCTGGCGCCGGCCAACAGCAGCTATCAGCAGCGGCTGAACAAAATCGCCGCCGCGCTGGGCGATAACATCAACGGCGTACCGGCCAACTACAAGGTGTATCTGACCAAAGACGTCAACGCCTGGGCGATGGCCAATGGCTGTATCCGCGTTTATAGCGGTCTGATGGATATGATGAGCGACAACGAAGTGGAAGGCGTGCTCGGCCATGAAATGGGCCACGTCGCGCTAGGCCATACGCGCAAAGCGATGCAGGTGGCTTTCGCGACCACGGCGGCACGCAACGCTGCGGCGTCGGTGGGTGGCGTGATCGGTTCGCTGTCGCAGTCACAGCTGGGCGAGATGGGCGAGAAGCTGGTTAACGCGCAGTTCTCACAGACCCAGGAGTCGCAGGCGGATGACTATTCGTACGATCTGCTGAAGAAGCGCGGCATTAATCCGCTTGGTCTGGCGACCAGCTTCGAGAAGCTGGCGAAGCTGGATCAGGGCCGCCAGAGCTCAATGTTTGACTCGCATCCGGATTCTGAGTCGCGCGCGCAGCATATTCGCGACCGCATCGCGGCGGATGGTAAGTAGTAGCCGGTCTTCCCCTCACCCCAGCCCTCTCCCGCACGCGGGAGAGGGCGCAGGCCGTGCGGTTCTCACCGCCCGCTCGATCGGTTCCCTCTCCCGCACGCGGGAAAGGGAGCAGTCCGTGCTGTTCTCACCGCCCGCTCGATCGGTTCCCTCTCCTGGGGGAGAGGGTCAGGGTGAGGGCAGCCGTCCGCACTGCCGCTTAACCTTTATTCGCCGCCTGCACGTGCAGCATATCCAGCGCCAGCGTGGCAGCGGCCAGTGAGGTCAGGTCGGCGTGATCGTAGCCCGGTGCCACTTCCACCAGATCCATCCCCACAATGTTCATACCCTGCAGGCCGCGAATCAGCTTTGTGGCTTTATCGCTGGTCAGGCCGCCAATCACTGGCGTACCGGTGCCTGGCGCATGGGCCGGATCGAGGCAGTCGATATCAAACGTCAGGTACACCGGCAGATCGCCCACGGTGCGCTTCACTTCGGCCAGAATGTCATCCACGCTGCGGTCATTAACCTGCGCGGCGTCCAGCACGTTGAAGCCCAGGCTCTTATCGAACTCAGTACGGATACCAATCTGCACCGAATGCTGCGGATCGATCAGCCCTTCCTGCGGCGCAGTGTAGAACATGGTGCCGTGGTCAAAAGTCGGGCCGTTGGAGTAGGTATCGGTATGCGCATCGAAGTGCACCAGCGCCATCTTGCCGAAGTGTTTGGCGTGCGCGCGCAGCAGCGGCAGCGTGACATAGTGATCACCGCCAAAAGTCAGCATGCGCTTGCCGTTCGCCAGCAGCTTTTCCGCGTGCGCCTGCAGCTTGTCGGACAGATCCTGTGAATCACCGAAGGCGTACACCAGATCGCCGCAGTCCACCACGTTGAGGCGCTGACGCAGATCGAAATCCCACGGCCAGCGGCAGCCTTCCCACGCCAGGTTAGTAGAGATCTGACGGATCGCCCCCGGCCCTAAACGGCTGCCCGGCCGGCCTGACGTTGCGGCATCAAACGGCACACCGGTAATCACCCACTCGGCGTCGCTGTCGTAAGGCTGGAAGTTCAGCGGAAAACGCATGAAACCGAAGGCGTTAGAAACCAGGGAGTTGTCGTACTGATTGCCCAGCGTGTTGTACATAACGAGTCCTCTTAAATCCTTAAATCGGTTAGCCAGTTAAGGTATAGATGAAAAAAATCCCCTCCGCGTCGTTAGGCCCGACGAGGAAGGGATTGATGGGCGTGATTATCGCCGAGATTGCCGCGCATCGCAATTAGCGCTCGCGCATCGCCTCTTTGGCCTTGTTAAACGGTTTGACCAGATAATCCATGATGCTCTTCTCGCCGGTTTTGATATCCACGGTGGATACCATGCCAGGGCTGATGGCAAAGCGCCGGCCAGCCTTGTTCTGCACATAGTCGTTATCAGTACGAATAAATACGCGATAGTAGTAAATCTCCGGTTTGACTTCGTCCTGGATGGTATCCGGCGAAATGCTTTCCACCACGCCGTTCAGGCCGCCGTAGATGGCGTAATCGTAAGCGGAGATTTTTACCACCGCGCGCTGGCCGGGATGGATAAAAGCAATATCGCGCGGCGACAGGCGCGCTTCAATCAGCAGCCGATCGTTCATCGGTACGATGTTCATCAACTCACCGTTGGGCGGAATCACCCCGCCCACCGTCGAGACTTTGATGTTTTTCACGATGCCGCGCATCGGCGCGCGAATGGTCAGACGCGTTACGGTATCTTCGCGTCCTTTAATCACCTGCGCCAGGCTGTCGGCTTCGGCGCTGGCCTTCGCCAGCTCTTCGCGCGCCTGCACATAATACTGCGAGCGCATATCGGTAAGTTTCAGCTCGAGGTCGGACTTATCGCGCTGTAAGCGCAGCACTTCCACGCTGCTGGCAGCACCGGTTTTCGCCAGCCGTTGGGTGATCGCCAGTTCGCGATTAGCCAGCGCCAGCGACTCCTTAAACTGCCGGGTTGCATCATTGAGCTGGGCGCGTTTGGTGTTATACAGCCGGGTTTCCGCCGCGATAAGATCCGGGTAGCCCTTCAGCTCGGCGGGAAACGTGAGCGGATCATCGTTCACTTCCGCACGCAGGCGCGAAGCCGCTGCCAGTGCGGCCCGGTAGCGCGCCGCGCTCTCGCCGACGCTGGACTGCGAGCGCGTGGCATCCAGTTTCGCCACGATCTGCCCGGCCTGCACGCGATCGCCCTCATGCACATACAGTTCCGTGAGAATGCCGCCCTCCAGCGACTGCAGCACCTGCTCGCGCGAACTGGGGATCACCTTCCCGGTGCCGGTTGAGACCTCATCCAGCATGCCAAACCACGCCCACACCAGCGCCACCACGATCAGCGCCGTGCTGATGACGATCAGCCGCACTGCGCCGGTGTAGTGGCTTTCCGATTTCAGTTCACCGAGCAGATCGTCGGACGAATCCACTTCCGCGGCGGTCACCAGCCGCAGTTTTGCCGGCAATTGTTTCATCATGCCTGTCCCTCCCCCGCCGCTCCGCTGGCGCGCGGTGCCGGCAGCGCGTTCTCTTTCGGGCTGTCCATTACCAGCTGCCCCTCTTTCAGCACCAGTATGCGATCCACCAGCGACAGAATCGCCGCGCGGTGCGTCGCCACGATCAACGTGCGGCCATTCAGCCAGGCGCCCAGCCGCTCAATAAAATCCTTCTCGGTATGATCGTCGAGCGAAGCGGTCGGCTCATCCAGCAGCACGATATTAGGATCGCGCAGCAGCATGCGCGCCAGCAGCAGCGACTGGCGCTGACCGCCGGACAGCCCGACGCCGCCCTCCATTATCGGATGATCGAGCCCGAGCGGCAGACGGCGAATAAAATCGGCCCCGCCACTGACCGTCAGCGCGGCAAAAATCGCTTCGTCGGTGGCGTGCGCCGCGCCCATGGTGAGGTTTTCCCGCAGCGTACCGTGGAACAGCCGCGCGTTCTGCGTCAGCAGCCCGACGTTGCGCCGCACGTCCGCGACATCAATATGCGGCAGGCTGAGGTTGTCCAGCCGCAGCTCGCCGCCCACCAGATCCATGCCGCCGGCCATCGCCTGCAGCAGCGTGGATTTACCGGAGCCGTTGCGCCCCAGCACGGCGATGCGCTCACCCGGCTTGATGGTCAGCGTCTTGATGCGCAGCGCCACCGTCAGCGAATCGCTGTAGTAGCGGAACATGACATCGGTGAACTGATAGTGGCCAAACAGCACCGGACAGTGAATGCGCGTTTCGTCTTTACTGTTCTCCACCGGCAGATTCATCAGCGCATCGAGGCTGCTCTTCGCCGCTTTTACCTGCTGCCAGCGCGCCAGCACGCCACACAGCGTCGCCATTGGCGCAATCATGCGCGAAGACAGCAGCGACGCGGCGACAATCGCCCCGGTGGTGATATCGCCGTTGATCACCATCGGCGCCCCGACCACGATCACGCTGGCGTACACCAGTCCCTGAATGGTGACGCCCCAGCTGATCAGCGCATGCATCACTTTGCGCATCTCGACGCCCGACTGCGCGGTGATGCGGATATAGCTGTTCCACTGCTGCAGAAAGCGGTCCTCCGCCTGCATCAGCTTGATATCTTCCAGCCCCTGCACGCTCTCCACCAGCACCGCGTTGCGCAGCGTCGACTCTTTCAGGTTTTGCTGCGCCAGCTTCGCCAGTTTTTTCTGGCTCAGCACGCCGGGCAGGATCATCAGCAGCACCGCCACCGGCGCGATCCACGCCAGCTGCGGCGCGATGATCGCCATCACCAGCATAAACAGCAGGAAGAACGGCATATCGACGATCGCAGTCACCGTGGTCGACGTCACCATTTCGCGCACCGCTTCCAGCTCGCGCAGCTGCGAGATAAAGGTACCGGTCGATCGCGGCACCGCACTGTTACGCAGCCGCAGCGCGTGGCCGAACACGCGATCGGAGACGCGCATATCGGCGCGCTTGCCGAGCAGATCGGTGACGTGATCGCGACCGACGCGCAGAATATAGGTGAACACCACCGAGAGGATCACCCCGATATACAGCACGTACAGCGTGGGGTACGACTGCGCCGGAATCACCCGATCGTACACCTGCATCGAGAAGATGATGCCGACCAGCGCCAGCAGGTTGATCAGGAACGATCCCAGCATCACGTAGCCGTAAGGACGCATGTCGTGCAGCACCAGACGACGCAGCCAGTCGGGCCTGACCGTGGCGAGATAGCGATCGACACGGCTATCTTTGGCGGCCGTCACCGGACGCAGCGCCGCGGCGTAGCGGATCTGCGGCAGCAGCGTGTTCAGCGCGATCGGCGCCGGTTGTTCATCGCCGGCCAGGTGCACGCGCACCGTGTCATCGCCATCAAAGCTGGTGATGACGCCAACCTGGCCGTCGCTCAGTTCCACCGCCAGCGGCAAGCGCCAGCTGCTGATCTCCCACTGATGCTCTTCATACAGCTGCAGCGACAGCCCGGCCTGACGCGCCAGATGGCGCAGCGCTTTATCACGTGACTGTTTGCCCTGCCATTCGCTGGCAGCCATGATCATGCCCGGCGAGCACGGCAGGCGATAATGGGTCGCGATGAGAATAATGGCGGTGGCCCAGCCGTGTAGCGGCACCTCGCCATCGGCGGCGCTGGCGGGATTGCCATTGGGGGCGTCCGGAATCTGTAATTGCGTCATGGCTGGATCTCCACGGACTGGATGCGCTGGTTATTCAGCGCAAACGCTGACCGCATCTGCCCGGTGCTGTATAAGCAGTCGAGCTGCAGTGAACGTAACTGACTGATGGTTTGCTGCATGGCGAAGCGCGTCTGAAACACTTCCTGTTCGGCGTTGAGCACGTCCAGCAGCGGACGGGTGCCGAGCTGCAGATACTGGTCCTGATACAGCTGCTGCGTCTTCTCGCCCAGCGTCTGCTGACGCGACATGATCGCCAGGCTCTGCGACAGGCTCAGCGCTTCGGTTTGCGATTCGCTGAGCTGCTGCTGCGCTTTGAGACGCGCCGAGTTCACCGCCGCATTGGCCGCCTGCAGCGCGCTGGCCGCCGCATCGCGCGCCGCGGTAATGCCGCCGCCCTGATACAGCGGCATCTCAACTTTAACGAACGCGGAATACTGGGTGCGGTCGAGCGTTTCGCTGCCGGAGTAGTGATTGTTGAGGTAATGCGTGACCTGCGGTTCCAGCGAAATGGTGGGTAAATTTTGCGCGTTGGCGTTATCCAGTTTAGCCTGCGCCTGCCGTGCCTGCGCCCATGCCGCCAGCACCGCCGGATTGGATTTGTCGTCAGCTTTGCCCACCGCGCAGGCGCGCGTCAGGCTGGGCGGAAACGCATCGCTGACCTTTTTCACCAGCGGCCAGCCGAGATAGCTGGCCAGCGTGGCACGCCAGCGGTTGAGGCTGGCCTGATACTGGGTCAGCGTGGTGCGCGCCCCTTCGATACGCGCGTCGGTCTGGGTGGCGTCCGAGAGCGATGCCGCCCCCTCTTCATTGCGCTGACGCGCCAGATCGCCAATCTTACTCAGCGCCGTCAGCTGATCCTGGGCGATCTTCACCAGCTGCTGATAGCCCTGCACCTGCACCAGCGCGGCGGCGGTGTCGTGCGCGACGGTATCGATACTCACCAGCACGCTGGCCTGCTCCTGCGCCACCCCGGCTTCGGCGGAGCGCACCGAACTGCTGACTTTGCCGAAGTCATACAGCATCTGTGATACCGACAGCACAAATGACGGGCTGAAGCCTTTCTCGCTGTAGGCGTTGCTGTAGCCGTTGTTCATCCCGGCGCTGATTTGCGGATAGTATTTGGCCTGCGCCACATCGACCTGGCTGGCCTGCTCCAGCATTTTGCCAATCGCCTGGGCGATGTCCGGATGCCACTGGATGGCACGCTGCACTGCCTGGTTAAGGGTTAAGGTATCCGGCACGTTAGCCAGCGCGGGTTCGGCCACCTGACCGGTTAAGGAGGGAAGATCCTGCTGCTGCGCCAGACCGGCTGAGGTTATGCGCCCCGCCTGCGTCACGGCATCACTGGCAGCCATAAGATGAGAACTGTGAAAAAACACAATGCCAGCACACAGGGCGCTGAGCTTACAGGTACGGCGAGTTGTTGCGCCTGATTGCATCAGATCCATCGATTGTTCACCAGTAAAAGAGAGAAAGGGGCACCTCCCTGTGCCCGTTATGCTTCCCTGCGTTACACCCACTAAGCCGTGTGGTTTTGATGCGGTTGCTGCAGCAACTCCTCCAGTGAGACGTTTACGCCTTCCAGGGTAATCAGCTGCGTACTGCTGTACCCCGTGCCGCTGCCGTCACGGTCAATTGACAACACCGTATTGCCGTCCGCGGTATGATCCACTTTCACAAAATCATTGATATTACTGGTGGAATCATTCCAGCCGATCAGCAGACTGCTGACGTCGATCTTGTCACCCTGCGCGACGCTGAAGTCGGTCCAGGTGTCGTGACCGTTGCCGCCGGTGGCATCTGCGCTGCTCAGCAGGTGGTAAACCAGCGTATCTGCGCCGGCACCGCTGGTAATGGTGTCGTCGTAGGCGCTGCTGGTGAGGCTGTCAGCCGCGGCGCTGCCCGTGATGGTCGGGTGAAGCTCAATGGTAAAGGTGTTGCTGGTGATGGTGCCGTCGGACGACGCCAGGGTGTAGGTAAACACCTCCTTATGCGTGATGTTCTGGATATTCACATCCGCGTTCAGGGTATAGGTATAGCTACCGTTGGCGGCGATGGTCAGCACACCAAAGTCCCCGGCCACCGCCGTGCTGCCCACGCTGCTCACGGTGGTGAGATCGCCGTGCTCATTGAGGATGCTCAGCGTGCCGCTGTGGCTGACGTTGCTGTCTCCCCAGATGCTGCCGCTGGCATCGTGCTCGCTGCTGCTGGTGGTTTCCGCCGCCAGACTGGTGGTGGCGAACAGCGCGGTGGCCGCACCGTTATGCAGCGTCACCGTCAGCGTCGCCGAGGTCACTGCACCGCTGGCATCCCGCACCGAGTAGGTGAAGGTGTCTGCGGATGGCAGGGTATCGATATCCAGCCCGGCCTTCAGCGTGTAGGTGTAGTTACCCTTCGCATCAATGGTCAGCGTACCGTAGGTGGTGTTGATCACCGTATTGCCGCTGGACGCCACCGCGCTGCTGCCCACCGACGCCACCGCCGTGCCGGACGGAATCGTCCCGGCGATCGAGCTGGTGTCGTTGGTCAGCAGGTTACCGGTGACCGTCGCAGCGGTGGTGACCGCCAGCGTGGTGAAATCCGACACCGTGCTTACCGTGGTGGTTGGCAACACGCTAATGTTGGTGGTGGCTGCCACCACCACCGCATAGTTGCCGGTCCCCAGTCCGGTGTAGGTGACGTTTGCCCCTTTCAGCGTACCGATCGTCAGCAGCGCGTTAATGTAGTTGGTCTTAATACTGATCAACTGCCACGAGCCGTTCGCCTGCTGTTCGTACAGGTTTAACGAATAGTTGGCGGCCACGCCGAGACTGGTTACCGAACCGTTGAGCGTCACGGTACGGCTGTCATCGTTACCCACGCTGAACAGGTAAGCATTACCGTTGTTCAGTACGCTGGCATTGAGCACCGTACCCAGCCCCACGGTCAGCAGCGCGGTGTGCGACGAGCTGACCGTACCGTTGTTCACCGTTGCCTGCGTGCTGGTGTAATCCACCTCGTTGCTGTCGTTGGTCGCCACGATGCGAATCGCACCGGTCAGCGAAGCCCCCGGCGAGACGTTACCGGCGCGATCCGTCTGGATCACCGAGAGCGGCGCACCGGTGATCTGCGCGGTGGTGAGCGTCACCGACCAGTTGCCGCCGCTGCCGACCGTGGTGGTGCCGAGCGCGTTGCCGCTGGCATCGCGCACCGTCACCGTGGCCCCCACTTCACCGCTACCGGTGACAAGGGTACCGGCGCTGTTGATCGCCAGCCCGCTTACCGCCGCCGGAGGCAGGGTATCGACGTTCACCGTCGCCGTGATGTTGCCGGTGCTGACGTTACCCGCCGCATCGGTCACCGTGGTGCTCAGCGTGTGCGCGCCGTTCGCCAGCGTGGCGGTGGTGAAGCTCCAGCTGCCATCACTCCCCGCGGTCACAGAACCAATGGCGCTGGCACCGTCGTAGATGGTGACCACAGCACCTGCTTCCGTGGTGCCGCGCAGCGTTGGCGTGGTATCGCGCGTAAAGGCGCCGTTCGCCAGCGTCACCGGCGTACCGCTGATGTCATCAATGATGGTCAGCGTACTGGCAACCGGCACCACGGTATCGACGATCAGCGTGGTCGACACCTGCGGGCTGACGTTGCCCGCCGGGTCGGTCTGCGTCACGTTCAGCGTGTGGCTGCCGTTGCTCAGCGCGTTGCCCACCACGAAGCTCCAGCTGCCGTTGCTGCCCACCGTGGTGGTGCCCAGCAATGTGGTGCCGTCGTACACCGTGATGCGCGCGCCCGCCTCGCCGTTGCCGCTCAGCAGCGGCGTGCTGTCGTTGGTGACGCCATTATTCGGAATGGTCACCGCCGTGCTGCCGTTGTTGTTGAGCGCCAGCAGATTGGTGATGGCCGCCGGTGCCGTGGTATCGATGATCACCGTGGCCGCGGTGGTGCCGCTGACGTTACCTGCGGCATCCGTTACCGTCACCGTGATCGGGTGCGGACCGGCGCTCAGCGCCGCCAGAGGCGTGAAGCTCCAGCTGCCGTCCGCCTGCACAATCGCCGTGCCCAGTGCCAGGCCGTTGTCCAGAATGGTGACGCGTGCCCCGGCCTCCGCCGCGCTGACGCTGCCGCGCAGCGTTGGCGTGGTGTCGTTGGTCGCGCCGCCGTTGACGATGGTGGCACCGGTCGCATCATTAATAATGGTGAGACTGGTGTTCGCTGGCGCCACCGTATCCACGGTGAGGTTAATCACCTCGGAACGGGGACTGACGTTGCCCGCGCTGTCGGTCACCGTCACGCTCAGTGCGTGGGCGGCATTGCTCAGCGTCGGCGAGACGAAGCTCCAGCTGCCGCTGGCGTTAGCCTGCACCGTTCCGAGCAGCGTGTTGCCATCGTAAACCGTTACAATCGCGTTCGCTTCCGCCGTGCCCTGCAGCGTCGGCGTGCTGTCGTTGGTGACTCCGTTATTGACGATAGCCACACCGGTGACGTCGTTGGTCAGCGTCAGCCCGGTTGCCGCCAGCGGCGGTGCGGTGTCGACGGTCAGCGCAAGGGACGCTGCGGGACCGGTATTGCCGGCCGCATCGGTGGCCGTCACGCTGAAGGAGTGTAAACCGTCAGACAAGGTGCCAGTGACGAAGCTCCAGCTGCCGTTGCTGGCGGCGGTTACCGAACCCAGCACCGTATCACCATCGCGGATGGTCACGATGCTGTTGGCTTCCGCCGTGCCGCTCAGGCGTGGCGTGCTGTCATTAGTGACGCCACCCGCCGCAATCGCCACCGGCGTGCTGCCGTTGTTGTTCACCGCTGCCAGCCCGGTGATAGCCACTGGCGGCGTGGTGTCGATCACCAGCGTGGCGCTGGTGGTGGCACTGACGTTACCGGCCGCATCGGTGACCGTGACGTTGAGCGTATGAAGCGTTTCGCTCAGCGCCGTGGCTGGCGTCAGCGTCCAGTTGCCGTCACTGCCCACCTGCACGGAGCCGACCAGCGTAGTGCCATCCAGCACGGTGACAATGCTGCCCGCCTCCGCCCGGCCGCTCAGCACCGGCGTGGTATCGCTGGTGACGCCGCCATTCGGGATGACGCTGCCGCTGACGTCGTTGGTGACCACCAGCGTGGCCGCGCCCGGCGCAACGGTATCGACGGTGATAGTCACCGGCGTGGTGCGCGGGCCGGTATTGCCCGCCGCATCGGTGACCGCCACGCTCAGCGCATGCGCGCCGTTACCCAGCGTCGGTGAGACAAAGCTCCATGCGCCGCTGCCGTTCACGAGCGCCGTGCCCAGCAGCGTATTGCCGTCATAAACGCTAACCGTGGTGTTGGCCTCGGCGCTGCCGCTCAGCGTTGGCGTGGTGTCGTTAGTCGCGCCGCCAGCCGGTATGCTGACGCCGGTCACATCGTTAGTGATGGTCAGGTTGGTGGCCACCAGCGGTGGCGTCGCATCAACGATCAGCGTCACGCTGAGCGCCTCGCCGGTGTTACCCGCCGCGTCCGTTTCCGTGACGCTGAAGGTATGGCTGCCGTCGCTCAGTGCCGCAGAGGTGTAACTCCAGTTGCCGCTGCTGCCCACCGTCAGCGAGGCCACCACATCGCCATCCAGACGAATGGTTACCACGCTGCCTGCCTCAGCTACACCGCGTAACAGCGGCGTGTTGTCGTTGGTGGTGCCGCCGTCAGCAATCGTCACCGGCGTGCTGCCGTTGTTGTTGCTGGCCGTGAGCGTCAGATCGTCCGGCGCCAGGGTATCAACGATCACCGTCGCGCTGGTGCTGGTGCTGACGTTGCCCGCCGCATCGGTCACCGAAACGCTCAGGGTGTGCGATCCTTCACTCAGCGCTGTCGCTGGCGTGTAGCTCCAGTTGCCGCTGGACGGCACGGTCAGCGTGGTCAGCACATCACCATTATTCAGGATGGTGACCGTGCTGCCCGCTTCCGCTACGCCGCTCAGGGTTGGCGTGGCATCGCTGCTGTAGCCGCCGTTAAGCACCGGCTGCGCGGTATCATCGTTGGTGATGACCAGCGTCGAAGCGTTCGGTGCGATGCTGTCCACAGTGAAGCTAAGCGCCGGGGTGCGGTCGCTGCTGTTACCCGCCGCATCGCTGACGCCCACGCTCAGCGCGTGCGCCCCTTCGCTCAATGCAGGCGTGGTCAGCGTCCAGCTTCCACCCGCGCCCACCGTAACCGACGCGATGGCGGTGTTGCCATCGTACACCGTGACCAGGCTGCCCGCATCGGCGCTGCCGCTGAGTACCGGCGTGTTGTCATTGATGACGCTGCCGTCGCTAATCGGCACCGCCGTGCCGCTGCGATCGTTGCTGATCACCACATCAGCGGCCACCGCCGGCGCGGTGATGTCCACGGTGAAGCCGAGGGTAGCCGATCGCGTCCCCTCATCACCGCCAGGGTTTTGCGCGGTGATGTAGTAGGCGTAGCTGCCTTCAGCCAGCGTCGGCGTATAGCTCCACTGGCCGTTAGCATCCGCCGTAACGCTGGTGATTACCGCATCCGTATTAGCGTTATAAATACGAATCAGCTGACCGGGTTCGGCAGAGCCGCTAAGCGTTGGCGTGGTGTCGCGGGTTACCGCGCCGTCTGCCAGCGTCACCAGCGTCGTGCCCGTGTCGTCAGTGATTTGCAGCGTCGAGGTGGCTGGCGGCAGATCGGCCTGCACGTTAAGGCTGAACGCCGGCGTCGCCGTGCTGACGTTGCCCGCCGCATCGGTCACGGTCACGGTGAAGTTGTGAGGTCCGTTGTTGAGCGCCGCGGTCGTAAAGCTCCAGGCCCCGCCCGAGCCGGCCAGCGCAGTGCCCAGCAGCGTGGTGCCATCGTAGATGTTCACCGTGCTGCCGGCTTCTGCCGTGCCGCTCAGGGTTGGCGTGTTGTCATCAGTCGACGCGCCGTCATCCAGCGGGCCCGTCGTGCCACCCACGTTATCGGCGACCACCAGGTCAGGAACCGCGTCTGGCGCCAGCGTATCGACGGTGACATTCACCGGCCCAACCGGCTCGCTGACGTTGCCAGCGGCATCCACCACCTGCACCGAGAAGGCGTAGCTGCCATCCTGCAGCGCGCTGGTTTCAAAGCGCCATACGCCATTGGCATCGGCGACCACCGAGCCAATCACCGTATCGTCCTGCAGCAGGTTGATGATGGCACCCGCCTGCGCCGTTCCGCTCAGTACCGGCGTGGTGTCGTTGGTAAAGCTGCCATCCACCAGCGGCAGAGCGGTCGGACCGTTATTGGCGTTGACCTCAAACGACAGCACCGGATCCGGTCCGACGGTGTTAACCGTTACGCCAATGCTCACCGGGTCGCTGACGTTACCCGCGTTGTCACTGACGACGACCGTCAGCGTGTAGTTGCCGTTATCCAGCGGCGACGTATTCAGGCTCCAGTTGCCCTCAGTGTCCACCGTCGCCGACCCCACCAGCACGTTGCCGTTGTACACGTTGACGAGAGCACCCGGCTCACCGCTGCCGCTCAGCAGCGGCGTGTTGTCGTTGGTGGCGCCACCGTTGGCGATGGTGACTGGATTATCCGGATCGTTGTCATTCTGCAGCAGCACGGCGCTGACCGGCTGCGGCGGCGTGGCATCAACCTGAACGGTGAAGCTGGAAGACGGCGCACTGACGTTGCCGAGGCTGTCCGTCACCGTGGCCGTCAGGGTGTGCTGACCATCGGTGAGCACGGGCGACAGGAACACCCATTCGCCGTCCGCATTGGCGGTGGTCGAACCCAGCACCACATTGCCATCGTAAATGGTCACCAGGCTGTCAGCCTCCGCCGTACCGCTCAGGCGTGGCGTGTTGTCATTGGTATAGGTGCCATCGGGCACCAGTACCAGATCGGTGCCGTTGTCGTTATTCACTTCCAGCGTGGCCTGGGCCGGAGCCTGGCTATCCACGGTAAAGGTAATCGGTGCCGACGCCGGTCCGGTGTTACCGGCCGCATCCGTGACCGTCACCGTCAGGCTGTGCGCCGCGTTGGTGAGGGTTGGCACGTTGAAACTCCACGCGCCGTCACTGCCCGCAATCGCCGTACCAATCGGCGCGCCATTATCCAGAATGTTCACCGTGCTGCCCGGCTCAGCAACGCCCGCCAGCAACGGCGTGGTATCGCTGGTGGTCGATCCCGACGGAATATCCACCAGCGCACTGCCGTTGTCATTGGAGAGACTGATTTCCGTCACCTGATCCGGCGCGGTGGCGTCAATCACCAGCTGTGCCGTAACCGGCGCGCTGACGTTGCCCGCCGCGTCGCGCGCCACAACGGTTAAGGTGTAGCTGCCGTCACTCAGCGCACTGGCCGGTGTGAAGCTCCAGCTGCCGCTGCTGCCCACAGTGACGCTGCCCACCGGACCGTCCTGCGAGGTAATCACAATCAGGCTGCCCGGATCGCCGCTGCCGCTCAGCACCGGCGTGTTGTCACTGGTTAAGCCGCCGTTCGGGATGGTGACCGGATCGCCGTTGCCATTGTCGCTGGCGACGCTCAACTGGGTGACCGCCGACGGTGCTACGGTATCGACGGTGATCGCCACGCTGGCGCTCGGTGCACTGACATTGCCGGCGACGTCGGTGACCGTCACGCTGAGGCTGTGCGAGCCATCGGTCAGTTCAGGTGAGAAGCTCCATGCGCCGTCGTTATCTGCCGTCGCCGTGCCGATCGGCGTCTGTCCGTCATAGACGATGATGGTGCTATTCGGCTCCGCCGTTCCGCTGAGCAGCGGCGTGCTGTCATTGGTGTTGCTGCCTGAGGTGATTGGCGTGGCCGGATCGACGTTGTTGTTCACCAGCAGCAGATCGACGACCGCGTCCGGCGCCGTGGTATCCACGGTAAAGCTAATCGGCGCGGAAGGATCGCTGACGTTACCCGCCGCATCAGTCACCGTTACCGTCAGGCTGTGATCGCCCTCGTCCAGCGTACCGGTAACAAACTGCCAGCTGCCATCGGCGCCCACGGTCACCGAACCGATCGGCGTTGTGCTGTCGCCATCGTAGACAGTGATGATACTGCCCGCCGTGGCGCTGCCGGAGAGTTGCGGCGTGGTGTCGTTGGTCGCGCCATTGGCGGCAATCGCCACCAGCGTGCTGCCATCGTTATTGCTCAGCACCACGTCCACTGGCGCTGCCGGTGGCGTGAGATCAACGGTGAAGGTGTACGGCGCGGACTCCGGCCCGACGTTGCCTGCCGGATCGGTGACGCTGGCCGTCAGGCTGTGACTGCCCGCTTCCAGGGCGGTATCAGGCGTGAAGCGCCAGCTGCCGTCATTGCCGGCGGTAGCCGAGCCGATGATCACGCCGTTGTCGCGCACGATCACCACGCTGTCAGGCTCGGCGCTACCGCTCAACACTGGTGTGGTGTCGTTGGTCGCCCCGCCAGAGGCCACCGGTACGGCCGGATCAACCTCATCGTTCACCAGTAGCAGGCCGGTCGGCTCGGCCGGTGCCGTGGTATCCACGGTAAAATCAATCGCCGCGGACGGTGCGCTAACGTTGCCCGCCGGGCTGGTAACCGTCGTGGTCAGGCTATGTTCGCCCTGGCTCAGCGTCGGTACCGCATAGGTCCATATGCCACCGGCACCCACCAGCACGCTGCCCAGCACCGTGTTGCCATCGAGGATGGTGACGGTGCTGCCGGCATCGGCGGTGCCGCTCAGCTGCGGCGTGGTGTCGTTGGTCGCGGTGCCGCTGTTGATCGGCTGCAGCGTCTCGCCGTTATCGTTGTTCAGCACGACATCAACGGCGGCAGACGGCGTGGTGAGATCGATTGTGAAATCAAACGCATCAGACACCGGCCCGCTGTTGCCCGCCGTGTCGGTGACAACGGTGGTCAGGCTATGCGTGCCCGCCTCCAGTGCCGGATCCGGCGTGAAGCTCCAGTTGCCGTTTGCATCGGCCTGCGCCGAGCCAATCACGCTGCCATTGTCGTAAATCGCGACGAGGCTGCCCGGCTCCGCGCTACCGCTGAACAGCGGCGTGGTGTCATTAGTAACGCCATCCGCCGCGATCGGCAGCGGCGTTGCGCCCTGATCGTTAACCAGCAGCAAGTCTGCGGCGGGCGCCGGATCGGTGAGATCGATGTTCACCTCCAGCGGGGCCGACGGTGCACTGGTATTGCCAGCCGGACTGGTTTCGGTCGCCGTCAGGCTGTGCTGCCCCTCGCCCAGCGCAGTGGCTGGCGTGAAGCTCCAGCTGCCGTCGTCGTTGACCGTGGTGGTGCCCAGCACGGTATTGCCATCCGAGACGGTGATGGTGCTGCCGGCGGTGCCGCTGCCGCTCAGGACCGGCGTGGTGTCGTTAGTGGCACCGCTGGTGATCAGCACCGGCGTGCCGCTCTGATCATTACTGAGCTGCACATTGCCCGGCGCGGCTGGCGTGGTGGTATCGATGGTAAAGCTGAGGGCGGCCGAGGGTTCGCTGGTATTGCCGGCGGTATCGGTCACCGTCGCCGTCAGGCTATGGTCGCCCGCCGCCAGCACCGGTGCGGTGAAGCTCCAGCTGCCGTCGTTGCCGACGGTGGCGGTGCCCAGTACCGTATCGCCATCGGAAATGGTCACGGTGCTGCCCGGTTCCGCGCGGCCACTCAACACCGGCGTGGTGTCATTGGTGAGGCCATTGCTGACCGGCACCGGTGTGCCGCTCTGGTCGTTGCTGAGCAGCAGCTCGCTGGCCACGGCAGGGGCGCTGGTATCGACGATGACAATCACCGCCGTACTGCCCGGCCCGGTATTGCCCGCCGCGTCGGTAATGGTAGACGTCAGGTTATGCTGCCCTTCGCTCAGCGGATCGGTCGGGGTGAAACTCCAGCTGCCGTCGCTGCCTGCCGTCGCCGTGCCCAGCACCGTATCGCCGTCGCTGACGGTCACTGTACTGCCGGGTTCAGCGGTACCGCTCAGGGTTGGCGTGGTGTCATTGGTGCTGCCGCCCGCGGCAACCGGTGTGCCGTCGCCATTGCTGAGCTGCAGATTGCCCGCCGCCGCCGGTGCCTGCGTATCGACGATGACGGTTACCGGTGTTGACGCCGGTCCGGTATTGCCGGCCGCATCGGTGACGGTACTGGTCAGGCTGTGGCTGCCATCGCTGAGGGGCGGCGTGGTAAAGCTCCAGTTGCCATCGTTGCCCACCGTGGTGCTGCCAATCACCGTACCGCCATCGGAGATAATCACTACACCGCCAGCTTCGCCGCTGCCGCTCAGGGTTGGCGCAGAGACGTTAGTGCTGCCTGTGCCCAGCGGATCGCCGTCATCGTTGGTCAGCTGGATGCCTGTCGGTGCCGCGGGCGCGACGGTGTCGATGGTGATGGTGATTACCGGCGAATCCGTCACAGTGCCGCTGCCGTTATCGGCGCTGGCGCGGAATGCGTAGGTGCCGTCGGCCAGCGCCGCTGGCGTGAAGCTCCACTGTCCGTTGCTGCCCGCGACCACGCTGCCCAAAACCGTGCTGCCGTTGTACAGGGTGACGAGATCGCCCGCCCCGGCCTGGCCGCTGAGAATCGGCGTGCTGTCGGTGGTGCTGTCGTTATTGGCCAGTTCGACCAGCGTGCTGCCGTTATCATCGGTGACAATCAGCAGGCTGCTGGTGGCCGGCACGCCCGCCTCGATGTTGACCGTGAACACCGGCGATGCCGGGCTGACGTTGCCGGCCGCGTCAGTCACTGTGGTGGTCAGGCTGTGCTGCCCGTTGGTGAGCGCATCTGGCGTAAAGCTCCAGCTGCCGTTGCTACCGGCGGTAACGCTACCGAGCAGCGTGGTGCCGTCATAGATACGCACCACCGCGCCCGCTTCTGCCGAACCGCTCAGGGTTGGTGTGCGATCGTCGGTGGTCTGGCCGGAAGCCAGCGCGCCGGTGGCGCTGCCCGCGTTATCCGTCACCTGCAGGCCGCTGACGGCGGCAGGCGCGGTGGTGTCAACGCTAAAGGCGATCGGCGTTGATGCCGGGCTGACGTTGCCGGCGGCATCGATCACCGTGGTGCTCAGGCTGTGATTGCCCTCGCCCAGCGCTGGCGTGGTGAAGCTCCAGCTGCCGTTACTGCCCACGCTGACGCTGCCGAGAACGGTGTTGCCGTCGCGAATCGTGACAATACTGCCGGCTTCCGCCGTGCCGCTCAGCAGCGGTGTCGCATCGTTGATCGCGCTGCCGCCCGTCACCGGCTGTGCGGTACTGCCGGCATCGTTCAGCAGTGCCAGATCGCTGGCTGCCGCCGGTGGCGTGGTATCAACCGTAATGTTCAGGGTGACGGTGTCAATCACATTGCCGTCAACGTCGGTAATGGTGGCGCTGAACGCGTGGCCGCCCTCACTCAGGTTGCTCAGGGCAAAGCTCCACTGCCCATTGCCGTCGGCTGTGGTGCTGCCGAGCAGATCGCCGCCGTCAAAGATGCGGACGAGGCTGCCCGCCCGGGTCAGGCCGGCGAGGGTCGGGCTGTCGTCATTGGTGACGGCGCCGTTTTGCAGTGAGACGAGGGTATTGCCGCTGTCGCCCACCAGCTCAATGCTGGCGCTGGCGGGTGGCAGCGCAGCGTCCACATTGACCACAAATTCCGCGGTCGCGCTGCTGACGTTGCCCGCCGCATCGGTTTGCGTAACGGTCAGGCTGTGGCTGCCGTTGCTGAGCGCTGGCGTGGTAAAGCTCCAGCTGCCGTTGGCCCCGACAAGGGTATTGCCCAGGAGCGTGCTGCCGTCGTAAATGCTGATCAGCGCACCGGCTTCGCCGCTGCCGCTCAGGGTAGGTGTGTTGTCATCGGTGGTAGCGCCCGACGTCAGCGGGCCCTGGCTGGCACCCACGTTGTCGATCACCTGCAGATCGCCGATCGCCGCCGGTGCGGTGGTATCGACGGTGACCACGATAGCCGCTGATGCCGGACCGGTGTTGCCGGCGCTGTCGGTTACCGTGGTAGTCAGGCTGTGATTGCCGTCGCTGAGCGCTGGCGTGGTGAAGCTCCAGCTGCCGTTACTGCCGACGATAGCCGTGCCGAGCACAACGTTGCCATCGCGTACCGTAACGGTGCTGCCGGCCTCTGCCGTGCCGCTCAGCGACAGCGTGTTGTCATTGCTGCTGCCGCCGGCGGCAATCGGCGTCACGGTGCCATTGCTGTCGCCGGTCAGCAGCAAATCGCCTGCCGCGCCGGGCGCCACGGTATCGATGGTGACCGTCAGGGTGACGGAGGTGGTGACGTTACCGGCGGCGTCGGTGGCAACCGCGCGGAACGCGTAAGTGCCATCTGCCAGCGTGGCGGGAGTGAAGCGCCACTGACCGCTGCCGTCGGCAATAGTACTGCCCAGCAGCGTAGTGCCGTTGTACAGCGTGATGACGGCGTTAGCGCTCGCCAGGCCGCTCAGCACCGGCGTGCTGTCTTTGGTACTGGCGCCATCGCTCAGCGTGCGCAGCGTGGCATCGCTATCGTCGGTAATTTGCAGCGAACTGCTGGTTGAGGGCAGGCCCGCCTGAATCGTCACCACAAACGGCGAGGACGCAGCGCTGACGTTGCCGGCAGCGTCCGTCAGCGTCACGGTCAGGCTGTGGCTGCCATTGCTCAGCGCTGGCGTGGTAAAACTCCAGTTGCCGTTCGCGCCCACCAGCGCCGTGCCGAGCAGCGTCTGACCATCGTAAACGCTGACCACAGCGCCCGCTTCACCGCGGCCGCTCAGGGTCGGCGTGTTGTCATCGCTGCTCGATCCGTTTGGTACCGGCGTGGTGCTGCCGCCGCTGTTGTTGGTCAGGGACACGTCCGTGGCCACTGCCGGTGGCTGCGTATCGACAGTGAAATCAACCGGGCTGGTGGCCGGACTGGTGTTGCCGGCAGCATCGGTGACGGTAACCGTCAGGCTGTGCTGCCCTTCACCCAGAGCGGGTGTCGTGAAGCTCCAGCGGCCATCGGCACCGACGGTGACCGTACCCAGCAGCGTGGTGCCGTCGTAAATACTGACAATGGTCCCCGCTTCGGCCGTGCCGCTTAACGTAGGCGTGTTGTCATCGGTGCTGGTGCCGCCCGTGATAGCGCCCTGCACGCTGCCCGCGTTATCCGTGATCAGCAGATCGCTGACTGCCGCCGGTGCCGTGGTATCACCGCCGCCGCCATTGTCGCCGCCGCCGTTATCCCCACCGCCGCCGCCGCCACCGCCGTTGTTACCGGCGATCAGCGCACCGATACCGGCCAGCGCGGCGCCGGCGATACCAAAGGCGGTCAGTGTTCCGTCACCCGTGACGTTTTCCGCTAACAGCCCTTCCGTGCTGTCGATAGAGACAAACTGGAAGCCTTCTGTGCCGGGATCTTCCACCCACCACAGCGCGCCTTTGTCGTCCTGCAGCACCAGATCGCTGTCGCCGTTAGCATCGTAGAATTTATGAATAACAACGACTTCACCGGATTTAGTGGTGACCACTAAATCACTACCATTGCGTGTGAAAGACTTAATATCAGCCTGATTAAGGTTGAGCTTAACCACACTGGGAGCAGTCAAATTAACCTGATTACCGCTCACTTCAGTAACAATCGTTCCGCCTTTAGGCGTTACAGAGATATTGTTCATTTTATCGATATCCCGCGCAGTTATAAGCTTAATGGCATCCATAAAAACGCCCGGTATCGCCAGACACCGGTATTCTTCGCGAATAATTCAATGAATTACTCACATCCTCTCCAGGCCGGTTTCATCTGCCAGAGGCACAGTGAAAACGCGCTGAGTCGTTATTTGCCGCCCGTGCGAAAAACAGCTCTGCCGAACTCTTTTCAGACTTGCGCCAACAAATCAGTGAGATAGACGCTCTTCCAGTGGTAGCCTTGCATGCCGTAAATTGATTTTTGCGACAGCAAATCAACCTGACGTTGATGTTCAACGCCCTCAATAATCACGCCGCGACATAATTGATTGAGGTGGTCGAGCAGAATGTCGAAAGTGCGATCTTCGCCAAATTGCCAAAAAAATTTTTTATCAATCTTGACGATGTCGAATATTCCGCTATCGAGCATGGTCAGGTTGGAATAACCCGGACCAAAGTCATCGAGCCATAACGGGGCCGGCGTGATTTTGGCTACGCCTTTCAGGATCAGCAGGTCGGCACTATTAAAACGTGCGGTGAAGAAGGCAGAGATTTCCAGCCGTAATCGCGTCAGCGCGGCCAGTTTTCTTTGTATTTCAGCATCTTTAAAAATGCCTGAAACAATATCTCTGTCTACATTAACGCTGATGACCTGCTCAAACCCCGCATGGTAAAGCTGAATAAGTTTTTCGACCTGGTGGAGGAATAACTGCCATT
The DNA here is from genome assembly GCF_002928355.1 of Pantoea sp. ICBG 828. NCBI lineage: Bacteria > Pseudomonadati > Pseudomonadota > Gammaproteobacteria > Enterobacterales > Erwiniaceae > Pantoea > Pantoea sp. ICBG 828. The sequence continues at coordinate 430,375 of NZ_POWN01000004.1, read as the reverse complement.
TTTCGTCAGCAGAAAGCCGACTGAAGAACCCTGCATCCCTGTCAGGGTTACGCTTATTATTGGTATCTGCATCATCTGCGAAACGCGTCAACAATTCCCATGCCACCACTTCACCGGAAATAGCGTGAACCGGCTCCAGCATCAGAATGTAGTCGGATTTGCAGCGCATTTTACGATCCTTACACTGGCTGATAGCGCGTTAAACCGTCAGCTTTTCTCATGTGATTCGTAAGGGAAACATCGATAAAACTTAACACCTTAACTGAAGGTTAACTTACAACTTACATTTTGAAAAATAGATTTCAGTGAACAACAGCGTGAACTTTAATCGTTTAAACCAATCAATAAAGCTTCATTTTCACTGCATGTTTCATATAAAGATCAGATAATTCTTAGATTTCAGATTTCGCTTATCGGCCCTGACAAAAAAATAAAACCCATACTCAACTGATTAATAAGCAATAAATTATACAGCATTGGTATAAATTCTGGCTTTGTCCTTAAGATGAGATAATGCACTGCTTAAAGCGGGATTCCAGAAAGCGTCAAAAAACCGGCGGCCTGCACATCGCTAACCCACCGCCTTATGCTTAAATTTTTATTATAGATAGACAGAAACTCATAAAAGAAAGATTGGTCATTTGCGGGCAGGTGCAACACTAAGCCACAGATTTAAAAAACGATTTTTTTGCTGCCGATGCGCTTTCGCTGCTGAATTAAGCAGATAGCTTTTGTTAATAAACGGTTTGAATTTGCTGTTTCGGCCGGGATAATTTCAGAGTGATAGCGATCACGAATTGAATAAATGGCAGGATGGATTGTCAGGGAAGGTGATAATAACGGGCTCCAGCCGGAGCCCGTTGCGGGAAATACACTTACTCGTCTTCGAGATAGGTATAGCCGTAAAGCCCACTCTCAAACTCTTCAAGGAACTGCGCCCGCAGCTCTTCGTCAATATCCTGCTGCTGTTTTACCTGATCGCGGAATAACGTCATCAGATCGTTAGGATTGAGCTGCACGTATTGCAGCATATCCGCCACGGTATCACCTTCATCAGACAGCTGCACTTCTACACTGCCATCCGGGAAGGCGAAGACGTCAACCGCTTCGGTATCGCCAAACAGGTTGTGCATATTGCCGAGGATTTCCTGATACGCCCCGACCATGAAGAAGCCCAGCATCGGTGGATTATCTACATCGTACTCAGGCATTGGCATGGTGGTGGCAATACCGTCGCCGTCAACGTAGTGATCAATAGTGCCATCGGAATCACAGGTGATATCCAGCAGTACCGCACGCCGCTGCGGAGTTTTGTTCAGCCCTTCCAGCGGCAGCACCGGGAACAGCTGATCGATGCCCCACGCATCCGGCATCGACTGGAACAGCGAGAAGTTGACGTAAATCTTGTCCGCCATGCGCTCCTGCAGCTCATCAATGATGGGCCGATGGGCGCGGTTGCTCGGGTCAAGGTGCTGCTGGATATAGTGGCAGATGCTGAGATACAGCTGCTCTGCCCAGGCGCGCTGACCGAGATCATAGGTGCCTGACGAATAGCCGGTATGGATGTCGAACAGGTCCATCTGGCTGTCATGCAGCCATTCGCGCAGCGAACGGCGTACGCTCGGCTCGTGCATCTCCTGCCAGGTATCCCACAGGCTCTGAATCGGGCGCGGTGAGTCGGCATCCGGTGCGACCGGCGTACTGAATTCATTGCGCTCAACGCCGATGATGTTGGAGACCAGCACGGTATGATGCGCGGTCACCGCACGCCCCGATTCCGTAATCACGGTCGGATGCTCCAGACCGTGCTCTTCACAGGCGTCGCCGATGGCCCAGATCACGTTATTGGCGTATTCGTTCAGGCCGTAGTTGACTGAGCAGTCTGACTGCGAACGTGTGCCTTCGTAGTCAACCCCAAGCCCGCCGCCGACGTCAAAGCACTTGATGTTGACGCCCAGCTTCGCCAGCTCAACATAGAAGCGCGCCGATTCACGTACGCCGGTGGCGATATCGCGAATATTGGACATCTGCGAGCCGAGGTGGAAATGCAGCAGCTGCAGGCTGTCGAGACGACCCGCTTTGCGCATGATATCGACCAGCTGCAGCACCTGCGATGCCGCCAGACCAAATTTGGATTTCTCGCCGCCGCTCGACTGCCACTTACCGGAGCCCTGCGATGCCAGACGGGCGCGAATGCCGAGACGCGGCACCACGTTTAGCCGCTCGGCTTCTTCCAGCACCAGGCGCACTTCGGTCATCTTCTCAATCACCAGATAGACTTTATGGCCGAGCTTTTCACCAATCAGCGCCAGACGGATATATTCGCGGTCTTTGTAGCCGTTACACACAATCACCGAGCGGGTTTTCCCGGCGTGCGCCAGCACCGCCATCAGCTCAGCTTTGGAACCCGCCTCCAGCCCCAGCGGCTCGCCGGAGTTGACCAGCGATTCAATCACGCGCTTATGCTGGTTAACTTTGATCGGGTAAACCAGGAAGTAGTCGCCCTTATAGCCGTAGGATTCACGCGCGCGTTTAAAGGCGGCATTAATCGAACGCAGACGGTGCTGCAGAATTTGCGGGAAGCAGAACAGCGCAGGCAGGCGCTGGCCGTCGGCCTCGCGCTCTTTAACCAGCTTCGCCAGGTCAACGCGCACCTCCGGCTGATCCGGATCCGGGCAGACGCTGATGTGGCCGAGTTCGTTGACGTCGTAATAGTTGTTTCCCCACCAGGCAATGTTGTAGGTGCGCAGCATTCTGCTTGCGTCCTGATCGTTCATCGCCACCTCCTGCATCGAGCGGAGTACACCCTGTTCGCCAGCTGACGAACCCTTGATATTCTTCATGTCGTCAGACATCACGAACCTCAATTTTCCGTTGAAATATGAAAAAGTTGCCGGATTTTGCTGCTACTGCGCCGGATGGAAATTTCCTCATTCTGCTTATCTTGCCTCAGCAGGTTACCGTGCGCCTTACTGAGGTTAAGTGTAAAACACCGTGCCGGAAGCGGTGCACAACGGGGCAAAATCGTCCCGCATCACCTCACCACAGGCGAGTGAAACACAGCAGAGAAACTGGGGGAATAGCTTAGCCGGCGCTCGTGTCGGGATAATTACCGCAGCGCAGAAAACTTCGACGAGAGAAAAGAGCAGAACTGGAAATGGAAAGGCGTGCCAGCGCGCCAGAACGGCGCCGTGAACCGAAGAGAGCGAAAATGTGGTTCATTGTTTTTATCACCTCCAGCGCCTGCTAACAGCATGCGGAAACGGAGTGGATGAAAATCAGATCAACAGCCTCTGACAGCGCGACGCACGGGGGCGTCATCCATGGGACAACTGCGGCGTTTTATACAGTCTGACGCGGCAAAATGCAAAATCTTTGTCGGCGCGCTGCGGCGGGTGTCAGGAAAATATTCCAGTTGATCTGTAGCGATAAATGCGGATGGCGAAAAAGCACTGGAAAAACGCGCACTGAGTGACCTAAAATAGCCGTCCAGATGGTTTTCCATCTAAACTGATTAACATCCAGGCGGTGTGAGCCTGGTACGCTGACACTTCCTACTGCTTGCGGCTTTGCCTGAAGGGGCGTCGAGCTGGCATCATCCCGCTTACGCTATGCAGTCGAATTCAAACCATTTGCAAGGTAAAGAACAGAATGGCTAAACACCTTTTTACATCCGAGTCCGTATCAGAAGGACATCCTGATAAAATCGCCGATCAGATTTCCGATGCCGTGCTGGACGCCATCCTTGAACAGGATCCCAAAGCACGTGTCGCCTGCGAAACCTACGTAAAAACCGGTATGGTGCTGGTTGGCGGTGAGATCACCACCAGCGCCTGGGTCGATATCGAAGAGATCACCCGTAATACCGTACGTGAAATCGGCTATGTTCATTCCGATATGGGCTTTGATGCTAACTCCTGTGCGGTGCTGAGCGCGATTGGTAAACAGTCGCCGGACATCAACCAGGGCGTAGACCGTACCGATCCGCTGGAACAGGGCGCGGGCGACCAGGGCCTGATGTTTGGTTACGCCACCAATGAAACCGACGTGCTGATGCCGGCACCGGTGACCTACGCGCACCGTCTGGTGCAGCGTCAGGCTGAAGTGCGTAAAAACGGTACGCTGCCATGGCTGCGCCCGGATGCCAAAAGCCAGATTACCTTCCAGTACGACGGCGGCAGGATCGTCGGTATCGATGCGGTAGTGCTGTCAACTCAGCATTCAGAAGAGATTTCACAGGCCGATCTGCGTGAAGCGGTGATGGAAGAGATCATCAAGCCGGTACTGCCGACCGAGTGGATCAACGCCAGCACCAAATACCACATCAACCCAACCGGTCGTTTCGTGATCGGCGGCCCGATGGGCGACTGCGGCCTGACCGGTCGTAAAATCATCGTCGATACCTATGGCGGCATGGCTCGTCACGGCGGTGGCGCGTTCTCCGGCAAGGATCCGTCGAAAGTTGACCGTTCAGCGGCTTACGCTGCGCGCTACGTGGCGAAAAATATCGTTGCCGCTGGCCTGGCCGATCGCTGCGAAATCCAGGTTTCTTACGCGATTGGTGTGGCAGAACCGACCTCAATCATGGTGGAAACCTTCGGTACCGAGAAAGTTTCAACCGAACAGCTGACGCTACTGGTGCGTGAATTCTTCGACCTGCGTCCATACGGTCTGATTCAGATGATGGATCTGCTGAAGCCAATCTACAAAGAAACCGCTGCCTACGGTCACTTTGGTCGTGAACACTTCCCGTGGGAACAGACCGACAAAGCCGCCCAGCTGCGCGAGGCCGCAGGCCTGTAATCAACGCGGGTGCGGGCAACGGCTCTCACCCCGAACTTCTCTTACGGGAGAAGGTAAAATCGAGCCCGCGCAAGCGGGCTTTTTATAACAGCAAACTTTTATTTTAATACGCTGAATGCACTACTTTTCCGTACACTCTCTGGAAGACTATTAAAAAGCTATTTTTTTAGGTTTATAGTCAACTCACCCATATGCAATGAATAATAAACACTCCCAACATTTATAAAAACCGGATAGTCTTTTAACAAGCATCTTTTTTCGCTTTTTATTTCCTCAAAACAAATGTAATCCTCATCACTTTCGCCAGAGAAATCCTTTTCAGAAAACGATAAAGATTTATATCCGCTGTTAAAATTCACCACGAATATGGATTTTAAATCGTGTTGCTGCGGGTTCGGTAGCTGATCAATCATTGGCTTAAGTTTATTCATCCACCAATTCTCAAGTGCTTTACCTGATGCGGGGGGATGCTGAACAACGACCATTAATGCGCCATTTCCCGGAAAAAAATCTTTGATTACGGGGTGATAGAAAGTCTCTATCCAAAAATATTTTGAGAAAAAGACGGCACCCAGTGTCAATATGACCATTGTGGCTTTAGCTGTTTTAAACATGATAACTCTGGTTTCTCATCCAAAGTGAAATTGGCATGATGTATTGATGATTGTAAGTCCGCTATTTCAGGTCGCCATGAATGGCGACCCTACATCTGAGCGGGTTACTTTTTGTAGGGTGCGCATTTATGCGCACCTGGATTGCGTGCAAATTTTTAATTGGGAAATGCACTCCTGCACCTGGATAACAGGAAAATTTATGTTTTATAAACTGCAATTTACACGTGGCGTACCCTTATCCCCTGCAACACCATCAACCTGAAGAAATAAGCTACTCATTATTCGATTTCCCTTTCCGAAAGAAATTGTTCCTGGCACCGATAGTATCATAAATGAACAATAACCACTCAAATAAAGTGGTTATTTGCTATGTCTCCGAACCAATCCAACGCGCCTCTGCACCATCACACTTTTTGTCTACAGCACCGCAGGCGCATTTTTCAGCGCTGTCTACACTGTTAGCACTGCGCTTACAACAAAGTGTTAACGATTACATTTTGAAATCCTTTTAATATCTTCAATTTAGAGATTTTTCAGCGTAGTAACGGTGATGAAAATGCGTTATTTTCAGCGTCGTCTGATAGCCGATATTTATAGTGATGTCAGAAACTTAAAGGGTGCTATACCTTACTGGTTATGTGACTGATTCGGGCAAAAAATGCTGGATTACAGGGTTTCAGCGTGTGTAACCGATTACATCGATGTGATCGCACTCACTTTTTCCCGCAGGCAGCTTACTTAACATTGATAAAAACAAAGATGGATAAACTTCGGAGGCAATATGCCAGGTAATACTCACAAAAGCAGAACCTCAAACAAGGCGATGACCCTGTTTGTCTGCTTTCTGGCCGCTCTGGCGGGCCTGCTGTTCGGTCTGGATATCGGCGTTATCGCCGGTGCCCTGCCCTTCATCGCGAAAGATTTCAACGTTACCGCACATCAGCAGGAGTGGATCGTCAGCTCAATGATGTTCGGTGCTGCGGTCGGTGCTGTGGGCAGCGGCTGGATGTCTTCGCGTCTCGGCCGTAAAAAGAGCCTGATGGCCGGTGCCATCCTGTTCGTTATCGGTTCACTGTGGTCGGCGATGGCGCCAAACCCGGAAATGCTGATTGCCGCACGCGTGGTGCTCGGCCTTGCCGTCGGCGTTGCCTCTTATACCGCCCCGCTGTATCTCTCGGAAATCGCACCAGAGAAGATCCGCGGCAGTATGATTTCCCTGTATCAGCTGATGATCACCATCGGTATTCTCGGCGCTTACCTGTCTGACACCGCGTTCAGTGCCTCGGGCGACTGGCGCTGGATGCTGGGCATCATCACTATTCCGGCGGTGCTGCTGCTGGTTGGCGTGGTGTTCCTGCCAAACAGCCCGCGCTGGCTGGCGGCGAAAGGTGACTTCCGCGATGCACAGCGCGTGCTGGACCGCCTGCGTGACACCAGCGAGCAGGCGAAACGCGAGCTGGATGAGATCCGCGAAAGCCTGAAGATCAAACAGTCCGGCTGGCAGCTGTTCCAGAGCAACAGCAACTTCCGCCGCGCGGTGTTCCTCGGCGTGCTGTTGCAGGTAATGCAGCAGTTCACCGGCATGAACGTCATCATGTACTACGCACCGAAAATCTTCGAAATCGCCGGCTTCGCCAATACCACGCAGCAAATGTGGGGCACCGTGATCGTGGGTCTGGTGAACGTGCTGGCGACCTTTATCGCTATCGGTCTGGTGGATCGCTGGGGCCGTAAACCCACGCTGGTGCTGGGCTTCCTGGTGATGGCGGCCGGCATGGGCATCCTCGGTACCATGCTGCACATTGGCATTAACTCTGCCGGTGAGCAGTACTTTGCCATCGCCATGCTGCTGATGTTCATTGTTGGCTTCGCGATGTCAGCCGGTCCGCTGATTTGGGTACTGTGTTCTGAAATCCAGCCGCTGAAAGGGCGTGATTTTGGTATCACCGTCTCTACCGCGACCAACTGGATTGCCAACATGATCGTTGGTGCCACCTTCCTGACCATGCTGAACTCGCTGGGCAACGCGCCGACTTTCTGGGTCTACGCCGCGCTGAACGTGTTCTTTATTCTGCTGACGGTCGCGCTGATTCCGGAGACCAAAAACGTCTCGCTGGAGCACATCGAGCGCAACCTGATGTCGGGCAAAAAACTGCGCGATATCGGCCAGCAGTAAGGCCAGATGCGTTAACCAGGGCTGCCGCAGGGCGGCCCTTTTTTTATCTGCCGCCTGTGCGCATGCAGTTGCGTACCCCGCGGCAACGCCTTATGCTGCCGCACATGAAAACGCCACGTCTGCCCATCGCCCTGCAACAAGCCGTCATGCGCTCGCTGCGCCATTTTTTGCAGCTGGCTCAGCAAAAACTCGAACGTCATTTCGAAGAGCCGACGCTGGTTTATCAGCAGCGCGGCACGGCCGCAGGCACCGCTTGGCTGGAGCAGTGGCAAATTCGCCTCAACCCGGTGCTGCTGCTGGAAAACCAGCAGGCTTTTATCGATGAAGTGGTGCCGCATGAGCTGGCGCATCTGCTGGTGTGGAAAACCTTCGGCCGCGTACCGCCGCACGGCAAAGAGTGGAAGTGGATGATGGAGGACGTGCTGGGCGTGCCCGCCCGCCGCACCCACCAGTTCGCCATCACTTCGGTGCGCAGCAATACCTTCCCCTATCGCTGTCGCTGCCAGCAACATCAGCTGACGGTACGCCGCCATAACCGCGTGGTGCGTGGTGAGAGCGAATATCGCTGCGTGCATTGCGGTACCCTGCTGCAACCCGGTGAATACGCAGCGGATTAGTCCGCGATTCTCATTCCCCGCGCCCGGCCATTCTGTTACCCTGCCGCCCTTTTTCGGTACCAGGTTATTTTTTGGAATATGTCTCGCAAAACGCTGTTATTACTCTCTCTGCTGGTCGCGCCGCTCAGCGCGTACAGCCTCAGTCTCACCCATTACAACCAGAACAATTTTCAGCAGGCGAAAGTGGTCGCGGCAAAGATCAACGCGGATGCGCCGGCGGATTTTTACTGCGGCTGCAAAATCAGCTGGCACGGTAAAAAAGGCGTGCCGGATCTGAGCAGCTGCGGCTATAGCGTGCGCAAGAACGCCAACCGCGCGGAACGCATCGAGTGGGAACACGTCATGCCGGCGTGGGAGTTTGGTCATCAGCGTCAGTGCTGGCAAAACGGCGGACGCAAAAACTGCAGCAAAGACGCAGACTACCGCCGCATCGAAAGCGATCTGCACAACCTGCAGCCAGCTATCGGCGAAGTGAACGGTGACCGCAATAACTTCCAGTACAGCCAGTGGAACGGTGGCGAGCAGCAGTACGGTCAGTGCAGCATGAAGATCGATTTTAAGCAGAAGCGCGCCGAGCCTCCCGAGCGCGCGCGCGGCGCCATCGCCCGCACCTACTTCTATATGCGCGACCAGTATCATCTGCGCCTGTCACGCCAGCAAACCCAGCTGTTCACCGCGTGGAACAAGCAGTATCCGGTCACGCCGTGGGAGTGCGAACGCGACCAGCGCATCGCCGCGGTGCAGGGAAATCACAATTCCTGGGTACAGCAGGCTTGCCAGCGCTGAAAGCGCTACCCTACACTAGCTTTTTTCGATTGGGCCGCATCGCGCGATGCGGCATAACGCCGGCAGGAACCGCATGCGCATACCCCGCATTTATCACCCCGAAGCTCTAACCGTTAACAGTGAAGTTCTGCTTGATGAGGATGCCGCCAACCACGTCGGCCGCGTGTTGCGCATGAGCGCCGGACAGCAGATCGAGCTGTTTGATGGCAGTAATCTGACTTTTAGCGCCGAAATCACCCAGGCCGACAAAAAGCGTGTAAAAGTAAAGGTCCTTGCCAGCCAGCCTGACGATCGCGAATCCCCGCTGCACTTACACCTCGGTCAGGTGATGTCGCGCGGTGAAAAAATGGAATTCACTATCCAGAAATCGATCGAACTGGGCGTGAATGTGATTACGCCCTTGTTTTCTGAACGCTGTGGCGTAAAGCTGGATGCCGAACGCCTGGCGAAAAAGATTCAGCAGTGGCAAAAAATTGCCATCGCCGCCTGCGAGCAGTGCGGTCGTAATCGCGTGCCGGAAATCCGCGCTGCGATGACGCTCGAAGCCTGGTGCGCCGAAGCGGATGACGGCCTGAAGCTCAACCTGCATCCGCGCGCCAGCCACAGCATCAATACGCTGCCGCAGCCGGTTGAACGCGTACGGCTGCTGATTGGCCCGGAAGGCGGCCTGTCGGCAGAGGAAATTGCCATGACGGCGCAGCACGGCTTTACCGATATCCTGCTCGGTCCGCGCGTTTTGCGCACCGAAACCACGGCGCTTACCGCCATCACGGCACTTCAGGTGAGGTTTGGTGACCTCGGTTAAGGGATACTTTCAGCCCGAAGACACACGCAGATAACTGACCAGCACAACGCTTTCGCACGGAACGGGGTGGCTGAATTCCCCTTTGAGGAGAGAATAATGATTAAGCTTGGCATCGTTATGGACCCGATTTCGTCCATCAACATTAAAAAAGACTCCAGCTTCGCCATGTTGCTGGAAGCACAGCGCCGCGGTTATGAAATTCACTACATGGAGATGGGCGATCTGTCGCTGCGCGGTGGCGTGACTTACGCGCGCACCCGGCTGCTGAGCGTCGAGCAGAACTATGATCAGTGGTACACGTTTGGCAGCGAGCAGACTATCCCGCTGGCCGATCTTAACGTGGTGCTGATGCGTAAAGACCCGCCGTTTGATACCGAGTTCATTTACGCCACTTATCTGCTGGAGCGCGCGGAAGAGCAAGGCACGCTGATCGTTAACAAACCGCAGAGCCTGCGTGACTGCAACGAAAAACTCTACACCGCCTGGTTTGCCGACCTGACGCCAGACACGCTGGTGACGCGCAACAAAGAGCAGCTGCGCGCGTTCTGGCAGGAGCATGGCGATGTGATCTTCAAGCCGCTCGACGGCATGGGCGGCGCGTCGATTTTCCGCATCAAAAAAGATGATGCCAACTTCGGCGTGATCACCGAAACGCTGACCAACCACGGTCAGTTCTTCTGCATGGCGCAAAATTATCTGCCGGCGATCAAAGACGGTGATAAACGCGTGCTGGTGGTCGATGGTGAACCGGTGCCATACTGCCTGGCACGCATTCCGCAGGGCGGCGAAACCCGTGGCAACCTCGCCGCCGGTGGCCGCGGCGAAGCCCGTCCGCTGAGCGACAGCGACTGGGAAATTGCCCGCCGCGTAGGTCCGACATTGAAAGCCAAAGGGCTGATTTTTGTCGGCCTCGATATTATCGGTGATAAACTGACAGAAGTTAACGTCACCAGCCCAACCTGCATCCGCGAAATCGAGGCGGCGTTCCCGGTCTCCATCACCGGCATGCTGATGGACGCGATTGAAAAACGTTTGGGCTGAGGATGCCGCAGGAGTGAGAGCTCCGTGAACCACCCAAAGCCGGTGCAGCCGTTCAGCACCGGCTATTTTTGGTAAACGAGTGAGAATGAATTTACAGCACCATTTCTTGATTGCGATGCCGTCGCTGCAGGACCCTTTCTTCAAACGCTCGGTGGTGTATATCTGCGAGCATAACGAAGAGGGTGCCATGGGTTTGATCGTTAACAAGCCGATGGACAACCTGACGGTCGAAGGCATCCTGAAAAAACTTAAAATCAGCCCATCAGAACGCGATCCTGCCATCAAACTGGACAAACCGGTGTTTGCCGGTGGTCCGCTGGCGGAAGATCGTGGCTTTATTCTGCACTCGGCCCAGCGCGTGTTCTCCTCCAGTATCCGCATTTCTGACAATACGGTGATCACCACTTCGCGCGATGTGCTGGAAGCAATCGGCACGCGTGAACAGCCAGAGAACGTGCTGGTAGCACTGGGTTATTGCGCGTGGGAGAAGGATCAGCTGGAAAATGAGCTGCTGGAGAATGCCTGGCTGACCACGCCGGCCAATACGCAAATCCTGTTCCAGACGCCGATTGCCGAACGCTGGCGTGAAGCCGCGCGCAGCATGGGTGTGGACATCCACAACATGACCAGCGATGCAGGGCACGCCTGATGGCCAGTGAAACGCTGCTCGGCTTTGACTTCGGCACCAAAAGCATCGGCGTTGCCATCGGGCAACAGCTGACCGGCACTGCGCGTCCGCTTACCGCGCTGAAAGCGCAGGACGGCACACCGGACTGGGAGCTGATTGGTAAGCTGCTGAAAGAGTGGCAGCCGGATTACGTGGTGGTTGGCCTGCCACTCAACATGGACGGCAGCGAACAGCCGCTGACTGCGCGCGCACGCAAGTTTGCTAACCGGCTGCACGGCCGCTTCGGCGTGCGTGTGGAGCTGCAGGATGAGCGCCTGAGCACCGTTGAAGCGCGTGCCGATCTGTTCGAACGCGGCGGCTATCGCGCGCTACAGAAAGGCCATATTGATTCGCAGTCCGCAGTGATTATCCTGCAGGACTGGTTCGAGACGCATTAAATCAGCCCGAATGCGGCCGCGCGGTTTCGCGCCGCCGTGTCGGTGGTTCTCAGGGCACGTCGCCGCTCAAATTAATCCCGCCTCACGCCGGGCCTGCTCGCTCTGGGCGAAAGTCTGCATCCCTGCCTGCGCGCCGGTCTGCAACACACCGGGCAGCTGATGCATTTTGCCTTCGCGGATCAGGTTAGCGACCGCCGGCGTCGCCACCAGCACTTCAAACAGGCCAATGCGGCCGCCGGCTTTGGCAGCGACTAAACGCTGCGCCAGCACCGCTTTCAGGCTGCCGGCCAGCTGCGTGCGCACGAGGTTTTTCTCCTCGGCCGGAAACACATCCACCAGCCGGTCCACCGCCTGCGTCGCGCCGCGCGTATGCAGCGTGGCCAGCACCAGATGGCCGGTCTCGGCAGCGGTCAGCGCCAGCCGGATGGTTTCGCTGTCGCGCAGCTCACCCAGCAGGATCACATCCGGGTCTTCACGCAGCGCCGCTTTTAATCCGAGCTGAAACGAAGCGCAGTGCGCGCCGATTTCGCGCTGCTGAATCAGCGAACGCTGGCTGTGGTGGACGAACTCGATCGGATCTTCCAGCGTGATAATGTGACGCGCCTGCTGACGATTGAGGCTATCCACCAGCGCCGCCAGCGTGGTGGATTTGCCGCTGCCGGTCGCGCCGGTGATGAGGATAAGCCCTTCCTCCTGCTGCAGCAGCGAGCGCACCACGTCCGGCAGCTGCAGGCGCGCTATATCCGGTGGCTGACTGGCAATCAGCCGCAGCGCCAGCGCCAGTCCGTGACGCTGGCGGAACAGATTGGCGCGCAGCCGGCTGCCGTTGCCGAGCGTGATGGCGAAATCGACGTGACCGCTGCCGGCTAACTCGCTGCGCTGCGCGGCGCTAAGCCACTGCTCGCTAAAGGCCTGCAGCCAGCGCTCAGGCAAGCTGTGCTGTTGCGGTATTGGCTCCAGCACGCCCTGCCGGCGCCAGTGCGGTAAATGTCCGCTGCAAAGGTGCAGATCGGCCGCATTATGCTTTACACTAAGCGCCACAACGTCATCCAAATCCATTTAACTTCTCCTGACTATGACTTCCATTGAGCACAACTTACAGCAAGTGCGCGAGCGGATCGCTGCTGCCGCCGCGCGTTGCGGCCGCGCGCCAGAAGAAATTACGCTGCTTGCAGTGAGCAAAACCAAACCTGCGAGCGCTATCGCAGAAGCCATTGCCGCCGGACAGCGCGCCTTCGGTGAAAATTACGTGCAGGAAGGGGTTGAAAAAGTTGCCGAACTGGCCGCACATCCTGATCTGCAATGGCACTTTATCGGGCCGCTACAATCCAATAAAAGCCGTCTGGTGGCGGAAAACTTTGCCTGGTGCCATACCGTTGACCGTCTGCGTATCGCGCAGCGGCTGAACGATCAGCGTCCGGCCGCGCTGCCGCCGCTCAACGTGTTAATTCAGGTAAATATCAGTGACGAGCACAGCAAATCTGGCATCATGCTGGAGGCCGTCGCCGGGCTGGCGCAACAGATTGCCGCCCTGCCGCGTTTGCGCCTGCGTGGACTGATGGCAATTCCGGCGCCCGAGCAGGATTACGCGCGCCAGCTGGCGGTGTGCCAGCAGATGGCCAGCGCGTTTCGTGCCTTGCAACAGGACTATCCTGGCGTCGATACGCTTTCTCTGGGAATGAGCGACGATATGGATGCGGCGATTGCCGCAGGCAGTACGATGGTGCGCATCGGCACCGCGGTATTTGGCGCGCGGGATTATGCACGCCCTTCACAACAATAATTGAGGAACCTCATGTTAACACTGACGTTTTTAGTCAAAACGCTGATTGATCTGTACGTGATGGTGCTGCTGCTGCGCATCTGGATGCAGTGGTCACGCTGTGACTTTTACAATCCGCTGGCGCAGTTTGTCGTGAAGATCACCCAGCCGATTGTTAAACCGCTGCGCCGCATTTTGCCGGCGCTGGGACCGATTGACACCGCGTCGCTGCTGCTGGCATTCGTGCTGACCACGCTGAAATATCCGATTCTGCTGCTGATTCAGGTCGGGGTGTTCTCCGTCGATCCGACCAACCTGCTGGTGGGGCTGCTGTCACTGGTCAAATCCGCCGGCTATCTGGTGTTCTGGGTGATCATCATTCGCTCGCTGATGAGCTGGATCAGCCAGGGACGCGGTGCGATGGACTATGTGCTGATCCAGCTGACCGAACCGCTGATGGCACCGATTCGCCGTATCCTGCCGGCGATGGGCGGCATCGATTTCTCGGCGATGATCGTGATTCTGGTGCTGTATGCGCTGAACTTCCTCGGTATGGACCTGTTCCCGGGTCTCTGGTACCTGCTGTAATTCGTTAATCTGGAACTGTTATGCAAAAAGTTGTGCTCGCCACCGGTAATCCGGGCAAAGTACGTGAACTGGCCGATCTGTTAGCGGCCTTCGGCCTGGATATCGTGGCGCAAACCGAGCTGGGCGTAGAGTCTGCCGAAGAGACCGGGCTGACCTTTATCGAAAACGCCATCCTGAAAGCGCGTCACGCGGCGCAGATCACCGGCCTGCCGGCGATTGCTGATGACTCCGGGCTGGCGGTCGATGCGCTGGGCGGCGCGCCGGGCATTTACTCGGCGCGCTATGCCGGCGTTGATGCCAGCGACCAGCAGAATCTCGACAAACTGCTGCAGGCACTGGAGCAGGTGCCGGACGGCGAGCGCCAGGCACAGTTCCACTGCGTGCTGGTGTACGTGCGTCACGCCGCCGACCCGACGCCGCTGGTGTTCCACGGCAGCTGGGCCGGAGAGATTATCCGCGCGGCCGCCGGTGAAGGCGGCTTCGGTTATGATCCGATCTTCTACGTGCCGGCGCTGGGTAAAACCGCGGCCGAGCTGAGCAAGGATGAAAAGCGTGCCGTGTCGCACCGGGGTAAAGCATTGACGCTGCTGCTGGAAGCGATGCGCAATGCCTGAGTTACCACCGTTAAGCCTTTATATCCACATCCCGTGGTGCGTGCAGAAATGTCCGTACTGCGACTTCAACTCGCACGCGCTCAAAGGCGAAGTGCCGCACAGCGAGTATGTACAGCATCTGCTCAACGATCTTGACCAGGATCTGCCGCTGACCGCCGGGCGCGAAGTGCGCACCATCTTTATCGGCGGCGGCACGCCCAGCCTGCTGAGCAGCGAAGCGATGCAGCAGTTGATGGATGGCGTGCGCGCGCGCCTGCCGCTGGCGGCGGACGCCGAAATCACCATGGAAGCCAATCCGGGCACGGTGGAAGCCGATCGCTTCAGCGGCTATCAGCGGGCGGGCATTAACCGGATTTCGATTGGCGTGCAGAGTTTCAGTCCGCAAAAGCTGACGCGCCTGGGTCGCATCCACGGTCCGGACGAGGCGGTCCGCGCAGCACAGCTGGCGGCCGGTCTCGGCCTGCGCAGCTTTAACCTCGACCTGATGCACGGCCTGCCGGATCAGTCGCTGGAAGAGGCGCTGGACGATTTGCGCCAGGCGATTGCCCTCAACCCGCCGCATCTGTCGTGGTATCAGCTGACCATTGAGCCCAACACACTGTTTGGTTCACGCCCGCCGGTATTGCCGGATGACGATGCGCTGTGGGATATCTTTGAGCAGGGTCATCAGCTGCTGAGCGCCGCAGGCTATCAGCAGTATGAAACCTCGGCCTACGCCAAACCGGGCTATCGCTGCGAGCATAACCTGAACTACTGGCGCTTCGGTGATTACCTCGGCATCGGCTGTGGCGCGCACGGCAAGCTGACGCAGCCGGACGGGCGCATCGTGCGCACGGTGAAAACCCGTCATCCGCGCGGTTTTATGAAGGGCAACTATCTGGATAAGCAGCATGATGTGCCGGACGAGGACAAGCCGTTCGAGTTCTTTATGAATCGTTTCCGCCTGCTGGAAGCCGCGCCGCGCGCCGACTTTCAGCGCTACACCGGGCTGGACGAGGCAGTGATTCGCCCGCAGATCGACGCAGCCATTGCCGCCGGTTATGTGCAGGAACAGCCAGAGCACTGGCAGATCACCGAAAAAGGCAAACTGTTCCTCAATTCGCTGCTGGAGCTGTTCATGTAAATTCAGCGGAGAAGGCGCGCACCTTTTCCGCTGGCAGCCGTGCTGTGCGGCACGGCTGCATCTGTTAGGCTCAGGCGACCATCACCTCATTATTGATTAACAGCGTCGCGCTGTGGTCGAGACTCTCAAACACCTGCCACACTTTGCCACCGCTCTGCTGCGTCCCCTGCTGCTGCCACTGCTGATAAAATTGCGTGCTATCGCTGAGCTGCACCACGTCACCGGCGTCACCATCAATCAGCCAACTGCGCGTGCGCTCTGGCAGCAGCACATCCTGTTGCGCCTGCTGCAACAGCTGCTGCGCATCCAGCTGCAGCAGATTGTCCCCGGAGCCGGTGAGATCGATATGCTGCAGGCCGCTGATATGCTGCGTCAGCTGCTGATAATCAAGCTGCTGGTGTTCTCCTTCCAGCACCAGCGCAGAGAAGCCCTGCAGCGGTTGTCCGCTATGCGCCGCCAGCCACTGCTGCACATCATTCAGATGCAGCTGCGCGCCCTCCTGTTCCTGCGTTTCCGGCAGCGTATGGTGCTGGATCAGACTCTCGTCTTTGCCCCAGCGCACAGTATCAATAATCCAGCCGACATCGCGCTTCACCAGCACGTTCCAGCACAGCACTTTTTTATAGGTATCCGGATCTTCGCCCGAATGGACGTCAATATAGCCAATCTGCTGGCCCGCCGGAGCCTGCCAGCTAAAGGTGTTCAGGCCCTGCTCAGACCGGCTGGCGCCACCGGGCTGCAGGTATTCGCGCCCCAGCAGCTCGCCGCTGGGGGAGAAGATATCCACGTAGGTATCGCAATTGTGGAGATAGCCATAATTGAACTCGACGTAATTGGTGGCACCAAAATCAAACTGCACGACTGAATGATCCAGCATCTCAATCGCTTTGCTTTCATAGCCATCCGGCCGGTTCATTATGCCGGTATAGAAACAGTTGTTGCTGGTGCCATGTTTCAGTTCGGTGACTTTCAACCCGCCGTACTGATACACCCGGCCGGTTTGCCAGCTGGTATTGGCGCGACAGTTCCAGTTCTCTTCGCCAGAACTGTGCTTCACGCCAGAGTCATAGTTAATCGCCCAGTTGGGCGCATAGTTGCTGATGTTACCCGCCAGATCGACTGCTTTTACCGTAAAGTTGTTGCTACCCGGCTGCATGTCGCGGTCCGGGGTAATCTGCCAGCGGCCATCGGCCCCCACCGTCGCGCTGCCGGCTGCCACGCCGTTCTGGTACAGCGTCACCTGACTGT
This sequence comes from Pantoea sp. ICBG 828, assembly GCF_002928355.1. Lineage (NCBI taxonomy): Bacteria > Pseudomonadati > Pseudomonadota > Gammaproteobacteria > Enterobacterales > Erwiniaceae > Pantoea > Pantoea sp. ICBG 828. The sequence continues at coordinate 413,133 of NZ_POWN01000004.1, read as the reverse complement.
AAGGCTCGGCCTGTCCGGAAAAATCGAGCCGCTTATCGTCGGTGGTCTGGCCCGGCAGCACCGGCTGGATGGTGCCGACGTCATCGATAGCCTGCAGGATGGCGGGCGTGTTGATACGGGTGTCGATGGTCAGCGTCCAGCTGTCGCTCCATTGACTGACGTTGCCGGCCTTATCGCTGCTGCGGCTGCGAAAACGCCAGTCGCCGTCCGGCAGCAGATCCTGCGGCGGCGTCCAGTGCCAGTGGCCGCTGCTGTCGACGGTGGCCGTACCGCCGACAACCCACTTTCCGCCCGGTGCGGCATACTGAATGCGCACCACGCTGCCGGGCTCGGCTTCGCCGTGCAGTTCCGGCCGGACATCATCGGTGGGTTTGCCGCGGCCAAACTGGCCCTGATACAGCCCGCGATTGTCGTCGTAATAGCTGAACGTCGGCGTTTCCGGGGTAAGCGTATCGAGATGAAAGGTCCACTTCGGCGACGGCTGACTGCGGTTGTCGGCGCGGTCCTCGGCCTGCGCCGTCAGGTTATAGGTTCCGTCCTGCGGCAGATCGAGCTGCGCCTGCCAGTTGCCCTGCGCATCGGCACGGACAGAGGCGAGAAGTTGGTTGCCATTATAGAGATAAACCAGCGCGTTGGCTTCGACCTGCCCGCGTACCACCGGCTGATCATCGTTGGTATAGCCGTTACGCCTGATGCTGTTACCGTCCTCCACGCCGCCGGCAACGTGGTCTTCAATCGCTTCAATGATCGGTCTGGCGGGCGGATGGGTATCAATATTGTAATCCACGCGCGTGGGTGCGCTGTGATTGCCGGCGGCATCCACGGCGGTGAAGGTTAGCTGGTATTCACCATCGGCCATCGGCTGCGGCGGCATCCACTCGAAGTGGCCATTGATCACCGGCACGCGTAGCGGATTGCCACCGTTAACCGTCACGATGACTTCAACGGCATCCGGCGTTTGCACCGTTCCCTGCCAGCGTTTTTGCGGGTCGTTGTACCAGCCGCGTTCGGCAACGATAACCACAGGGGGTGATAAAACCGGGTGTGAACTGGAAGCAGAGGTGTCAGAAAATAACATAAAATTTCCTTAAAAATTAATAAGTTCAATAGGCTGAATGCCCGTTGATATAGTTATTAATGCGGAAATTTTGCCGTTATCAGATTCGTCCCGAATCTAAGACAACCCGTTAAATCATGGCTTAAAAGTTGCGGGGATAAAAAAGGCGCCACTGTTCAGAAGAACAATGACGCCGTGATGTTCCGTGCATTCAGCGGCAACGCGGCTGGCTTAGCCCTTTACGTTCTGCATCAGCGTCTTGCGCTGGCTTTCCAGTGCGGTCACCCGGTTACACACTTCATGACCGAAGTTCTGGAAATCCTGCTCCTGATTGTTCCATTCAGTCTGAATCGACTGCTGTAGCCCGCCGAGGTTGCCCATCAGCGCCTGCAGCGGATTGCTGCCGCTGGCGGCCTGTTTGGTGCCCATCTCGTTCAGACTATCCTGCAACACCCCGCCCAGCGTGCTCTGCACCAGCTTCTCGCCGTCGGCGCGCACCTGCTCAATGGCCTGATGGTGGAAGGTCAGGCCATCCGGGCGATGCTCGATGATGCGGTTCATCTGCTGCTTAAGCTGGCCGTTCAGCGTGGTCAGGCGATTGCGCACATTACTGTCCGCCCCGAGTTTTTCGACGATCACTTTATCCAGCGCCACGCGGCCCCGCTCCAGACGGGTGGTTGCGCCGCTGTCGACCCACGGCAGATCGCGACGCAGCGCGTTCTGGTAGTCAATCGCCTGCTGGCGCGTGGCGTTATCGACGCTCACCGCCTTGCCGTTGAACTGCACATCGCCCTGCGGCGTGATTTCAAGGTTGCCGTTGCTGCCCACCACCTGCACGCTCTGGGGTTTGATGATCACATCATCCTTTGGATTGACGCTGCACTGATAGTCAGCATGCGCCTGAGCTGCCGCCAGCAGCAGCGCGGCGAGAAGAGCCTTACGAACCATGAAATCTCCTGCAGATGTGAATAGTCTGATAAGCGGTGGCATTGTGCTGCGTCTGGCGATGCGCAATAAATTGCGCCGCTACGAAAGGTGCATTGGACAAGCGAGTCAACCAACACGCACTGAATGTGTAGCGGCGCGATTCATCGCGCGAAGTTATCGCTAGTGGTGATACTTAGTCCCACCAAACGTCGAAGAGTTCAGTGACCTGAATATCGGCGAGATTTTTCTTTTCCAGCCAGTTACGCACCAGCTCGCGGTGCGCGTCGGTGCATTTGCCGGTCTGCTGCAGACACACCAGCCCTTCCCACACCAGATAGCCGCTGCCGTCATAGGCCAGACCATTCGGATCGATCACCTCATTGATGAACTGATCGAGCGTGGCATCCACCTCTTCTTCGCTGGTGCCTTCGGCAAAACGCCAGGCAACAGAGAAGCCCAGCTCCTGAAACTCATCAACATGCAACTTTTTACGTAAACGGCGGCTACGTTTTACAGCCATTATTTCACCCTCTCAAACATCAGATCCCATACGCCATGGCCCAGTCGCTGCCCGCGCTGCTCAAATTTGGTTAACGGACGCGTTTCCGGACGCGGCACGTAATTCTGGCTCTCCGACTGATTGCTATAGCCATCGATGCTGCTCATCACTTCCAGCATATGCGTGGCGTACTCTTCCCAGTCGGTCGCCATGTGGAACACGCCGCCCAGCTTCAGCTTGCGCAGCACCAGCTCGGCAAACGGTACCTGGACGATGCGGCGCTTGTTGTGGCGCGCCTTATGCCATGGATCCGGGAAAAACAGCTGCACCATGCGCAGCGAATTGTCCGGCACCATGTTTTCCAGCACTTCCACCGCGTCGTGACACATCACGCGCAGATTCTGCACGCCAGCCTCTTTGGCCGAGGCCAGACAGGCACCGACACCCGGCGCATGCACTTCAATGCCGAGGAAGTTCTGATGCGGATTGTTCTGCGCCATGGTCACCAGCGAGGCGCCCATGCCAAAACCAATCTCCAGCACCAGCGGCGCTTCGCGGCCAAACAGCGCGACCATGTCCAGCGGCTGCGGCTGATACTCGACGCCCATCTCCGGCCAGTAATTGTCGAGCGCGAGCTGCTGTCCTTTCGTTAAGCGCCCCTGGCGGCGCACAAAACTGCGGATACGGCGCAAAGGCCGCCCGTTCTCATCAAATTCCGGGGTGATGACGTCATTAATCATGTTGAAACCTGCTGGTTAGCCTGTTCAGGGAAACGGGCATTATGCAAAGTTAAGTAACAGAAGCAAGCCTTTGCAATCTTCCGGTTTACACCCTGATGTCTCTGTGCTGGAATTCCTGCCTGATTGTAGAGTAAACACGGAAAATTTCCTTCTTATGATGCAGGCGCCGCAGTTCGCGCAACAGGTGCTGGAGTGGTACCAACGCTTTGGCCGTAAAACTCTGCCGTGGCAGCTGGAGAAAACGCCCTATAAGGTGTGGCTCTCCGAAGTGATGCTGCAGCAGACGCAGGTTGCCACCGTTATTCCCTATTTCGAACGCTTTATGGCGCGCTTCCCCACGGTTGCCGACCTGGCCGCCGCGCCGCTTGATGAAGTGCTGCATCTGTGGACCGGTCTCGGCTATTACGCACGGGCGCGTAACCTGCACAAGGCGGCTAAACAGGTGGTTGAGCGGCACGGCGGCGTATTCCCGCCCCATTTCGATGACGTCGCGGCGCTGCCAGGCGTCGGCCGCTCCACGGCGGGCGCGATTCTGTCGCTGTCGCTTGGCCTGCATTTCCCGATCCTCGACGGCAACGTAAAACGCGTGCTGGCGCGCTGCTATGCAGTGAGCGGCTGGCCGGGCAAAAAAGAGGTGGAGAAGCGGCTGTGGCAGATCAGTGAAGACGTCACGCCAGCGGAAGGCGTCAGCCAGTTCAATCAGGCGATGATGGATCTCGGCGCGTTAGTGTGTACTCGCTCCCGCCCGAAATGCGAAATCTGCCCGCTGAATAGCGGCTGCGCGGCTTATGCACAAGGCAACTGGGCTGATTATCCCGGTAAGAAACCGAAAGTCACGCTGCCAGAGCGCAGCGGCTGGTTCCTGATGCTGCAGCACGGCGACGAGGTGTTTCTGGAACAGCGTCCGCCGGTGGGTTTGTGGGGCGGCCTGTTCTGCTTCCCGCAGTTCACCAGTGAGCAAGCGCTGACTGACTGGCTGGCGGCGCGCGGCATCCACGCGAAGCCGCAGCAGCTTACCGCGTTTCGCCACACCTTCAGCCATTTCCACTTAGATATTGTGCCTATGTGGCTGGTGTGGCCTTCCTCCGGGTCGCTGATGGATGAAGCCGGCGGTCTCTGGTATAACTTAGCGCAACCACCGTCAGTGGGGCTGGCCGCGCCGGTAGAGCGCCTGCTGCATGAGCTGCGCCATCCCCGGCAGCTTCAACTGCGAACCAGTTTGACCGAAGAGGAAGAGTAATGAGCCGCACCATTTTTTGTACTTATCTGCAACGCGACGCTGAAGGCCAGGACTTTCAGCTCTATCCTGGCGAACTGGGTAAGCGCATCTACAATGAGATTTCCAAAGAAGCCTGGCAGCAGTGGATGTCTAAGCAGACCATGTTGATCAACGAGAAGAAGCTCAACATGATGAACCCGGAAGATCGCAAAGTGCTGGAGAAGGAGATGGTGAATTTCCTGTTCGAAGGCAAAGATGTGCACATTGAAGGTTACACCCCGCCAGAAAAATAAACGTTCAGGGCCTCCCTTTGAGGCCCTCTTTTTCGAGTCAGGCACGCATTCACAATGAATAAAAAACTGATAGCACTGCTGGTCATCGCACCCCTGTTAGTCTCCTGCTCCGGACAAAAAAAATCGCAGTACCATGAAGAGTGGGTTAAGGACACCAACGGTTTTGACATTCTGATGGGGCAGTTTGCCGCCAACATCGAGAATATCTGGGGAATCAATGAGGTTCTGATCGCCGGACCCAAGGACTACGTCAAATACAGCGATAACTATTACACCCGCAGTCACATCAACTTCGACAGCGGTAGCATCACCATTGAGACCATTTCCGGCACCGATCCGATGGCCAGCCTGCGTCAGGCCATCATCACCACGCTGTTGATTGGTGACGATCCGGGCAACGTCGATCTCTACTCCGACGCCAACGATATTCAGATCAGTAAAGAGCCACTGCTGTACGGCCAGGTGCTGGATAACACCGGTCAGCCGATCCGCTGGCAGGGACGCGCCGGTAACTTTGCTGATTACCTGATTCAGAACAAACTGCAGAAACGCACCTCCGGGCTGCACGTTATCTGGTCGGTGACCATTCCGATGGTGCCTAACCACCTCGACAAACGTGCGCATAAATATCTGCCGCTGGTGCGCAAAGCGGCCGAACAGTATGGCGTTGATGCCTCGCTGATTCTGGCGATCATGCAGACCGAATCGAGCTTCAACCCTTATGCGGTAAGCAACGCCGATGCGCTGGGTCTGATGCAGGTGGTGCAGCATACTGCCGGGGTCGATGTGTTCCGCATGAAGGGCAAATGGGGTAAACCGAGCCGCAGCTATCTGCTCGATCCGGCCAATAATATTGATGCCGGTACCGCTTATCTGTCGCTGCTGCAGAAGAGCTATCTCGGCGGGATTCAGGATCCGCTATCACGCCGTTACGCAGTGATCACCGCTTATAACGGCGGGGCGGGCAGCGTGCTGCGCGTGTTCTCCAGCGATAAAGACCGCGCCTTCGCCACCATCAACGGCATGTCACCGAGCCAGGTGTATCAGACGCTGACCACCAACCATCCGTCGGCCGAGTCGCGCCGCTATCTGTACAAAGTGAGCCAGGCACAGCGCAGCTACCACCGTTATTGATTAGCGCTCATCGCCACCTTCTCCCGCCTGCGGGAGAAGGTGCCGTGCGGTAGGGAACAGCCCCCTCCTACAACATCATATTCGCCACTAACCGCTTGTGCCCGCTGTCATCCTCCTCGGTGTAAACCCCCTGCAACTCCGGTGAAAAGCCCGGCAGCAGATTGATACCCGCTTCCAGCGCGAGGAAATAGCGCTGCACTGCCCCGCCCCAGGTTTCGCCTGGCACTACGCACAGCACACCCGGCGGATACGGCAGCGCCCCCTCGGCGGCAATGCGCCCTTCGGCACTGGCGATCGGCACCAGCTCAACGTCACCGCGAATATACGCCTGATGCGCATCCTGCGGATTGACCTCGACTTTCGGGAAACACGCCTGGCGAAACATGTCGCGCTGCAGATCCTTGACGTCGTAGCTGACGTACAAATCGTGCATCTCCTGGCACAGGCGACGCAGCGTGTAGCCCTGATAGCGCTCAACGTGCCTGCGATACACGCTCGGCAGCACTTCGGCCAGCAGCGCATCTTCCCGCACGTGCTGTTCAAACTGCTCCAGCATCGCCACCAGATGCGCCATTTTTTCCGGCGTTTCCGCTGGGGTCAGCAGGAACAGGATTGAGTTGAGATCGCACTTCTCCGGCACGATACCGTTCTCGCGCAGATAGTTGGCGAGAATGGTGGCCGGAATGCCAAAGCGGGTATATTCGCCGCTGGTGGCATCGATGCCTGGCGTGGTGAGCAGCAGTTTGCACGGGTCCACCAGATACTGTCCGGCATCGTAACCGGCAAAACCGTGCCACTTCGCGCCCGGTTCGAAGCTGAAATACGCCGGATCGGCGGCGATGGTGGCGGTTTCTGCCGCCTGCCATGGCTTGCCGTGCACCTGCTCCGGCAGGAAGGGTTGAATCAGGCTGCAGCGCTCGAGGATTGCTTTGCGTGCCTCAATGCCCAGCGTGACGCAGTCGTGCCACATGCTGCGCCCCGCTTCGCCCTGATGCATTCTGGCGTTGATATCCAGCGCAGCGAACAGCGGATAGAACGGGCTGGTTGAGGCGTGCAGCATAAACGCGTTGTTCAGCCGCTTATGTGGGCAGAAGCGTTTCTGGCCGCGAATATGGTTATCTTTCTTGTGAATCTGCGAAGTCTGCGAGAAGCCCGCCAGCTGCTTATGCACCGACTGGGTGACAAAGATCCCCGGATCGTTCTCGTTAAGCTCCAGCGTCAGCGGCGAGCAGCCGGCCATCAGCGGAATAAACTGCTCATAACCCAGCCATGCCGAATCAAACAGAATGTAGTCACACAGATGCCCGATGCGATCCACTACCTGGCGCGCGTTGTATACCGTGCCATCGTAGGTGCCAAGCTGGATGATCGCCAGCCGGAACGGGCGCGGCTGATCCGCGCGCTGTGGCGCGACCTGGCGCACCTGCTCGCGCAGATACGTCTCGTCGAAACAGTGCGCATCGATGCCGCCAATAAAGCCAAACGGGTTACGCGCCGCTTCCAGATAAACCGGCGTGGCGCCCGCCTGAATCAGCGCACCGTGGTGGTTAGATTTATGGTTATTGCGGTCAAACAGCACCAGATCGCCGCGCGTCAGCAGCGCATTGGTCACCACTTTGTTGGCGCTGGAGGTGCCGTTCAGCACGAAGTAGGTTTTATCGGCGTTGAACACGCGCGCGGCATATTTCTGCGCATCCTTGGCCGAGCCTTCGTGGATCAGTAAATCGCCCAGCTTGACGTCCGCGTTACACATATCGGAGCGAAAGACGTTCTCGCCGTAGAACTCATAAAACTGACGTCCGGCCGGATGGCGGCGGAAAAACGCCCCGCCCTGATGGCCCGGACAGGCAAAGGTGCTGTTCTGCATATCGACATAGCGCGTCAGGGTGTCGAAAAACGGCGGCAGCAGTTCCGCCTCGTACGCCTGCGCCGCCTGCTCCAGCGCCTGCCACTCTTCCGCTGCGCCGTTGATCTCTCCGGTCACGCCCGGCAGCGTCAGCACCGCGTCATCAAAGGCGTTCGCGACAAACACCGGCAGATTGAAGCCAGTCTGGCGCAGCAGCGTCAGCACGCCGCTGCGTGTATCGGCCAGCGAGACCACTACCGCGGCTACGTCGGTGAAATCGGTATTATCCAGCGTCACCACGTCGCGCGCGGTGTTGAGACTCAGGCTTGGCGCTACCGCTACGCTGGCAGCAATTTTCAATGGGTTCATAACACAAATCCCCGTAATGAAGGATGAGTGGGTGCCAGTGGCACAGCAATGAGGAAATTTCCCCGGCGAATAACGTCCGGCGGCCGCAACCGATAGACATCAGTAAAGCCAGATCGCGTCTGTCTTTACTCATATCCAACAGCGAACGGGGCGTAGCCTCACCGCATGGTGAGCGGGAAATGCGAACAACAGATGACAGAGGCGCGCTTGTCATGAAGCGCACGGCGACAAGTGCAGATGTGCATTGTACCGGACATGGCGGCGTCCTCAGCGATGAAGATGGGGAATAAATTCGGGCGACATGATGGCATCTTTTTTTCCCGCGAACAACCAATCAGCGCGGAATTTTGATGCAGAACGCCAATGCGCTACTTCATTGATTTAAATGAATAATAGTTAAAGCATCTATTTTTAACTGCCTGAATAGTCGAAGGTTATGCAAAGTTATGCAGAATGTAACGCCGGTGCGATAGCGACCGCCTGCCGCGCCCATCCGCCTGGCGCTCCCTGCGGCAGAAGCGTACTATGGAGCGCACTTCTCCCAACCAGCCGGAGGCTGCATGTTCAAGGCACTGGTCATTGAAAATGATGAACAGGGATACCGCACATCCCTGCAGGATCTGTCAGAGCAACAATTACCCGATCAGGATGTTACCCTCGAAGTAAGCTACTCCACCCTCAACTACAAAGATGCGCTGGCCATCTGCAATAAAGGGCCGATTGTGCGCCAGTTTCCCATGGTGCCGGGCATCGATTTTGTTGGCCGGGTGATCCACAGCCGTCATCCGGAGTGGCAGCAGGACGATGTTGCGCTGCTCACCGGCTGGGGCGTGGGTGAAAAACACTGGGGCGGGCTGGCGCAGAAAGCCAGCGTCTCCGGCGACTGGCTGGTTAGCGTCCCGGCGGCGCTCAGCCCGCTGCAAACCATGGCGATTGGTACCGCCGGCTTTACCGCAATGCTGTGCGTGCTGGCGCTGGAAAAACAGGGCATCACACCGCAGCACGGTCAGGTACTGGTTACCGGTGCCAGCGGCGGCGTGGGCAGCTTCAGCGTGAGCCTGCTGGCGCGTCTCGGCTATGAGGTGGTGGCATCCAGCGGCCGCGCCAGCGACAGCGCCTACCTGCTCGATACGCTCGGCGCCTCCGCGATTATCGACCGTAACGAACTGAGCGCGCCCGGCAAACCGCTGGCGAAAGAGCGCTGGGCCGCCGCGATCGATAGCGTCGGCAGCCACACGCTGGCCAATGTGTTAGCCGGGATCCAGCGCGACGGCGTGGTCGCCGCCTGCGGCATGGCGCAGGGCCTCGATCTGCCTACCAGCGTTGCGCCGTTTATTCTGCGCGGCGTTACGCTGGCCGGCGTGGACAGCGTGATGTGCGCCAAACCGCTGCGTCAGCAGGCGTGGCAGCGTCTGGCGGAGCTGGTTGACGGCGCGCAGCTGGAGCAGATGACCAAAGTGATTCCACTGAGTGAGGCGCGCGCAGGCGCAGAACAACTGCTGGCGGGCCAGGTGCGTGGTCGGCTGATTGTCAATTGCCGCCAGGCGCCCTGACCCGGTGCAGTTATGGCCGCAGCTGGATCTGCGGCCGATCCTGCGCTGGCGGCGTAACCACCTGCAGGTCGGCCTGATACCAGCGTGTCAGAATCGGTTCGGTCATCACCGCGTGCGGCGCGCCCTGCGCCACCAGCTGGCCGTGGTGTAACAACAACACCCGATCCGACCACAGTGAGGCCAGATTCAAATCGTGCAGCACCGCGCAGACGCTGAAGCGGCCATTGCGCGTCAGCCGGTGCAGCAGGCGCAGAGTGGACTGCTGCCAGTAGAGATCGAGCGCGGAGGTGGGTTCATCCAGCAACAGCCAGCCGCGCGGGCCGTCGTCATGCCACAGCTGCGCCAGCACCCGGGCCAGCTGCACGCGCTGCTGCTCCCCGCCCGACAGCGACCGATAGTCGCGCTGCGCCAGCGGCGCGCTGCCGGTTAACTGCATCACCTCCTGCACCACCGCCTGGCAGTTACCGGCCGGCCAGGGTGCGCGCCCCATCGCCACCACGTCGGCAGCCGGCAGCGGAAAGGTGACGCTGTTTTGCTGGCGCATCACCGCGCGGCGCTGCGCCAGCGGTTCACGCGGCCAGGCCGCCAGTGGACGATCGCCCAGCCAGCATTCGCCGGCGTCCGCGTGCAGAAAGCCGGTCAGCAGCCGCAGCAGCGTCGACTTACCGGCACCGTTAGGACCGATCAGGGCAACCATTTCGCCCGGCGGCAGCGTCAGGGAAACATCATCGATTAAGGTACGCGTTCCCCGGCAAAACCGCAGTCCGCGCGCCTGCAACTGCTCACTCATTCAGCCCCCTTTGCTGGCGCAGAATCTGCCACAGGAACCACGGCCCGCCCAACAGACTGGTTAGCAGCCCGACCGGCATTTCGGCCGGAATCACCACGGTGCGCGCCAGCGTATCCGCCAGCAACAGCAGAATCGCTCCCGCCAGCGCCGCGCCCGGCAGCAGCCAGCGGTGGTCACTGCCGAGACAAAAACGCATCACGTGCGGCACCACCAGCCCGACAAAACCGATAATGCCGCTGACCGCCACCGCCGTGCCCACCAGCAGCGCACTCAGCACCAACAGCTGGCGCTGCGTGCGTTTAACATCGACGCCCATATAGTGCGCGTCCTCTTCGCCCAGCTGCAGCAGATTGAGGCGACGCGCGCGCGTCTGTACCAGCAGCAGCGCCGGAACAATCAGCAGCGCGCACACCAGCAGGCTCGGCCACTGGGCACCCGTCAGGCTGCCCATGCCCCACAGCGACAGCTGACGCAGCTGCTGGTCGTTGCTCAGCCACGACAGCACGCCAACCGCCGCGCCGCATAGCGCATTAATCGCAATGCCCACCAGCAGCAGGCGCGCCAGCAGGCCCTGCGCCAGCCGGCTAAAGCTGAAGATCAGCAGCGTTACTACCAGGCTGCCGGCAAACGCTGCCAGCGAGGGCAGCCAGAGCGCCAGCAGCGGCGGCAGGCTGACCGGCAACACCACTGAGAGCGCCACCGCCAGCCCGGCACCGCTGCTGATACCCAGCAGTCCGGGATCGGCCAGCGGATTACGAAACAGCCCCTGCATCACCGCGCCGGACACCGCCAGCGCCATGCCAGTCAGCACCGCCAGCAATACGCGCGGCAGGCGAATTGTGAGCCAGATTTGCCAGGCCAGATCGCTGAGCGGCGCCTGCCACAGCGTGCGCAGCGACAGCGGCATCGCGCCGAGGTTGGCCGCCAGCAGCATGCACACCAGCATGCTGATACTCATTAACATCAGCCAGCGCATCATCAGGCGGTTAATCATGCTGCACGGCTTCCGCCGCATGGCGCAGGCGCAAAATCGCGTCCGGCGTATCGAGGCCGAAACTCAGCAGCGCCATCTCATCAATCACCAGCAGCGCGTGATGCTGGCCGGCCGGCGTCAACTGCAGGCCCGGCAGCGCCCACACCGCCTGTTCGCCACCCAGCGTGCGCAGCCCCTCTTCGCCGACCACCACCAAATCCGGTGCCGCCGCCACGACGCCCTCCTGCGACAGCTGCTGATAGTGCGGCACCGCGCCCATGGCATTGACCAGGCCGGCAGCGCGAATTGCGCCGTCAGCGCCGGTCTGCGCACCAGCCGCCTGGGTACGTAATCCACCGTGCGCCATGATAAACAGCACTTTCACCGGCAGCGGCCGCTGCGGTAGCTGCGCACGCTGTTTGTTGACCTTGTCGATCAACGCGCGGGCCGCCTGTTCACGCTGCAGCGCTTTGCCAATGGTGGCGATTTTGTCCGTGATGGCGTCGAGGCGGTTATCCCCACTGACCTCCACCACCGTTACCCCGGCGTCCGCCACCTGCTGCAACACCAGCGACGGTTTAGCCAGCGCGCTGGCCAGTACCAGCGTCGGTTTCTGTGCCAGAATGCCTTCCGCGTTGAGCTGGCGCATATAACCGATATCCGGCAGCCTGGTGGCCGCCGCCGGATGCTGGCTGGTGCTGTCGCGCGCCACTAGCTGCGCCTGCGCATCCAGCGCGTAGACGATCTGCGTTACATCGCCTCCGATAGTAATGATGCGCTGCGCCGCCCACGCCGGCAGCGTCAGCAGAGCAAGCAGTGTCAGGATCAGCGCTTTCATGCGGCGGCTGCTGTCGGCGTCAGCGCCATCACCTGCTCGCGCCAGCGTGCCTGTTCCGGCGTGCCCTCGCTGCGCTGGCCGTACAGCTGGGCAATCTGCGTGCCATCGGCAGCAAACAGCTCCAGACTGGTGACGAAGCCATCGCCGCCCGGCTTGCGCGTCACCCAGCTCTCGTGAATGCGATCCGCCATCAGATGCAGCGTGAATGTGGGGTTAAAAACGTTAATCCAGTTATCCAGCGGCACCACTTTCCCGATAGTGCCGGTAAAGATCTGGGTACAGCCGCGATTGCCGACGAAGATCATGATTTCATTGCCATCCTGCTGTACCTGGCCCAGCAGCGTTGCCAGCGCGGTGTTGCTCACCTGACGCGCTAAATCATCCGGCACCGCGCGAAACGCCTGCGGCCGCGAGAGATGGTGACGCTTCAGCAGGCCAAAGAACTGATGCACATCGGTCATGGCACGCCACTCCGCTTCGACAGTGCCGGCATCCACCCTGTCGCTGAACGGCGTGGCGCTGACCGGCTGCGGCTGCAGCTGAGGCGCGTGCGCCAGCCGGAAGCGCTCAATCAATGCCTGCCACGCCGGCATCTCCGTTTGCGCGGTGGTGTAGATTTTCAGCACCGCATCAGCGTGACGATCGAAAATCTGTATGCTCTGTCGTTCGCCGTGCGCGGTCTGCTCGCGCAGGAAGAAAGCACTGTGCCACTGCGCGGGAAACAGACGCTGGTCGAGCGCACGCGGATTAAGCACCAGCCCGCCATGTTCGCCGAGATGCAGATTGCTGTAGGTTCCCACCTGTTCGTGCACCGCCCAGGCATTGCGCGTAATACTTTTGGTCTCACCCACTGCCGCCAGCGCCGTCAGCAGCGCCGGAAAATCGGCGCGCAGCGGCTGCGCGTCGTGGCCCACGCGCGCTTCGCACAGCTGTGCTTCCCCTATGCCCATCAGCGCGGCTAAATCACGCGCGTACATTTTTGGATGCTGGCCTTTCAGCGCCAGATAGTGTTGATAGCGTTGATGCATTGCGCTTGCTCCCGTGAAAATGCCCTGCGCCACCGCAGGGCGAAAAGTGATTAGAAGTCGACGTTCACGCCGAGCTGCCAGGTGCGTCCCGGCATCACGGCCAGATTGATGTCGTTGCGCTCCTGCGCGCTGGCGCTGGTCAGCGTGCGGCTGCTGAGGTAATCCCAGTATTTACGATCGGTAATGTTGTAGACACCGCTGCTCAGCCTGACATTTTTCGTTAGCTGCCAGTACGCGGTGGCATCGATCAGGCCGTAGCCCGGCACGCGCATGTATTCGCTGCTGGCGTCGCTGATGGCCGCCCCGCTGTTGCTGTAGCTCTCACGGTTGGTGGCGCTGGCCTGTTTGCCTTTGACGAAGGTGGCGGTGAGCGCAGCGCCGTAACCGCGCGCTTTGTCGTCCCACGCGACGCCGACAATCGCTTTCAGCGGCGCGACGCTGTCGAGATCGATGTATTTGTCGCCCAGATAGCGGGATTTCGCTTTACCCTCGCTGTAGCCGAGCGCGAACGTGCTGCTCAGGCCATCCACGGTCGGGAACCAGCTGCCGTAGTTGACGCGGGTGCTGATCTCCGCCCCATAAATGTAGGCTTTGTCGCGGTTCTCAGCCTGATAGCTGGTGTAGATGTTGGCCGGAACATTGACGAACATCGCCGGGTTGGTGGCGCGGCGATAGCGGGTGTAGGCAATAAAGTTTTTGTAGGTGTTGTAGAACACCGAGGTATTGAGGGTGATGCCGTCGGTCGGCTGTCCTTTCAGACCCCACTCAAAATTGTTGCTGGTCTCGGTTTTCAGATCGGTATTACCAATCAGCGCATACTGCGCGCTGCCGGCGTAGCTTGAACCAAGGTTCCACGAGCCGTACAGCTGGCTGGTGGTCGGGAACTCCACGCCGCGCTTATATTGCAGCCAGGTGGTGAGCGCCGGATTGATATCGTACTGGAAGGTCAGTGACGGCAGCACTTCGGTGTCTGAATTGGTCTTGCCGTACAGTTTTTCCACCTGCTCTGCGGTCAGCACCGTGCTGCCGTTGGTCAGATCGCCGAGGTTCTTCGGTTTGGTGCTTTGATGAATAACACGCACGCCGGGAATCACCGCGAAATTGTGGCTATCGAGATCGAAATTAATTTTATCCTGCAGATAACCGGCCACGGTCCAGGAACGGCTGTCTGACTGCGGCTGGGTGATGGTGCCGAAGGTGCCCGGGTTCGGCTCCTGGCGGAACGGACGCTCGCTGTTCTCCACGCGCGCGTTGACGCCGCCGCTCAGCTCGTGGCGGCCGAGGGTTTTGCTGGCGCGCGTGTCAAACCCTAAAGTATCGACGTTGTAGTCAGAGTAGACGAAACCGTACTGACTGGCGCTGGTCGGTAACCAGGTGGTGTCGTGCGCCTCGGTTTGCTGCCAGTAAACCCGCGTGGTCAGCGTATCGATCATCTCGTTGTACGGCGTCCACTCATCAGCAAGATTAATGCCCCAGCGGCGCGAATCGCTCTGCTGTTGCGCAGTGCCCCAGATAGTGTTGCCGCTGCTGCTGTCCCAGGTATCGTAGTGGGTGTGATTGGTTTTGTGGTAGTAGTCGAAGGTGGCGCTCAGCTTGTGCTGATCGTTTGGCTGCCAGATTCCCGACGTCATAAAGGCATCCGAGTGCCAGTTGGCCGGGTAGGCGTCTTTTACGCCGCTGTTGTTGCGCGTCTGCTGGCCGTCGCGGCGGCTGTAGACAAACAGGCCGCGCAGTTCATCATCCCCTGCCGCCGCGGTGATGCCATTGTGCCAGCTGCGATCTGCCGAACTGTAGTCGCTCTGATAACCGAAATAGTGGGTTTTATCGCTGCTGAGGTAGTCGTCCGGCGACTTGTTATGAAACGATACGTTACCGCCGATGGCGGTGTTAGGTTGTTCCACCGATGTAGCGCCCTTCTCAATTTCGACGCTGCCAAACATATACGGGTCGATGTAGTCGCGACCGATACCGAAGGTATTGTTACCGGCACGACTGACGTACGGACGACCGGTGGCGTCCGGTACCGGAATGCCATCAATATCCAGACCGACACGGTTACTTTCCAGCCCGCGAATGTTGTAGCCGGTGTAGCCTGCACGGTCAAAGCCGCTTTTACCGGCTGACGAACCGCCCGCCGCACCAGTGGCGCTGACCAGCGGCTCATAACGCATGATCGAACCGAAGTCATTGGCGCCGCGTTTTTGCAGATCGCTGGCGGTGAGCGTGGTTTTGCTGCCGGCCTGCTGCTTAGGCGCGGTAACGGTCATTACCGGTTCATTGCTGCTGTTGTTCTCTGCGGAACGCGCCAGCGTACTGCTGTCGCTGGCGGCATAGCTGCAGGCTGCGTGAATGGCTGAAGCAAGAACAGCGACGATAAACAGACGCTGCCGGAAATTTCCCTGAAGGTGTAAAGACATGCGCGAAATACCTGGTTAATTGTTAGTATTCGCTCACTTATTTGCTGCCAGAAAACCACGGCTTTATGCTAAAAACCGTGAAACAGCGCGTCACGCTGGCCAGATAATGTTATCGATCCCGGCACCTGTGGCACAGTGTCATGCGCGCTTCAGTGCACAGCTGCCGTGTGTCACTGGCAGCGGCGCCGAAGGGATGCCTGCGGGATTTATAGAGAGTAAAATGATGGCGAAAACAATTTAATGCAATTGGTAATCATTATCAATATCATTTGCATTAAGATGTATCTTTGTGCGCACAATTTGTTAACCCATGATTAATCAAGCACTAACAGGAGGGATAGGATGTCAGATAAACCGGCAGTAACCATTCACTACTGTACCCAATGTAACTGGCTGCTGCGTTCGGCGTGGATGGCGCAGGAGCTGCTGCATACCTTTGCCGGCGATCTCAGCGCGGTCACGCTCCAGCCCGGCAGCGGCGGCGTATTCGAGATTAGCATTGATGGTCAGGTAATTTGGGAACGCAAACAGGAAGGCGGCTTTCCCGATGCGGCAGCACTGAAGCAGCGGGTGCGCGATGTCTGCTGGCCGGATCGCGAACTGGGGCATGTGGACAAGAAGAAACCGTAACGCGCTTAGCTGTTGGCGATCTTCTCTGCCGCGTCCTGCAACGCCGCCACGACAATCTCCACCGTGGCCGGTGAAATCTGCTCCTGCGACAGCCGGTGATTGAGCGTATAGCGAAGCGTATGGATCGCCTGCTCCACCTGCGGAATGCTGCGGTTGTTGACCAGGATCGCCAGCGAAGTGAGCCGCCCGATAATCACCGCCACGTTTTCGCCATTTTCCGCCAGCAGCGCGCGGCCCGCATCGTTAAGCGCGTAGGCTTTGCGCGTGGCCTGGGCATCCACCACGCGAATGGCGTCCATCTCTTCCAGCAGCGTCAGGTTGGGATAAATAATGCCGGGGCTGGGGGAATATTCGCCTTTCGACAACTCTTCCACCGATTTGATCAGCTCATAACCGTGCGCCGCGCCGCTGGCCAGAAAGTGCAGCATCAGCAGGCGAATATCACTGGCATCCAGCATCCTTTCGCGCCGCTTTCTGCGTGCGCCGGCACAGCTGGCACGCTGTGCCGCATCGGCGTGCTCTGGAACATCCCGCTGCTGTTTCATCGCCTTCCCGGGGTCAGTTGAGGGAGGTTGATAGTAGTCTGGTGCCTGGTAAAATTCAACACAGGTGGCAGCGGGCGGGCGCCGGTTATTTCTGATGCCAGTAAGCGACGGCGCGCACCAGGTCGCTGTGCGCCGCACGTTGCTGAGTAAAATAATCGCTCAGCTGTTTCACCGCCGCGCCTTCGCCGGTCAGCCAGATGAAGTAGTCATCAGCAGGCAGCATAATCGGGTCCAGCAGCGGCGTCAGCGCCTCAGTCTGCATGTTGCCGCTGCCGAGCCAGCTCACCGTGACGTCCGGCAGGTCGCCAAGATACGCGCGGCCGACTGGCTCATCAACACAGGCCAGCAGATGAATCTGCTGTGCCTGCATTTCCTGATAGCGGCGCTTAAACGCCGGCAGACCGGTCTCATCACAGACATAAATCTGACAGGCATAATCCACCGGCACGACGCATGAGCCGCGCGGGCCGCCCATCGCAATGCGATCGCCCGGCTGAGCGGCACTCGCCCAGCTGCTGGCGACGCCGCCGTCGTGGATGTAAAAATCCAGCGTCAGCGAATCGCTGCCGTTAAAGGCCAGCGGCGTATAGTCGCGCGCCGCCGGACGCACGCCGTCAGGCCAGACGATGCCTTCGTCGGTCATGTGTGGCAGCGCCAGCGCACCGCCCGGCGTATCCGGGAAAAACACTTTGATGTGGTCGTCAAAAGAGGGCGAGTGGAAACCCGCCAGATCGCTGCCGCTAAAGACGATGCGCCAGAAGGCATCGGCCACCCGCGTTTTGCTGGCGACGGTGATGTGACGGAAGCGTAATTCATTGCGCACGCGTTGTGGAGCGCGATAGTGAGTCGGGTTTGGCAACGTTTCTCTCCCTGCAGCGACGGTCCCGCGCTACTGCGCTACCGCACACCGCTGATGGTGCATGTTATCGAAAATCATTCTCATTAAACGCCTTGCAAGATACCTATGATATATTTTCGACGCAATGCCGAAAAATGCTATTGGCGAAAACGGAACCGGTTTTTGCAAGGTGAGGAAGCGTTTTTGGCGGGGATTTTCACGGCTTCAGGTCGCCATAAATGGCGACCTGTTGAGGTAGTCGCAAGCCGCACGATATTTGTAGCGGCGCGATTTATCGCGCAATAAATTGCGCCGCTAGCGAAAATGCTGCCGTTTTGACAGGAGGTGAGCTGTTAAAGCGTTGAATGACGAAAAACAATGCCGTTGAATATCTGCATAGCAGAGCTGCGCATAAAAAAAGCGGAGAGTTGCCTCTCCGCTTGTTTCTGTCTGCGCACCCGATTAGCGGGTCAGATCGTCAAAGAACTTCTTTACGCCGTCGAAGAAGCTTTTCGAACGCGGGCTGTTTTTCTCGCCGGTGGGTCCGCCGAAGCTCTCTTCCAGCTCGCGCAGCAGCGCTTTTTGCTTGTCGTTGAGGCTGACCGGGGTTTCCACCACCACGCGACACAGCAGATCGCCGACCGCACCGCCACGCACCGACTTCACGCCTTTGCCGCGCATGCGGAACAGCTTGCCGGTCTGGGTTTCTGCCGGCACTTTCAGCTTCACGCGACCGTCGAGCGTCGGCACTTCAATCTCGCCGCCCAGCGCTGCCATGGCAAAGTTGATCGGCACTTCGCAGTACAGGTTGTTATCTTCACGCTCGAAGATCGGGTGTTTCTTCACCGAAACCTGCACGTACAGATCGCCAGCCGGTGCGCCATGTTCGCCCGCTTCACCTTCTCCGCTGAGGCGGATACGGTCGCCGGTATCGACGCCCGCCGGGATTTTCACCGACAGCGTTTTCTGGCGCTCAACGCGGCCATGGCCGTGACAGGCGTTGCACGGATCTTTAATCACCGAGCCGCGACCGTGACAGGTCGGACAGGCTTGCTGCACGGTAAAGAAGCCCTGACGCATCTGTACCTGGCCCGCACCGTGACAGGTCGGACAGGTCTGCGGCTGGGTGCCCGCTTTGGCGCCGCTGCCGTGGCAGACATCACACTCTTCCAGCGTTGGAATGCGGATCTCTTTGGTCACGCCGCGTACCGCTTCTTCCAGCGTCAGTTCCATGTTGTAGCGTAAATCGGCGCCGCGTGAGGCGCGCTGACGGCGACCACCACCAAAGATATCGCCGAACACGTCGCCAAAGATATCGCTGAAGTCGGCACCGCCGCCACCAAAGCCGCCGCCGAAGCCGCCACCACCGCCCTGCTCAAACGCCGCATGACCGTACTGATCGTAAGCTGCACGCTTCTGCGCATCGGTGAGGATCTCGTAGGCTTCCTTGACCTCTTTGAATTTCGTCTCGGCCTCTTTATCGCCCGGATTACGGTCCGGGTGATACTTCATCGCCAGGCGCTTATAGGCCTTTTTGATTTCGCGCTCATCGGCGGATTTTGAGACGCCTAAGATCTCGTAAAAATCACTCTTAGCCATTTTTCTCTGCCCTTAACATGATCGCACGGGCGTGGAGAGATCTCCGACGCCCGTGCTGGTTTCAACGGCTGTCAGGCCAGCCGTCGCGCCCGGTCAGGGGCAATTATTTTTTATCTTTCACTTCTTCGAATTCAGCGTCGACAACGTCGTCATCTTTCTTCGCCGAAGCGTCGCCGGCATCCGCTGCGCCGGCCTGAGCCTGCTGCTGCGCCAGTTCCATCAGCTTGCTGGACACTTCCATCAGCGCCTGCATTTTGGCTTCGATTTCTGCTTTATCTTCGCCTTTCAGCGCGGTGTTCAGCTCGTTCAGGGCAGACTCGATCGGTGCTTTGTCTTCCGCTGACAGTTTGTCACCGGCTTCGTCCAGCTGCTTACGCGTGCTGTGCGCAATCTGGTCGCCCTGGTTACGCGTCTGCACCAGCTCTTCGAATTTACGGTCTGACTCGGCGTTAGCTTCCGCGTCACGAACCATTTTTTCGATCTCTTCCTCGTTCAGGCCAGAAGAAGCTTTGATGGTGATCTTCTGCTCTTTCCCGCTGTTTTTGTCCTTCGCAGACACGTGCAGAATACCGTCAGCATCGATGTCGAAGGTCACTTCGATCTGTGGCATACCGCGCGGCGCAGGCTGAATACCGTCGAGGTTGAACTGGCCCAGCGATTTGTTATCCGCCGAACGCTTACGCTCACCCTGCAGCACGTGAATGGTCACGGCAGACTGGTTGTCTTCAGCAGTCGAGAACACCTGGCTGTGCTTGGTTGGGATCGTGGTGTTCTTGCTGATCAGCGACGTCATCACGCCACCCATGGTTTCGATACCCAGCGACAGCGGGGTCACGTCCAGCAGCAGAACGTCTTTTACTTCACCAGCCAGCACGCCGCCCTGTACCGCAGCACCCACAGCGACCGCTTCGTCCGGGTTCACGTCTTTACGTGGCTCTTTACCGAAGAACTCCGCCACTTTCGCCTGCACCATTGGCATACGCGTCTGACCACCGACCAGGATCACGTCGTTGATGTCAGAAACCGACAGGCCAGCGTCGTTCAGCGCCACTTTCAGCGGCTCAATCGAACGGGTAACCAGGTCTTCCACCAGTGATTCCAGCTTCGCACGGGTCACTTTAATGTTCAGGTGCTTAGGACCAGTCGCATCCGCCGTGATGTACGGCAGGTTAACGTCGGTCTGCTGCGCAGAAGAGAGCTCGATTTTCGCTTTCTCTGCCGCTTCTTTCAGACGCTGCATCGCCAGCGGATCGTTGTGCAGATCGATGCCCTGATCTTTCTTGAATTCGGCAACCAGGTAGTTGATCAGACGGCTGTCGAAGTCTTCACCACCCAGGTGGGTATCACCGTTGGTCGCCAGTACTTCAAAGGTTTTCTCGCCGTCGACTTCGTCGATCTCAATGATAGAGATGTCGAAGGTACCGCCACCCAGGTCATATACCGCGATGGTGCGGTTGCCCTGACCTTTATCCAGGCCATACGCCAGTGCCGCTGCGGTCGGTTCGTTGATGATACGTTTTACGTCCAGACCCGCGATACGGCCGGCGTCTTTAGTCGCCTGACGCTGCGCATCGTTGAAGTAAGCTGGAACGGTGATAACCGCTTCGGTTACCGGCTCACCGAGGAAATCTTCCGCGGTTTTCTTCATTTTTTTCAGCACTTCTGCAGAGATCTGCGGCGGTGCCATTTTCTGGCCCTTTACGTCCAGCCATGCGTCACCGTTGTCAGAACCGATGATTTTGTACGGCATGATTTTGATATCACGCTGCACTTCTTCGTCCTGGAAACGACGGCCGATCAGGCGCTTGATTGCAAACAGGGTGTTCTGCGGGTTGGTCACCGCCTGACGTTTAGCCGGTTGACCGACCAGAGTTTCGCCATCCCCGGTATATGCAATGATTGACGGTGTGGTGCGATCGCCTTCGGCGTTTTCAAGCACGCGTGCTTTGCCACCGTCCATAATCGCCACACATGAGTTGGTTGTACCCAGGTCAATACCAATAATCTTACCCATCTAAACGTCTCCCACTTAAATTCTTTGCCAAATTGGGTTGTGAAGCAGAGATGCGGTCACGCTGACCACTTTCAACCGCTGCGGCAGATTTTTTTGCTGCCTCACAATGCTTGATGACAACTAAATGGGGCCGCTTCGAAGCGCATCAAGGGTTAAAACTAAAAAAAATTTAGATTCTCTTACCGCGTGAGATCAAAGTGCGGTAAAAGCCACCTGATTATGATGCAGCGCCCCGCTCCCCACCGCTGTTGGCGCGGGCGTTAAACCAATAAACAATAACGCTGCTGCTGAGGAATTATGGGCAACACCACGCTGGCGAATCCCGCCCCACTGGGCCTGATGGGTTTTGGTATGACCACCATCCTGCTCAACTTACACAACACCGGTCTGTTTGAAATGGATGTAATTATCCTGGCGATGGGCCTCTTTTACGGCGGCATCGCGCAAATCCTTGCCGGGCTGCTGGAGTATAAAAAAGGCAATACCTTCGGCCTGACCGCCTTTACCTCGTACGGCAGCTTCTGGCTGACGCTGGTGGCGATTCTGCTGCTGCCGAAAATGGGACTGGCTGCGGCCGCCGATGGCCATTTCCTCGGCGCTTACCTGGCGCTGTGGGGTATCTTCACGCTGTTTCTGTTCTTTGGCACGCTGCAGGCCGCGAAGATGCTGCAGTTTGTGTTTGCCAGCCTGACGCTGCTGTTTGCGCTGCTGGCTATCGGCCATCTGCTGGATCACGCGGCGCTGCTGCGCATCGCCGGCTGGGTGGGCATCGTCTGTGGTGCCAGCGCCTTTTATCTGGCAATGGGCGAAGTGCTGAACGAGAAGTTTGAGCGCAGCGTGTTGCCGATTGGCGAGTAATCAACGGCGCGCGGAGCCGTCATGCCGCTCCGCGCGCTGCCATTACGATGAATGCAGCGAAACATCCAGCTGCGCATTAGCCTGGCGGCTGTCATGCCATAACCACAGCGCCACCAGCATGCCGATTAGCGCCAGCGCCAGCACGTACCAGGCCGGCGCCATCGGCGTCAGCGACATCATCAGCGTCACGCTGATCGGCGTCAGACCGCCAAAGATGGCATACGACACGTTGTAAGAGAAGGAAATGCCGGTGAAGCGCACCGCCGCCGGAAACGCCCGCACCATAACAAACGGCACCACGCCGACCACGCCCACGCTCAGTCCCGCCAGACCGTACCAGATGAACAGCATCTGCGGCGTGCCGCCAAGCTGCTGGAAAAAGCTCCAGCTGCACAGCGCCAGCAGCAACGAACCAATCAGTAAGGTACGCGCCGCACCGTAGCGATCGACAATCCAGCCCGCCAGCACGCAGCCGATCAGCAGCATCACGGTCGCGAAACTGTTGGCCTGCAGACTGAGCGCCGCCGGCACGCCATGCTGTTTCTGCATCAGCGTCGGTGCCATCAGAATCACCACCACAATACAGGCTGATAATAGCCAGGTAAGCAGCATCGACACCGCAATGCCGCGCTTGTGGCTGGCGAGAATGGTCTGCAGCGGCAGCTTTTCCGCCAGCGCTTTGCGCTGCTGCATCTGACGAAATACCGGGGTTTCATGCAGCCAGCGACGCAGATACATCGCCAGCAGGCCAAACAGGCCGCCGAGGAAGAAAGGAATGCGCCAGCCGTGATCGCGTATCGCCGCCGGCGAGAGCGAAGTATTCAGCACCGTCGCCACCAGCGACCCGAGCAGAATGCCGGCGGTTAAGCCTGCAGTCAGCGTGCCGCAGGCAAAACCGATACGCTTCTCCGGCACATGCTCCGCAACAAACACCCACGCGCCCGGCACCTCGCCGCCAATGGCCGCGCCCTGCAGCACGCGCATCAGCAACATCAGTAACGGTGCGGCAATGCCAATGCTGGCGTAGGTGGGCAGCGCGCCCATCGCCAGCGTCGGCAGCGCCATCAGCAGAATACTCAGGCTGAACATCTTCTTACGCCCGACTTTGTCGCCAAAGTGCGCCATGATGATGCCGCCCAGCGGGCGCGCCAGATAACCGGCGGCGAAGATGGCAAACGTCTGCACCTGACGCAGCCATTCCGGGATGTCTGGCGGAAAGAACAGCTCGCCAATCACCGCAGCGAAGAAGACGAAGATGATAAAATCGTAGAATTCCAGCGCCCCGCCCAGGGCAGCCAGCGCCAGGGTTTTGTAGTCCTGGCGGTTGAGTCGACGCGTTGTCAGCGAATCCATAAGAGTGCGGTATCCAGAGGCTATGTCAGTATAGTTGTAAAGCTGAGGTTACTATACCGTCAATATTTTGCCACACCAGTCACTCTGCATTTTATGCCTGAAAACGGCAATTTTCAGACGTTTGTCTCACGTCGTGCGCTTTTCGGGCGAAAAGCTGCTACCACCTCCGGGTAGGTTTCGACGTAAGGCCCTTCCAGCAGCTGTAAACAATAGGGTACAGCCGCGAAAATCCCTGGCACTTTCACCGTGCCGTCATCCGCTTTCAACCCTTCCAGCGTCTCTTTAATCGATTTCGGCTGTCCCGGCAGGTTGAGGATGAGCGACTGCTTGCGGATCACGCCCACCTGGCGTGACAGAATCGCGGTCGGCACAAACTGCAGGCTGATCTGCCGCATCTGCTCGCCAAAGCCGGGCATCTCGCGGTCGGCTACCGCTAAGGTCGCATCCGGCGTGACGTCGCGCCGGGCCGGACCGGTACCGCCGGTGGTCAGCACCAGATGGCAAAAACGTTCGTCGACCAGCTCGCAAATCGCCTGCTCAATCATCGGCTGTTCATCCGGAACCAGGCGGGTTTCAATCTCAAACGGTGTCGCCAGCGCAGCGCTAAGCCAGCTTTCCAGCGCCGGAATGCCCTGATCCTGATAGATGCCGTTAGCGGCCCGATCGGACACGGAAATTAAGCCAATACGTAAAGTATCCATAGAGTTATCGCTGTGTTGACCGCGGGGCGGTGAGAAAAAGGGGAATGGCAGAAAGGATAATACAAAGCATCAGCGAGGGAAACGCGAAAACCGTGGCGACCGGCAGCCGCCACGGCACATCACCTTACAGCAGTTCGGCGATCATCTTCTCAAGTTTGCCCTGGTCGATGGCAAAGTTGCGGATACCTTCGGCCAGTTTGGTCACCGCCATTGGATCCTGGTTGTGCTGCCACAGGAATTCCGCTTCGGTCATTTTAGCCGGACGCGCTTTCACTTCGCCGCTGTAGCTCAGTTTACGCTCTACGCTGCCTTCGCTCTCGGCCAGCTCTTTCAGCAGGCCCGGAGAGATAGTCAGGCGGTCGCAACCGGCCAGCTCGATGATTTCGCCGACGTTACGGAAGCTGGCGCCCATCACCACGGTTTCATAGCCGTGCTGCTTGTAGTAGTTGTAGATCTCAGACACGGATACCACGCCTGGATCTTCATGCGCTGCGTACTCTTTCTTGTCGGTGCTCTGCTTGTACCAGTCGAGGATACGGCCAACAAATGGCGAAATCAGGAACACGCCCGCTTCGGCACAGGCACGCGCCTGGGCGAAGGAGAACAGCAGCGTCAGGTTACAGTTGATGCCTTCTTTCTCCAGCTGCTCCGCCGCGCGGATGCCCTGCCAGGTTGAGGCCAGTTTGATCAGGATACGATCGTTGCTGATGCCGGCATCGTTGTAGAGTTTGATCAGGCTGCGTGCTTTCGCGATGCTCGCTTCGGTGTCGTAAGAGAGACGCGCGTCAACTTCAGTAGAGATACGTCCCGGGATCAGTTTGAGAATTTCCAGACCAATGTTGACGGCCAGCTTGTCAGAAACCAGCGCCAGCTGCTCTTCTTTGTTGCTGCTCTGCTGACGTGCCCAGCTAATGGCTTCGTCAATCAGTTTACGGTATTCAGGGATTTGCGCAGCGTTGAGGATCAAAGAAGGGTTAGTGGTGGCATCCTGCGGTTGGTAGAGTTTCATTGCCGCGATATCACCGGTGTCGGCGACCACAGTAGTCAGCTGACGCAAGGAAGTAAGTTTGTCCGTCATGGTTCTCTTTTCTCTTAAGTTGACTGTCAGGGTGTAAAAGGCTGTTGCGATAATATCACGCAGGCTAAGCGGCGCAACATCGCCGCGTGCCCTTTACGATAGCGCTAACAAATGGGAGCGATTTGCCGATCCGTGCAGCTTTTTTGCTACACTCGTCGCGACATTTTTCCCATCCATCCCCTGAAAACAGCGGGTCAACGAGGACAGACACAATGCTGATGGTTATCTCGCCAGCCAAGACACTGGATTATGAAAGCCCGCTGGCTACGTCACGGTTTACCCAACCGGCGCTGTTAGAAAAATCACAGCAGCTGATTGACGTGGCGCGCGATCTTTCCCCGGCGCAAATCGCTTCGCTGATGGGCATCAGCGACAAACTGGCGCACCTCAACGCCGACCGTTTCAGCCAGTGGCAGCCGCCCTTCTCACCCGATAACGCGCGGCAGGCGATTCTGGCCTTCAAAGGTGATGTTTATACCGGTTTGCAGGCAGAGACCTTCAGCGAAGCCGACTTTGATTTTGCCCAAAAACACCTGCGTATGCTTTCGGGCCTGTATGGCCTGCTGCGCCCGCTGGATTTGATGCAGCCGTACCGTTTAGAGATGGGCATCAAACTGGCGAATCCGGCCGGCAAAGATCTCTACAGCTTCTGGGGCGACCTGCTGACGCAAAAGCTCAACGACGCGCTGGCGGAACAGGGCGATGACGTGCTGATCAACCTCGCCTCCGATGAGTATTTCAAAGCCATCAAGCCGAAGCAGCTGAATGCCGAGCTGGTTAAGCCGGTGTTCCTCGATGAGAAAAACGGTAAGTTCAAGGTGATCAGTTTCTACGCCAAGAAGGCGCGTGGCCTGATGAGCCGTTATGTGATTGAGAAGCGCCTGACGAAACCGACGCAGCTGAAGAAGTTTGATGTTGACGGTTATTTCTTTGATGCGGCGGAGAGTAAGGGTAACGAGCTGGTATTTAAGCGCCGCGAGCAATAACGCCAGCTTCACCTGAATCGTAGCGGCGCAAATCATTGCGCGTCTGTTAAAAACCCGCGCGTTAAATCGCGCCGCCAGAAAAATGCATAACGGGCCGAAGTGACCGGCCCGTTGGGTATTTACTTCAGCAAAAACGCCCGCAGCGCGGCGAAATCCGCCTTCATGGCATGCGACAGCAGCGGCAAATCGGCGCGCGCGGCCAGCGCTTCCGGCAGCGGCAGCGGCTGGCCGAGAATCTCTTCCACGCTCTCCTTAAATTTCGCCGGATGCGCGGTGCCGAGGAACAGGCCAAACTCCCCTTCCTGCAGCTGATCGCGCAGCAGACGATAGGCAATCGCCGCGTGCGGTTCTGACAGGTAACCCAGCTCTGCCAGCTCGCGCATGGTGGCTTTGGTGGTCTCATCCGACACCGCGCCGTAGGCCAGATCGGTCAGGCGCCAGGTTTTGCGGCGGAACAGCTCTTCCACACGCGGCCAGTTGTTAGGCTGGCTGACATCCATCGCGTTCGACAGCGTTGCCACGGTCGCGTTCGGCTGCCACTGACCGTCGGCAAGGAAGCGCGGCACGGTGTCGTTGGCGTTGGTCGCGGCGATAAAGCGCTTGATCGGCAGACCGAGCGATTTCGCCAGCAGGCCGGCCGTGAGATCGCCAAAGTTACCGCTTGGCACCGACACCACCAGCTGATTACGTTTTTCCTGCGGCAGCTGCGCCACCGCCTCGAAGTAATAGCAAATCTGTGCCAGCAGACGGCTGATATTGATGGAGTTAGCCGAATTCAGGCCGATGGCTTTCTTCAGCTCTTCGTCATCAAACGCCTGCTTAACCAGCGCCTGACAGGCATCGAAGTCGCCGTCGATCGCGATGGTTTCAATGTTGCCGCCCAGCGTACAGAACAGCTTCTCCTGCAGCGGACTGATTTTGCCCTGCGGATACAGGATGACCACGCGCACGTTTTCCATGCCGTAGAACGCGTGCGCCACCGCTGCGCCGGTATCGCCGGAGGTCGCGGTCAGAATGGTGATCTGCTCATCCGCGCCAGACACGTACGACAGCATCTGCGCCATAAAGCGCCCGCCGAAATCTTTAAACGCCAGCGTCGGACCGTGGAACAGTTCCAGGCAGGCCACATCGTCGCTCACCTGGCTCACCGGTGCTGGGAAAGCAAAGGCGTTCTTCACGCGCTCGGCCAGCTGGTGCGCGGCAATTTCATCGCCGATGTAAGCAGAGAGAATCTTGCTGCTGCGGCTGACGAAATCCATCTCCAGCATCGCATCAATGTCGGTCAGCTCGAATTCCGGCAGTTCCAGCGGGAAAAACAGCCCCTGCTGCGAGCCGAGGCCCTGTTTCACGGCCTGCGCGAAGCTAACCTGCTCGTTATGATCCTTAAGGTTGTAGAGTTTCATGCGTTATCCCAGTTTACGTGCGCCAGCCGTATCAAGACGGCAGATATGGACGAAGCCTTCCTCATTCTGCAGATAGTGCTGGCTCAGCCAGTCCGCCATCCGCTGTGCCGTTGCCATCTCGTTGCAAACGGCGAAAAGTGTCGGGCCAGAGCCCGAAATACCGCAGGCCAGCGCGCCAATGTCGCTGGCCGCCTGCCGCGCCTCCGCAAAGCCCGGCAGCAGTTTGGTGCGATACGGCTCGGCGATCACATCCTGCATCAGTTTAGCCGCCAGCAGCGGCTGACGGGTGTGGCAGGCGTGAATAAAGCCGGCCAGCAGACGACCATGTTTGATGGCATCCTGCTTGCGATACTGCGCCGGCAGGATGGCGCGTGCTTCCGCCGTGGAGACTTTGATGCCCGGATAAGCCATTACCCACAGCCAGTCATCAAAGCACGGCACCTCCTGGCTGATGATCCCGTTCTCTTCAATCATCAGCTGTACGCCGCCGAGGAAGCACGGCGCGACGTTGTCATAGTGCACGCTGCCGGAGATGCGCCCTTCCAGCTCGCCCATCAGCGCCAGCAGCTCGGTGTCGTTAAGCGGCTGGCCGCAGAACTCATTCATCGCCATCAGGCCGGCCACCACCGAGCAGGCGCTGGAACCGAGGCCTGAACCAATCGGCATGTTTTTCTCCAGCGTCATCGCCACCGGAACGTCTTTACCAATCGCCTGGCAGAAACGCTGCCAGCACTGGTAAACGATGTTGTCCTGCGGATCGGCGGGCAGTTTGCTGACAAAGCGCCCTTTATTCTGCAGGCTAAACTGGTCTGCCGCTTCGACCGAGACGCAGTCGCCCATCAGCGAGCCATCCACCGGCGAAACCGCCGCGCCCAGCACATCAAAGCCGACGCTGACGTTACCTATCGAGGCCGGTGCATAAATTTTTACCATCATTAAACTCCCAACTTCCACGTCAGCGTGCGCAGCAAATCGGCAAACACACCCGCCGCGGTGACATCATTCCCCGCGCCATATCCGCGCAGAACCAGCGGGATCGGCTGATAATAGCGGCTGTAAAACGCCAGGGCGTTCTCGCCGTTCTTCACTTTGTACAGCGGATCGTTGCCGTCCACCGCATCGATTTTAACTTTGCAGGCGCCGCCCTCTTCAATCGCGCCGACGAAGCGTAACACTTTACCCTCATCACGCGCTTTGGCAACGCGCGCGGCAAAGGCGTTGTCCAGCTCCGGCAGCCGCGCCATAAACTGATCGACGTCGGCGATGTCCGTCAGGCTGGCGGGCAGCAGCGGTTCGATGTCGATGTCGCTCAGCTCCAGTTGATGACCCGCCTCACGCGCCAGAATCAGCAGCTTACGCGCCACGTCAGTACCGGACAGGTCGTCGCGCGGATCCGGCTCGGTAAAGCCCAGCTCGCGCGCCATGCGGGTGGCTTCGGACAGCGTCACGCCCTCATCCAGCTTGCCAAAGATAAACGACAGCGAGCCCGACAGGATGCCGGAGAACTTGATCAGCTCATCGCCGGCGTTCAGCAGGTTCTGCAGGTTTTCAATCACCGGCAGACCGGCACCGACGTTGGTGTCATAGAGGAACTTACGGCGCGATTTCGCCGCCGCCGCACGCATCTGCTGGTAGTAATTCCACGACGAGGTATTGGCCTTTTTATTTGGCGTGACCACGTGGAAACCTTCGGCGAGGAAGTCCGCGTACTGATCGGCCACCGCCTGGCTGGAGGTACAGTCGACGATCACCGGGTTGAGCAGATGGTACTCCTTCACCAGACGAATCAGCCGGCCGAGGTTAAACGGCTCTTTGGCTTCCGCCAGCGCCGCCTTCCAGTTGCTGAGGTCGATGCCGTGCACGTTGGTCAGCAGCGCATGCGAATTGGCGATGCCGCACACGCGCAGATCGATATGCTTGCCCTTCAGCCACGCCTGCTGGCGGTGCAGCTGGTCGAGCAGTGCGCCGCCGACGCCGCCGACGCCCACCACAAACACTTCAATCACCTGATCGGTGGCGAACAGCATCTGATGCACCACGCGCACGCCGGTGGTGACGTCATCGTTGCTGACCACGACGGAGATGGAGCGCTCAGAGGAGCCCTGAGCAATCGCCACGATATTGATGTTGGCGCGTGCCAGCGCCGAGAAGAATTTAGCGGAGATGCCGCGCAGCGTGCGCATGCCGTCGCCCACCACCGAAATCACCGCCAGCTGCTCCAGCACGTCGAGCGGATCGAGCAGGCCATCTTTCAGTTCGAGGTAGAATTCCTCTTCCAGTACGCGACGTGCGCGCGCCTGCTCGCTCTGCGGCACGCAGAAGCTGATGCTGTATTCGGAGGAGGATTGAGTAATCAGCACCACGGAAATGCCGGTGCGCGACATCGCGGCAAACACGCGCGCCGCCATGCCCACCATCCCTTTCATGCCCGGACCGGAGACGTTAAACATCGCCATGTTATTCAGATTGGTGATGCCTTTTACCGGGTTCTCATCCACTTCGCCTTCGCCGCCAATCAGAGTGCCCGGCGCCTGAGGATTGGCGGTATTTTTGATTAAGCACGGAATCTGGAACTGAGCAATCGGCGCGATGGTGCGCGGGTGCAGCACTTTGGCACCAAAGTAGGAGAGCTCCATCGCCTCCTGATAGGACATCGACTTCAGCAGACGCGCATCCGGTACCTGACGCGGATCGCAGGTGTAAACGCCATCGACATCGGTCCAGATTTCACAGCAGTCCGCGCGCAGACACGCCGCCAGCACGGCCGCCGAGTAGTCGGAGCCATTACGCCCCAGCACCACCAGCTCGCCCTTCTCATTGCCGGCGGTGAAGCCCGCCATCAGGATCATGTGGTCGGTCGGGATCTGGCTGGCCGCGATACGCCGGGTGGATTCGGCGATATCCACGGTCGATTCAAGATAATGGCCCACCGCCAGCAGTTTTTCGACCGGATCGATCACCGTCACTTTGTGGCCGCGCGCCTGCAGCAGCGCTTCCATGATGGCAATCGACAGCTTCTCGCCACGACAGATAATGGCGGCGTTCACGGCATCCGGGCACTGACCCAGCAGGCTGATGCCGTGCAGCACCTGTTTCAGCTGCGCAAACTCCAGCTCAACGCGGGTTTTCAGGCCATCGTAATCGAAACCAGGCTGAGCGTCGGCCAGCCCCTGCAGCAGTTCGGCAAAAATGCGTTCGGCATCGCTGATATTCGGCAGCGCATCCTGGCCGCTGATGGTTTTCTCAATCATCGCTACCAGATGATTGGTGATTTTCGCCGGCGCAGAGAGCACGGTCGCAACCTGTCCCTGTTGCGCATTGCTTTCCAGAATGTCTGCCACGCGGAGAAAACGTTCCGCATTGGCTACCGAGGTTCCGCCGAATTTCAGCACTCGCATGATTGAAGCTCTCCTGAATTTTTGCCGAAAAAAAAGCCCGCACTGTTGAGGTGCGGGCTTCTTTCTTTTGTTTTTCCTGTATGCGTCAGCCCGCACCGTTACCTGTGGTAATGGTGGTGGTAATAATAATGGTGGTGTTCAGGCTGTGGTTACGCATTGAGATTTTTTCTGTCTGTCTTTGTCTTGTCCGTCTGCCTTCCAGAAGTAAAGCAAAGCGCACGTTAAGTCAACGAATTTGTCTTTGCACCCGAATGGTGCTGCTGCGCAGTGCTGCGCCGCAGACGCCGAAACGGATTGCGATCGTTCAGGCAGCGCCACAGACGCCCGATCACTCACTGTCCGGAGCCGGTTTTCCCGAGCAATTATCTATAAGTTTTTTTTCTACGTCGTGCAGCAAACGGTGCAGCATGGCACTGTCGCGCTGCTCCAGCAGACCGATGCGCTGATCGATCCAGTCCGCCAGCTTGGCATCATTGCTGACTTCCAGCGTCACCAGCAGCTGATGAAAGCGCTGACGCAGCGCCTGCAGCTGCTGCGCGTTAGCCGCCTCAACCGGCGCGGCCGCTACCTGATGCAGCGCCGACAGCTGATAGCAGTACACCATCACCGCCTGGCCGAGATTCAGTGAAGGATAGTCCTGCGCCATCGGAATGCCGGTCAGCAGATCGACCTGTTCCAGCTCCTCATTAGTCAGCCCGCTGTCTTCACGGCCAAACACCAGCGCGATGCGATTCAGCCACTGACGTTTCTCCTGCAGGATGGTTTCGACCTGCGCCGGCGTGGCGTAATAGCGAAACTTCGCCCGGCTGCGGGCGGTCGTGGCTACGGAAAAATCGACATCCGCCAGCGCGGCGCTCAGCGTGTCATAGGTTTTCACGTGGTCAAGAATCTCACCGGCGCCGTGGGCCACACGCCGCGCGGCCGGATCCTGCCAGGCGTGACTGGCGACAATACGCAACTCGCTAAATCCCATGGTTTTCATGGCGCGGGCGGCCGCGCCGATATTCTCCGGGCGAGCGGGTGAGACAAGGATCAGGGGGAAATGCATGATTTTTCCATCGAACGGTTAATAACCCGACCTATGTTGGCATGCAGGCGACAAAATACCAACCGCACGGGCCTGAGAAAATAAGATGTTAAGGATGTTAAAACAGGGCAAAAATGCCGGGCAGGCGTAATTATGCGTAATAAGCAAAATTTATGCGCTAAACCCATATTAAAACATTATTTTTCATGCAATTAAAAAGTTATTACCTGCAGGTTTTACTTTTGCGCTGATGCAGCTGAAATGTAGCGAAAATGCTGCTTTTTGTGAGCTAAGCTGGCATTCCAGTAGAAGTTTTTCATAAAAGTGTTAACGTGCTACACTTGCATTTGATATAAGTCAACGAAGCGTTGTTTTTATGCTTATCGGTTGTTGTTGGTGCTGTTAGGTTGCTGTTAATACGGTTAGGATAAGCGCCAGTCCGATACCCACGGGGCACGCAAATATTCATCCTGACTGGCTGAGCTAACACTGAAGTTGACGTAGATGGATGGTGTATTCCGAAGATCATTTCGTACACCGGTTGCGAACGGCCCACTGTTCAGTGGAACAGTTATGGCAACCGCCGTACGCCCTGTTTTCGATTTGTTGGCAAATTTTAGGTAGCGAAACATGCAGACCCCGCACATTCTTATCGTTGAAGACGAACTGGTCACGCGTAACACCCTCAAAAGTATTTTTGAGGCCGAAGGTTACGTGGTCTATGAAGCCACCGACGGCGCCGAGATGCATCAGGTTTTGACCGATAACGACGTCAATCTGGTGATTATGGATATCAACCTGCCGGGCAAAAACGGTTTACTGCTGGCGCGTGAACTGCGCGAACAGGCTAACGTCGCCCTGATGTTCCTCACCGGCCGTGATAACGAAGTGGATAAAATCCTCGGTCTGGAGATCGGTGCCGACGACTACATCACTAAGCCGTTCAATCCGCGTGAGCTGACGATTCGTGCGCGCAACCTGCTGTCGCGTACCATGAATCTGGCGATGCCGAGCGAAGAGCGCCGTCAGGTCGAGAGCTATCGCTTCAACGGCTGGGAACTGGATATTAACAGCCGCTCGCTGATCAGCCCGAACGGCGATCAGTACAAGCTGCCGCGCAGTGAGTTCCGCGCCATGCTGCACTTCTGTGAAAATCCGGGCAAAATCCAGACGCGAGCTGACCTGCTGAAGAAGATGACCGGTCGCGAGCTGAAGCCGCATGACCGCACGGTGGATGTCACCATTCGCCGCATCCGCAAACACTTTGAGTCGACGCCGGATACGCCGGAAATCATCGCCACTATCCACGGCGAAGGCTACCGCTTCTGCGGCGAGCTGCAGGATTAAGCGTCCGTCGCGAAACAAAAAAACGCCCGTCAGGGCGTTTTTTTATCGGCTCAGTGCCACGGCATAATCGGCACCGCGCTCAGCGCATTTTTCGGTGAGCCATCGACCACTTTATCCGAATAGCTCAGGTACACCAGCGCATGACGTTTCTGGTCAAAGAAGCGCACTACCTGCAGCTTTTTAAACACCAGTGAAGTGCGTTTGCGGAACACCACTTCACCCTGCGCCTTGCCCTGCGCGATTTTATCGCTAAGCTCTATCGGTCCCACCTGCTGACAGGAGATGGCCGCGTCGGAAGTATCTTCCGCCAGACCCAGTCCGCCCTTAATACCGCCGGTTTTCGCCCGGCTGATATAACAGGTTACATTTTTAACGTCGGGGTCGTCGAAGGCTTCCACCACGATCTTATGATCGGGGCCAAACATCTTGAATACGGTGTCAACGGAGCCGATCTCCTCGGCCAGCACGCTCTGACTCAACATAAATGTTGCCAGCGTGACTATAAGATTGCGAGCTATTGTCATTGAGTTACCATTGCAAACGGAATAGATGTGAATGTAATGTACTGTTAATCGAACCGAGAACCAAACCTAACGGGTTACAACCCGCATTGATGTAGCACAGTTAACTGGCAAACCACCCCCGCGCCGTTGTGCAATTCGTGCTACTATTCGGTGACTTCATCGTTGCGCCACCAGAGAGTTATGAGGATGTTTTATGGACCAAGCCGGTATCATTCGCGATTTGCTTGTCTGGCTGGAAAGCCATCTGGATCAACCCCTTTCGCTCGATAACGTTGCGCTAAAAGCGGGCTATTCCAAGTGGCACCTGCAGCGAATGTTCAAGGAAGTTACTGGCCACGCCATCGGCGCGTATATCCGCGCCCGCCGGCTGTCCAAGGCCGCCGTCGCGCTGCGTCTCACCAGCCGGCCGATCCTCGACATTGCGCTGCAGTATCGCTTCGATTCGCAGCAAACCTTTACCCGCGCGTTTAAAAAGCAGTTCAATCAGACACCTGCGTGGTATCGCCGCTCGTCGGAGTGGAATTCGTACGGCATTCGCCCGCCGATTCGCCTCGATGATTACCCGATGCCGCAAGCGCAGTTCGTCACGCTGCCGGAAACGGTGCTGGTGGGGCAAACGCAAAGCTATACCTGCACGCTGGAGCAGATCTCCAGCTACCGCGACGAGATGCGCATCCACTTCTGGAAGCAGTTCCTGCTGGAGACCGATACCGTGCCGCCGGTGCTGTACGGCCTGCATCAGGTACGCGCCAGCCATGAGAAGGATGATGAGCAGGAGATTCTGTACACCACGGCGGTGCCGGCCGACCAGCAGGCGCTGAGCATGCAGTCAAACCAGAGCGTGATTCTGGAAGCCGGGGATTATGTGCAGTTCAGCTATCAGGGACCGCGCACTGCGCTGCAGGAGTTTATTCTGCTGCTGTACGGCACCTGTATGCCGACCCTCGGCCTGGTGCGCCGTCAGGGCCAGGATATTGAGCGCTTCTATACGCACGGTGGCAAGAAGCGCAGCGAGCCGCCAATGGAGATTCGCTGCGAATATCTGATTCCGATTCGTCCGCAGCAGTAACGGGCGTTGCCGAAGGTCGCCATGAATGGCGACCCTACAGAAGCATCACCGTTTGTCGCCGATGCGGATTGCCCGTGCACCCCGTAGGGTGCGCATTCATGCGCACCGATTCAACCGCAGCAACAACCCCTACCGTTTGTCGCCGATGCGCATTGCCCATGCCCTCGTAGGGTGCGCATTCATGCGCACCGATACGCGATCATTGATACGCACCGATACGCAGTCATTCTGCGCCATGCGCTACCGCGCTTAACGCTGCAGCTCATCCAGCGCCGGGGCATCCAGATGCGAAACATCACCGGCCGTCTCCACCACCCAGCCGGCGGCGAGCCAGGCGCTTTGCTGATGATCGACGCGCGAAATCGAGCAGTTACGCAGACGCAAACGGCGCTCCGCATGGGCCGGCAGCCCCAGAATGGTACTCACCAGCACACCCAGCGCCATGCCGTGGCTCACCAGCAGCGGGCGGCTACCCGCCGGCAGATCGAGACAGGCATTGAGCGCGTCATGCATGCGCGTCGCCATCTCTTCCATCGACTCACCACCCGGAATCCGGCCGCCTTCGGTGCCATCCACCAGCGCTTTACGCCAGCTCTCCTCTTCCGCCGTCAGGCCGTCGAGCGGACGCTGCTCCAGACAGCCCATATTGAGCTCGCGCAGGCGGGCATCCAGCGTCACCGTACAACCGCAGGCATCAGCGATAATCTCCGCGGTGCGCCGGGTACGTCCTAAATCGCTGGCAATCACGTGAGTAATGCCCAGCGATTTCACGCGCTCGCCCACCTGATGCGCCTGCTGCTCACCTTTATCCGTCAGCGGACTGTCGGACTGCCCCTGAATGCGTCGGGCCGCATTCCAAACCGTTTCACCGTGACGAACAAGATAGACCTGTAACATGCTTAATTTCCGTTATACTGCGACAAATTTGTCTTGAGGGTTCAGGTAATTATGTACCATGTTGTCGCAGCCACCATCAATCCGGCAAAAATCCGCGCAATTGCTCAGGCGTTCAACGACGTTTTCGGCGAAGGATCCTGCCATATTGAAGGGGTCGAGGTCGAGAGCGGCGTCGCCGCGCAGCCCTTAAGCGATGCCGAAACGCGAACTGGCGCACGCCAGCGCGTGGCGAACGCGCGTCATGTGCGGCCACAGGCGGATTACTGGGTGGCGATTGAAGCCGGCATCGAAGGCGACTGCGCCTTTGCCTGGATGGTGGTGGAGAATGCGCAGCAGCGCGGTGAATCCCGCTCTGCCAGCTTTACGCTGCCGCCGGTGGTGATGGCCGGTCTTGCTGCCGGGCATGAGCTCGGTGACGAAATGGCGCGCTTAACCGGCGTGGAGAATATCAAACATAAGGGCGGTGCGATTGGCGCCTTCACCCACGGCCTGCTGAGCCGCTCCAGCGTCTATCATCAGGCCCTGATTCTGGCGCTCTGTCCGTTCACTCACCCGCTGTATCAGCAGTGATCAGCTGCGCCCGAGGCGCGCTTCCAGCCAGCGTTTCAGCTCGGGCGGCGCCTCTTTCAGGCTATTGGATCCGCGGGTGATGGTGGCAATCCCGACGCCCAATTCGTTTTTCAGCTCGCGCTGACTGATATCACCGTTGATCAACGCTTCGATAATGCGCAGGCGCGTGCCTAAGGCTTCGCGCTCGTCCGGCGTCATCATCAGCTGCAGCAGGGGCAGCGCTACGTCATCGGAAAACGCGTTGTGCATCAGGTCGATGAAACGCAGCCAGTTGTCTTCAACCGGCTGCGGGGAAAGGGGTTGGCTCATGAAGGCTTCCGTACTCATTAACGAGTACGGAAGCATAACACAGTCAGTAACGGCGATTCCACTCGCCGTCGGCCAGAATCTTATCCGGCTTGCCCATGAAGTAGCGGTAATAGGCATCGTAGGCCAGCACGTTTTTCACGTAGCCACGGGTTTCCGAGAAGGGAATGGTTTCGATAAACGCCACCGCATCCAGTTTGCCGCCGCTGGTATTCAGCCAGCTGCGCACCCGCCCCGGGCCGGCATTATAGGCGGCAGAAGAGAAGATGCGGTTCTGACCAAACTGCTGATAGACATACTCCAGATACTGCGTACCAATCTGAATATTGGTCTGCGGATCGAGCAGTTGACTGCTGTTAACGTAACCCGGAATGTTATACATCTTCACGGTATGGCTGGCAGTGCCCGGCATCACCTGCATCAGGCCACTGGCGCCAACCGGTGAGCGTGCTTTCGGGTTCCACGCGCTCTCCTGGCGGGAAATCGCCATGGCGTAGCTTGGCGTGATGCCTTTATCGCTGGTGTATTGCTGATACAGATTGCGCCACGCCAGCGGGAAACGCTCTTTCAGGCTATCCCACATTTTCGCGGTGATGGTGGCCTGCACGCTGAGATCCCACCAGTCCTGTTCATTGGCGTAGCGCGCCAGCATCTGCTGCTGGGTACGGGTTTTGCTGCTGATCAGATTGGCCCACTCGCTGCGCGCCAGGTTATCCAGCCCCCAGTACATCAGCTCGCGCACGCGCGCCATCTCCGGCCCCTGCACCACGCTATTGTCCGCCGCCGGAGCCTGATCCACCTGCAGCGGATACTCGACGCCCAGCCGCTGTGCCGCCACCATCGGATAGAAACCGCGCTGCTGCATCAGCTTACGCAGAATCTCTTCCGCTTCCTCTTTGCGCCCCTGCGCCATCAGTAAATCGGCCTGCCAGTACTGCCATTCATCTTTCTCTTTGGCTTCCACCGGCAGCCGGGCAATCCAGGTGTTCAGGCCGCGACGGTCGTTTTCACTCAGCGCCAGCCGCACGCGCCGCTCAATCAGCGCGGTGGATTCGCTGTTCATCACCACCGCATCGCGCCAGCGCGCCTGCTCCGAGGTGAGATCGGCACCCATCATGCGCCACACCACCGTCTCTTTCAGATCCTGCTCTTCCGCCGGGCTCATCTTCTGCGCCTGAACCAGCTGCGGGATCATCATGCGCGCGTTGTCCATATCCTGACGCGCCACGCGGGCAAAGGCGTAGCTGGTGGCCATGCGGGTAAAGTCGGTCGGGCCGAGGGTGCTGGCAAAGGTGGTGACGGTCTGGGGATTCTGCTGCAGCGCAATCAGCGCGCTGGCGGTGGTTTGATAATCCGCCGGCAGCATTTTCGCCAGATAATTAACCAGGCTGTCGTTGCCGGCTTTCATCGCCAGGCGGATGCGTTCGAGGATAGTGATCGGCGACAGCTGCCCTGAGGCCTGCCACACCGAGAACAGCTTGTCGCAGTCGTTCGGTAACGCGGTCCCGCGCAGCCAGATGGCTTTGGCCCCGTCAAACGCCGCCTGCTGCTGACCGGTCGCCCATTTGGCGTAGTACCAGTTACAGCGCGCCTGCACCGGCTTTGGCTCATCCGGGCTGAAGCTGAGCACGCCCGGCCAGTCCTGGCGGTGCGCCAGCACGTTAACAAAGCGCGTCTGCAGCGAACGCGCCGGCGGCAGCGTCGGATACTGCTGAATAAAGTTTTTCACCGCCAGCCCGGTCTCCTGATCGAGATCCTGCGCCAGCAGGCGGTACTGCAGGTACGGATAGAGCGGATAATCCTGCAGCGTTGGCATCAGCTGCTCAACCTGGTCCATCTGTTTGTTGTCCCAGGCCTGTTTGATTTGCGCATAGCGCTGTCGTTGCTCATCCAGCGAATCGGCCCACACGCTGCCGGCCGTGCTGACCAGACAGATCCCTATCATCCAGTTACGCCACTTCTCCACTCCGCTCTCCTCATTGCTGCGCTCCAGCTTATGCCGGACTCCCTTCATGCTAACCAGGCCAACCGGCTCTTGCCACGTTCTTCACAAAATTTACCCAGGCGCACCGTGATTGTTCAGCGCCTGCGCCGCAATTGTGCAAATAATCATCAGAAAAACTTATTACCCAGCAAATAGCTATGCGTTTTCATTCAGTTACAACTCTGGCACGTGCTTTGCTCTGTTGAATGCCATCTTGTATACCAGCTGGAATTCACTCATGGCATCGACCTTCGGTTTTACGCTTCAGGATTGGCAACGTTGCGCACAGCAGGATGCACAGCAGATCCCTGCACTGCTGGCCGCACATCTCGACGCACTCGATAACCAGGATAATGCCTGGCTGTACCTCGCTTCGCCAGCCCAGTTGCTGGCGCAGGTTGAACCGCTGCTGGCGGCGTATCAGCGCAATCCGGCCGCCCTGCCGCTGTTTGGCGTGCCGTTTGCCGTCAAAGACAACATCGACGTGGCTGGCTGGCCGACCACCGCCGCCTGCCCGGCGCTGACGTATCAGGCCGCAGCCGATGCCTTCGTGGTGGCCAGGCTGAAAACGGCAGGCGCTATCGTCATCGGTAAAACCAACCTCGATCAGTACGCGACCGGTCTGGTTGGCACCCGCTCGCCGTATGGCGCGGTGAGCAACACCTTTAACCCGGCCTACGTCAGCGGCGGTTCCAGCTCCGGCTCCGCGTCCGTGCTGGCGCGCGGCCTGGTCGGCTTCTCGCTCGGCACCGATACCGCCGGCTCCGGCCGCGTGCCGGCAGGTTTTAACAATATCGTCGGACTGAAGCCGACCAAAGGCTGGTTCTCGGCCAGCGGTGTGGTACCGGCCTGCCGTCTCAATGACACCATCTCGGTGTTCGCACTGACGGTTGCCGATGCCTTTAGCGTCGCCAGCATCGCGGGCGGCTACGACGCCGGTGACGCCTATGCGCGCCAGTCGCCACGCAGCGCACCGGCCAGTTTCCAGCCGCAACCCTCGCTGGCGATCCCTGCCGCACCGCAGTTTTACGGCGATCAGCAGGCGGAAGCGGCGTGGCTCAGCGCGCTGGAGCAGCTCACGGCGATCGGTGCGACGCTGCACCCTATCGACTTCGCCCCTTTCCACCAGCTGGCGGAGCAGCTCTATTACGGCCCGTGGGTCGCCGAGCGCACCGTGGCGGTCGGCGAGATGCTCGACCGCCCGGAAGAGATGGATCCGGTGGTGTACGGCATCGTCAGCAGCGGCCGCCAGTACAGCGCCGTCGAGGCGTATCAGGCCGAATACCTGCGCGCCGAACTGACGCGCCAGATCCAGCAGACGCTGGCCCGGTTCGATGCACTGGTGGTGCCGACCTCGCCCACCATCCATACGCTGGAAGAGATGCAGCAGGAGCCGGTGCACTACAACTCGCAGTTCGGCACCTACACCAACTTCACGAATCTGGCCGATCTCAGCGCGCTGGCGCTGCCTGGCCCGTTCCGCGCCGATGGGCTGCCTGCAGGCATCACGCTGATCGCCCCGGCGTGGCACGACCGCGCGCTGGCGACGTTTGGCCTGCGCTGGCAGCAGCAGCTGGCGCTGCCGCTCGGGGCCACCGGCAAAGCGCTGCCGCCGCAGCCCGCCGCGCTGCCGCCGTCACCTGACCACGTGCGCGTGGCGGTGGTCGGTGCCCATCTCACCGGCATGCCGCTGAATTTTCAGCTCACCACGCGTCAGGCGGTGTGGGTCGAAGAGACGCAAACCGCCAGCCACTATCGCCTGTTCGCCCTGCTTGATGGCCCGATCAAAAAGCCCGGCCTGCTGCGCGGCGACAGCGGTGCCGCCATCACCGTCGAACTGTGGGACATCCCGCTGGCGCGTTTTGGCGAATTCGTCGCGGAAATCCCGGCACCGCTCGGCATCGGTTCGCTGACGCTGGCGGATGGACGCATCGTGAAAGGCTTTATCTGCGAACCGGCAGCGCTGACCCAGGCGCTGGAAATCACTGAATTCGGCGGCTGGCGCAACTGGCTGACGTCACAGGGGAATCACTAATCATGTTCAGCACCGTTCTGATTGCTAACCGTGGCGAAATCGCCTGTCGTGCCATCCGCACCCTGAAGCGCCTCGGCGTAACCAGCGTGGCGGTCTATTCGGATGCCGACCGCAATGCGCGTCACGTTACCGAAGCCGATGTGGCCATCGCCCTTGGCGGTGACAAAGCCAGCGACAGCTATCTGCGCATCGACAAAATTCTCGCCGCTGCGCAGCAAAGCGGCGCGCAGGCCATCTGGCCCGGCTACGGTTTTCTGTCGGAGAGCCTGCCGTTTGCCGCCGCCTGCGAAGAGGCCGGCATCGCGTTTGTCGGCCCGACCGCACAGCAGATCGGCGAATTCGGTCTCAAGCATCGCGCCCGTGAACTGGCGGCCAGCGCCGGCGTGCCGATGACGCCGGGCACGCCGCTGCTCAGTTCGCTGCAGGACGCACTCAGCGCGGCGGAAGACATTGGCTATCCG
Organism: Pantoea sp. ICBG 828; assembly: GCF_002928355.1. Classification (NCBI taxonomy): domain Bacteria; kingdom Pseudomonadati; phylum Pseudomonadota; class Gammaproteobacteria; order Enterobacterales; family Erwiniaceae; genus Pantoea; species Pantoea sp. ICBG 828. The sequence continues at coordinate 371,827 of NZ_POWN01000004.1, read as the reverse complement.
GTGATGCTGAAAAGCACCGCTGGCGGTGGCGGCATCGGTCTGACCCGCAGCGCCGACGCCACGGCCCTGGAGAACGCGTGGGAGAGCGTGCGCCGTCTGGGCGAGCAGTTTTTCAGCGATGCCGGCGTGTTTCTTGAACGCTGCATCGATCGTGCGCGTCATGTGGAAGTGCAGATTTTTGGCGACGGCAAGGGCAAGGTGATTGCGCTGGGCGAACGCGACTGTTCGCTGCAGCGCCGCAATCAGAAGGTGGTGGAAGAGACGCCGGCCCCTAATCTGCCGCAGGCCACGCGTGAAGCGCTGCTGGCTTCAGCGGTGCGGCTGGGCGAGCTGGTTAATTACCGCAGCGCCGGCACCGTGGAGTACATCTATGACGCCGCGCAGGACGCGTTTTATTTCCTTGAAGTGAACACCCGCCTGCAGGTGGAGCATCCGGTGACCGAGTGCGTCACCGGCCTTGACCTGGTGGAGTGCATGCTGCAGGTGGCGGCGGACGATGCCATCGACTGGGATCGTCTGCAGCAGGCACCGCACGGCGCATCGATTGAGGTGCGGCTGTACGCCGAAGATCCGCTGAAAAACTTCCAGCCGAGCCCGGGCGTGTTAACCCACGTCAGCTTCCCGCCGGGGGTGCGCGTCGACGGCTGGATCGAGACCGGCAGCGAAGTGACGGCGTTTTACGATCCGATGGTAGCCAAACTGATCGTGCATGGCGAAACGCGCGACGCCGCGCTGGCGAAGCTGCAGCAGGCGCTTAACGCCACCCAACTGCACGGCATCGCCACCAATCTCGATTATCTGCGTCAGATCGTGGCGACCGACGCCTTCCGCAGCGGTAACGTCTGGACGCGCTTCCTTGACGGCTTTACGCCGGCGGCCAGCGTCATCGAAGTGCTGCAGCCCGGCACCTTCAGCAGCATTCAGGACTTTCCCGGCCGCCTGGGCTACTGGGACATCGGCGTGCCGCCGTCCGGCCCGATGGATGACTTCGCCTTCCGCCTGGCCAACCGTATCGTCGGCAACCACGCCAGCGCCGCCGGGCTGGAGTTCACCCTGCAGGGCCCGACGCTGCGCTTCCACAGCGATGCGCTGATCGCGCTGACCGGTGCCGACTGTCCGGCCGATCTCGACGGCAGCGCGGTCAACTACTGGCAGCCGGTGGCGGTGAAAGCCGGACAAACCCTGACGCTGGGCCGCGCGCAGAGCGGCTGCCGCACCTATTTAGCGGTGCGTAATGGTTTCGACGTGCCGGAGTATCTCGGCAGCCGCGCCACCTTCTCGCTGGGCCAGTTTGGCGGCCACGCCGGACGCACGCTGCGCGTCGCCGACATGCTGCCGATCTCCCAGCCAGCGCTCGCCGCCTGCACCACGCCAGCCCCGGTCAGCGAACCTGAAGCGCTGGATCGCGCGCTGGTGCCGCACTACGGCAGCGAATGGCGCATTGGCGTGCTGTACGGCCCGCACGGCGCACCGGATTTCTTCACCCAGGCCGCCATCGATGAGTTCTTTGCCAGCGACTGGCAGGTGCATTACAACTCCAACCGGCTGGGCGTCCGTCTGGTCGGGCCTAAACCCAGCTGGACGCGCGCCAATGGCGGTGAAGCCGGGCTGCATCCGTCTAACGTACACGACTGCGAATACGCCATCGGCGCGGTGAACTTTACCGGTGACTTCCCGGTGATCCTGACGCACGACGGCCCAAGCCTTGGTGGCTTCGTCTGCCCGGTCACCATCGCCAAAGCCGAGCTGTGGAAAGTCGGCCAGGTCAAACCGGGCGATCGCATCCGCTTCCACCCGATCAGCGCCGACGAAGCGGTCGCGCTGGAGAAAGCTCAGGCGCACAGCGTAACCACGCTGCGCAGCCAGCACGCACCGGCCTTCGCGGTGCCGTCGCTGGCGGCGAGCGACATCGGTTCTGCCACCCTGTTAGCGGCGCTGTCGGCGACCGCCACCACGCCTGCGGCGGTCTACCGCCAGGCGGGCGACAAATATGTGCTGATTGAGTACGGCGATAACGTGCTGGATCTGGCGCTGCGCCTGCGCGTACACCTGCTGATGCAGGCGCTGCGCCAGCGTGCAGAGCCCGGCATTGAAGAGCTGTCGCCCGGCGTGCGCTCGCTGCAGGTGCGCTATGACAGCCTGGTGATCGGTCAGCAGCAGTTGATGACGCTGCTGCTGGAGCTGGAAGCCGGGCTGGGCGACGTCAGCGCGCTGAAAGTGCCGTCGCGCATCGTCTGGCTGCCGATGGCGTTTGAAGACAGCGCCACGCTCGGCGCGGTGGAGCGTTACCAGGAGACGGTTCGCGCCAGCGCGCCGTGGTTGCCGAACAACGTTGACTTCATTCAGCGCATCAATGGGCTGGCGAGCCGCGAAGCGGTGCGCGACACCCTGTTTGCCGCCAGCTATCTGATTCTCGGTCTCGGCGATGTCTATCTCGGCGCGCCGTGCGCGGTGCCGATCGATCCACGCCATCGCCTGCTGAGTTCCAAATACAGCCCGGCGCGCACCTTTACCGCCGAAGGCACGGTGGGCATTGGCGGCATGTACATGTGCATCTACGGCATGGATTCACCGGGCGGCTATCAGCTGGTGGGGCGCACGCTGCCTATCTGGAATAAGTTCCTGCAAAACGATCAGTTTGCCGCCGGCGAACCCTGGCTGCTGCGCTTCTTCGATCAGGTGCGTTTCTATCCGGTGAGCGAAGCGGAACTGACGCAGCTGCGCGACGATTTCCGCGCCGGTCGTGCCCGCATCCGCATCGAACACAGCGAGTTTGATTTCGCGGCCCATCAGCAATTCCTCACCGACAACGCGCCGGAAATCAGTGCTTTCCGTGAACGTCAGGCCGCGGCGTTTGAGCAGGAAGTCACGCTGTGGGCGCAGGAAGAGCAGGAAGCGCCGCTCACCAGTGAAGAGACGCTGGTGGTCACCGACGCAGAGGACGATGCGCTGGCGGTGTGTGCAGACATGAACGGCAACATCTGGAAAGTGCTGGTTGCGCCGGGCGATACGGTGCAGGCCGGCCAGACGCTAATCATCGTGGAAGCGATGAAGATGGAGCTGGCGATTGTCGCGCCGCAGGCCGGCACGGTGAAACGCATTGTCTGCCAGGCGGGCCGTCCGGTAAGTCCGGGCGACACCCTGCTGTGGCTGGCTTAAGGAGCAGGTATGAACAGTAGCGCGCTCCGCAGCAAAGGCCGTCCCGAAGCGCTGGCCGAAAAGGTTTATCAGGCGCTGAAGCAGGACATTTTTGAATTCCGTCTGATGCCGGGCGACCGCTTCAGCGAAAACGAAATCGCCGAGCGGCTGGCGGTGAGCCGCACGCCGGTGCGTCAGGCGCTGTTCTGGCTGGAGCGCGAAGGCTACGTTGAGGTGTGGTTTCGCAGCGGCTGGCAGGTGCGGCCGTTCGATTTCGCCTACTTCGAGGAGCTGTACGACTTCCGCACCGTGCTGGAACGCGAAGCGGTGCGCCGCCTGTGCGCGCTGCCGCCGCTGGCCTGCGCGGAAACCCTGACCGCGCTGAAAACCTTCTGGATCGACGATGCCCGGCTGGAAGATGGCAAAGCGGTATCAGCGCACGACGAAGCCTTTCACATGGCGCTGGTGGCCGCGGCGGGCAATCAGGAGATGGCGCGCATCCACGCCGAGCTGACAGAAAAAATCCGCATCATTCGCCGTCTCGACTTCACGCGGGATGACCGGGTTGATGCCACGTACCGCGAGCACGCTCAGATCTTACGGGCGATTTTTCAGCAACACACCGAGGAGGCACAGCGCATTTTAACCGACCACATTGCCGTCAGTAAGGCCGAGGTCAGGAAGATTACGTTGCATATGTTACAGCAGGCTCGGCTTCAACCCATTGAATAACAACAGATAACACAGTTAGGGGTTTAAATGATGAAACGACGTTCGTTGCTTAAAGCTTTCGCGCTCTCCGCTACCGTTGCCAGCATGGGCTTCGCCTTTACCGCACAGGCGGCAGACACCATCAAAGTCGGCATTATGCATTCGCTGTCCGGCACCATGGCGATTTCCGAAACGCCGCTGAAAGATGTGGCGCTGATGACCATCGATGAGATCAACGCCAAAGGCGGTGTGCTGGGCAAGAAGCTGGAACCGGTGGTGGTCGATCCGGCCTCGAACTGGCCGCTGTTCGCCGAAAAAGCGCGCCAGCTGCTGACTCAGGACAAAGTGGCGGTGGTGTTTGGCTGCTGGACGTCGGTGTCGCGCAAATCGGTGCTGCCGGTGTTTGAAGAGCTCAACGGCCTGCTGTTCTATCCGGTGCAGTACGAAGGCGAAGAGATGTCGCCGAACGTGTTCTACACCGGCGCCGCGCCGAACCAGCAGGCGATCCCGGCGGTGCAGTATCTGATGAGCGAAGATGGCGGCAGCGCCAAACGCTTCTTCCTGCTCGGCACCGACTACGTCTATCCGCGCACCACCAACAAGATTCTGCGTGCCTTCCTGCATAGCAAAGGCGTGCAGGATAAGGATATCGAAGAGGTGTACACGCCGTTTGGTTACAGCGATTACCAGACCATCGTGTCGAATATCAAAAAATTCTCCGCCGGTGGCAAAACCGCGGTGATCTCCACCATCAACGGTGATTCCAACGTCCCGTTCTACAAAGAGCTGGCGAACCAGGGCATTAAAGCAACCGACATTCCGGTAATCGCCTTCTCGGTGGGGGAAGAAGAGCTGCGCGGCATCGACACCAAACCGCTGGTCGGTCAGCTGGCGGCGTGGAACTACTTTGAGTCAGTGGATAACCCGACTAATGCGAAGTTCGTGGCCGACTACCGCGCTTACGCCAAAGCGCACAACCTGCCGAACGCCAGCACCGTAGTGACCAACGATCCGATGGAAGCCACTTACGTTGGCCTGCACATGTGGGCGCAGGCGGTAGAGAAAGCCGGCACCACCGATGTGGACAAAGTGCGCGCCGCGATGGCCGGACAGACGTTCAAAGCACCGGACGGCTTCACGCTGACCATGGACAAAACCAACCACCATCTGCACAAGCCGGTGATGATTGGTGAAGTGGAGGAGAACGGCCAGTTCAACGTGGTGTGGCAGACCGAACAGCCGGTACGCGCCCAGCCGTGGAGCCCGTATATCGCCGGGAATGATAAGAAGCCGGACTATCCGGTGAAGTCGGCGCAGTAAGGGGAGGCTGATGGTCCTCGCCCTCTGGCCCTATGGCCCTCACCCTAACCCTCTCCCGCTTGCGGGAGAGGGAACCGATCGAGCCAGCACGCCGCTACCGAACTCACCTGTAGCAGCGTCTCCCTCTCCCTGTGGGAGAGGGCCGGGGTGAGGGCCTTGCACCGCACTCACCCGTTTTTCTCCCTCTCCCTCCGGGAGAGGGCCGGGGTGAGGGCCATGCACCGCACTCATCCGTTTTTCTCCCTCTCCCTCCGGGAGAGGGCCGGGGTGAGGGCCAGACAACGCCCTACCCCCTAAGGGCCACACCGCACCCAACCTAACCATAACAGGATGATCACCATGACACTCCGCCGTATTCTCAGCTGCCTGCTGTTACTGCTGCCGTGGCTGGCGCAGGCCGGTGATGGCGCTGACTTCGCCGCCGCCAGCCGCACGCAGCAGGCGACATTGCTGCAGCAGTGGGCTGCGGCGCCGCAGGCCAGCCGCTTGCCGCTGCTGCAGGCGCTGCGCAATGAAAGCGTGGTTATCGACCAGAACAAACAGCCGTTCAGCAAACAGGCTGACCAGCTTCTGCCGCTCGACAGCGCCCGGCAGCCGGACGGCGAAACCAAAAAACTTTTCATGAACAACCGGCTGCGCGTGCTGATTGCCAGCGCCCTCGCCGCCCACCAGCTGGTGAGTGACGATGCGGCGACTCGCCTGCGCGCAGCGCAGCAGTTACAAAACGATGCCGCGCCTGACCAGCTGCCGCTGATTGAACAGCGCCTTGCCGCCGAACAGGACAGCAAAGTACGCGCGGTGCTGGCGATGGCCGCCGCGAATCTGCAGCTCGCCAGCCCGGACGCCGCGCTGCGCCTGAAAGCGGTCACGCTGCTCGGTGAATCGGGCGATCCGGCGATGCAGGCCAGCCTGACGCGCTTAACCCAGGCCAGCAACGAACCTGATGCGCAGGTGCGCGCCGCTGCGGCCGCCAGCCTGCAGCACATCAGGCAGCGCCTGATGTGGGGCGATTGGCTCGGGCAGGCGTTTACCGGCCTGTCGCTCGGCTCCATTCTGCTGCTGGCCGCGCTCGGCCTGGCGATCACCTACGGCCTGCTGGGCGTAATCAACATGGCGCACGGCGAGATGCTGATGCTCGGCGCCTACGCCACCTGGCTGGTGCAGAACCTGTTCCAGCAGTTTGCGCCGCAGTGGCTGGCGTGGTACCCGCTGCTGGCGCTGCCGGTGGCCTTCGCCGTCACCGCCGTGATGGGCATGCTGCTGGAACGCACCATCATCCGCCACTTATACGGTCGCCCGCTGGAGACGCTGCTCGCCACCTGGGGCATCAGCCTGATGCTGATTCAGCTGGTGCGCATGCTGTTTGGCGCGCAGAACCTCGAAGTGGCCAACCCGGGCTGGCTGTCCGGCGGCTGGCAGCTGCTGCCGAATCTGGTGCTGCCGTATAACCGCATCGCGGTGATCCTGTTTGTCATCGCGGTGCTGGCGCTCACCTGGCTGCTGCTGAATAAAACCCGGCTGGGGCTGAATGTGCGCGCGGTCACGCAGAACCGCGCCATGGCGGACTGCTGCGGCGTGCCGACCGGGCGCATCGATATGCTGGCGTTTGGCCTCGGTTCCGGCATTGCCGGACTCGGCGGCGTCGCGCTGTCGCAGCTGGGCAATGTCGGGCCGGAACTGGGTCAGGGCTACATCATCGACTCATTCCTCGTGGTGGTGCTCGGCGGCGTCGGTCAGCTGGCCGGCACCGTGGTGGCGGCTTTTGGTCTCGGCATCCTCAACAAAGTGCTGGAGCCGCAGATTGGCGCGGTGCTCGGCAAAATCCTGATCCTCGTGCTGATTGTGCTGTTCATCCAGAAACGTCCACAAGGTCTGTTTGCCGTTAAAGGGAGGGTGATTGACTGATGAGCCAGCCACTGACCTTACGCGCGGTGCGCAAAGCGCCGCGCCTCAGCCTGATTCTCGGCGTCATCGTGACCGCGCTGCTGCTGGTGCTGCCGTTCTGCGCCCTGCTGCCCGCCAGCCATCCGCTGGCGATCTCCACCTATACGCTGACGCTGGTGGGCAAAATCCTCTGCTATGCGATTGTCGCGGTGGCGCTGGATCTGGTGTGGGGCTACGCCGGGCTGCTGTCGCTCGGCCACGGGCTGTTTTTTGCTCTCGGCGGCTATGCCATGGGCATGTACCTGATGCGCCAGGCCGCAGGCAGCGGTTTGCCAGCGTTTATGTCGTTTCTGTCGTGGAATGAGCTGCCGTGGTTCTGGGCCGGCAGCCAGCACTTTCTCTGGGCGCTGTGCCTGATTGTACTGGTGCCGGGCCTGCTGGCAATGCTGTTTGGCTTCTTCGCCTTTCGCTCCAGAATCAAAGGCGTCTACTTTTCTATCATGACGCAGGCACTGACTTACGCCGGCATGCTGCTATTTTTCCGCAACGAAACCGGCTTTGGCGGCAACAACGGCTTTACCGGTTTTACTACCCTGCTCGGTTTCAGCGTCACCGCTACCGGCACGCGTATCGCACTGTTTATCGCGACCGTGCTATTGCTGCTGTTTAGCCTGGCTCTGGGCTTTGCCCTGGCGCGCAGTAAGTTTGGCCGTGTGCTGACGGCGGTGCGCGATGCGGAAAACCGTCTGATGTTCGTCGGTTACGATCCAAAAGGCTTCAAGCTGTTCATCTGGACGCTCTCCGCCGTGCTGTGCGGGCTGGCCGGTGCGCTGTACGTGCCGCAGGTCGGCATCATCAACCCGAGCGAAATGTCGCCGACCAACTCGATTGAAGCGGCGATTTGGGTGGCACTCGGTGGACGCGGCACGCTGATTGGTCCGCTGCTGGGTGCGGCCATCGTCAACGGTGCCAAAAGCTGGTTCACCGTCGCCTTCCCGGAATACTGGCTGTTTTTCCTGGGCCTGATGTTCATCCTGGTCACGCTGTTCCTGCCGCGTGGTGTGATTGGCCTGCTGCGCCGGAGGCGCCATGACTGAGCAACTGTTTACCCAACCGCACCCGGCGGATCGCCATCGTCAGCAAACCGATCCGGTGCTGCTGCTGGAGAACATCAACGTCTCGTTTGACGGCTTCCGCGCGCTGACCGATCTGTCATTGCAGATTGGCGTCGGCGAGTTGCGCTGCGTGATCGGCCCGAACGGCGCGGGAAAAACCACGCTGATGGACGTGATCACCGGCAAAACCCGGCCGGACAGCGGCCAGGTAATCTACGACCAGGATACCAATCTGCGCCAGCTGTCGCCGGTCGAAATCGCCCGTGCCGGCATTGGCCGCAAGTTTCAGAAACCCACGGTGTTTGAAGCGCTGACGGTGTTTGAAAACCTCGAGATCGCGCTGAAAAACGATAAATCGGTGTGGGCCAGCCTGCGCGCCCGGCTTAGCGGTGAGCAGCGCGATCGCATCGACGAGGTACTGAAACTGCTGCGGCTCGGCGGCGAACGCCAGCGGCAGGCGGGTCTGCTGTCGCACGGGCAGAAGCAGTTTCTCGAAATCGGCATGCTGCTGGTGCAGGAGCCGCACCTGCTGCTGCTGGACGAACCGGCAGCCGGCATGACCGATGCCGAAACCGACTACACCGCCGAGCTGTTCCGCAGCCTGGCGGGCAAGCACTCACTGATGGTGGTGGAACATGACATGGGCTTTGTGGAAACCATTGCCGACCACGTGACGGTGCTGCATCAGGGCCAGGTGCTGGCTGAGGGATCGCTGCGCGAGGTACAGGCGGACGATCGGGTTATCGACGTATATCTGGGGCGCTAAGATGTTACAGGTAGCAGAACTGCATCAATATTACGGCGGCAGCCATATCCTGCGCGGTCTGTCGTTTGAGGCTCGCCCGGGCGAGATCACCTGCCTGCTGGGGCGCAACGGCGTGGGCAAAACCACACTGCTGAAGTGTCTGATGGGGCTGATTCCGGTCAAATCCGGCGAGGTTCGCTGGCAGAACCAGCTGATTAACACGCGAAAACCCCACCAGCGCGTGCAGGCCGGTATTGCTTACGTGCCGCAGGGGCGCGAAATTTTTCCGCGTCTGACGGTGGAAGAGAACCTGCTGATGGGGCTGGCGCGCTTCTCCGGCGCCCAGGCCAGCCGGGTACCGGAGGAGATCTACCAGCTGTTTCCGGTGCTGCGCGAGATGAAAACGCGGCGCGGTGGCGATCTGTCAGGCGGCCAGCAGCAGCAACTGGCGATAGGCCGGGCGCTGGCCTGCCAGCCGCAGCTGTTGATCCTTGATGAGCCGACCGAAGGGATCCAGCCATCGGTGATCAAAGAGATCGGTGCAGTGATCCGCCAGCTGGCACAGCGCGGTGACATGGCGATCCTGCTGGTCGAGCAGTTTTACGATTTCGCCGCCGAACTGGCCGACAGCTATCTGGTGATGTCGCGCGGCGAAATTGTGCAGCGTGGCGCAGGGGCGAATATGGAGAGCGAGGGCGTGCGCGGGCTGGTGGCGATTTAGCCGCGCGGCGGGCGGGCAGGCAGAAGACAGGTTGTTAATCTGCAAGAAAAAACTTATGTTTACCCTCCACCCGGCCATTCCGGCCGCAGCGAAGGTTGAGCGAACTGTTACTGATGGAAACCCGCCGCGACGAACGAATCAATAAGCTGGCGCAGGCGCTGAAACACAGCGACACCCTGCACTTAAAACAGGCCGCGCAACTGCTGGGCGTGTCAGAAATGACCATCCGCCGCGATTTAACCGGCGCGACGCAGGGCGTGGTGCTGCTGGGTGGCTATGTGATGCGCGACCCGCGGCAGAACGTGGCGCACTATTTTGTCAGCGACCAGCAAAACCTCAACGTCAGCAAGAAACGTCTGCTGGCACAGCGGGCTGCCGCGCTGGTACAGGCCAACGACACGGTGTTTTTCGACTGCGGCACCACATTGCCGCTGGTGATAGAAGCGATCGATAACGATCTGCCCTTCACCGCCATTTGCAGCGCGATCAACACCTTTCTGGCGTTAAAAGAGAAGCCGCACTGTCGGGTGATTCTGTGCGGCGGCGAATTCCACGCCGATAACGCTGTGTTTACCCCGCTCGAGCAGGTCACGGTGCTGGATGCGCTCTGCCCCAATAAAGCCTTCATCTCTGCCGCCGGCATGGACGCCGCGCAGGGTGCCACCTGTTATAACCTCAATGAACTGCCCATCAAGCATCTGGCGCTGCAGCGGGCGCAGACCAAAATCGTGGTCGGCGACAGCAGCAAGTACGGCAAGGTACTGCCGGCGCGCATTGGTGACTTCTCGCTGTTTGATATGCTGGTCAGCGACAGCCCGCCTCCGCCCGCGCTGCTCGCCGTGCTGCAGGCGGCCAGGCTCACCCTGCACTGCGGCTAGCATTATTCCGCCGCTGCGGAAGATTGCGCGCAATGCGGCTGTGATTGCCGGGTGAAAACGGCTAAACTTCAGCATCTGACGTTCCACCCATTACAGACCAAGAGGCTCATCACAACGTGGCTCAATTCGTCTATAGCATGCATCGCGTCGGCAAAGTGGTTCCGCCGAAGCGTCACATTCTGAAGAATATCTCCCTTAGCTTTTTCCCTGGCGCCAAAATTGGCGTACTCGGCCTGAACGGCGCGGGTAAATCGACCCTGCTGCGCATCATGGCCGGCATTGATAAAGATATCGAAGGGGAAGCTCGCCCGCAGCCGGGCATCAAAGTCGGCTATCTGCCGCAGGAACCTCAGCTGAACCCGGAACACACCGTGCGTGAGTCGGTGGAAGAAGCCGTCGCGGAAGTGGTTGGCGCGCTGAAGCGTCTCGACGAAGTGTACGCGCTGTACGCCGATCCGGATGCCGACTTCGACAAGCTGGCCGCTGAGCAGGGCCGTCTGGAAGAAGTGATCCAGGCACACGACGGGCACAACCTGGAAACCCAGCTGAACCGCGCTGCCGATGCCATGCGTCTGCCGGAGTGGGATGCCAAAATCGCTAACCTGTCCGGTGGTGAACGCCGCCGCGTCGCGCTGTGCCGTCTGCTGCTGGAAAAGCCAGACATGCTGCTGCTCGACGAACCGACCAACCACCTGGATGCCGAATCCGTCGCATGGCTGGAGCGTTTCCTGCACGACTTCGAAGGCACCGTGGTAGCCATCACCCACGACCGTTACTTCCTCGATAACGTTGCCGGCTGGATTCTGGAGCTGGACCGTGGCGAAGGGATTCCATGGGAAGGCAACTACTCCTCATGGCTGGAGCAGAAAGATCAGCGTCTGGCGCAGGAGGCTTCTCAGGAAGCGGCGCGTCGCAAATCGATCGAGAAAGAGCTGGAGTGGGTGCGCCAGGGCGCGAAAGGCCGTCAGTCTAAGGGCAAAGCCCGTCTGGCGCGCTTTGAAGAGCTCAACAACACCGATTATCAGAAACGTAACGAGACCAACGAACTGTTCATTCCACCTGGCGCGCGCCTCGGCGACAAAGTGCTGGAAGTGAAGAATCTGAGCAAAGCGTATGGCGATCGCGTGCTGATTGATGATCTGTCGTTCTCGCTGCCGAAAGGCGCCATCGTCGGCATCATCGGTCCTAACGGCGCCGGTAAATCGACGCTGTTCCGCATGATGTCAGGCCAGGAGCAGCCGGATTCCGGCAGCATCGAGCTGGGCGAAACCGTGAAGCTGGCGTCGGTCGATCAGTTCCGCGATGCGATGGATAATTCCAAAACCGTGTGGGAAGAAGTTTCTGGCGGTCAGGACATTATGCGCATCGGCAACACCGAAATGCCGAGCCGCGCTTACGTCGGCCGCTTCAACTTCAAGGGTACCGATCAGGGCAAACGCGTCGGCGAACTGTCAGGCGGTGAGCGTGGCCGTCTGCACCTGGCGAAACTGCTGCAGGTGGGCGGCAACCTGCTGCTGCTCGATGAGCCAACCAACGACCTGGACATCGAAACCCTGCGCGCACTGGAAAACGCCCTGCTGGAGTTCCCGGGCTGCGCGATGGTGATCTCGCACGACCGCTGGTTCCTCGACCGTATCGCCACCCACATCATCGACTATCAGGATGAAGGTAAGGTGGAGTTCTTCGAAGGTAACTTTACCGAGTACGAAGAGTACAAGAAACGCACCCTCGGCGCCGAAGCGCTGGAGCCGAAGCGTATCAAGTACAAGCGCATGGCGAAGTAATCGCTGTGATAACAAAAAGGCGCCGCGGCGCCTTTTTTGTTGTGCTGCGCTAGCTGCCCAGCATCTGCTTCACCAGCTCGACGCAGCGCAGGAAGCGTGTGTCGTAGTCATCCTCTTTGACGTGCACATATTCAATGTGATTTTCACGCAGCATGGTGACTAGCATCGACTGGAACTCGCGGCGATCCATCGAACTGCCGAGGCTGCGCAGGCCGTCGGCCACCCACGGCACATTATTTTCCAGCAGAATCACCAGGTCAAAGCGGTACTCATCGATCAGCGCCTGCACGAACGGGTGCTCGCGCCCTTCATACTTAAGGCAGAACGCCTGGGTAGTGATGAAGTCAGTGTCGATAAACGCCACCTTGTTGGCGTATTTGACGGCGAAATCGATGTACTGCGCCTGGCCGAGCGCGATTTTGTCGTAGTCGGAGTATTGCAGCGCCATCTCGTCGCCGCCGAGGTGCGAAAAGACATAATCGCGGCCATACTCCCACGCGCTGGTGGTGTTAAAGATGTTGGCCAGCTTGTTAACCAGCGTCGATTTACCGCTCGATTCACCGCCGAGCACCGCCACGGTGCGCACGAAGAACGGCTTCACTTCAGTCGGGATGTACTCCCAGTAGCGGAACGGATCCTGACGAATCTGGCTGCCGCTGATGTTCATAAACGATCGATGCGGATCGATCACCACCGCCGGAATGCCCAGATGCTGCTGATACATCGGCGCATCCGGTTCTTCGCTGGTATAAACGCAGTCGGGCTCAATGCCCTGCTCCGCGAGGAAGGTTTTCACGCCAGCGCTCCACACATCCCAGCCGTGCGGATAGGGCTCGATGCCCTCTTCGTTGAACGAATGGATACGGATGTTTTTCTGGTACTTGAAGGTCTGCAGCAGCCAGCGCAGACGATCGCTGATGGTGGGCTGCTGCGACATGGCGCTGTTCTCAAACAGCTGGCGATCGCGCGGATCGTCATGGCCCATGATGATGTGCAGCTCATCGACCTGGCTACAGGCGCGCTGGATCAGGTAGATGTGACCGGTGTGCAGCGGATAGAACTTCCCGAACACCACGCCCACGGTTTTGTCGCGGCGCGGGAATTCCAGTCCGAGAAAACGGTGCAGCGCTTCCAGCTTCTGCGCGCTCGGGCTTTTGATTTTGGCATTCAGCAACTGGCTCAGATAGCCTTTGGTCATCCCGCTGGCATCAGCCACCTGCTGTAATGTGTGTCCCTGCTGGCGAATCGCGGTTTTCAGATAGTCAAACGATGACATGTGGTGCCTCCTGCATGGAATTAGAGGGATGGTGCGCGTGGGCCCTCACCCCGGCCCTCTCCCGCCCGCGGGAGAGGGGGAAAATCCTGGATAGAGCGATAAATGACAGATCTACGCCGTACTTCCCGCCTCTGCGAACGGTCCCCTCTCCCGCAAGCGGGAGAGGGGGAAAACCCTGAACAGAGCGGTAAATGGCAGATCAACGCCGTACTTCCCGCCCCTGCGAACGGTTCCCTCTCCCGCAAGCGGGAGAGGGTTAGGGTGAGGGAAAAGGTGGAGCCACAAGCCAAACCTCCCCCCAACAACTCCCCTTACAGCTCGTCCAGAATCGCCAGCGCGTCCGCCAGTTTCTTCGCGCTATACACCTTCATACCGTCAATCGCCTTCTTCGGCGCATTCCCTGCCGGCACAATGGCGCGCTTAAAGCCGTGCTTGGCCGCTTCGGAAATGCGCTCCTGGCCGCTCGGCACCGGACGAATCTCCCCGGCCAGCCCGACTTCGCCAAAAATCACCAGATCCTGCGGCAGCGGGCGATCGCGCAGGCTCGACACCATCGCCAGCAGCAGCGCCAGGTCTGCACTGGTCTCGGTGACTTTGACGCCGCCGACCACGTTCACAAACACATCCTGATCGGCCATCTGCAGGCCGCCGTGGCGGTGCAGCACCGCCAGCAGAATCGCCAGACGGTTCTGCTCCAGCCCAACCGCCACGCGGCGCGGATTGCCCATCATCGAATGGTCCACCAGCGCCTGAATCTCAACCAGCAGCGGGCGCGTGCCCTCCCAGACCACCATTACCGAACTGCCGGAGGTGATCTCATCGCCGCGTGACAAAAAGATAGCAGACGGGTTACTGACTTCGCGCATGCCCTGCTCGGTCATGGCAAAGACGCCCAGCTCATTCACCGCACCAAAGCGGTTTTTGTGGCTGCGCAGCGTGCGGAAGCGCGAATCGGCATCGCCGTCCAGCAGCACCGAACAGTCGATACAGTGCTCCAGCACCTTCGGACCAGCCAGCGAGCCATCTTTGGTGACGTGACCGACCATGATGATCGCCACGCCGCGCGTCTTGGCGAAGCGCGTCAGGTAAGCGGCGGTTTCCCGCACCTGCGCCACGCTGCCCGGCGATGACTGGATCTCCGCCATGTGCATCACCTGGATCGAGTCGATCACCATCAGCTTCGGCTGCTCCTGCTCGGCGATCAGGCAGATCTGCTCGATGCTGGTTTCCGACAGCATATTGAGGTTTTCCGTCGGTAATCCCAGACGATGGGCGCGCATCGCTACCTGTTGCAGCGACTCTTCGCCGGTGACGTACAGGGTTTTCATCCCTTCCGCCAGCTTACACATAACCTGCAACAGCAGCGTCGATTTACCGGCACCAGGGTTACCGCCAATCAGTATCGCGCTGCCCGGCACCACGCCGCCGCCCAGCACGCGGTCAAACTCTTTAAAACTGGTCGAGAAACGCGGCAGCGCTTCCAGACTGATCTCCGACAGCTTCTGCACCCGGCTGGTGCCGGCGCTGCCGGCATAGCCGCTCAGGCGCTCATTGCGCGCGGCCGCAGGCGAGGCGGCAATGCGCACCTCGGTAATGGTATTCCAGGCGTGACAGGCGCTGCATTGCCCCTGCCAGCGCGGATAGTCAGCGCCGCATTCGTTACAGACGAAGGCGCGTTTTGCCGCTTTGGCCAAATCAAATCCTCAGTTAACGCTCTTCGTGAATCAGGCTGCCGGTGAGAATGCAGAACACTCCCATCAGGTCAGCGTGGCGGATAATCACTTCCGTCTGCTCATTCACTTTGGGTTTAGCATGATAGGCGATACCCAGCGCCGCGGTTTTAATCATCGGCAGATCGTTAGCACCATCGCCAATCGCCACGGTTTGTTCCGGTGCGATGTCAAAGCGCTGGGCCAGACTGTTCAGGGTATCGGCTTTAAATTGCGCGTCGACGATTTGCCCCAGCACTTCACCGGTCAGCTTACCGTCACGCATTTCCAGTTCGTTGGCTACCGCAGCGGCCAGATGCAGCGTCTGCCGCAGGTGATCGGCATAGAAGGTGAACCCGCCCGAGGCAATCGCCACCTGCCAGCCCAGCGCCTGCAACTTGTGCACCAGCGTGGTCAGGCCCGGCATCAGCGGCAGCGTGTCGCGCACCTGCTTCATGATGTTGGCGTCAGCGCCGGCCAGCTTCGCCACGCGCTCGCGCAGGCTGGCTTTAAAATCCAGCTCGCCGCGCATCGCGCGCTCCGTCACTTCCGCCACCTGCTCGCCACAGCCCGCCAGTTTGGCGATCTCATCGATGCACTCGATCTGGATGGCGGTGGAATCCATGTCCATTACCAGCAGCCCTGGCGTTTTCAGATGGGGGATTTTGCCAAGCGGCGCCACATCAAAGCCAGCCTCATGTGCCAGCTTGCTGGCACGCGGCGTCAGCGAGCCCGCCAGCCGGATTACCTGATACTCATCGACATTCCACGCGCTGACGATCACCATCGCCGCGCCCAGCTGATGCTGATAATCAGTCAGTTTTTGTTTATCGAGCCCGCGCCCATACAGTAACCAGCCAGTCCGACCGGCACGGTAATCCAGCGGCATCACTTCATCACCGCTCAGGGAAAGGGGTAAACCCGGCCAAAGAGAGACATCGGCGGGCAGATCGCACCAGGTAAGACGATTTGGCATTACAGCTCCTGTAGGGACAACAAAACCACGCAAGAGGCTACCTTGTCTGCGCGGGTTCTGGCAACATAATTGCCAGCCTTTCTGCTGTTACGTCACACGGGTTTCTGATGGTCAAAACCGCACTGAAATTTCGCCTGCATCGCACGGTGATCGTTCTTATCTCGCTGGCGCTGTTAGTGGTGCTGATGCAGGGCGCGTCATGGTTTAGTCTTGGCCATCAGATGGCCCGTTCCGAGCAGGTCGAGGAGCTGGCGCACACGCTGACGCGCCAGGTGGCGTTCAGCCTGAAACCGCTCATGGATAACAGCGACGATAACCGCACGCAGATTGAAGCCATCCTGAATCAAATGACGGATAACAGCCGCGTGCTGGACGCTTCGGTCTATGCCGACGACGGTAGCCTGGTGGCCCACAGCGGTGAGAGTATTAATGTGCGCGACCGCCTGGCGCTCGACGGTAAACGTGCTGGTAGTTATTTCAATCATCAGATTGTCCAGCCGCTGGAAGGGAAAGAGGGTCCGCAGGGTTTTCTGCGTATCACGCTGGATACCCATGTGCTGGTGACGGAATCGCGTCAGGTGGATAACACCACCAATATTCTGCGCCTGATGATGCTGCTGGCGCTGGCGATCGGCATTATCCTGACCCGCACCCTGCTGCGCGACCGCCGCACCCGCTGGCAGCAATCCCCGTTCCTGCTGACGGCCAGCAGAACGGTGAAAGAGGATAAAGAGGAAGAGACGGCGGCGGAGAGTGTGGAGACGGAGAGGAAAGAGGGTTGAGTTCATTTGGGCAGTGCGGTCTGATGCAAGGGATTACGTTGCAGCACTGCTAACATTACTGTACGCAATTATCGATGAATACAAGTTACTGCCATATATCGAGCAGCTTCCTCCATACATCTCTCATATTTTCTCCTTGTATAGAGTAATCATTGAATTTTTCCGTGCAATCAATAAAAGTTTGGTGAATAGACCTAATAGGAACATTACTTTCATGCATTGAACTTTCAATTATTTTATTTAAATTACACAAACAATGGGAATCCTTAACACTCCTCATAAAGTAATCATTGAGAAAGGCAAGAACTTCACTGTAATATCCATAGTTCATGATTAGTACTCAGAGGAATATCAAAAGCATCGAACTTTACAATGCGCTCATCTACAGATAATTGTTCGAAATTATGGCTTACTAATTGCGGATATGCTCAGTAAAACTTTTAGATATTTATCTGTCTTGACTTCAAAGATTGTTGAATGCTTGAGCTGAGCAACTCCACATTAAAATAGTAGAAAAGAATCAAGTTTTTCTTTCATTCTATCATGACTTCAGGGCCTACCCTCAGGATTAATTGTATAAATTCCTTTTGTTTATAACTTATCTCTTGTTGATTTTTTATCTCACGAACGCTCCTTTCGTTTCAATTTGAGCCACTTTTTCGCAGCTTTTTTCTCCATAAGCATAACGCACGCTCACATCTGTTTTGTTATTACTGATTTCTCCAACTAGATTCATGCCGAGTCAGGTAAATTTTATGTATTCCGGCTGAACTCAATTTTATACACACACTCAATCGACTAAAGGTAAGAAATGGCAAAAAAAATTGCTAAACAACCGTCTAACTTTCATTAAAAGCAATTCCTTTAATCTATTTTACTTCCGTTTATCCAAAGCCCTTTTTTATAAGAGGAACGACCTCTCTTGATAAAAGCACACCCTATAATTTCATTTTTTAAGACTATGCAATCACCGGAATAAACATCATTTTTCAATGGATAAACCGTAGCCTTAATATCGCCCAAGCAAGAATTTATTTTCACAACCAAATCATTAAGCCCTAACACTTCCTCTCCATGTCCTTTATTTATATAGTTCCTTTTTTTATACTTAAGAAGTAATAAATTCAAATCCTCATCATATGGATTACCTATTATTAAGCTATCCGACATAAGCATACCGTTTAAATATCTTGTCCATTCCTCTCGTTTTTTAGGAAAAATGGATTTTAGGTAACTCAGATGCTTCATACAGTTAATCCTCATAAAACGGTGACGATCACGCCTTTTCGTGTACCCAATTGCAACATCTCAACTTCGCCCCAGTCGTTAATATGTGTCCATCCCCAAGACCATGAAGCTCCCTGAGGAGGCGCTCCGACAGGGACACTCAGCAGAACCCCTCCTGGTCCGTCTTTATTAGCATGACCTAAAGCCATTTCTTTATCAGGAGTCCATGATACAAATTGGCTTTCACCCGTCAATCCACCCTCTGCATGTTGTTCAGGTGACAAATCAGCATGAGGGTTTGCTGGTTTTACAATACCCTTTCTGGCATTTTCTAATTCAGGATGTTTTGCACTAACCCCTCGATATAATTTCTGACTTTCAGCATCTGAACATTTACTCAACCCAAGCGGATCTATCCATGTCATAGAGTTGGGTGCATAAACATACAGATTCAGCCCACCCGCCAGCCCTATCGGGTCCTGCTGAGTAAACCGCGCACTGTCCGGATCGTAGTAACGAAACAGATTGTAGTGCAGTCCGGTTTCACGGTCCAGGTACTGGCCCTGCATACGCAGGTTCTGGTCGTAGCCGGGCAGTTGCTGATGAGTTTCGCGCAGCAGTTTGCCCCATGCGTTATTGATGCCTTCCCAGCTGATGCGGCCTTCGCTGTCTGTCAGGCGTTCCGGCATGCCGTTAGCGGCATTGTGGAACCAGAAAATCTCCGCGCCCTCATTGCCGTCAATACGCGCCAGCGGTTCATAGCTGTTTGCGTCGCTGTATACGTAGGTCAGTGGCACATCGTCGTGTATTTCCTGCAGCAGACGAAAACCGTCCCAGACGAAGCGGGTGAGGGTCGCTGCTCCGGCCGGCTTGCCGTGCAGCAAACGCTGCACGCGCTTGCTGATGCGGCGCCCGAGCGGATCGTAGCGGAAACTCACCTGCACCTGAGGCTTGTTGCGATCGCGCGGTTCGCTGACGACTTCGATCAGGCGATGCTCGTCATCATAGCGGTAGCGCCAGCGCGTCTGACCGTCATCCTTTTCACTGGTGCGACCGTGCACGTCATAGCGCCAGCGGATGCCGTTCAGCTGCGTAACACGGTTGTGCGTTACCGCTGCTGCCGCGCTGCGGTCCAGCGGATTACCCGCGCCATCCCACTGCCACGTATCATTACCGGGCTGTGCACCTTCCTGCGCCAGCAGACGGCCCGCGCTGTCGTAGTGCCAGAGCGTCTGGCTGAAAGGATTGTCGTCGCGCTGTTCGCGAATCAGGTTGTTGCCGTAGTCGAAATCACGCCGGCGTGACCAGCGGCGCGGTGCCGGGCGCTGTGCCTCACCGTCGAACACATCGCGACGCACCAGCCGACCCAGCCGATCGTAATCGCTGCGCGTGGTCAGTCCGCCCTGACTGCGGCTCAGCTCGCGGTGCAGTGTATCGCGCGTAAATTCGCTGACCGGCAGGTTATCCAGCGCAATGCTCAGCAGATGGCCACTGCCGTAATACAACTGTTTCAGCTGGCGGCCATCCGGCAGCGTCAGCGCAGTGCAGTTGCCCAGCGCGTCGTACTGCCACGCCAGGCTGCCCTGATCGCCCTGCTCCGCTATCACGCGACCAGCCTTGTCATACGCGAAGGTAATCGCCTGCTCGGCTTCACGGCTCCACTGGTTTTCCCCCAGTGGCAGATGCTGCGCCACGCTTGCCAGCTGGCCCGCCGCGGTATAGTCATAGCGCGTCTGGCCTTCCGGGGTGATGCGCGCCATGAGTTGCCCTGCCGGGCTGAAGGCGAAGCGGTGCGTAATGGCCTGCGGGTGACCGGCGGCGAAAGTGCGGGCAACTGCGCGTCCGGCGGCATCATAGTCGTAGCGTGTTGCCACACCGTCCAGCCCGACCTGCGCCAGCAGCAGCGAATCTGCGCCCCATTCAAAGTGGTAGCTTTCACCGTTCTGATTTTGCAGCGAAATTAAACGTCCACGGCTATCCCAGCGGCGCTGCACCTCTTCGCCCTGCGCGTTTCGCGAGAGAGTCAGTCTGCCGGCCTGGTCGTAAGCGAATTCGCTGCGTTTACCGTATGCCGAGGCATACGCCACTGGCAGACCACGTTCGCTCCACTCCAGACGTTCTTCCCAGCCTTCAGCACGCTCCATCTGCCGGGGCCGCCCGGCGGCATCATAGTAGTATCGCGTTTCTTCGCCATCGGCTGCTGTAACACAACTCAGCCAGCCCAGCGGATGATAACGGTAACGCGTAGTCTGGCCGGAGCAGTCCGTCTCGCGAATGACCTGCCCGGCATCGTTATACTCACGGCGATAGCGATTGCCCGCCGCATCAATCTCTTCAGTGATCAGCCCAAACTCATCGCGCAGATAACGCGTGCTGTACCCGAGCGCATCGACCACCCGTTCCAGTCCGTGATGGATATCGTAGTAATAACGGATGGCAGCGCCGCCAGGCTGGGTGATGACGCTGGGCAGGGCACGATGCGTTAACCACTCTGTGGTCTGCGCATTGCCATCGGCATCCTGCTCTTCAATGCGGTTACCGAGCTCGTCGTAGTTAAAGTTCACCGCATGGCCGAGCGGGTCAATACGGCGCGTCAGCAGTTCATTGTCATCCCACTCGTAGCGCCATTGCTCGCCGCGCTCGTCGATGTAGCAGGTAATCAATCCCTGTGCATTCCAGTGATGCTCGCGCTGCTGTCCATCGTAGGTAGAAACGCGGGTAATACCTGCCGTGAGATCGTACTGCATACGGCAGCCATCGCCGCTGCTGGTGCGGTTTTCAATCACCCGCCAGTGATCAAACAGCTGCCAGCGATACTCGCTCTCCAGCCCGCCCGGCAGGCGGTGCCACACCATCAGGCCATCCACGTTATAACGGAAACGGCGCGTCTCAATGCCTGCCGCATCGGTGACGCTGGCCAGCTGGCCGTGATCATCAAAGCTCCAGCGCATCAGCGGCCAGTGCTGTTCACCGTCAAAGTGACTGGCAGCGGTAACGCGGTGCGGATGGCGTTCATCGTTGTAGTGCAGCGTCACGTCAATCGCCAGCGGTTCATCATGGATGCGCACCAGCCGGCTCTGCTCATCCCAGCCCATCTCCAGCGCGTTGCCGTACTCGTCGCTCAGCGAGGCGAGACGCAAGAGCTGCGGGTTTCTGGCGGTGGGTTTGTACAAGCGCCAGACCGCGCCGTCATCGTCAGCGATTGCCACGTCACCGTGCGCATTGCGTCGCACCATCAGTCCTTCGCTGATGCTGTAAAGCACCTCTTTTTCACCGGGCAAGGCAAAACGCAGTTCGCGGCCGTTGTCATCAAACCAGGTGGCCTGATTGCCTTCCAGCGTCAGATAGCTGTCGAACACCGTCGACCAGCCACGGCCAAACAGGCCGGCGCGCTGCGTCAGGCTGTTATAGCTGCGCTGCCAGCGCAGGGGAAAACGTCCCGGCAGCAAGAAATCACGCTCGGCATCATCATTCAGCACTTTCACGCCGGTAGCTGCATGTACCGGGTGCAGCGCGGAAAATATCGCGTTGATAGACATATCGGCCAGCATGCCGCCGCCCGCCATTGCCAGCGCACACGGCATATTTTTCAGGATCTGGCCGGGACGACCGCGGATCAACGACAGGCCGATCATCGCCAGCGCCAGACCGGGCTGTTTGCCGCTTTTGATATCCCGCACCGTTAGCGTTTCACCGCCAATGATGACGTTGGCTGAAACATCATCGCTGATGGTCGCGCCACAGGTGGTGCGATCTTTAGCACGTGCCGCCGGCTGGCCGTTGATGAATACGCTTTTAGATCCTTCAGCGAGATACTGTGGCCCGCTGTGTTTCTCGCACGCAACTTTATCCTGTTCCAGTGGCGAGGTACCTGCGGCAGCGGAGGCAATCGTCGGCTGCCACATCGCCCCGGCGAACTGGTCGGCAACCGCCAGCAGTTTGCCGGCATAGTCGGCAAAAAATCCGGCCGACTGCGCTTCCGGTGGTGGCGTATCGCCTGCCGTCAGTTCTCCTGCCGCGCGAGCCGCCGCTAAGCCATTGATGATTACATTATCCGAACCGCTGGCAATGACACCCGCAGGCGACGGCGGGAACAGCATGTCGCCAATGCCATCCGCAGCCGCGCTGATGTCGTCCGTGATACCTGCCACATTCGCCACCGCACCCGCGATGATACCGCTCAGCAGACAGCTACTGCCTACCGCCGCCAGCGCACCCACGCCAACCAGCGGAGCAGCTACGGTAGCCACACCGGCAACAATCGCGCCCATCGCGGCGTAGACCGCACCTTCAGCGACGATACTGGTGATATCGGCGAAAATACTGGAATGAATGATGTCATCGCCCTGGCGGGCCGCGTGCTTATCCATAATTATCCCTTCCGTGGGGCGTTCAGTGTCAGGCTCTGTTTGAAGGCATGCCAGCGTGCCCCGTCTTCTTCATCAAAAGGCCGCATGGCTGAAAAAGTAAATATCATCAACGTATTGGTTTCAGGCACGTTTACTGCCAGCTGACGTTGCCACAGTGCCTGCCCGTTGCGATCAAAAGCCGTTTCCACTTCGATGGCGCGCAACGTGTTGTCGGCTCCCGCCAGCACGCGTGTAAATTCGCTCTGCTCTACATGGCCCATCTGGCTGCGCAACGTATCCCACTGACGGTGAAACTCCTGCTCAAAATCGCTGCCTTCGGCGATTGGCCCACGGCTGACGATCAGCGCCAGCCCGGTGGCCTCATCGCGCAGAATATTCATGCTGGTATCCTGCCAGCCAGCCGGAAACAGGGCGAACGCGCCCTCGTTGAATTGGTAGTGCATGTTGGATATCCGTTAGAGGAATAAATGAGGATGGATCTATGTGGAATCACTTTAGCGAAACGAAATTAATTAAGCCGATCCATCGCCAGTAGATACTTTTATTTGCATATTAGCCAGTTATTGATAATGACACATTACGCATCATTAAAAACCATCATAATATGACTTATGCGATGTTCTTCAATCTGAAATAAGAGACGTTTTCCATCACCCTCGTAATAAATCCAGTATTGATCATCACTGTCATCTACAGCGCCTTTGCCATAACGACGCTGCAGAGCGCTTTCGCTGTCACCAACTGAAACACTTCTGTACGTTTTGATTCCCGGAGAATTAAGGGTGATTTGCGCTATGATATAGCTATCACTGTCGCGATGCTCTTTTCCCCAGTTTAAATTGGAAGAGTAAATATTAAAACCTGGATAGTTATACTGATAATAATGATAATTTCCGTCGTCTGAATGTCTGTCGCCAGCATAGCTTTCAGCAATCGGCACTCCGGCGTGCTGCTTTGTCAGATTATCCCATTCGTCTCCCAGTGAGACACGATAATGATTGATTTCCACACTGAAGTCGGAGGCTGAAAGAGGTTTACAGGTACAGTTTACTTGTAAGTTACCTGCAGAATCCCCCGCAGGGTCGCTATTGAAACGCTTTGCCCAGGCAGCAATATCAGGCTGCAAAGTTTTCTCAGTATTATCATTACATCGATAACTTATTTTGCCCGTTTTAGCATCTGTCCATGCAGCATAGGTCCTGCCATCAGGTTGTATTACAAAGGCTGAAGCCTGTTCCAGATAGAGATCTCTTAACCAGCCTTTCACAAACAATCCGCCTGCTGATGTCAGGTGCGGTTCACCATACACATCAAAGTTTTGACTGAAGGTATCGTAATCAGGGCCCAAAATGCTCTTTAGCTTCAGCAGTACCTC
The DNA here is from genome assembly GCF_002928355.1 of Pantoea sp. ICBG 828. Taxonomy (NCBI): domain Bacteria; kingdom Pseudomonadati; phylum Pseudomonadota; class Gammaproteobacteria; order Enterobacterales; family Erwiniaceae; genus Pantoea; species Pantoea sp. ICBG 828. Next base: position 347,816 of record NZ_POWN01000004.1, on the reverse strand, counting down.
CTTGTTGCTAAAAACGGATGAAACTTTTTCAAGACTATTATAATCAGACATCACTACGTCTGCTCTGGCTGACATCATGCCGAAAACCATAACTGCCACAACACTAAGTAAAGATAATTTATTACGCATCAACTTACCCGACAAGCCAACTTTTTAAAACTCAAATCGATCATCAACCCGGATAGTACAGCTGTATATAAAAACCTAAAAATCATTTATTAACCTGGCAAGATACATTTTACGCAATACGCTCCTGGACATTTTCATTCCCACTTTCCATCCTGTGATAGCAATACCTTTTTGTCTCTTGATACCGTCAGCGTTAACGGCTCAAAATTAATGCCATACTCTATATTTCCATTATTGAAAATCATACCAACTGCTTTGGCTGCATCAGGGGAATCAATTGTGTGGCCGGTAAGTGAAATCTGGCTACCATCGCTATTTCTCATGCCATAATACTTTACATTTTTACAACTGGTATAAAAACCCCCACAGTTATTTACAAGAGTCACAGTGAATCCTGATGTCGAAAAAACCCTGCTTTTTAACATTGCATTTCTATTTGTCTCTATCTTTTTAAGGGAAAAATCCTTGGGAGCATAAAACTCACCATGGCTCGGCAGTACAATTAAATGCCAGAGCATGGCGTTATTATTTAATGTCAATTCAGCCTCTCCATTTTTACCACCAAAGACAGAGTCAAATTTCACATTAGCTCTATTATTCTTTACAACGCCATGTAAGTTATTCTCATCACCACCAGGGCAATCAATACGATTACCACTATTCGTAATGTAGCAGTAGCGCCCAACAACCTTCCCATCAACTTGCCTGAGCTTGATATTTAACGTGGAATAATCGGAGCTATTTTCATTACCCGCAGCACCAGACCACTCACCGTTGAAATCCACCGCAGCCCACAAAAATGTAGATTTAGCGAATAATATAACTGCAAACATCGAAAATTTATTTCTCATTTTATTTAGCCCTTGAAATTCAGACAATCATTTACTCTGTTAATCCATCCATTTAAATTAGGAAGGTTATTAGGATCTGAAATAGTTAAATTTTTATAATATACCTTCCTAATCTCTGCGATATTTTCGGTTAACTCATTAGAATCAGCAACACTATTCATTGCGGCGATGGTATCTGGCCCGATAGCCCCATCCACCTTTAAGTTTTTCCCATATTGACTATTCAATAACTTCTGAATTTGTTTGCCAGCCCCACCAGATGTAATAGTCCAGTCATATGACATTAATGCTAACTTAGGATCCTTAATATCATTAAATCCTTTGGCATCCCAATATCTTTTTTTGTAGATAACTTCTGCTTGTTCTGGAGTAAGTTTTTTTAGGTTATCTAGCGTGGGCTCAACGCCCACATCTTCCTGAGCATATCTCTGCCATGTTTTCCATGCAATACCGTGATTAGTTGGCCCACCTTTATCTGCCGCACGATTGGCATAACCACCTTCATGCCGCAGAATTATTGGCGATAACTTACTAAAGTTATCGTCATACTTTTGGTCTGCGGCATTTTTTGGTTCAGATTTGGCAGCTTTCGGCGCAGCCGGAGCCGCCTGTCCTTTCTGTTTCGGTGGGAACAAGTTCTCTACCGCTTTACTGATATTCTGTTTGTGATCAGCACCTGGCGCACCGGTGCCGGGCTTTGCACCGTCAGTATTCAGGTTCAGCTTGCCGCCAGACGTTGTAATGTGGCCATCGCCCTGCACGAAAATATTGAAGCCTTTACCGACAATATTAATGTGACCGTTAGCGTTGAGTTCAATAGCGCTTTCACCGCACTCCAGACGCAGTTTGGTGCCGGATCCCAGGACATAAGTATCAACTGCCGCATCCAGCTTGCCTTGTCCGGTCAGGAGCTCCTCGCCGCCTTTGATACCGTGTACACGGTTGGTCTCAACGCGGTACAACTCATTGCCACCAGCATAATGGCTGTGGTTGTTGGCGACCGAGTGGCTGGCATCGTTTTTAACGTGCGTATCCATGTTTTTCTGCGCCTGGATCCAAAGATGCTCCTCGCCCGCCTTGTCCTCGAAGCGCAGCGCGTTTGCCGTGTCCGCCGTGCCGTCCTTCGAACGGCTTAAAAAGCCCATCTGCGTCGCCGCCGCTGGCAGCGCCCACGGCGGCATGCTCGCCTCGTTGTACACGCGACCGATGATCAGCGGCCGGTCCGGGTCGCCGTTGATGAAGTCCACCACCACCTCGTCGTTCACCCGCGGGATCTGCACCCCGCCGTACCCCTGGCCCGCCCACGCGCTCGACACCCGCACCCAGCACGAGCTCGTGTCGTCGCCCTTCGCCAGGCGGTCCCAGTGGAACTTCACCTTCACCCGGCCGTAGCGGTCCGTCCAGATTGACTCACCCGCCGGGCCCACCACCTTCGCCGTCTGCGGCCCGTGCGTCTTCGGCCACGCCGTCGCCGGCTCCGCACGGTACGTCACCGACGACGGCAGCACCGTGAACGCGATGTTGTGCCGCGCCCCGCCGCCGCCGCTCGCGTACCCGTTCTCCTCGAAGTCGTACCGCGCCGACGTCACCAGGTACTCTCCGTTGTCGCTGAAGTGCGGCGCGTTCACGATGCCGAACCGGTACCCCGGCGCGATGCCCGTCGCCGTCCCCGTTCCGCTCACGCTGTGGTGCGCCACCTGCCACACCTCCTGGCGGATGCGCGTGTAAAACTCCCCGTGGCTGTGGTCGACAAAATGGCCCGGCCAGTCGTACACGTCCACCGCCCCCGGCACCGGCGACACCGGGTTCTGCCGCGCCTGCAGCATCCACGCGTTCGGCTTGCGGAAGTCGTAGTCGTCCGTGCTGTACATCCCCGGCGTCACGCTCTCGCACAGCGACCACTGGCTGATGCCCTCCTCCGTCACGCTCCCGCCCGACGCCGTCACGTGGTACGGTATCGTCTCATAGCCCGCGAACGCCTCGTGCTGGTCCGCCCCGTCGCACAGCACCATCACGTGACGCTCCGCCTCGTGACGGAACCAGTAGTAAATCCCCTCCAGCTCCATCAGCCGGCTGATGAAGTCGAAGCTGCTCTCCTGGTACTGCACGCAGTACTCCCACACCCGGTAGCTGCTGCCCAGCCGCGTCTCCACGTTCACCCCGTTCTCCTGCAGCAGCGCCTGCACTATCTGCGGCACCGTCTGACCCTGGAATATCCGCAGGTTGCGGTCCCGGCGCATCGGCCACAGGTCCGGCTCCACCCGCAGCTGGTACACCGCGTAGCGCGTCCCGCTCAGCTCCTCGCTGCGCACCGCCACCCGCGTGATTTTCCCGTTGAGGTAGCGCGGCGACAGCAGGCTCTGCGTCGGCAGCGTGAACGTGACCGGCTGCCCCAGCAGCGCGTGCCGGTCGATGCGCGCGTCCGTGGCCAGCAGCTCGGCGTTCAGCTCAAACGACTGCGACAGCGCCTCGGCGCCGGTGAGTTTCCAGAACAGCAGGCCGTCCATCGGCAGCTGCGCGGTGATGCGTGAGAACATAATAAATCCCTGATGATTAACTGTGTGGATCGAGCAACCAGACGCCTTCTTCGCTGATGGTCAGCGTTTGCTCGCGCGTGCCGCCCTGGCCGCTGATGGCAAAGGTATAGTTGCCTGGCGCCAGCTGCAGCGCGGCAAAACCGTTGGCGGCAGGCACCAGCGCCTGCGGTTTGCCATTCACCTGGACGCGTTCGCCCTGCTGCAGCTTGATGTAAACCTGCGCGACCGGCTCCGGCGGCGGTGCAGGCTGCTGCTCCGCTTCGCGCGGTTTTTCCGGCGTTACCGCTGCCGTTGCGGCTGGCGCTGACGACGCTGAAGGTGAAACTGCCGGATCAGCAGCTGGCGCGCTGTTTTGCACCGTCTCTGCCGGCGCCGCAGGCTCATCGCCCCCGGACATCAGCAGCCCCACGCACAATCCCACCAGCACGCCCGCGGCCACCAGTCCCGGCAGCGCAAAGCGATGGCGCAGCAGCGATTTCACCGGCGAAAGCGTTTCGGCTTCGTTCGCCTCTTCCACCGGCACCAGCATGGTGCCCGGTCCGCTGATTTTGGCGCTCAGCAGCGGTTCCGGTTCGCGCTCTGGCAGCGCCATCAGCCCGGCAAAAGCATCAATATCCTGCGGCCGATCTTCCGGCTTGAGCGCCAGCGCACGGTCCACCGCCGTCAGCAAGGCCTGGGAGTAGCCCGGCAGGCGGCGCGCGGCCAGCGGCTGGTAGTTATCTTCGATGCTGCGCACCACGCTCACCGGCGGTGGCGCCCCGGTGATCAGCGTGTGCAGCACCGCGCCCAGCGCGTAAATATCCGTCCACGCGCCCTGTTCGCTTTCGTCGTTATCGCTGTATTGCTCGATGGGCGCATAGCCCGGACGCAGCATGGTTTCGCTCTCATCCGAGAGGTTGCCAATGGTTTTACGCGCAGAGCCAAAATCCAGCAGCACCGGCTCACCGCTGCTCTGGATCTGGATGTTATCCAGCGAGATATCACGGTGCAGGTAACCGGCGTCGTGGATGGTTTTGATCGCACCCAGCAGCGGTGGCAGCAGGCGACGAATCCAGGCTTCATCCACCAGCTGCGGATTGCGTTCGCGCAGGTTCGATAAGGTGGTGCCGCTGTAAAACACCGTGCCCATGTAAGCGGTGTCGTTCTGCACCCAGAAACGCAGCACGTGCAGCAGATTAGGATGGTTGAAGCGGGCCAGCAGGCGCGCCTCCTGAATAAAGCTGTTCAGCCCGGCATGAAAGGTTTTGCTGAAGCGTTCGCTGCGCAGCACCAGGTTCAGATCATCGCTGCGCACCGCCAGCGAAGCCGGCATAAACTCTTTAATGGCGATATCACGCTCCAGCTGATGATCCCAGGCACGATAAACAATGCCAAAGCCGCCACCACCGATCACTTCTTTAATTTCAAACTCATTGAAACGGTAACCCACCGGCAGAGCGTTGGGTACGTTGAGGGGATTATCGTGTTCCGACATTTTCGAAAACTCTCTGATCACTAACGGCTTTAGACATCGAACTGGCAAACAAACTCGCCCTGCTCACAGCGTACCTGCACGCGACGATAGCGTTCATCGCGGGCGTGGGCGCTGAGCAGCATCTGGCTCATCTGCGGCAACAGGGTATTGGTGAGGATGGCGTCGACCATGCGGCCTCCGGATTCCACCTCCGTGCAGCGCTGCACGATCTGGCTGATGACCGAATCGTCAATCTGCGCGCTGATGCCGTGGTTGTCGGCGAGGCGCTGAACAATACGGCCCAGCTGCAGCCGGACGATTTCCGCCAGCATCGCGTCGCTCAGCGGGTAATATGGCACCACCAGCAGGCGACCCAGCAGCGCTGGCGGGAAGACCTCCAGCAGCGGTTTGCGCAGCGCGGTGCTCAGCGCTTCCGGATCCGGCATTAACTCCGGATCGGCGCACATCGCGCTGATCAGCTGCGTACCGACGTTGGAGGTCAGAATAATGATGGTGTTACGGAAGTCGATGTGGCGCCCTTCGCCATCCTCCATCCAGCCTTTATCGAACACCTGGAAGAACAGCTCGTGCACATCCGGATGCGCCTTCTCAATCTCATCCAGCAGCACCACGCTGTAGGGACGACGCCGCACCGCTTCGGTCAGCACGCCGCCTTCGCCATAGCCCACGTAACCCGGCGGTGCGCCTTTCAGGGTAGAAACGGTGTGGGCTTCCTGAAACTCGCTCATGTTGATGGTGATGATGTTCTGCTCGCCGCCGTACAGCGACTCGGCCAGCGCCAGCGCGGTTTCGGTTTTGCCGACGCCGGAGGGACCGCACAGCATAAAGACGCCGACCGGTTTGTTCGGATTGTCGAGGCGCGCGCGTGAGGTGCGCACGCGTTTGGCGATCAGATCGAGACCGTGACGCTGGCCAATCACGCGCTGGTTGAGTGTATCGGCGAGATTGAGCACCGCGTCGATTTCGTTTTTCACCATGCGCCCCAGCGGAATCCCGGTCCAGTCTGCGACCACGGCGGCCACCACGCTGGCATCCACGGCGGCAAACAGCAGCGGCGCTTCGCCCTGCACCTGCTGCAGCTGCTGTTGCGTCGCGTCCAGCTCATCGCGCAGCGCGGCTTCGCCCTCCGTCACGCAGCGCGCCCGCAGGGCAATCAGCTGATCGACCAGTTCACGCTCCTGCTGCCAGCGCTGCTGCAGCGCATCGCGCTCGGTTTCCAGCGTCGCGCGCTGCGCGGCAACCGCCTGCGAACGCGCCGCATCGCCCAGCCCGACTTTGCTTTCGCGCTCAATGATCTCCGCTTCAATCTCCAGCGCGGCCAGACGATGCAGGCAATCTTCCAGTGCCGCAGGCTGTGCGCCCTGGCTCACCGCCACGCGTGCACAGGCGGTGTCCAGCAGCGCCACCGCTTTATCCGGCAGCTGGCGCGCAGGAATGTAACGATGCGACAGCTTCACCGCCGCGCTGACTGCCTCATCCAGCAGCAGTACCTGATGGTGCTTCTCCAGCGCGCTGACAGTGCTGCGCAGCATCAGAATCGCTTTAGCTTCATCCGGCTCCTGCACCTGCACGGTCTGGAAACGACGCGTCAGCGCTGGATCTTTCTCAATGTACTTTTTGTATTCGGCCCAGGTGGTGGCACCGATGGTGCGCAGCTGGCCGCGCGCCAGCGCCGGTTTCAGCAGGTTAGCGGCATCGCCGGTACCCTGCTGGCCGCCGGCCCCGACCAGCGTGTGGATCTCGTCGACGAACAGTACAATCGGCGTCGGGCTGGACTGCACTTCATTAATCAGCGCCTGCAGGCGCGCTTCAAATTCGCCTTTCATGCCGGCACCGGCCTGCAGCATGCCGATATCCAGCAGCCACAGCTGCACATCGCGCAGCGGAGCCGGTACGTCGCCAGCGGCAATACGCAGCGCCAGGCCTTCAACCACCGCGGTTTTGCCAACGCCCGCTTCGCCGGTCAGCAGCGGGTTGTTCTGCCGGCGACGCATCAGAATATCCACCATCTGGCGGATCTCTTCATCACGGCCGGTGACCGGATCGATGCGTCCTTCGCGTGCGCGTGCGGTGAGATCCTGCGCGTACTGCGCCAGCGTGCTGGTGCTGGCTGCCGGTGCGGCACTCTCCGCGCCCGGCTGCGCCACCAGCGCCTGCTGTGCTTCTTTGCTGCTGGCGAGCAGCGTGTCGAACTGCTCCAGCAGCGCATCAGCATTGATACGGCCAAACTGGCCGGAGATGCCTTTCAGCACGCTGGCGAGGTTGAAGGTTTTGAGCATGCCAATCAGCAGATGGCCGCCGCGAATGCGCGTCGCACCGTACTTCAGCGAGGCGTAGACCCAGGCGCGCTCGACGGCGCTGTCGATGTGTTCGGCGAGATCGGAAACCGCGCTCGCACCGCGCGGCAGGCGGTCGAGCGCCGCGACGATATCCCGCGTCAGCGCGTTTTCATCCAGTGAAAAATGGCTGATCACCCGCTGTAAGTCGCCATCCTGCTGCTGCATCAGCTGGTGCAGCCAGTGCACCAGCTCAACATAAGGATTGCCGCGCAGTTTACAAAAGGCGGTGGCGCTTTCCAGCGAGGTAAATAACAGCGTATCCAGTTTGCCGAATAACACGGCACGGCTGATTTCTGACATATCGGGTCTCTTTAATGTAAGAAGCAGGCTGTGTAACAGGGAAAAGCGATTGGGCTAGCTTGCGGCTGCCTCAACCTCAAACATGAAATCTTCGCGATCCTGCGGCTGTGGCGCGTGTCCCAGCCAGCTGGTGTAGCCCAGCCGGGCATTGCCTCCCAGCGTGACGCTTTGCACCTCTTCCGCCGCCAGGATCAGGCTGAGGTCCCACTGCATCTCGATGCCGAGATAGTGACGCACCCAGTCGCGCACTTCGCGCGCGCCCGGCGCATCTGGCAGAAAGTGGGCATACTGCTGCGCGCTCAGCGGACCGAGCCGCAGGCGAAAACGGTGCTGCACATCGCGCACCGCCACACCCAGGAACGCCGATTCGCCCAGCCGCGGCATCTGGCGTCCGGCCCCCAGCCGCGCCTGATCGCGCTCGTCCAGCGTCAGCCACTGCGGCACGTTCTGTGCCAGCTGCACCGGTACGCCAAAGTAGTGACGCAGAATGCGTACCAGCCCTTCAGCGTCGTGACCGTGGCGGCTAAGATGGCCGACCAGCATCAGCCGCGCATGCAGGCTGAGCGAACTGGCCTGCTGCTGCGCCGGTAAACCGATGCCGGCCAGACAGGCAAGGTAATCGACAAAGCGGCGGTTATCGGCGCGATCCAGCGAAACGGCCGGCTGCGCATCGGCCCAGGCGCGATAAAACAGCAGCGTGGCGCGATGGTGAAAGATGTCGGCAAACGCCGCCAGGCTGTGATCCTGATGGTGCACGATGCGCTCGTGCACATATTCCGTCAGATGGGTCGGCAGCGGACCGTTGGGGCCAAACAGGCCAAAGCTGTAAATCGCCACGTCATGGCGCGCGTCCTCTGCGCGCGGCTGCACGCTGGCCAGCGTTGCCGGGGCAAACGCCAGCGACGGTTGCTGACCAATGCGCAGCGCTTCGAACTTCGGCAGCGGCGCGCGTCCCAGCGGATAGCGCTGGCCGCCCTGCGCATCCAGCCGGCGTAGCAGCTGAAACAGATCGTAGCGCCACGGTGCCGCCATCACTGCCTGCCAGAAATCGTCCGGCAGCCGCTGGGCGCGCTGCAGCGGAATGATCTGCGCCTCGCTCATAGCAGCGCCTTCCTGCCCATGCGCGGCGGCCAGTAGCCCACCTCGCCGCGCTGCTGGCTGTTGAGGGTGAATTCGGTAAAGCTATTCAGCGCCACCAGCCGGCTGCACACCCGCTCCAGCACGCTGCCAAGCAGCCACGGACTGGCACCGGAGAACGCCTGTTCGTCGACCTCCAGCGTGATGCTGACGCCGCGCGCAAACACTACCGGGCCCGGTTCCGGCACCCGGCGGTTGACCGCGCTGAGCTGGCAGTGGCGAATACCGTCAATCTGGCGCGCCACCGCCGCTTCGGCGAGATTGGCGTACAGGCTCAGCAGCTGGCGCAGCGCAGCCGCGCCCTGGCCGTCGCTGCTGTCCATCAGGCTCAGGTAGTTCATCTGCAGGTGGCTGATCAGACGCCACGCGGAAAGCCCTTCGGCCAGCGCCGGACGCGGCGGCGTCGGGCCTTTACACAATTTCAGCTGACCGACCGGGATCGAATCCGGCATGACGAAATTGCCCTGCTCCTGCTGCAACAGCATCAGCGGCAGATCGCGGCTGGTACAGAGCACGTCTGCCGACAGATAGCGCATGTCGTCGCGCCACGGCGTGTGATGCTCATCCACCAGCGACAAAAACACTTCCGAGCCGATATAGCCGGTGCGCGTGCCGTAACGCTGCGCCTGCTCAGACAGCGTGCGCTGCTCACGGCGCAGCGAGAAATAGGCACCGTAATCGCCGTCGTCGCCGCTGAAGGTGCTCCAGAACGGGCGGAATAACTGCTCTTCGCGCTTGCCCTCAACGGTGGCGAACAGCCGCTGCACCGAGTGCACTTCGTAGTCCAGCGGCCGGATGTTATCCACCACCAGATGATATTCATGCTGGCTGTCGCTGACCTTCAGGCGCTCGGCCGTTTTGGGAAACAGGTTGATTACCGGCGTGCAGTGCAGCGCCAGATGGCTGCTGTCCACCACGCTTTCCAGCGCGCTGTCAGCCTTATCCAGCAGGATGATAATGTCGAATTCCTGCGCGTTATCGCAGCGGCGCAGAAACGGTGCCAGCTGGCTCAGGCTGATGAACTGGAAACGCGCCGGAAAGGCAAAATACTCCTGCAGCAGCCGGTAACCGTCGAAGTTACGCAGATCGTCCGGCAGCAGCGCCTGCTCTGGCGCAAAGCCTTCCTGCTGTAACGCTTCATCCGGCAGCACCTGGCGCAGCGGTTTCTGTTCGACCGATTGCAGCACGATGCCGACGCAGTGCTGCATCAGCAGCTCCAGCAGTTTCTGTGCCTGAATGTCCGGACCGCTGAGATACAGCATTAAATCGGCGACATTCAGCTGGCTGAGCGACGAAATGCCTTCGCAGGCGATACGCACGCGCAGCGCGCTGGCCGCACCGCGACCGCTGAGCTTCAGTTCACCCAGCGGCAGATCGCCCGGCACGCCGCCGAGGGAAACGTCGCTGATGCGCAGTGGATGCAGCGTGACATCGTGCGCCGTGGTGTAGCTGCAGGTTACGCCGTTTTTCTTCAGGTGCTGGCTCTCCATCATGGTGCCGCGCGGCACGTGGAAGCCATTACTGATGTCGCCTTTGCGGCTATCCGGCGTGAGCTGTGCAATCGCCATTGACGGCGTAGGTGACAGATAAGACGGCGCAATCATCTCCAGCAGCCGCTGCGAGAAGCGCGGGAACTCGGCGTCCATTTTGAGCTGCACGCGCGACGTGAGGAAAGCAAAGCCCTCCATCAGCCGCTCAACGTAAGGATCGGCGACTTCGATGCCGCGCATTCCCAGCCGCCCGGCGACTTTCGGATAGCGCGCAGCGAACTCCGCGCCCAGCTCACGCAGATAGGCCAGTTCGCGGTTGTAGTAGTCGAGCAGTTTGCTGTCCATGATTAACCTGCATCCAGTAGTTCAAAATGACCGCTTTCCAGATCAACCTGGGTGCGGAACAGAAACTCCAGCGGATAAGGCACGCACCACAGGCGGCCTTTGATCTCAATCGATAACACGTTGTGCAGGCTGAGCGACTTCAGATCGCTGACGCAGCGTACCTGCAGCCCCTGCGGCAGAATGCGCGGCTCGAAATGCAGAATGGCATCGGTCATTTTGCGCTGCATATCCTGCCATTCGATGTCGGAGATATTCTGTCCGGCCAGCGGCGCCACGCCAAAATTCCACACCGAGCGCTGCACTTCACCAAAGGCGCTGAGATCCTGCTGGGCTTCGTTGTTGATGGTGTTAAACAGCCACTGCAGATCGCGCAGCACGTGGCGGCGCAGCGTGCTGTGGGAAATCAGCGTAGTGTTGCTGGCTTCGCTCTGCTTGTCCGGCGCGTTGTCAGTCAGACGATCGAGTAACGAGGATTGCAGCTTGTCGCGCGCGGTTAGCGCATCGCGATTTTTACGCGCGCGGAAACCGCCATGCAGCTGGGCATAGCCGTCGTTGTGCGAGCTGTTATCACGGCTCATCGCTGCCGCCTGGCTGGAACGTCAGCTGCTGCAGCGTCAGCAGCGGATACTCGCCGCTGTCGCTCAGCCACAGCTTCTGGCCATGGCCGGTAAACTGGCGGTCATCGTGGCCCAGCGGCTGCCATTCCGTAACGCTGGCGCGCAGGTAACGCTCATCCGCCCCCGGCAGCAGCGGATAGCGCACCGGGATCTGGCAAATCTGCTCGCTGCCATCCACCAGCTGCACGCGCGTATGGCGCCAGACCAAATCGGTCACGCTGGCGGGTGCCTGAAATTCCATCTCGCGGATCGCGGCGAATGGAATCCAGTAGTAGCGGCCGTTGGCGATGGCCTCGCACACCGGCCCGAAGCGGCTGTCGCCGTCCATCAGCCACGCGAAGTCTGCCGTCTGTTCCTGCTGTTGCAGCTGACCCGGATTGGCGTCGGCCTGCGCCAGCGCGGCGGCACGCTGCTCAGCGCCCTGCGCGAAGTCACCGCGGATGTCGGCGGTCAGCGCAGCCAGCAGGGTTTCACACCACGCCCACGCGCTGCCCGGCAGTTGCGGCTGCGCCGCGCCGCGCAGTACCGCTTCACGCTGCTGCTCACCGGCAATGGCCTGCTGCAGTAAGGTGACGGTCGGCTGCGCCTGGGGCGTCAGCGCCAGCCACGATTGCAGCTGGGTTTGCGCGCGCGTCCAGTTACCCGCCAGGCACAACAGCTGCACAAACGCCGCGCGCAGGTCGGCATTGGCCGGGCTGGCCTGAATCTGGCGGGTGATATCGGCGAGGTTATCGGCCAGTGAGGCACTGGCCAGGCGCGATTGTAGCGAATCCATGCAAGCTCCTTTTGCGTTAGTTGATGGTGCGGTAAACCGCGGCGGCGGGATCTTTCAGCTCCGGATGCAGCTGTTCTACCAGCTGGACTTTCAGCGGTGCGCTGGCGCTCAGCCACGGCGACCACACTTTGCGTACTTCCTGCAACCGTGCACGCAGCGCGCTCTCATCGGCGGCATCGCTGGCGGGCATCTGCACCACCACCTGATCCGGTGCCTGCCAGCCGTTGAACTGGCTGCTGAACGGCAGCACCAGCCAGCTGTCTGGCGACTTCTCGTTGCTCAGCACCATACGTTCGCTGTTGACGGTAGTGATGCTGAGCTCGGCGCTCTGCTGTTTGTTATTCAGGCCGGCAATCGGGAAGCCCTGCAGGAACGTCACCACCACGCTTTTCGCCGCACCGTTGCCCATCTGCGTCAGGCTGCTGCGGCCGCTCAGCCAGCCATCCTGACCGCAGCTCAGCCCCTGTTTTGACGGCACGAACAGCGCGCTGGTCTGCGCCGGATGCTGCCACCAGGTGCGGAAGTGACAGCCGTCGAGCAGGCTGAACTGCAGCCACGGCGTGGTATCGGCCTGCGGCGAGTTGAGCACCGGCGCGGCAGGGGCAACCGCAGCGGTCTCTGGCTGCTGCACGGGCGCGGGCGGCGGCGTTACCACCGTTTGCCACTGCTGCGCTTTGGCAGCGCTGCCGCTGGCGATCGGGTTGCCGTCATCATCATTGAGCGTCCAGTTGAGCTGCTGCAGCGCTTTACATTGCGATGCCATCAGCCCGGCGACGCGCGGCAGAAAATCCTCCAGCGCCGCGACGTTTTTCGCGCCGTGGGTGACGATGCGCAGATCAACATTCCGCTTACACCAGCTCGCCAGCTGGTTATCTTTCACGTCATCAATCCAGACATCCAGTTTCTGTGCCGGGGACTGCACGATGCGATAGTTCTCAGCAAATGCGTGCGTGCTGAGCAGCAGCGCAGCCAGACCCAGTAATCCATGTTTCATGTTGGCGTTCTCAATCTCGAAGAGGGAAAAACTGCGCCGCTTCGGACAGCGAGTGCAGTAAGGTGGTGTCCTGCGGTGAGCCAATCCAGACGGCCAGCGCGCTGAAGTTATCCTGCTGACCGTTATCCGGCTGACCGTTGCGGATGATTTGCTGCATCAGCGTCAGCCACTCTTCCGGCGTATTGACCATGTGCAGCGACTGCTGCATCTGCTCCAGCGTCACGCCGTGCCAGAAGCCATCGGTGCACAGTAAAAAGGCGTCGCCGTCTTCTATTTCCACCACATCGCTGTAGCTGGCGTCGCGCTGCTCATCGCCCATGCCGAGGGCAAAATAGAGCAGGTTACTGTTGATACCTTCGGTCTGGTGACCGGCATCTTTCATCTGCTGCACCAGGCTATGGTCGGTAGTCACGTGATAGAGGTAGCCGCGGCGAAACAGATACAGCCGGCTGTCGCCCGCGTGCGCCCAGTAGGCCAGCTCGTAGTCGCGGTCGACAAACAGGCTGACCAGCGTGGTGCCCATGCGGCTGTGCTCGCTGCTGGTTTTCTGCTGCTGGCGAATCGCGTGATTCGCGTGGTTGACGTAGTTGCGAATCGACTGCGCATCCAGGTGCGCGTTACCGTCGAACGCCTCCATCAGGCTGCTGCGCGCGATGCGGGCGGCCACGTCGCCGCCAGGAAATCCTGCTACGCCGTCGCACACCACGAAGCAGGCTGAGCGTTCACCGATTACCTCACCGGTTTGATCCTGATTGCTGGCGCGGTCGCCCTGATTCGACGTGGAAGCAATGGTGATATTCATGCGTCATCCGTGTGGGTTTGTGAATCTTTGTACTGATTAACTTCCAGGTCGTAGGCATGCAGGAAAGCTTCGCCGAACAGGGTATGGAAATCGTCCTCAATCTCGCCCGCCGTCTCGCCGTAGCGCTCAACAAAATGCTCCCACAGCGCGGCTTTGCGGCTGCCCGGCAGGCCGAGGCGCGACAGCGATCCCGCCTGGCGTGCTTCCTCTTCCAGCTGATCCGGATTAAAGGATTGCAGCATCGAAGCGATAATGGCGCGGATCCCGGCGATCATGCCGAGCTGATGCGCCTGCAGATCGATCAGCGCATCACGCACCGCCTGACGCGGCGGCATGAAGCCCGGCATACGGCTGCCAAACATCTGCATCAGCACGGTTTTGCCGGACGGCAGCAGTTTGAACGGGTTGTTGGCGTCATCAAGGATCACCGTCATATCCGCTTTGACGCCACGCTTAAGAATCGAGCGTGACGACAGCAGCGCAACGGTGCCCTGCGAGAACATGCTCAGCATCTGGCCAAACTGCAGCATCTGCTCACGGTCGAACTGCGGCGTGGGTTGCAGATCGCGCAATCCCATGCCTTCCAGCAGTGCATCCAGCAGTTCGCCTTTCAGCGCGTCGCCGCTGCTGTGGCTGGCTGTCGCCTGGCTGGCGGGTGCCGCGTTCTGATGGCTGGAAGCCACCGGATCGATACGCAGCCGCCCTTTCGGCGTCGGCGACGGTACACGTTGCACCGCCTGCGGCGTGGGCAACGTAATACCGCCGTAATCGATCTGCGGCGCAACCGTCTCCGGCTGCTCCGCCTGCGGTTCGATCAGCGGCGGCGTGGCCTGGGTTTCGGTGTCATCAAACAGTGGCGAACTGCTGAGATCCGCCAGCCCGACCGGTGCCGTCTCCGGCGAGGGTTCACTGGGCGTTTCCGGCTGGACGTCGGGCTGCGGCTGTACCGTCTGTGTCGGCGCAATCTCCGGCTGCGCGAGCGGAACCGCATTACCCATCATCAGGCCAAGCGGATCGTCGTGGTTGCGCACGTCGCTGCTGCTCTGGCTGCCAAACAGGCTGAGCGGATCGAGCTCGGTAGCACTTTCGACCTGCGGCTGCGCGGCGGCATTCTGCTGCGCCGACAGTGTGCTGGGGGTGCGATCGTCGAAGATACTTTCCTGCGCGAACAGCGCATCGCCTTCATCGAACAGGCTGGTGTTTTTCGGCTGCTGGCCAATATCCAGCGGCGCATCGTTCACCAGCTGAGCCAGCGGATCCTCCGGGTTGCGATCGAGGCTGGCCGGCGCGGTGAGCGGATTGGCCTCCGGCAGCACCTCGGCCGCTGCTTTGCGCTTCGACAGATCGTCAGAGATCGAGAACTCTTTGGCGAGGCTGTCCCAGATCTCGCTGGGGATCGCGGCGGTGCTGGCATCTTTTTCCGCTGGTGGCGCATCAGCCATTACCGCCGCCTGCACCACCGGCTGCGGTGTCAGCGTGGCGGCCTGCGGCTGCTGCGCGCCGTTGAGATCGTTGACCAGCAGCTGGTAATCATCGATGCCCAGCACGTCGCCATCCTGTAATTCCACCTGACGCCCGCGCTCCAGCGGGATGTCATTGAGCAGCACGCGCGTCACGTTGCCCCGGTTGGTGAGGCGGCATTCGCCAGCGGCGGTGATGTGCACAATCGCCTGCAGGCGAGAAATGGTGCGATCGTCATCCGGCAGCACCAGATTGTTGTCCACTCCGCGGCCAATGGTGCCGCCGGGCGGCATAAAGTCACAGCGGGTTTGCGGCGGCTGGTGGCCGGGTTTAGTCGTTATTATCGTAAAGCGCATAACGGGTTCCTGCGGTTAGCGGTTCGGCATCTATATTGCGCGGCTCTCCGGGAAAGACGCGGAATATAGGAAGCGGGTAATACGATGCTGCGAGCGATATAAGGTGAATGATGCTGCGCTTTAAAACGCGATGCGCTGTGTCATATTTGCTATTTAGTCTTTGAGTTGGCAAAGAAATGATTGCAATTTTGTAGCGGCACAATCTATTGCGCGATGAATCGCGCCGCTACAATATGTGCGCGGTGCTGTAATTAATAGAGTTGTTCACTAAGCCAATTAGCGGATAAGAGGCAGAGAAGAGTGACCTTCCTTAATAAGGAATTTGCCTCAATAATTCCAGGCGTTTTTTATTGATGCGCACAATGCAGATATTAGTCGCTACTTCGTGAGCGATACTCCCTTCCTCTGCATCAAAAGCTTCCAGCTTACACTGTCCATCACGGTACTTTAGCCAGCCACGTTGGGTATTTGTTAATGTGCTAAGGTAATCATCCGCCAGTTTTTTATCCGCACGGTATGACGATACAATCCGTTTTTTTGCCGCGGTGTATTCCCGATTCAACGCGTCTTCAGCTAACTGCTTCTCATGAAGCGTGCATTGATAAACTGCGCTATCTGAGGGTTCGCTGGAGCAGAGGGCTGTAGCAAAAGCTGATTTATTCATTACCAAAAGAAAAGTAAAAACATATAACTTTGAAAACCTCAAGCAACCTCCTGAACAAATCAGTGTGTGTGTTTATAAATTAAAATAGTTGTGGCACCTACAAATAAAAGCAGTGCACTAATTAAGTTTAGTTTATGAAGCATGAGCAACCATTTGATCTTTTCAGATGGGAGATTCTGAACAAAATTATATGTTTCAGCACTAACCCGCTCATTTTTCTTATGATACATGGTCACACCTTTATAAAGCCGTGCAAAATATGAAACCTTGTTATGATGAAATAATGATGAAAAATGATTAGCAATCTGCGTGGTAATATCTAGCTGCAAATTTAGACGCTGAAACTCATTCAATATAAAATCGAGTTTTTCCTTGTTTTTTTTAAAGAGGATGAATGCATATATTTGCAAGATACATCCTATGCTTATCAGAACTACAGATATTAATAGTAAAAAATTCAAAGTATCTTTTCCATAGTTATACCTGCCCCGGCTTTAAAGCCTTCACTTAATAAGTACCCTCCTGCAGCAGCACCAACAATACTACATGCAAGTATGCCAATTGGTCCTGTTGCAACGCCTAATGCCAGACAAAGACTCGTGCTGATTTCGGCACCAAGGCTCGCCCCATAATAGCCCCCAGCAATACCAGCTGCAAACTCTGAATATTTTGCGACCGCAACCTGCGCACACTGATCTTTGCGATCAACCGTACAAGCCTGATAGACCTCATTCGTCGTATTTAAGGCACCAAATCCTACAGCTACCAACCCCCCGGCTTTCATAAACTTAGCTGCTTTCGCTGCACCATCTACGTAGGTTGAGTAGCCACGAATTGCTCCGACTCCAGCGGTTTGCCAGTCGTGCACAATGGATGAACTGGACAAATTCAATGCATGTTTAATTTTATCGTAGGGTCTCAAATTCAGAATCAATCGCGAAACGCGATTAAGCAGCTGTTCGAGTTCGCCAAACAGACGGCGACGCTCAATAAAAAACTGCTCACCAAATAGCGTGCCTGCCGTCAGGTACTGGTTGCGATAGGCATTTTCAATGGCAGTTAGTTTCTTTGCTATTTCTGAGAAGTATTTCTCGCCTGCATCACCGATTAGACCCGAAGCTTGATCCATATAATTAGTAATAGCAGCGATCGAAGCATAGTGCCGGTTGAAAAAGTCAGCCTCATCAACGGATAGATGCGCCAGATTATTGTTGGTTGTCGCTTTTGCCGTTGCCAGGGCACTCATTGCCGCAGGATGATTGTTTCCTTCCGGATCAGCAACGATCAGGATTTGTCCCGGTTTAGCCCATGCGACATCAGCATTTAACTGCAAAAAGTAATTTGCTGCCGGCATGTTGCGCGTACCGTAGAGCCACATCGCTTGCTCGGTAAGGCTTCCAGGGCGTTGCACTACACAAAATCCCGGTTCGATGGAAGTTTTACCTGTCATCACAATCTCCTTTTGCAGTTAAATATTTATTTAGTTAAAAGACAATCTTATTAACATCTCTTC
The DNA here is from genome assembly GCF_002928355.1 of Pantoea sp. ICBG 828. Classification (NCBI taxonomy): domain Bacteria; kingdom Pseudomonadati; phylum Pseudomonadota; class Gammaproteobacteria; order Enterobacterales; family Erwiniaceae; genus Pantoea; species Pantoea sp. ICBG 828. Next base: position 330,032 of record NZ_POWN01000004.1, on the reverse strand, counting down.
TGTAAGTTGTATCCCGCTCAATTATATTTTCAGATAAGCATTCTGAAATATTTATAGCGGCCCCGCAGGGCCGCTTAATAAAGCAATTACGCTTCTTTATTTTCTTTGATGTTCCAGCCAGCGCTGCTTTCAGCGCCTTTACCACCTGAAGAGCTCTGCTCCCAGTATTGCTGTTTCACTTTGGCAGCCTGGAACGCGTAAGTCACGCTCAGGGTATCGCCATTAGCAGCACCGGTATAATCAACTTTTGACACCAGCACATCTTCCAGTGTGATACGTGCGTATTCAATCTGCGTGCCGCCTGCTTTGCATACGGACAGCTCTACTTTGCTGATATGCTTACCGCTGGCGCAATTTTTCAGGATTGCAGTGGTGGATTTGTCAATCAGTGCATTTACGCTCAGGTCAGCAAAATTTACTTTACCTGCACCACCGCCGCCGCCAACAGACATATTACCCGGCTGGTTAGCACCCCAGTTGAAAGAGGTAATATCGGTCCAGCCGGTGTGGTTGGAGTCTTTAGACTCGCCGGTCACACCATCAACTTTTAAAAACATATCAATAGCCATAATTATCTTCTCTTGCTTGATTTACGTTCTGCTTTGATAAAGCATCGTTATGGCAAACAGGAAAGCATGGGGCTGAATAAAACAGTCCATATTTTACCTCTGCCTCGTTTTCTGAATATCGCTACATGGTTTATTCAGAGAGTGTTTTTATTGTCCCACTGGATGGAGCAATAAAAAATAGTGAATCCTTTACTTCTTCGATATTAATATCGAAACGTGGAGCCGGCTCGCAAATAAGCGTTTTGCGTCTGCACGTTAACTGCAAAGCTTTGTGAGCATTCAGACCGCCATACATGACGGCCTGATGCAGTTAATCAATTCTCATTCGATTTGAGTGAAGGCAGTTTCGATACCAGACGCAGTGACACCGTCAGGCCTTCCAGCTGGTAGTGCGGACGCAGGAAGAATTTCGCGGCGTAGTAGCCCGGGTTATCTTCCTGCTCTTCCACGCTCACCTCGGCGGCAGCCAGCGGCTTACGCGATTTGGTTTCCTGTGACGAGTTCGCCGGGTCGCCGTCGACGTAGCTCATCACCCAATCGTTCAGCCAGCGCTCCATTTCATCACGCTCGCGGAATGAACCGATCTTGTCGCGCACGATGCACTTGAGGTAGTGCGCGAAGCGGCAGCAGGCAAACAGATACGGCAGGCGTGCAGCCAGACGTGCGTTGGCGGTCGCATCGGCATCATGGTATTCCGCAGGCTTTTGCAGTGACTGCGCACCAATAAAGGCAGCAAAGTCGGAGTTTTTGCGGTGCACCAGCGGCATAAAGCCGTTTTTCGCCAGCTCGGCTTCACGACGATCGCTGATGGCAATCTCCGTCGGGCATTTCATGTCTACGCCGCCGTCATCACTCGGGAAGGTGTGGCACGGCAGGTTTTCAACCGCACCGCCAGACTCGACGCCCCGGATCGCAGTGCACCAGCCGTACTCTTTGAACGAACGGTTGATGTTGGCTGCCATGGCGTAGGCGGCGTTGCTCCAGGTGTAGCCGTTGTGATTTGAGCCATCGGTCTGCTCTTCAAAATCAAAGCTATCCACCGGATTGGTGCGAATGCCATACGGCAGGCGCGCCAGGAAGCGCGGCATGACCAGGCCGAGATAGCGGGCATCTTCCGATTCACGCAGGCTGCGCCAGGCGGCATATTCGGTGTTCTGGAAGATTTTGGTCAGATCGCGCGGGTTCGCCAGCTCCTGCCATGATTCCATCTGCATGACGGTTGGCGCTGTACCGGTGATGAACGGGCAGTGTGCCGCCGCGCTGATACGCGCCATTTCGCCCAGCAGCTCCACATCCTGCGGGCTGTGATCGAAATAGTAATCGCCCACCAGGCAGCCAAACGGTTCGCCACCGAACTGACCGTACTCCTGCTCATAAATCTTCTTAAACAGCGGACTCTGATCCCAGCCAGCGCCTTTAAAACGCTTCAGGCTGCGTCCCAGCTCCTGCTTGGAGATGCTCATGAAACGGATTTTCAGCATCTCGTCGGTTTCGGTGTTGTTTACCAGGTAGCTCAGACCGCGCCACGCGCTCTCCAGCTGCTGAAACTCTTCATGATGAATAATCTGGTTGATCTGCTGTGACAGCTTGTCGTCAATCTCAGCGATCAGCGCCTGAATGGTGCGATAGGTATCATTCGAGATGGTGACGGTGTTTTCCAGCGCCTGCTGCGCCAGCGTCTTCACAGCACTTTCGACGGCTGCACGCGCCTGATCGCTGGTTGGACGAAATTCTTTGTTCAGCAGGGCGCTGAGTTCATTCTCGCTGTAGTGCGAAGCGCCCTGTTGCTGCTGATGCGAAGACTGGGTCATGATTACTCCTCCTTACCTTCAGCGCTTTCATCCTGCTTCGGCAGATGGGTCAGCGCTTTCAACAGCGTTGGATCCTGCAGAATCTTACCGATCAGCTCTTCCGCACCGTTTTTGCCGTCCATGTAGGTCAGCAGATTCGAAAGCTGGGTACGCGCTTCCAGCAGGTTGCTCAGCGGTTCAACTTTGCGGGCAATCGCATCCGGTGAGAAATCGTCCATGCTCTCAAAGGTCAGTTCGACGTTAAGTTTGCCTTCGCCGTTGAGCGTGTTATCCACCTGAAACGCCGCACGCGGCTTCAGCGCTTTCATGCGCTCATCGAAGTTATCGATATCAATTTCCAGGAATTTACGCTCATCAAGGCTCGCCTGCGGCTCGAGTGGTTTACCGACCAGGTCCGCCATGACGCCCATCACAAACGGCAGCTGAATTTTGCGTTCCGCGCCATAAATTTCCACGTCATATTCAATCTGAACGCGAGGCGCGCGATTGCGGGCAATGAACTTCTGCCCACTGGATTTCGTTGGTGCCATGGTTTTCTCCATTAAGGGTGCGCGGGTAAAGTTTCGCAGGAGGCGCGCAGGTCTCGCTGCGTTGAGTTGTTACGCTCGCTTAGTCGCGGCGTCCAAAGATATTTTCCAGCTGATGCACGCCGTCTGGCGCCAGATCGCGGATGATGTCCATAAAATCGAGTTCAATCAGCCGCTGTACGCGGTCGATCATCAGCGGTGCCGGATGGCTGGGTTCGTGCTGAGCAAAGTAGTGCTTCACCTTCTCCAGCATCAGCTGCGCATCGGCGCGCGAACTGATTTGCACGCTGCGCCAGTCAGCCGTGCGAACCGCTGCGGCGGGCGCGGCGACGCTCGGTTCCGGCGGCGGCTCTGTTACCGCGGCCGGCTGCAGCGCGCTGAGGTCAGTGGCCTGACAGCGTTCGGCGATCATGGCGATCTGCCTGCGCAGCTGCGACAGCTCCGGCACCGCCGCTTCCCCCAGCTGTTCTGTCAGAGTTTCGGTAATAGTTTGCAAACGCTCACTTATCTGTAGCACCGCTTCAATACCGGGCTGCTCGCCGCGCGCCAGCTCATCGGTCAGGCGCGGCAGACCGCCAGGATAGTCCGCGACTTCGGTCTTGCTGCCGTCGCACAGCGCTGCGGCATCGCGCAGCGTGATGCCATCCGAGGCGTAGCGCAGCAGCCAGCTCTGGCGTACCGCGCTGCTCAGCGCTGATTTATCGCCCAGTAGCGCCACCGCATTGATGCGGTAAAACGGATCCTGTTCGCCGTACTCTTCCAGTCGCGGCCACAGCGGCTCCCAGTACAGCAGCAGCGCCTGCTCAATCAGCTTCAGCCCCTGCGCATAGCCAGGCAGCCCTTTCAGCTCGGTCCAGGCGTGAGTAAGCGCTAACATCACTCGCAGGTCTTTGCTGCGGCTGAGCAAGTCAATCGCCAGCTTTTCGACTTTATTCCAGTCCGCTGATTCAGCCGGGATAATGGTCTCGCCAAACTGCTGTTCGGCTTTACCGGTACTGGCCTGCTCCATCGCCTGGTAATCCGCGTGATACTCCAGGTTGTCGCCGCAGGGGTTATCACTGCTGACCGGCGCCAGCAGCGCGTCAATATTCATCGTCATAGCGGTTGGCCTCAGGATTCAAACATCGGAGGATAAAGTCCGTTTCGTCCGGGTTTTGCCCCGCCGGCCGGGTCGAACAGCAGTGAGAACAGCTGTGCGGTGAAGTTGCCGCTGTGCACCTGGGTGTAAAGCGGGAAACCGTCGCTCTGGTTTGTCCACCAGAAGCTGGTGTAAAACTGCGGGTCGAAGCTGTCACCCGGCAGTTTCCAGTTGAGCGTTGACGGCTCGCCGTCGCCAATCACCTGTAAAATGTCCGATTGTTCGCCGTCAGTTTGCGGCTGCTGGGGCTGCGGAATACTCAGCAGCGCCTGGTCGAGCTGCTCTGGCGTACCGCCGTTTTGCACCACGCGCAGCAGCATATTGCCGACCTGCTGATACCACTCGCCCGAGCGGGCCAGCAGCGCCGGTGACCACTCGGCAGGAGTAAAATGGCGCAGCGCGCACAGCGGATAGTTGCGGCCGACGCTGTCGCGGGCGGCAATCAGGCAGCCCATCTGGATCAGTTGACTGCCGAGCATCGGCGGCACGACAAAATTCCACACCGGCGCTTTGAGAAAGGCGCGCGACGGGGCGTTTTTACTCTCTTCACTGGTTTGCCAGTGATGCAGTCCGACCTGAAACCAGTTCGACCACTGCCGGTACAGCACATCGGGGAAGCGTCGCTTCACAAAGTCACCCGAGCTGGGCAATTTGCCGTACCAGCCGGGTGCTGCGTAATGAGTCATTATCAGGTCCTGTTTCAGGGGCAGCTAAAGCCGGGAAGCTGGAACGGGTTACGAATACTGCCAGGGGTGAACGACAACGTGACCTGATGGCCATCGACGTTAAAACTGGCCTCGCGGGTCAGGCCACCGACCGCGGTTAAACGAGCGCGATCGAAGAAGCGGTTCAGCGCCCACGGACCGCTGGTCACCAGCGTTGAGGTGGTGCCGTTGGTCAGACCAAGCTGCATCCGCACCTGGCTGGTGCCGCCCGGTCCGGGCCAGCTCACCATCTGCACCGCCTGCGGGCCGTGGCTGTAACGCAGAATCTGGCCATCGACGTCGAGCGTCAGGTTGAGAATGTCGTTATCCATTTTCACCGTACGCAGCGTGACGCGGAACGACGGCGTGGTCGCCCCGTTAGCAAAGAAGGCATCACGAATCGACTGCGCCTGCTGGAACGGACGCAGCAGCGCCTCACCGCCCGGCAGCGTTTTGCCGTCGATGCCTGGCGTGAAACGCCACGCCGCGTTGGTGGTATCCACTTTGCTGGCCAGATTGTCGCGGAAGAAGCTGTCCATCAGCCCGCTGCCCGGCGCGAACATGCGCGCGAGATCGTCCGGCGTCACTTCGCTGCGCGCATTGCGCACCAGCGGATAACGGCCGGCAATCGCCTGGCGGCAGAAGCTGCCCACTTCCATGGTGATGCGCTTGCGCACGTTATCCATATCGCGGCGCTGTGCATCGCTGCTGGCGCCCACGGCCATGCTGGAAACCATATTCTGCAGCGAGCCCGGTAAGCGGCCGGCGCTGGCCTGCAGACGACTGATGGCATCGCCGGAAGGCGGCGGCATGCCACTGTTGGCGGCGTCCTGCACCGCCGTCAGGTAGCGGTAGAGATCGTCGATCTGATGCAGAAAATCATCCACCGCCAGCACTTTACTGCCCTGCTGCAGCGGCTGTGCCAGCTCCAGCACAGGCGCGAAGTGCACCGCCACCGCCTGCTCCGGTGCCTGCTGGGCTGCGCCCTGGCCCGGCGCTGCGCTGGCTTTGGAGGAACTGAACAGCGCTTCTAAAGTGCGCGTGGCGCTGTTGCCCGTCGCCGGCTGTGCCTGGGCACTTTGCTCATCCGGCTGTGCGCGGTTCAGCGTCAGCAGCTTACTGAGGTTAACCACCAGCTGGCGCAGCGGCGAGTGGTTGCCCGACAGCAGACGTGCGGTGTTGATGCGCTGCGACAAATCCGCGCTGCTGTTGAGCTGGATATCGCTGAGGAACTGCTCCCACTGGCGGATGTAATCCTGCACGTAGAGCTGGCGCACCGCGAGGTCGGTCTGCTGACTGTTCTCCGGCGACGCAACGCCGCCCAGCACCCAGACATCATCCTGAAACAGCGCCTGCGTGACCGGTGCGATTTGTTTATCAACGTGCTGCCAGTAACCGTCTGGCGTGAACAGGCCGGCCACGCCGTCATTGACTGATTTGCCGCTTTTGCGTGAAAACACCAGCTCACTCTGCGGCCCGCCCAGCGCCGCGAGGGTGACCGGTTGCAGGCTGCCGTCACGCTGCAGCAGGCGCTTCAGACGTCCGTAGACGCGCTGCGACAGCGGCATTTGGTTAATCAGCGCCTGCTCGCGCTTTACCAGCGCGTCATCCTTCGCGTACGGCGAGGACTGAATCTGTGTCTCCAGCAGCTGCTGCAGATGCCACGCCAGCTGTTTCACTTCCTGCTGCGTCACGTTTTGCGGCAGTTCGCGGCTAATATTCAGCATCAGCCAGGCATGCAGGAATTTGCCGTCATAATGTTTTGGCTGATACAGCATCTGGTAAGCTTTCAGCGCTTCGTAGCTGTAGTCCGCATCGCTGCCGTCGTCATTACGCAGCCAGCGGGTGATGTTTTGCGCCACCTGCGGCAGCAGCAGCTGTCTCAGCGCTTTGTCATACAGGGTGCGCGTGGCGTCGCTGACTTCGGTACCGCGATACAGGCCCATGCGGCGCGTCAGCGGGGGATCTTCCAGCGAGAAGTCGGCGCTTTTTGGCAGCTGCAGCAGCGTGTTGAGATACGGCACCAGCGCAAACAGATCGCCATTGCCCTGGCGTTCCAGCTGTTGTCCCAGCTGTTCCACCTGCGGCGTTTTACCCGCCATCTCCTGTAAATAGGCTTTGTTTTTACTGTAGCTGGTGAGCCACAGCGCTCCGGCAATCAGTACCAGCACCAGCAGCGCCAGATAGCCGGACCACAATCCGGCGCGATTGCGCAGCTCCCACCAGCGGTTACTGCCCGCCAGGCCCGACTCCTGGAAGATGACATTTTCCAGCACGCCTTTCAGGAAGAAGCTCTGGCCTTTGTTCGGCGGGATCGGTGACTCTTTGTCGACCTGGTCCCAGCTGCCGGACTCACCGCTGTGCTGTCCCGGCAGATGCAGGGCGCGGCTCAGCTCGCCCATCACGCGGTCAAACGGCAGCCCTTCCTGCGTCCCGCTGGCGAAATAGATACCGCGCGGCGCGAACTGGGTTTCGAAATCAGAGCGGGCAAACAGCGTATCCAGCGCCTCCGCCAGCAGCGGACGCAGCGCAGCGAACTCCTGCGGGAACAGATAGCTCTCCGCCCGTGCCTGCGCATCGCTTTCCGCTAACAGCGTATCGGCCAGGCCGGCATCCAGACGCTGCTGCAGCAGTGAATACTCCTGCTGAAACTGACTGTTAAGCTCAAACTCTGCGGTCGACGCCTGCGCCCACGGGAAGGTAAAGCCCCAGATTTGCTCGCGCTGGGTTTTATCCAGCGAAGCGAAGTAGCTGCGGAAACCTTTGAGCAGGTCGGTTTTGGTGACCAGCACATAAACCGGGAAGCGAATGCCAAGGCGATCGTGCAGCTCCATCAGCCGCTGACGCAGTGCGATCGCCTGATTGCGCTGCGCTTCCGGCGATTGCGTCAGTAAATCGGACACGCTGAGCGTAACAATCACGCCATTGACGGGCTGACGGCCGCGATATTTGCGCAGCAGGTCGAGAAAATGATGCCACTCGCTGGCGTCGCGCTCCTGCTGGCTCTCCTGGGTGGTATAGCGGCCGGCGGTGTCCAGCAGCACCGCTTCGTTGGTGAACCACCAGTCGCAGTTGCGCGTGCCGCCAATGCCGCGCAGCGCCGCTTTGCCGAACTTGTCCGCCAGCGGGAACTGCAGCCCGGAGTTGACCAGCGCGGTGGTTTTACCGGCACCCGGAGCGCCAATGATCATGTACCACGGCAGCTGGTAGAGGTATTGATGGCTGAAGCGCTGCGCCCAGAAAGGCGCGCCCTTGCTGCTGGCGCGCTGGAAGTGCGCTTTTTTCAGCATGTCGGTGGCTTCGGAGAAACGGCTCGCCAGCACCTGTTCTTCATTGGTCAGGCGTTTGCGGTCCTGCTCCGGCGCATCGCTTTTGCTGGTTTCGAGGCTCGACATCAGTTTGCGGTTGAGCCAGAAGTTATACAGGCGCGGAATCGCCTGGCTCAGCCCCCACACCAGATAGAGCAGCGCAATGCTGATGATGCGGTTCTGCTCTGGCTCCAGCGGCCGCGAGTCGACAATGGAAAACACCGGGCCAATCACCCAGATGATAAAGGAGAGCGCGGTAATGCCGACAAAACCCCAGGCGAGGCGGCTGGTCAGCACCGCAAAAAGCATATTCAGCATGGATTAGTTCCCTCTCGCCAGGCCGTTGAGTTCCGCTTGCGTCGCATCCGGCGCGACCAGCAGAGTAATTTCTACGCGACGGTTGCGGGCGCGATTCTCCGCGCTGGTGTTCGGCACCAGCGGATGGCTTTCGCCACGCCCTTCGGCTTTAACCCGCGACGGTTGTGCCAGCTGCTGCTGCAGCAGGGTTTGCACCGACTGTGCGCGCGCCAGCGAGAGTTCATAGTTGGAGGCGAAGCGGGCGCTGCGAATCGGCACGTTGTCGCTGTAGCCAATCACCAGAATCTTCCCGCTGACGTTATTCATCGCGGCGGCAATGCGCTGAATCACCGCATCGTAGCGACCACGCACTTCGGTGGATGCCGAGGCGAACAGGCCATCGCCCTTCAGGGTGACCACGCTCTGGTCGGCTTCATCGCGCACCGCCACCAGGCCGGCATCAATTTCCGGCTTGAGGAACGCTTTCAGGTTCAGCGTGGCGGGCGGCGGCGGTGCCGGATTGCTGATTTTGACTTCCGGCAGCGCGGTCTGATAGATGCTGGCCAGCACCGGCGAGGTGTAGTCGCCGAGACGCCAGTTCAGGACGATGTAGAACAGGCAGGCAGCAAAGCCGGCCACCGCCGCACAGGCCCACAGTGGAATCATCGGCCGCCACAGCTTGCGCAGCACCGGCTGATCGGTGGGATGCGGTGACAGCGCCGCCGGGTAACTGCCGCGCACGCTTTTGATCATCTGCAGCAGACGCTGTTTGATGGTTTCCAGCTGCGAACGCCCGTTATCCAGCACGCGGTAGCGCCCTTCAAAGCCGAGCAGCAGACAGAAATAGATCAGCTCCAGCAGCAGGATGTGCTGACGCGGGTTTTGCGACAGCTTTGCCAGCAGCTGAAAGAACTTCTCACCGCCCCAGGTTTCATTGTGAAACGTCACCAGCAGGCCGTTGCTGGTCCACACGCCGCGGCTGCCCCACGGCGTCAGCGCCGCCGCTTCATCCAGCGCGGTGCACAGGCAGTAGCGCGCGCCGACGATCACTTCATAACTCAGCCCCGACTGCTGGCAGCTGAGCTCAAAGCGACGGATCTGATCGATCAGCTGCTGGCGCAGTCGCGCCGGATCGTCGTGCGAGACGGAGTGGCGAATCTGCGGGATCGCGTTAATCAGCGGATTCGCCGCGGCGACCAGCACATTCTGATGGCTGACATCCTGCTGTGTGACGTCACTGTTCGGTTTCTGTTGTTCCTGCATCATGCGGCGTGCTCAGTTTTGATTATTCTGACTGACTACGAATGGCCCAGAACTCCATGTTCAGGCCCGGAAACTCACCGGCCAGATGCAGCGCAAAGGCACCTGAGCGCTCCATCTCCTGCCACAGCTCGCTGTTCTTATCGAGCTCGAAATAGCTGTAGCCAGCATGCCACGGGATTTGCGGCGGCGCGCCCGGCATGGCTTTCAGCGCCAGTCCCGGCAGCTGCAGCTGTACCAGATCGCGGATTTTGGTAACGGGCGCGACTTTCATCTGCGCCGGGAAGTGGGTTTTCAGCGCCTCGGCTGGCACGCTGGCTTTGACCGCCAGCACAAAGCCGAACTCGCGCACCATGCTGCTTTCCGGCACCGTGGCCACGTTGAGGCCGTGCGAGCGCTGCGTCAGCGGCAGCTGGATGGCGCTCTCTTCCATCACCTGCGACAGTCCCTGGCGCAGCAGCAGCGTTAAGCGGGTAAAGCAGCTGTACAGATCGTCATGGTCATACAGCGGCAGCGCGTCCGGGGTGCGCGCCGGCATCCAGCTGCTCAATTCAGCAGCCAGCTGCAGCCAGTGACTGTAGAGCGTTTCCGGGTGCAGCAGCGGCAGATGCTGTAAGTGTGCGTGCAGGCCAAGCTGACGGTTGAGTAAGGTCAGCAGCATAAAATCGACCATGTCGGCGCTGTTAAAGCGGCCAGTGCCCGGCGTGCGCTGACTCAGCTGCTGGCTGCGCTGCTGAATCAGGCCGTGCAGGTCATTGAGCATGCTCTGCAGCGGCCGGCTGGCGTTGAGCGTCAGCATCGGCGGAATGTAATCGGTATCGAGGCGCACGTGGTTATCGCTGCGTTTTTCAATCACCTGCGCCACGCCCATCGCCGTCCATTCCGCGGTGAGATCCTGTTCCAGCATCAGGCGCAGGCGCAGTTTGCCGAACTGAACGGTGGCAGCGCCGACCGCCTGAGCGTTGTCATCTTCGACTTCGGCTTCCCACGCCAGATAGCGCGCCAGTGAATCCTGCGTCTCCTGAAACGCCACCGCTTCACGCCCGTTGCGCCGGGCCGGGATCGCCAGCACCACTTTGCTGCGATCGACATTCGCCGGCAGATCCAGCGGGGCCGGACCGTGCTGTGGCTGGCTGAAAGAGAAAAAGGTGCCGTCAGGCAGACATCCGCTGGCGGCACTCAGCGCCAGTTTTCCCTGGCGCAGCAGCGCTTCATCAAATTCGAGATCAAAAAAACCCCAGGTGTAGGCGCGCTGCGATTGCCCCCACTCGCGCAGGGTGCTGTGTAGAAAATTTTCCGACTGCTGGAAATGATGAGGGCGCAGAAACATCCCCTCGGTCCAGACAACCTTTTCGGCTCGGTTCATAGGCATCCTTACTGCTTAACCACGCGCAGACCGTTGATATCCGCAACGACGCGGGCATTCAACTCACCATCGTTATTTTTCCAGAACTGCCAGAATGCGCTGTCGTCGCCATCCGGGAAGGGCAGCGCAAGACGCCAGACTTTACCGTCCAGCGCCTGATATTCGGCCATGATGCCGATGAAGCGCGCTTCCGGCAGGCTTTTCGCGCTGAGGGTTTTACTCAGCTGACCTGACATCAGGAAGAACTGCTGATTGTTGAGCAGCGTGCTGCCCAACGCGGTGGCGGGCTGGTTCTGCAGGGAGTAGAAATCAGCGGACATGAATTCCGCATCGGAGGTCAGCAACATCACCCGGACTTTGAGCGGCGCACCCGCGTTGATCTGCGGATGCGCCTGAAAGTCGAGATTGTAGCGTGCAACCGGCGCCGGACTGTTGCTGCTGCAGGCGGCCAGCAGGCAAGCCAGCAGCAGTAATCCGGCGCGGCGGAGAGAAATCATCGTCATCATTCAGCCCTCCCTGCTTACCGTGTTAGTTGATGATCCAGGTGCCGCTGTTGCTGTTCTGGCACGCTTTGCTGTCGCCATCCACCGCGACGCAGGTCTTTTTCTTGCTGCTGGCGCGGGCGCGACGCTTCGGCTGATCCGCTTTGATGGTCTGCTCATACAGCGCGCTTTTCACCACCGCGCGGAACGGGACATAACCGATCAGCTGTACCGCAGGCTGAGCCGCTGGCTGCTGCGCTTTTTTGTCATCGGCCGGTGCAGTCTCAGGCTGCGCTTCGTCTGCGGCCTGCGCCGACTCGCCAAGTGCCAGCCAGTTGTTTTCAACCTGGCCAATCACGGTGTAGGTTTCACCGCTTTTCAGCGTATCCACCACTTTGCCGCCGAAGCTGGGGCGGGTCATGATCGAAGCCGGATAGAGCGCGCGATAAGCTTCGTTCACCGGGCTGAACTGTGCCGGCGGCTGGACGGCATAACGGTGCGACAGCGTGACGCCGTCAACGGTGCTGCTGACAATAGTGTCGTCTGTCATCTTTGGCGGTGCTTTACAGCCAGCCACTGCGAAAACAAACATCAGGCCCAACGCCATACGGAGATTCACCATTTTCTTCATGTTTAGTTCCATTAACGCCTAAAAAGTGGCCAGAGGCCGGTTAAGAGCAAAATGAACCGTGCGCACGGCTGGAGCCGGCGTCGATTCAGTACCAGTTAAAAAGTTGACCCTTTAATGAGTGTGGCTAACGCATCGCGCCAGCGAGGCAAAAATTGATCAGTCTGAATTAAGTATTATAAATGCAACATTAGTGACAGGGATGATGTCGGAAGAATTCTGATCGTTTCACAAACGATCAGCAACATGATCAATTTTTGCTAAGCGAAGGGGTCGACCACAGCCAAACCTCGGTTTCTCTTATGCCATCCCTGGGTTAAAAACTATCACGTTCAATGAATCTGGTTAATCGGTAACGATTAAGAGGATAACAGCAACAACTTACGGCATTCGCTGACAGTATTGCTATTTATTGAGATATATCAACAACATATAAAAGACTGGAAACATCATAGCTACCGCACGAGCCAGGTAAAACCTGCCCGTGAGCATGCAATCACAATCCATTTGTTAATGTCTGACGGAAGTTTACAGAAGCCTGACAAAATTTCAACGCGCCGCTAGCAGAGGAAATTAGTTCAGTAAAGGTTAACAAATATTTTTAATGCAAATTTGCGTCACTTTTGCCCGTAAACCTAAGACTATTCTTAGCAATCCATTAAAACTGTGAAAGATTGTAAATGAAAGATGAAATTTTGCTCGCGCGATCATTAAAAATTGTCATAAAAAAAATGGCGCTGAGCGGCACGCATTTTGTCTGCGCGCGATAAAACCCAGGCAGGCGGTGAAAAAGGGGTGATAAAGACAAACTGGCAGTGAAAAAAACCAGCCAGGCGGACCAGACTGGTTTAATTCGCTAAAATAGCAGGTATCGGGATTGTTAAGCAGTCAGAATAGATTGCAGCTCAGGCAAGGTTTTCACCTGCCAGGTGGGCGTGATGTGCGCCGGCAGCGGACGCGTGCCGTGATCGATCCAGCAGGTTTTCACGCCGGCATTCATACCACCGAGAATATCCGATTCCGGCGTGTCGCCGACCATTAATACCCGGCGGCGATCGGGATTGCCCAGCAGCTGCAGCGTATGGTCAAAAATCGCCGCGTCCGGCTTGGGTACGCCCACCTGTTCGGAGATCACCAGCGCGTCAAAGTAGTCACGGAAACCGGTGCGTTCAAGGCGCGCCTGCTGCAGCGCCGTAAAACCGTTGGTGATGATAGCGATTTTTACCTTGCCCTTGAGCGTATCCAGCAGGCGGGCTGCGCCATCCAGCGGCAGGCAGATCTCGGCCATCGCATTAAGAAAGTCGCTGTTAAGCACTTCCGGCGCCACGCGCAGTTTTTCGCCCCACAGCGTGAAGCGGCGCGTCTGGAGCTGTAACGCTGAAATGGTGCCGTTCTGGTAATCGACCCACAGCGGTTTGTTGACGGCCTGATAATCAGCGTAATCCTGATCGCTGAAGTGCACGTCGTAGCTGGCAAACATGCGCTGCAGGCCGGCGAAGGCGTCAAAGTGGAAAAGTGTGTCATCCGCATCGAACAGGATGCAGTCCCAGTCGTTTAACATAGTGCCCCTTTTGAATAACGTCAGAGCGTGAGCGCCATGATGATGGCATCCTCGCGCCCGCTGGCGGTGGGATAGTAGTTTGGCCGCACGCTGACCTGATGAAAATCCAGCTGCTGATACAGCGCAATGGCGGGCTGATTGGAGGCGCGTACCTCCAGCCACAGCGTCATCACCGCACGCTGCTCCAGTTCGGCAATCAGCTGCTGTAGCAGCTGACGCGCATAGCCGCGGCGCTGGAACGCGGGATCGACCGCGATGTTGAACAGCGACGCTTCATCCAGCACCACCTGGGTGATGGCGAAGCCGGCCAGCTGGCCGTCCGCGTGCAGGCAAAGATTGACGTAACGTTCGCCCTGATTGCTGGCAAAGGTCTGCTCGCTCCACGGAAACGCATGCGCGTGGCGCTCGATCTCCAGCAGCCGCGGCTGTAAATCAGGGGTGATGAAAGAGATGGCTGTCATGGTTACACATCTGTTGCCACAGCGCGCGTTTGGCCGCGCCGCTGCTGATTAATTCATTGAAAACGGCGCTGGTGAACGTGATGCCGTTAAAAGGATGATCGCTGGTCACGCCCAGCAGCCAGCCAGCACAGTCGACCTGCTCCGGCAGCATCGGCAGCTGTTCTGGCGTCAGCGTCATTACCTGCCCCGGCTGAATGCTCAGCGTCCGTAGTACGTCGCGCACCAGCGGCTCCTGCAGATCCGGCGCCTGCTCAGCGACCAGCACCAGCCGCGTGTCCGGCGTTAGCGTGACGGCAATTTCGCCTTGCAGCACGCGCGGACGTCGCAGCTGATACTGCGTAATCCCCATTTGCTGTAGAAGCCAGTCGCGCCTTGTGCTCATGCTGTTACCTGTAATCCTGCCAGAATGCGACGCTATGCTAGCAAACCCATCGAACATGCGCCAACAAAGCACTATAATCGCCGCTCTGATTTAACAGGAGCGTTCCATGTCTGCTTTTACCCCGGCCAGCGAAGTGATTCTGCGCCACAGTGATGAATTTACCGCCCGCCACGTACTGTTCGCCGGCGACCTGCAGGATGACCTGCCCGCCCAGCTGGAGACCGCGTCGAGCCGCGTGCACACTCAGCAGTACCATCACTGGCAGAACCTCAGCCGTCGCCTCGGTGAACGGGCAGTGTACGGGCTGGTGGCCGGTGCGGCCGACGTAGCCGGTTGCGACACGCTGGTCTATTTCTGGCCGAAGAACAAACCGGAAGCGCAGTTCCAGCTGCAAAACCTGCTGTCGCTGCTGCCGCTGGGCTGCGATATTTTTGTCGTCGGTGAAAACCGCAGCGGCGTGCGCAGCGCCGAAGGCATGCTGGAGAACTGGGCGACGCTGGAGAAGATCGACAGCGCGCGCCGCTGCGGGCTGTATCACGGCCAGCTGACGCAGCAGGCCAGCTTTGACGCCAGCGCGTTCGGCAATCGCTATCAGCTGGACGATCTCACCATTCATACCCTGCCAGGCGTGTTCAGCCGCGACGGGCTGGATATCGGCAGCGATCTGCTGCTTTCCACTCTTACGCCGCACACCAAAGGCAAAGTGCTGGATATCGGCTGTGGCAGTGGCGTATTAGCCGCCGCGCTGGCGCAGCATTCGCCGAAAGTCCGGCTGTGGCTGTGCGATGTGCACGCCGCCGCCATCGAGGCGAGTAAAGCCACGCTGGCCGCTAACGGCCTGGAAGGCGAAGTGTTTGCCAGTAACGTGTTCTCGGACGTCAGCGGCCGTTTTGATCTGATCATCTCTAACCCGCCGTTCCATGATGGTCTGCAAACCAGCCTTGATGCCGCCCACACGCTGATTCGCGGTGCGGTGAAGCATCTAAACAGCGGCGGCGAGCTGCGCATCGTGGCCAACGCCTTCCTGCCTTATCCGCAGGTGCTGGATGAAACCTTCGGTAACCATGAAGTGCTGGCGCAGACCGGCCGCTTCAAAGTGTATCGCGCCGTATATGGCCGCGGCGCGAAAGCGCGCTAAGCGTAGTAAAATCCGCGATGCGACGGGGAAAACGTTGCTTTTTGCAGCAGTCGTTTCACCGTCGCAAAATATGTGTTGACGCAATGAGTAAAATCTCTAAAATGCGCCTCCGTGGTTAGCAATACTGTAATGTATTGCAGGTAGGCGAAGGTGGCGGAATTGGTAGACGCGCTAGCTTCAGGTGTTAGTGTCCTTACGGACGTGAGGGTTCAAGTCCCTCTCTTCGCACCAATAATCACAGAGTTTATATCGCGTGCACTGCGCGAAGGTGGCGGAATTGGTAGACGCGCTAGCTTCAGGTGTTAGTGTTCTTACGGACGTGAGGGTTCAAGTCCCTCTCTTCGCACCATGCGGTGATATAAACAGACAACTACGATGCGAAGGTGGCGGAATTGGTAGACGCGCTAGCTTCAGGTGTTAGTGTTCTTACGGACGTGAGGGTTCAAGTCCCTCTCTTCGCACCAACGTTGTCACACTTCTTCTGCAGTACAATACCCATTGATTGTTACCGCTGCTATCACGCCTTTGCGTGATATTGTCGTTTCTGCTCGCCGTTAAATGATGTGAAAATTCACCGAGATAGCCGCCAGACCGCCAGCCAGCGCCAGGCAGGAAGGCAGCAGCAGATAATGACGCAGACGATGGTGGAACAGCATCACCACGGTAAGCAGCAGCGCGACAATCATCACTAAGCGCCACTGGCTGAAACTCGGCTCCCACAGCGCAAACACCGGCATGGCCGCGCAGGGCAGCAATACGCCCCAGCCGCTATCCAGACGTTTACCCATCACCCAGCTTACGCCCCACAAGCCACAGGCGGCCATCATCGCCATGATCATCGCGCAACCCTTCAAATGATAAATATTCCCATTATCATATGACAATATTTCTCATCTTGCAGCGAATTTTTTGCCCTGCCCGCGCCGGATGACAGAATTACTGGAAAATGATAGATTGCCGCCGATAACTATTTTGATAACACAGCAAAAACGTGCTCACTATCCGCGTTGTGGGATTATTTCCTGCGGGTAGCGCTTTGATATTTCAGGGCTGTCACGAGTAATAATAATGAAATTACAATCTTATGATGAGTTGAAACACAGCAAGTATCGGCTGTCGCTGATGCTATTTTTGTTTTTGAATGTCGCCGTTTCGCTTTTTTGTCTGCTGCCGTTTTTCGGCACGGATAATCCCATCAATTCGCTGCCGGTAACACTGGTGGCGGGCTTTAGCACCACGCTGCTGGCGCTATGTTTAATCGCGCCAAATCTAAAATTCCCGTTATTAAATCCTGTCGCATTGCTATTAGGCGCGCTGTGGGCCTGGCATATCAATCATCGTTACCATCTGGTGTTTTATTTTGACGGTAGCTTTTTAATAATCAGTCTGCTGAGCGTATTTTTTATCAGCGCGATTGCCCTGAGTGATTATTTGCTTGCGTTCTGTTTACATATTACGCCACCGGTATTAACCGTACTGTTACTGGATGATGGTCAGCATTTAATGACCATTCTGTTCACCATTACGCTGCCGCTGATCGGCTTCTCGCTGCACCACTTGATGCGCCGCCGCTTCGACACTTTCACCCTGCGGCTGGTGCGCCAGCTGTATGAGGAGAAGCAAAGTTTTAGCGATTTGAGCATGCTTGATCCGCTCACCGGCCTGTATAACCGGCGCGGGCTGAAGAACCGGCTGGATACCATCATGGAAAATCATGCCGGCAGCCACTTTGTGCTGCTGCTGGATATCGATCACTTCAAGGCCTACAACGATAACTACGGTCATGCCATGGGCGATCAGGCGCTGGCGCGGGTGTCGGTTGCGATACGTGATGCGGTGCGCTCGCGCGATGTGGTGACGCGCTACGGCGGCGAAGAGTTTCTGGTGCTGATGACCAACGTTAACGCCTCGATTGCCATGAAGCTGGCCGAACGCATCCGTCAGTACGTGGTTGATCTGGAAATTCCCCACCGCTTCAATGATAAAGTCTCGACCCACGTGACCATCAGCGCCGGTATCGCGCCGATTTTCGCAGAAGACTTCGACCAGGCGGTGGCCAACGCCGACCGCGCGCTGTATGTGGCGAAGAATCAGGGACGTAACACCATTCTGGCGTGGGAGGATTTACCGAAGCTGGCGCCGGTAAGCAGCGATCTGGTGTAAGCGGTGCGGCGACAACGCCGCGCCCTCTCCGGGGGATTTCACGCAAAATGCGCGGTGGCCAGGCAGTGAGCGCTGCTGGCATCTTGCTCAGTGAATCGGGAACGATTATCATTTGTTTTTCGCTTCCCGTTTTCACTCAGGAGCCGCATGGCCATCATCACGCGTCAGGATCATCGCTTTAGCGCGCATCCGCTGATCTTTATGCAGAGCGATCGCAGCTTAGCCAGCGCGCTGGAAGATCTGATGTGCGACCAGCGCAGCTACATGCGGGAAAACGTGAAGCTGGGCCAGCCGGCCCCCGCAGGCACGCTGACGCTGGCCGAATGGTCCACGCCGTTTCACTATCGCCGCCTGACGCAGCGCTACAGCGACTATCTCTATCGCCACCATCCCGATGTTCCGCAGGAAGCCAAACCGCTGCAGTCGCTGTGGGCCCAGTGGTATTTTGGCCTGCTGCTGCCGCCATTAATGCTGGCGCTGCTGCAGGAGCCGCGCGCGCTCGACTGCTCGCCGCAGCGTATCCACGTTGAGTTCCACGAAAACGGCCATCCCTGCGCCTTCTGGATTGATGTGCAGGAGGATGAGGATGCGCGCTATCTCAATCCGCAGCAGCGTATCGAACGCCTGATTCAGCACGGCCTGATCCCCGCCGTTAACGGCATGGCGCAGCACGGTGATATCAACGCGCGGCTGATCTGGAACAACTTAGGCTTCTCGTTTTACTGGTTCCTTGGCGAACTGCAGCAGCAGCTGCCTGCGGCCACCCGGCATCAACTGGAACAGGCGCTGTTTTTCAGCAAATCCCTGTCCGACGGCAGTGATAATCCGCTGTATCGCACCATGATCCCGCGCAACGGCGCGATGGAGCGGCGTAGCTGCTGCCAGCGCTATCGCATTCCGGACGTCGAACGCTGCGGTAACTGCACGTTAAATGCCGTGTAAGCGCGGCGTATTCTGTTACAGATTCTCCGTTTCTCCCGTTTACAGCTTTCCCGCCTTATGGCAGCTTTTACGCTCTGTTTTTACCGGAGAAAAAAATGAGCCTGGAGTCGGTACGGCACTTCTTTGCCGAACACGCACCGGATATCGACATCATCGAGATGCCGGAAAGCACTGCCACCGTAGAACTGGCCGCACGCGTACATGGCGTGGCGCCGGGGCAAATCGCCAAAACCCTGTCGCTGAAAGTGAAAGAGAGCGTGGTGCTGATTGTCACGCGCGGCGACGCCCGGCTGGATAACCGCAAGCTGAAGGCGGCGCTCGGGGCAAAAGCGCGCATGCTGAGCGTGGATGAGGTGGTGAACTGGACCGGCCATCCGGTCGGCGGCGTGTGCCCGTTCGGGCTGGAAAATCCGCTGACCGTCTATTGCGATGTGTCGCTGCGCAGTTTCGATGAAGTGTTACCTGCGGCCGGTTCGATTCACAGCGCGGTGCGCATTTCGCCGCAGCGCATGGCTGAGCTCACGGCGGCGAAATGGATTGACGTCTGCGAGGCGCGTTAACGCGTCTCTTTCGCCACCGCCCCGGATATTTCGATGCCGCGCGTCTCGCGGCCAAACGCCACGAACACGCAAATCAGCACCGCCACCGTGCCGGCGACAATCGCCATGCCCAGTCCGTAGTTACCGCCGTGGGCTTCGGCAATGCGTGACTGCAGCGTGGCGTTGACCGAAGCAATTAAATTCCCCAGCTGATAAACGAAGCCCGGCAGTACCGCACGCGCATTGGCCGGCACCAGCTCGGTCAGGTAGGTCGGTACCACGCCCCATGCGCCCTGCACCATAAACTGCATCAGGAACGCGCCGATCCCAATCGCCCAGGAACCGCTGGAGAACGCCCACAGCGGCAGCACCGGCAGCGCCAGAAACGACGCCAGCATGATGGCTTTTTTACGCCCGATACGCTCGGACAGCGAGCCGAACGTAATGCCGCCGAGCATCGCCGCGATGTTATAGCCGATGGCGATAATGCTCACCGTGTGGGCGTCAAACTGGTGCTGCACTTTCAGGAACGTCGGATAGAGATCCTGCGTGCCGTGGCTGAAGAAGTTAAAACAGGCCATCAGCAGCACCATGTAAATACAGATTTTCCAGTGCTGGCGGATGATGGGCAGCAGCGCGTGATTCTCTTTACGCTCGCGTGCCGCCAGCCATACCGGCGATTCCGGCACTTTAAAATAGATAAACGGCAGCAGCAGAATCGGCAGCGCGCCAATCAGGAACATGCCGCGCCAGCCCACCTGTTCGAAGAACAGGCCAAACACTATCGACGCCAGCAGATAGCCGCACGGATAACCGGCCTGGAAGATGCCGGACATCAGGCCGCGCGAACGGTCGGGAATGGTTTCCATCGCCAGCGAAGAGGCCACGCCCCAGATGCCACCCATCGCCACGCCGTAAATCACGCGGAAGGTCAGGAAGGCAGCAAAGTTGGGCGACCATGCCGACAGCAACTCAAACAGCGAAAACAGCACGATGTTGAGCATCAGGATCGGCCGGCGGCCATATTTTTCCGCCAGCCGGCCAAAGATCAATGCGCCCACCGGTCGTACGGCCAGCGTCAGCATAATGGCAATGGAAACATCGGAGACGCTGGTGTTGAAGTAGCGCGCAAGATCGCTGAGCACAAACACCAGAATAAAGAAGTCGAACGCATCCAGCGTCCAGCTGGCGAAACTGGCGAAAGCCACGTTGCGCTGGGTCGCAGTCCAGTTAAACATAAGGGTATCCTGTCTGATTGCTTCCGGCTCGCGGCCAGATTTTTATTGGAACGTTATCCAGCGAATGGTTGCACTGGTTATTATTGTGTTAACCATTTGTATATAGCATGTCAGAAAGGCGCCGCGCGGCGGGGAATTGTCAGCGAGTGATTCGCGATGTAAGGAAGCGTGTCGGCAGGAAAGCGGCGCACGGTACTCCGGCCGGGAGACCGCGCGCCGCAGCAAAATCTCAGCGTTTCAATCCGTTGAACGTCTGCTCAATCACTTCCAGCAGCAGCGGATTGTTTACGTTCTGCATCACATGCACCAGTGCGCCCGCGTCCGCCGGCACGCCGACATCCAGCCGCAGCGGCGTGCGATAGCGCCAGGTCTTGCCGCGCGTGGCACCGGGACGCAGCTCAATATCGACGTGATAATCCACGCCGTCCGCCACGCGCTGGTTGAGCAGCCAGGCAATGACCAGCGCATCGTGGATCCAGCAACCCGGCAGATGGCGGGTGCGGATGGAGTAATCAATCCACGGTCGCAGCGTTTCGCGCACAAACTGCGGCAGTGGATGATCGCAGGCGGTCAGGCGCGTGAGATCCTGATGGGTCAGCAGCGTCTGCGTGGTGGCATCCATTGGCACCAGCGTGATGGTGGCGCCGCTGTGCAGCACCTGATGCGCCGCTTCCGGATCGAGGCCAAAATTGGTGTCTTTGATGTAGTCATCCAGCGCGAATACGCCGCCCATAATGACGATCTCCGCTACGGAATCCGCCATCTGCGGATAGCGCTGCAGCGCCTGCGCCACGTTGGTCAGCGGGCCTATTGCCACCAGCGTAAACTCGCCGGGATTGTCACAAATCAGCTGGCCCATCACGCCCGCCGCATCGTTGCCGTCCGCTGCCACCATCTGCGGCTGACGCACGCCGCGCCACAGTTCGCCCAGCGCCGGGTCGGCGACGTTATCCAGCCGCGCGCGCCACGGCGCCGGATCTTCGCGCAGCGCCTGCAGCGCGCCCTGCACTACCGGAATGTTCAGTCCGAGCCGCTGCAGCAGATCTTTAGCCACCCGCGCTCCCACCGCGCTCGGCGTGTTGCCGCTCACGGTGGTGATCAGCTCAACGGCCAGCGCGCGTGACGCCAGCGCTAAGGCCAGCGCCAGCCCGTCATCGGTGTTAGCGCCAGCAATACCATTCCCCGGATCACAATCAATAATTAGTCTTTTCATAATGTTATATATTTATTTTTGTTGAGATAGCTGGCAGCCACAGGACTCACCGATCTCCAGATGGTGAGGAAATTCGGCCAGCTGCGCCTCGCCATGACCGTTTTTCAGCATGGCGATGGCGCTGCGTGCCATTTCGCGCAGCGGCTGGCGCACGGTGGTGAGCGTGGGCACATGAAAGGCCGACTGCTCGGTACCGTTGAAACACACCAGCGCGACATCGTGCGGCACGCGCAGGCCATGTTCGGACAGCGCGCGAATACAGCCAATCGCCTGCCCTTCGTTACTGGTAAACAGCGCGCGCGGCACCCGGCCGCTGGCAATCATGCGCTGCCCGGCGTCGTAACCGCCCTGGCGCGAATAGCCGGCCGGAAAAATCAGCGCTTCATCTACCGTCAGCCCGTGCTGCGCCATGGCGTCGCGCCAGCCCTGAATACGATCCTGCGCGTTAAGCATCTCACGCGGACCGCTGATCATGCCGACCTGCTGATAGCCGTGGCTGAGCAGATGCGCCGTGACCTGGCGCGCCGCTTCACGTTCGTTCACGCACAGCATGCTGACGCCGGGACGCGGTTCGATGCGGTCCAGCATCACCAGCGGCGTTCCGCTCGCCTGGATGACGTCAATATAGGGATGGCGATCGACGCTGGTGTAAAACAGGCCATCCACCTGACGATTCAGCAAACCCTGAATCAGCTCCAGCTCGCGCTGGCGATCGTCGCCGGCATCGCCCAGCA
The DNA here is from genome assembly GCF_002928355.1 of Pantoea sp. ICBG 828. Lineage (NCBI taxonomy): Bacteria > Pseudomonadati > Pseudomonadota > Gammaproteobacteria > Enterobacterales > Erwiniaceae > Pantoea > Pantoea sp. ICBG 828. Next base: position 307,571 of record NZ_POWN01000004.1, on the reverse strand, counting down.
GCATTACGTGGCCGTGGTTCAGCGACTCCTGCAGCAGCACGTGCGCCATTGAGGCGACAAACGGGTTTGCGATATTCGGCACGATCAGGCCAAAGGTTTTGGTACTGCCGGAGGCCAGTGCGCGCGCCACCGCATTCGGGCGATAGCCGGTTTGCTGGATGGCGGCCAGCACGCGCTGACGCGTGGCTTCGGCCACCGGACGCGGTCCGTTGTTGATCACATAGCTGACCACCGCCACCGAGGTTCCGGCGGCTTTGGCGACGTCACTGCGTGTCACATTTCCGGTTGGGGATTTCGCCAATATTGCCTCTGCGTTAATGCCGCTGGCCGGGAGTACCGGCCAGCGTAATCAAAGAATGTTGCACGATCCTGCGCGTCAGATAGCATCCTCCGGCAGATTCAGATCGCGTCCGCGCGTTTCCGGTGCCACAAAGGTGGTGAGGAAACCGATGGTCGCCATGGCCGAGAAGTACACGGCAATCGGCCACCAGTGGCCGGTAAACGACAGCAGCGCCGCCGCCACCAGCGGTGCGGTGCCTCCTGAAAGAATAGACCCCAGCTCTTTGGCAACCGCCATTTTGGTGTAACGGTGTTTAACGCCAAACATCTCCACGCCCCATGCCGCCTGCACGCCAAAGATGCCCAGCGACGCCAGCGCCATCCCCACCACAATCACCGGAATCACGATGGCCGGCTCGCGGCTGTCCATCAGGCTAAAGGCGGGCCAGGCGTAAACCATCAGTAACAGGCAGAAGCCGCGATAGGTGATGCGTCGGCCAAAGCGGTCCGACAGCCAGCCGGCAAACGGGATGATCAGGAAACCGAGCAGCGAGGCGATGAACACCGCGGTGGTCGGCACCGATTTGTCCAGCATCAGCACTTTGGCGACGTAGCCGACGATAAAGCCCTGTGCCAGATAGGACGGGCCGTTCTCACCGATGCGCAGGCCTACCATGGTCCAGAAGGCGCGGCTGCGCTGCCAGAAGCTGCGGCTGTCGGGTTGCGTCGCGCTTTGCGCCAGCGTTTCATGGCGCTGCGCCTGCAGTTCCGCCTGCTGACGCTCAAACACCGGCGTTTCACGCAGATGACGGCGAATCCACAGCGCGACCGCAGCAATCAGCACGCTGCTGAGGAACGGAATACGCCAGCCCCAGTCGAGCAGCGTGGCTTTATCCATCTGAATCACCGCCAGCCACACCAGCGACGCAATCAGCGTGCCGCTGTTGGAACCAAGCGCAATCACCGACGACACCAGGCCACGGCGCTCAACCGGCGCGTATTCACCCAGCATCACCGTGCCGCCCGAGAGCTCTGCGCCGGCGCCCAGCCCCTGCGTAAAACGCAGCAGCACCAGGCAGGCCGGCGCCCACAGGCCAATCGTTGCATAGGAAGGAATCAGGCCGATCAGCGTGGTCGAAGCGCCCATCAGAATGATGGTGCTGATCATCACTACCTTGCGGCCCTTGCGATCGCCAATCCAGCCAAACAGCAGCGCCCCGATCGGGCGTGCAATAAAGCCGACCGACCAGGTGGCAAAGCTGGAGAGCAGCGCCATCGCCGGGGTGGCTTCGGGGAAGAACACATCGCCAAAAATGATGCCGGCAGCGAGGCCATACAGGGCGAAATCCGCGTATTCCATCGCGGTGCCCAGCCAGCAGGAGAAGGTGGCGCGCCAGAAATCTTTGCGCCCGGAGGTGGTTTCCAGCCGCGCATCGGCGGCGGAAGCGGGTGAACCTTGTTGCGTAACGGAGTGATGTACCGTCATAACCATTTCCCTGAAAGAGGTGAAAACAGTAAACGCCCATCCGTGGGTCGGTTCCCTGGCAACAAGCGGAACTCCCCGGTGGCGACGTTCAGTAGGCAAACCTGGATGAAAGGTCAGTAAAGAATTCCCTGGTGTTGGAATTCATCTATTTGCCTGATTTCGCCGATGTTTTTTTCATCGATCGCATTAGCACGGCAAATGTAACTGGGTCATCTCAAGGCCAACTTCGTCTCTGGCACCGTGAGTTGTCACTGTGAAGACAGTCTATCTACGCGCGTAGATAAATCAAGTGATCAACAGGAAAATAATTAACTTATCTTCACAATGGTTCAGAAGAAAAAGATAAAAACGGCGTTAATTCATGACATTACATTACAGCCAGCGTCATTAAAAAATCCACGCACGCTGCGTGATTAACGACTATTGCTTATCATTGGCAAAAACGGCGACCAAACTTTCACCGCGCCGTTTTCGCACATTTCAGTTAAGTTTTGATGACACCCGGGCATTATTCTTAAAACCGCCCGGGCCGCGCGAAATCCTGCGTGCCTGCAGTAGACTGGATGACCTTCACTCAGGAGCATTATGACCATTATCCTCATGCGACACGGCAAGCCAGACCATCCGGTAAGCGGGCGCTTTACGGCGCGGGCGCTGGCGGACTGGTGTGAAGGCTACGACCAGGCGGTGATTTGTGATGCGCCGCCGCCACGCAGTATGGCGATTGCGCGCATGGCCAGCGTGATTGCCTGCAGCCCGTTGCCGCGCGCGCGTTCATCGCTGGCGCGGCTCGGTCTGCAGGCGCAGGACGTGGATGAGGTGTTCAGTGAAGTGGCGATGCCGCTGCTGCCGTTCGCGCGCCTGCATCTGCCGCTGACGCTGTGGCTGGCGCTGCTGCGCCTGCTGTGGCTATGCGGTTACGCCGGGCGCGTGGAATCAGTGCAGCATGCCCGGCAGCGCGCGCAGCGGGCGGCAGACAAACTGATTGCCCTGTCGCAACAGGGCACGGTGCTGCTGGTGGGCCACGGTATTATGAACAAACTGATTGCGCGCCAACTGCGCAAGCGCGGCTGGCAGGCAGAAAAACACGCCAGCAGCCGCCACTGGAGCAGCGCGATTTATCACCGGCCGTTTATTTGATGGCGGCTTTCGCACTCAGGACGACAGCTGAAAGTAGCTCAGGACTTCGCAGCCGGTGCCAGCCTGCGGCGTGGCGATGACCTTCATCTGCGTCAGATCGATCAGGCTAAGCGAACCGTCACCCTGATTAGCGATCAGCAGGCTGCGGTTATCGGCGCTAAAACAGCCATCCATCGGCTGATTGCCGACCGCAACGTCACCCAACGGATTAAGCAAGTCGTCAAACAGCGTCACCACTCCTTCCCCGTCGCCAATCGCCACCAGCCGCTCACCGCTGGCACTGAAGCGCACCACCTGGCATGGCTGCTGATGGCCGGGCAACGTGATGCGCTGGCGGATACGATGGCTCTGACGATCCACCACGTACAGCAGCGGCGCGTCTGCCGCGCTGGCCACCAGATAGGGGTGCTTTGGCGAGGCGGCAATGCCGGCAATCGGTCCCGGCAGCAGGATGTTGTCAATGATGCGCCCTTCCGCCTCGCACAGATCTACTACCGTGATGCTGGCGTCCTCTTCGTTTTCAGTAAACAGCTTGCGGCCGCTGGGCGAGAGCGTCAGCCGGTGCGCGTTGTGCGACGGCAGCCGGATGGTTTTCTCCAGCGTGTCGCTGTGCGGATCGATCACCGCCACCGCGGCACTGTGTTCACAGCACAAATACACTTTGCCATCGCGTCCCAGCTGACCGCTGTGCGGCGCCTTGAGCGGTGACAGATTGATAAAGCCGCTGATTTGCCGCCGGCGCAAATCGATAATCGCCACCTTGTGCCCCGGATGCGGATTGTCGCCGTGGACGCCATCACCGTAGATCGGCACATACGCCTTCTCCAGCGCGGGCAGCATCAGCAGCTCATGCGGTCGCGGCGGTAAGGCATTCAGCTCCTGCTCAACGGCGAAGCTGTCGGGATTGAGAAACAGCACGCGGTTGCCCTGCTTATCAACCGCCAGTAACCCACGCTTGTGTGGCTGCATAGTGCCTCCTTTTTTTCGTTGCCTGCTCTAAGCGTAGCTAACCTGCCTCCGCGTTGGGCAAGCGGCGGCGAGGCCAGGGGAAAATACAGCGCGGTTAACGGACCGCCGATCGCTCATTTTTATTCCGCGCCGCAGCCTGCGCCTGCAGAGGGTTATTTTATTAGGAATAGTCTTAATCGAGAAAAATAAAAAACACACTCCCTCATCATTTTATTGATACCTCTTTTTAGCCATCCCGGATCCCGGCGTTTCCGGTAAATCTGAAAGCGAAAAAAATTCGTAGCCTTGCCGCTGCGGATCGATTATTAAGCAAGGGTAGTCTTTTTACACACAGCCGTCAGGACACATAAGCGCGCTCAAGCCGCCAGCATCAGGGAATCTTTGCTCCCCATAATCACAATAATCAGGTGCATCATGACAAAAAAACGTCTCCAGCCAGCCCTTACGCTCTGGCAACACTGGCAGAGAATCGCCTTCACCGGCCAGACATTACTGCAGAAAAAACAGCATACTGCGCTCTGCGCGCCGGAATATGATCCCAGCGAAGAGGACAATATCGTGTTGCTTTCGGGTGAGAAAGCGCTGCCGGAAATACCCAAAAAAATCTGGATGTACTGGGACAATGAATATTTACCGAAATCGATGGCGTTAAATATCCAGCAGCTGCGTCAGGATAATACCGATCATCAGGTGTATGTATTAAACCGTTTAACGCTTAAAGAAGTCCTGCCGGATTTTATTTTTACCTCGACACAATTAAGCGAGCAGCAAAAAAGTGAAGTCATTCGCCTCGAATTATTATTACGCTACGGCGGCATTGCGATTGACTGCAGCACGCTGTTATTTGAAGACCTGAGCTGGGTGCACCGTGCGCATCAGGAACGCCGCATGGATGTGATTGGCTATTACCGTGAAATTGCCACCGTCAACTATCTGGCACCGGTGATTGAAAACTGGTTTCTTGCCGCTGCGCCCAATAATCCTTTTATTCGCGAGTGGCAAAAACAGTACGCGCCGATCAAGCATCTGGGGGCGCACAACTATTTTAATGAGCTGGCAAAGCGCGATGATTTTGCTCTGCTGACGCAGAAAATCGCCGAGCCGGCACAGCAGCTGGGTTCGCTGGCGCAGCAGGCGGCGATGCGCGAACATCGCCGCGTGAACCTGTATCTGCGTAAATGCGAGGCCAACGCGTATTACTATCAGCGGCTGAACAACTGGCAAAGTGATGCCTTTGCGCACACGGTACTGTTCCATCAGCGCCCGCATACGCCGCCGCCGGTGATCAAGCTGAGCGGCATTGAGCAGTTGCATCTCGACTTCAATCTGCGTCTCGGTAACTATAACCGTCGCAGCCTGCTGGGGGCGATGATGCAGCCCACAGCACCGCTCAGCGCGCCGCTGGCCTCACCCATCAACAAAGCGCGTGCGTAGCCAGTGGATAAAGGTGGTGACGGCACGCGGTACCTGCGCTGCGTAAGGCCGCACCACCCACAGGCGGTCGGCAAAGGCATCGACCGCCTGCCACTCCGGCAGCACCTGCTGCAGCGTGCCGCTGGCCAGCGCCGCGCTGGCGCTGAAGTCCGGCAGCATGGCAATGCCCAGCCCCTGCAGCGCAGCGTCACGAATCGACTCGCTGTTATTAGTGGCGAAATTACCCTGAATCTTCACCTGCACCGTTTCGCTGTCATCGCTGTGCAGACGAAAGCGCCACTGCGGCGACTCCAGCCCGCGCGGATAATAGAGGCAGTTATGCTGCTGCAGCGCCTGCGGCGAATCTGGCGTACCGTGACGGGTCAGATAGTCCGGCGCGGCCACCAGCAGCGTGCGCGTTTCACACAGCGGCAGCGCGACGTGCGTTTCCGGCAGCTGCTGGCTGTGGCGAATGGCGAGATCGAATCCTTCGCTGCCCAGCGACACCAGCCGATCGCTGACGTTGAGCTGCAACCGCACCTGCGGATAGTCGCGCAGAAAGTCGCCGATAATCGGCACCAGCTGCTGCCGGGCAAACGCCACCGGCGCGCTGATGCGCACCAGACCGCGCACCGGCCCGGCTTCGTCACGCACGCTAAAGAAGCTCTGCGCGATGCGCGCAAACGGCTCACGCAGGTCGTCCACCAGCTTTTCACCGGCCGACGTCAGCCGCACGCTGCGCGTGGTGCGCTGCACCAGCGCCACGCCCGCCATCTGCTCCAGTTCTTTGATTTTCTGGCTCATCGCCGCTTTACTGACATCCAGGCGTTCAGCCGCGCGGGTAAAACTGCCCTGTTCCGCCAGCACCGTCAGCCAGTGCAAATGCACCCAGAGTGCATCGGTTTTAATTTCTTTCATCAGGATTGTTCAAAATAATAAATAATCATTTTAATCAGCGCGCTTTTTCTTTCCGGCAGCAAGCGGCAGCATAGCGTTTCATCCTACTCTTTCCGCGTGGGCAAAAACGAGGATTTATTGATGCCGTTACTGACTTTTGATGTTATTCAGGGCCGTTCTGAAGCAGAGATTCGTACCTTACTCGACGCAGCGCATCGCGCAGTACTCACGGCATTTAAGGTTCCGGCGCGCGATCGTTACCAGATTGTTCATGAAAACAAGCGTTATCAGATGGTCTTTCAGGATACCGGGCTGGGCTTTGCGCGCAGCGACAATCTGGTGATGGTGCGCGTGTACACCAGCCCAAGAAGTGAAGAACAGAAAACGCACTTCATGGCAGAGTTAGCGCGCGAGCTGCGGGAGAATTGTGGCGTGCAGGGCAACGATCTGATGATCAGTTTTATCACCAACAGCAAAGGTGACTGGAGCTTTGCCGACGGCGAAGCGCAGTATCTCACCGGTAAGTTGTAACGCCCGCGCCCGCCCTGGCTGGCAGCAGCGCGCCGGTTGCTGCCAGACTAAATCAGACTCCGCCTAAACCCGCCTTAAACGATTCGCAATGCATCGCACAAATCTGGTTGGATGTGTTGCAGCCCTGTGACAGCCAATATAGATTGACGCAAAACCCCCGCAGAGGGCCGCAGACGCAGGTAACGCGTTCTTTTTACTTAATGTGAGGATCTGCCGTTGGAGTTGCTTTCAATAGTGCTCTTTTTGGCTGCGATCGCAGTCTATTCGTATAAAGCCGGGCGAAATAAATTCTGGTTTATCCTGATCTTGCTGCTGCTCACCCTGTTCATCGTGCTCAACGCTACGCTGTATGCCAGCAACTATTTTACCGGCGATGGCATCAACGATGCGGTGCTCTATACCCTGACCAACAGCCTGACCGGCGCGGGCGTGAGCAAATATGTGGTACCGGCGCTTGGCTTGATCATCGGCCTGTTTTTACTGTTTTGTTTTCTCTCCTGGGTGTTGCGCCGGCATAAACGTCCGCATCATCTCGGCTGGAGCCTGCTGGCGATCGCCTGTGCTGCCGGCTCGGTGCAAACCACGCCGGCGTTTCGCCAGGTGAAAGAGCTGATCGCCTCCCACGCGCGCCAGGCTGACTCGGATTTCGAAACTTATTACAAAACGCCGAACAAGCAGATTAACGCGCCGAAGCTCAACCTGGTGTATATCTACGGCGAAAGCCTTGAGCGCACCTACTTCGATCAACAGGCTTTTCCTGGACTGGCACCAGAGCTGAGCCGCGAAAAAGATCACAGCATTGACTTCAGCAATACCGAACAACTGCCCGGCACCGATTACACCATCGCCGGCATGGTGGCGTCACAGTGCGGTATTCCGCTGTTTGCGCCGTTCGACGGCAACGCCTCGGCTTCACTTTCCAGCTTCTATCCGCAAAATATCTGCCTCGGCGATATTCTCAAACACTCCGGCTATGAGAACTGGTTTATTCAGGGCGCAGACCTGCGCTTTGCCGGTAAAGACACTTTTTTGCTGTCACACGGTTTTGACGCCGCCAACATGTACGGCTCGCAGGAGCTGAAGAGCCGCGTCGCCGACCCCAGCTACCGTAACAACTGGGGCTTTTACGACGATACGGTGATGGATGAAGTGTTTGAAAAGTATGAGGAGCTGTCGCGTCAGCAGAAACGCTTTGCGCTGTTTACACTCACCGTGGACACCCATCATCCGGACGGCTTTATTTCGCGCAGCTGTCAGCGCAAAAGTTACAGCTATGACGGCAAACCCAACCAGTCGTTTAGCGCGGTGGCCTGTTCCCAGGAGCACGTGGCGCGCCTGATTGCCCGCATCAAAGCCTCGCCGTGGTTTAAAAACACCGTGATTGTGGTGAGTTCCGATCATCTGGCGATGAATAACACGGCGCATCAGTATCTGATCAAGCAGCCGCGCCGCGATCTGTTTATGGTGATCCGTGGCGACCAGCCGCAGGCCGAGGTGCTGGACGGCAAGCGCAGCACGCTGGATAACGGCGCCACGGTGCTGGATATTCTCGGCGGTGATAACGCGATTGGCCTTGGCCGCAGCGGGCTGTCTTCGGCCTCGCTCTCCAGCCAGTTCGATGACATGGCGAAGAAGGTCACGGCGTGGAAAGCCGATATCATTCAGCTGTGGAATTTCCCCAGCCAGATGAAGACGTTCACCATCGACCAGCCCAAAAATACCTTTAGCTTCTCGGGCGCGACGTTCAGGCTGCCGATCCTGTTCCGCGTATCCGATCATCAGGTAGAGCCGCTGCCGGAAGGCGAATACGCCGCGCCGCTGCGCTTCCAGCTGGCCGATTTTGCTGCCAGCGATAAGTTTGTCTGGGTCGATCGCTGCTTCAAAATGGGCCGGCTGTGGCAGCCGGCGCTGGCGCTGTCGACCGATCTCTGTCTGGCGATGGGCCAGACCGGCGGACAACCCACGGTGACGCGCATCGACCAGCCGGTGTGGCAGGGCAAAGCGCAGTTCCCGCAGGTGAAGGTCAGTGCGGCGACCTACCAGCTCAACGAGCAGCAAATGCGCATCGAGGATAATGCCATTCGCTACCAGGCGGACAGCTTCCTGCTGACCGTGCCGGGCGCGCCGGCCAGCGTGAAGCGCTTTAGCGGTATTTCACGGCCAGAAAGCTGGGGGCGCTGGTCGAACGCCAACCTCGCGCCGGAGGTGAACATTGAATATATCGATCCGCTGCCGGCGCGCTTTGACGTGGTGATCACCGCACGCGCCTATGGGGCTAACGCCCATCGACCGATTCCGGTGCGCGTCGGCGAGCAAGTGCAGCAGCTCAATCTGGGTGACGCGTTCTCCACGCAAACGCTGCATTTCACCAACCCCGGCGCCAGCCGCAACCTGATCATCACGCCGCCAGAACCACAGCTGTCTAATCTCGGCAACATTACCGGTCAGGATCCACGCAAACTCGGTATCGGCATGGCGGAGATAAAAATAATTCCGCAGCCCGAAAAGTGATAAAAATGCGTGCCAGACCAGGGCCTGCCAGCGTGCAGGCCCTTTTTATTGCCGCTTAGCGTTACTCTTTGTACGAATTGATATTTTTCGAGACGTCGCGCAAAATCCACATCATCACATGGTGCAACTATCACCACCTGGATAACCTTGCAGGCAACAGGAAAGGCGACCAGGAGCAACAGGGATGATACCGACGATGATGAACACCCATAAGGCATTCAAAGCGCTGCAGCAGGCGGGCGTGGCCGATCACCAGGCCGAAGTGATGGTCGACATTTTTGCCGAAATGCAGCAGGAAAACAGCCTGACTAAAACGCACCTTTCGCAGGCCATGGAAGGCGTGATGCGGGCAAATCACGCCACCGCGCAACGTGTCGATAAACTGGCACAGAGCCTCAGGCATTTTGAAAATGAGGTCCGCCATACGTTTAAAGCCATTGAGCTGCGGTTTGACAACGTCGATGAGCAATTCCGGAAAATTGATCAACGCTTTGAACAAATCGATCAACGCTTCGAAAAGGTGGATGCGCAATTCAGATCAATCGATAAACGCTTTGAAAAAGTGGATGCGCAATTCAGAACAATCGATCAACGTTTTGAACAAATCGATGAACAATTTAGGAAAATTGATCAACGCTTTGAAAAGATGGATGAGCAATTCAGGAAAATCGATCAACGCTTTGAACAAATCGATGAGCAATTCAGGAAAATCGATCAACGCTTTGAACAAATCGATGAGCAATTCAGGAAAATCGATCAGCGTTTTGAACAAATCGATGAGCGATTCAGGCAAATTGATAAATGCTTTGAAAAGATGGATGAGCAATTCAGGCAAATTGATAAACGCTTTGAAAAAGTGGATGAGCGCCTGCTGGATCTCGACCATCGCATGCAGCTCGGTTTCAATGAGCTCAAACGCGATAATCTCTGGCATCGGCGGCTGATGATGGCGATGGCCAGTGCCTTTGTGTTGTCAGCCGCCAAATATATTTTTGCCGGTTAGCCGGGCAGCCAGCCCGGCGCGCGCATCAGACCTGACGTAATGTCTCCAGCCTGGCGCGTTGTTGCCCGCGAGCGTCGAAATTGTCTGCCGCCAGCCAGCGCTCAAAGCCCAGCTTCACCTGCGGCCATTCGCTGTCGATGATAGAGAACCAGGCGGTATCCCGGCTGCGATTTTTATACACCACCACCTGACGAAACGTGCCTTCATAACGGAAGCCCAGCCGCAGTGCGGCGTTGTACGACGGCTGGTTACAGCTGTCGCATTTCCACTCGTAGCGACGATAGCCGAGTTGTTCGAAGGCGTAACGCATCAGCAGATAGTGGGCTTCGGTGGCCATGCGGGTTTGCTTCAGCAACGGAGAGAACACCACAAAGCCGACTTCCATCACACCGTGCTGCGGTTCAATGCGCATCAGCGCCAGCGAGCCGATCGCCTGCCCGCTTTGCCGGTCAATAACCGCGAAGTGCAGGTAATCCGGACTCTGCTGGCACTGCTGCGCAAACGCCAGATAAGACGCTTCATCGTCAAAGCGCCCGACCGGCAGCCAGGTCCAGTCGCGGTCATCTTCCGCCAGCGCATAAGCCGCATACAGCTCGCGACCGTGACGTGCGGCATCCAGCGGCTCCAGCCGGCAATATTGTCCGGTGAAAATCTGCCCCTGCGGCAGCGGGCGCGGCTGCCACGCCTCCAGCGCCGGGCCGATGGGTTGTCCATAACGATTGGTCTGCGATGACATACGGCGATTCCTTCTGTGTGAGAGTGACAGCGTGCAGCGTGCCACTTTGCTGGTTCAGAAAAAAGCGCCACAATATGATAAATCGATAGATCCACGGAGGCGCCGATGCGCGCACTAAACCGGCATTCGCTGCTGCTGGCACCGCTAGAGGCCGACGGCAGCCTGACACTGCAACAGCAGCTGTATCAGCGGCTGCGCCAGGCGATACTGAATGGTCAGCTGGCGGCGGGCACGCGCCTGCCGGCGACCCGCCAGCTGGCGGCTGAACTGCAGGTGTCGCGCAATACGGTGATCGCCGTCTGGTCACAGCTGCAGGCGGAAGGATTTATCCTCAGCGACCGCCAGGGAAGCCGCGTCAGCCGGCTGGCGCACACGCCGCTGCCAGCGCAGGCGTCCGACGACAGCGCCGACTGGCCGGTTTCCGCGCGCGCTTCCCGGTTGCATTCGCTGCATCGCCTCTCCAGCCAGGAGCTGGCACTGCGCCCGAGCACGCCGGCGCTGGCGCATTTCCCGCTGGCGCAGTGGCGTCGCGCGCTCAATCAAACCGCGCAGCAGGCACAGCTGCTGGGCTACGGCGATCCGCTGGGTGAGCTGGCGCTGCGTGAGGCGCTGGCGCGCGGCGTGCGCTGTGCGCCGCAGCAGATTGTGATTACCGAAGGCGCGCAGCAGGCGCTGACGCTGTGCGTCGCGCTGCTCACCAATCGTGGTGACACCGGCTGGGTGGAAGAGCCGGGCTATCGCGGCGCCAAAGCGGCGATGCGCCTCGGCGATCTGCAGATCGAGCCGATTGCCGTAGATGCACAGGGACTGGCACCGACAGCGCAGGACTGGCAGCAGCGCCCGCCGCGGCTGATTTACACCACGCCGACGCATCAGTATCCCACCGGCGCGATCATGAGTGCCGCGCGCCGGCTGGCGCTGCTGGCGGCGGCACAGCGGCATCAGGCGTGGATTATCGAAGATGATTACGACAGCGATTTTCGCTACAGCGGCGAGCCCATCGCCGCGATGCAGGGCATGGCGCAGCCGACGCCGGTAATTTACATCGGCTCCTTCAGCAAAACCCTGTTTCCGGCGCTGCGCATCGGCTACATGGTGCTGCCTGCCCCGCTACTGCCGCGGCTGCGGCCGGCCTTGCATGAGCTGTTACGCGGCGGTAACCGGCCGGAACAGCAGGCGCTGGCGCTGTTTCTACGCAGCGGAGATTTCAATCGCCACCTGAGCAAAATGCGCCGCCTGTATCGTCAGCGGCAGGCCACGCTGCGGGCTGCGCTACAGGAGACATTTGGTGCTCAGGTGCCGCTGCTGGGCGGTGAGTGCGGTATGCATCTGGTGTTGCCGCTGGCGGATACGGTGGATGATGTGGCGCTGACGGCGCAGCTGTTTCGCCATGGCTATGCGCCTGGCGCGCTGTCCGGCTTTTATCTGGGCGGGCAAAAACAGCAGGGACTGGTGCTGGGATACGGTAATACCAGCACCAGTCAGATAATGGCAGGCGTGGCGCAGTTGGCGCGCCTGCTGCCGGGCATTAACCCTTGAAGAAAATGTCGCCGGATTTGCCCATCACGATCTTGCCGCTGTCGTCAGTGATCAGGATGTAGTTAGCGTTGATGTAAGCCCAGTGCGTGCCTTCCTGCGGTGCAGGCAGGTGGCGCGGCTGCCACTCAACGATGGTGTACTGCTTTTTACGGTACTCATCCGGCACGACGTCACCGACTTTATACTCTTTGTAATCGATGATGATAGTGTGCAGATCGTAATTATTGGCGGCGGATGGCGCTTCACCCGGACCGTTTTGTGACGGGCGAATCGGCGCGACATCGCCACTGGATTCTGCCGGTTCACTGCTGGCGGGCGCATCGCTGGTGGCCGCTGGCGCTGAGGCGTCCGGTGCGGTTTGCTGTACCTGCGGCGGCATCGGTACGCTATCGGTTTGCTCACCTTCTGCCAGCGCTGCTGGCGTCAGGCTTAAAGCGCCCAGAAAAATTCCTGCTGAAAGAAGGGTGACGTGTGTCCTGCGCATTGGTGATTTCCACTCTGGTTAATTATTTAACTGTCCCATTTACTGACAAGCGCCACGTGCGGAAGGTTCCCGCGCCGCGCTTTGCGCGTCAAATTTCGCTCCACAGCATACCTCAGGCGGCGCGCTTTGCTGAGCAGCAAAATTGCAAGCAACCGTGTTCAGCACCCGGCGATCTTTACGCGCCAAATCACGCAGCAGCGCAATGCCGAGATAGTTGCTCCAGTTGAAGGCGTTTTGCAGCACCACGATGGCATTGCCGTGGGCGCGATCGTAGCCGATAAAACTGGCATAACCGCCAATATACCCCACCTGATAAGTGATCTGCTGCTGACCATAAGTATCGGTTACCCAGGCGATATTCTGCGCCTGGTTGCCATGCTGCTCATAAGGATAATTGACCTGCGCCAGCGCCTGACCGAGCGCGCCGTGCGCATCGCTGTGCAGATGCGCATCGAGGTAGCGAATCAGATCGCGCGCATTGCTGTACAGGCTGGCGGCCGCCACCATATTGCCGCGAAAGGCCCAGTCCGGCGTCATCTGACCGCGCGCGATCAGTTTCGGCTGATCGCCGGCGTGGCCCAGCGCGCGCCACGGATAGCCGCGCAGGGTTTGTGGATGGAAGCTGCTGCTGGTCATGCCAAGCGGACCAAACAGCTGATGCTGCGCCAGCGTTTCAATGTCCTGATGCAGGCGATGCTGCAGAATGTAGCCCAGCAGCGCATAGCCGAGATTGGAGTACTGCGCCGCCGGGTGCGCGGGGGCGCTGAAATCGGCCAGATAACTCAGCACGGCATCGCTATCCAGATTGCCGTAAAAATTTTCGCCGCTGCGCAGGTAAGCCATAAATTTCAGGAACATCGGCAGATCCATATCCTGGCGCGGCAGCCCCGAGGTGTGCGTGACCAGCTGTAGCAGCGTAATGCGTTTTGCATCCTCACTTAGCGGCACGCCGCGCGGCAGCAGCGTGGCCAGCGTGTCGTTCCAGTGCAGCTCGCCGCGATCCACCAGCCCGATAATGACCTCCGCGGTAACGCCTTTGCTCAGCGAGCCCAGCGCAAACAACGTATCCGACGTGATGGGATAACGCTGGCGCGCATCGGTGACTCCATAACTGTAAAACTGCGGCGCGCCGCGCTGGTGAATGATGGCGATGCTAATGCCCGTCACCTGCTTTTGCTGCATGTAGTGGCGCACAATGTCATCGACGTTTTCATGGAAGGAGGCGTGGGAAAGATAGACGCGATCGCCCACCGGCGCGGACGTTTGCGATAGCGTTCCGCAGCCGCTGAGCAGCAGACACAGGGCTGACAGCCGCAGGTGAAACCATGCGCGAGAAAGCGTCAGCCGCTGAAGTCTGACGAAGCGGGAAGTAGCCATCAATTGATAAGTTATTTTTTATGTTATGCAGCAGGTGCCACTGGTGTTGGTGGCGAAATATACCACAGAACAGCGGGTGCGCCACCTGTCAGCCGCAGGTGGCGCCGGGCATTATTGATTAACCGGGATAACCGATCCTTTGTAGTGCTGGTTGATAAATTCAGCAGTTTGTTTTGATTCGAGATCTTTCGCTAACGCGAGAATGCGCGGGTCGCTGGCCAGCTTTGGCGTGGTGACCAGCACGTTGGCATACGGATTATCCTTTGCCTGTTCCAGCGCCAGCGCGTCTTTTGACGGCACCAGCCCGGCCTGCAGGGCATAGTTACCGTTAATAATCGCCAGCTGCGCATCATCCAGCGCGCGCGGCAGCTGCGGCGCTTCAACTTCAATAATCTTCAGATGGTGCGGGTTGTCACTGATATCCGCCGTGGTCGCCAGCGTACTGGCGCTGCGGCTTTTCAGCGTAATCAGGCCGTTGGCCTGCAGCAGATAGAGCGCGCGGCTCAGGTTAGTGACGTTGTTGGGCACCGCCACCTGCGCACCATCCGGCAGATCTTTCAGTGATTTCACTTTGTGCGAGTAAATCCCGAGTGGCTCAATATGTACGGTCGCCACCACGGCAAATTTTTCGCCCAGCGCTTTTTCCTGATCGCGCAGATAAGGCACATGCTGGAAATAGTTGGCATCGACGTCGCCACGCGCCAGCAGCTCGTTGGCGTTTAAATTGCCGTTAAGCTCGATCACCTTCAGGTCGAGCTGTTTGTCGGTTTGTTTGATGTAGTTGAGAATCTCACTGTGCGGCACCGGATCGGCGGCCACGCGCAGTGCCGCGGCGGACGCCACGCTGCTGAACAGGGCCATCAGGGCCAGTGACGCTATCATCGTTTTCTGCATGGGCTTTCCTTACGTTTCTTATGATTTCACTGTGCTTAATGCATCAGCGTAATAGCGCTGCGCCACATCGCGATGGGAACGCAGACGCCCTTTGAGGTAGTTCCAGCCCACTTCGCGCAGCAGCGGATTGTCAGGATCGCTGGTCGGGCCGTGGGCTTCTGCCGCCAGCTGCGGCGGCAGCTGATACAGCGGTACTTCGGCATCCAGCTGCGCACCGAGGAAAAAAGCGATCGACACGCGTTCACGATTAGCCGGCGGCGACACCACGCGGTGCACGGTGGCGCGCAGATACCCATTGCTGGCAATCTCCAGCAGTTCGCCGATGTTGACCACGAACGCGCCCGGCTTCGGCAGCGCATCCACCCAGTGACCGGGTGACACTTCCACCTGCAAACCGGGCTGATCGTCCTGCAGCAAAAAAGTGAGGAAGCCGGAGTCTTTGTGCGCGCCGACGCCCTGCTGGCTGGCATCTGCTACCTGACCGGGATAACGAATCAGCTTGATGTGCTCATTGGGCTGGGTGCCGTACAGCGCGTCGAACGCATCCGGCGGCAGCGCCAGCGCTTTGGCAAAGGCCCGCAGCAGGCGCAGCGCGATGGCGGTCATCGCCTGCTGCCAGGCGTGCATTACCGGACGCAATTGCGGTAACGCCTCCGGCCATAAGTTAGGCCCCTGCAGCCGTTTCCACGCCGGATCGCCCGGCTGCAGCGTCAGCGCCGCGCGTTCGGCACCGATATCAAACTGTTCACGCTGATCGCGCTGGTCGCGGGTGTATTCCACGCCGGCATGGTTGTAGCCGCGAAAATGCGGCGAGTGGATCATTGCCACGCGCTGCTTCTCCGCCTGTGGCAGGGCAAAAAACGCCCGCGTGATACTCTGCACGTTGTGCAGCAGTTGCGGGTTGATGCCGTGATTAACCAGATAGAAGAAACCGACGTCACGCGCGGTCTCCCGCAGCTGCGCCAGGTAAGCTGCCTGCTCTGCGTCCGGTAGTTCCAGCAGGGCCAGATCCAGTACTGGCAGGGTATCCGCCATGATGTTGTCTCCTCGCTATCGGTAAATCCTGCGTTTACGCTGACATTCGCCGCCGTTTCCCGCCAATACTGTTGCGCGATAAGTTATGGCGATTCCTTTTTAGGCGCACTTCGGCTATCGATATGCAAAAAGCGGTAAATCAGGCGCGCTGCCGCTATAATCGCGCCCAGCAATTTTTGCCCACCAATGCACACCGCAGGAGACGCCGGATGAATCAGGGTCCGTTAACCGAAAAAGAGCTGAACTGGCTTGATGACATGCTGGAAAAATATGGCAACGAACACTCCGTGGTGGACACCGCCGAACTGGACGGCATGCTGACCGCCCTGCTCTCCGGCCCGAACGATATCGAACCGAGCGAATGGCTGGTGGCGATTTGGGGCGGTGAGAAGAAGATTCCTCAGTGGGCGAACGCGCGCGAAATGGACCGCTTCATGGCGCTGACCTTCCAGCACTTTAACGACATCGCCGAGCGGCTGGCGGAGTATCCGGAACAGTTCGATCCGCTGTTCGGCGAGCAGGAGATGGAAGGCCAGCTGTTTACCGTGGTGGAAGACTGGTGCTACGGCTATATGCGCGGAGTGGCGCTGGATGCAGACTGGTCGCAGCTGCCGGCGGCACAGCAACCGGCGCTGCAGGCGATTGCGCTGCACGGCAGTGAAGCGCAGCTGGCGCAGCGTGAAGCCTTCACCCCGGACGCGTTTGAGGCCAGCATCGAGGCGATTCGTCCGGCGGCGCTGGAACTGCACGAATACTGGCAGGAACAGCGCATGGCGCAGCCCGATCCGGCCCCGCAGCTGCCGCATTTTGCCGGTGAAAAAACCGGTCGCAACGATCCCTGCCCGTGCGGCAGCGGCAAAAAATTTAAGCAGTGCTGCCTGAATAAAACCTGAGATGCTCACCTCAACGCAGGCCAGCGCTAAAACTGGCCTGCGCACCGCGTTATTTCCCTGACGCGAGAAACTCCATCACCGCCGCATTCAGCGGCGCGGGGCACTCTTCAGGTAACCAGTGACCGCAGCCAGGTAACACTTTGCCGGTGACCTGCGAGGCGTAGCGGCTGACCACCTGCTGCTCATAGGCACCCAGTCCGCCGTGACCGCCACCGCCAATCGCCAGCATCGGCACAGCAATTTTCTCGCGGGAGAGCACTTTATTGTCCGCCACTCCCTGATTCAGCACCCGGTAATATTCAAAGGCGGCATTCAGGCTGTGCGGTTTTGCATAGGATTTGCTGTACATATCCAGCAGCGCTGGCGTGAACACCCCTTTGTTGGCGGCATGTTCTTTGATGAAATGCTCGAAGAACAGGCGCTCTTTACCGGCGATCAGCTGTTCAGCGAGCTGTCCCTGCGCCGCAAAGAAGCTGAAGTGCCACACCAGGGATTCGCCTTCGGGCGTAAAGGCCGGGAACTGATAGATGCTTTCATCCGGGATCGGCGCTTCCATAAAGATGGCCCGGCGGATGTTGTCCTGATGTTTCACCAGCAGCGGATAGGTATTCCAGATGCCAATATCGTGCGCCACCAGGTCGAACTTTTTGCCGCCGGCGAACTGTTCTGCCAGCTGATAAAGCAGCGGCGCGACATCGGTGGCGCGATACGAATGCGGCACGTCAGACTGCCCCAGCCCCGGCAGATCCACCGCCACGACGGTGTGGTTTTTTGCCAGTTCCGGCATCAGCTGATGCCATTCATACCACGTCTGTCCGAAACCGTGCACCAGATACACCAGCGGTCCGCTGCCGCCCTTCACATAATGCAGGCGCACGCCATCCACAGTTTGATAGCTGCTGGTGAAACCGGCGGGCAGCGGGAATTCATCCGCGGCGGTGCTGGCGGCGGAAAACAGCGCGGCCGAGGCAAGCAGCAGGGTTAACAGTAATTTTTTGAACACGTGATTGATCTCCATTTTGTCATAATGCCATTTAAAACAGTGGGTTAAATTTTTTAAGTCAGCCCGGCAGGTCAGTGACCTTGTACGCGCTGGTGCCGCGCGCCGGCCTGGAAACCGTGCTGACGCGCCTGCAGTGCGATGAGGAAGCCAACCGCCAGCAGCAACAGCAGCGCCAGCGGGAAAGACGCCACGCCCCAATGGGTAAGCAACACGCCACCGGCCAGACCGCCGCCGGCAATCGCGCTGTTCCACACCACCACATTCATCGACAGCGCCACATCCGCGCCCTCGCCTGCCGCATCCGCCAGCGCCGTTTGTAGCAGCGTGGCCGCCCCGCCAAACGTCAGCCCCCACAGCGCCACGCCGACATAAACCAGCAGCGGCAAGCGCGCCAGCCAGATGAACAGCAGCGAGACCAGCGCAAACAGCGCCAGACTGCCGAGCACGGCGACGCGCAGGTGGTGATCGACGAGGCGACCGGCCAGGCCGATAGCCGCCAGCGCCGCGATGCCAAACACCAGCAGCACGCTGTCTACCTGCCCGGCGAGACCCGCCTGGCTAACGAACGGCGCAATGTAGGTGTAGAGAATGTTGTGCGCCGTCATCCACGCCAGCACCACGCCCAGCACCGGACGCACGCCTGGCGTCATGAACACCGTGCGCAGCGGCAGACGCTGATCGCTGCTTTGTCCCGGATAGTCAGGCACCCGCAGCAGCACCCAGCCGATCAGCAGCAGCGTCAGCGCTGACATGATGCCGAACGCCGTGCGCCAGCCTACCGCCGTGCCCAGCCAGGTGCCGACGGGAACGCCCAGCGCCAGCGCAATCGGCGTGCCGACCATCGCCACGGCGAGCGCTTTGCCCTGCTGATGGACCGGCACCATGCGCCGCGCATAGCCTGCCAGCAGGCTCCAGGCGAGTCCCGCCGCTGCGCCGGCGAAAAAGCGCGCCACCAGCGTCAGTGCGAAGTGGGTCGAAAACGTGGTGATGGAGTTGAAAATCAGAAAACCGACGATAGCCAGCAACAGCACGTTACGGCGGCACCAGCCCTGAGTGGCGATGGTCAGCGGAATCGCCGCCAGCAGCGAGCCAAGCGCATAAACGGTTACGGTCTGCCCGGCCAGCGCGGTGGAAATGCCGAGGCCCGCCGCCATCTGCGGCAGCAGTCCGGCCGGTAAGGTTTCGGTGATGATGCAGATAAAACCGGTCATGGCCAGCGCCAGCAGCGCGCCCAGCGGTAGCGGCCGGGTTTTATCCGCGGCGGTATTCAAAGTCGTCACAATCAGCGTTCCCGATGTCATCAGCGTGCAGGTGAGGCGCGCGCCTGTCGTTAAAATTATATGTACCGATCAGTATATAAATTGGCGAAGTGCGATAACCTGTTACGGCTTAAGAACACACTACCGCGGATGCGCTATCAGCCAACCGCCAACACAAATATATACTGATCGATACATTAGTTGACACGCAAGACCGTTGTCAACGACTTATGTATCGATTAGTATTTAAACATTGAGCTTAACGGAGCACTGAGATGGCCACTATGGGACGGCCGCGTACGTTCGATCGTGATGCGGCCATTGAACAGGCGATGAAGATTTTCTGGCAGCACGGCTATGAGTCGACATCGTTAACGCAGCTGAAGGCGGGAATTGCCGGCGGTATTTCTGCACCGAGCTTTTACGCGGCTTTTGGCTCGAAGCAGGCGCTGTTTCAGGAGTGTGTGCAGCGTTATCTGTCGACTTACGCGCAGGTGGTGGAGCCGCTGTGGGATAACAGCCTGCCGCCCCGTACCGCAATGGAGACCGCGCTGCGGCGCTCGGCCAGCATGCAGTGTGAGTCCGGTCATCCGCTGGGATGTATGGTCGGCCTGGGCGTGATGAGTGCGCCTTCCGCCGAACACGCGGACGTCACGCAGCCGCTGGCGCGCTCACGCGCCCGCACGCTGGCAGGTATGACGGCCTGCGTGCAGCGCGGCATCGATAGCGGCGAACTGCGCGCCGACACTGATGCCGCCGCCCTCGCCATCGCCCTCGACGCTTTTCTGCTGGGCGTGTCGGTGCTGGTGCGCGATGGCGTCAACGGCGCGCAGATCGATAACGCCATCGCCCACGTCATGGCCGTGTGGGACGCGGCAAAATCCGTGACGGATTAAGCGCCCCAGCCGCCTGGCGACGCACGCTGAACATTACCCCGCCGGTTTGACTTCGGTGACCAGCGTTGGCAGCTGCCATGCGCCGCCGGCGCGGATGGCACGGCACATGCCGGTGGTGGCCTCGCTGCTCTGGACAAACTGGCGGCCATCCCACACCCATGCAGCGGTGCTCCAGCAGTCACCAATGCCGCGCCCTTTCTGCGCTTCGCTGATTACGCCGTCGTGATAATCAGATCCGGAATCGGTGATCAGCTGCGGCGTGCCCTGCAGCGCGTTATCCAGCAGCCAGAAACCATAGCCTTCGTTGTAAGCCCCGCGCCAGCACAGCGCGGCGATCAGCACGTGCTGCGCATCTACCGGCGTCAGCGTAGGCGGTTCTGCGCCCTCTTCCGGCTGATCGTCGGACGGCGCGAGATTGTCACAGCTGTCGTCATCGGTTAGCGAGGCAATCAGCTTTGGCTTGACCTGTGCCAGTTCATCTGGCGTCAGCGGGCGCGGCGCGGCTTTCAGCACATGGACCTGCTGAATCACCGGCATCGCCACTGCCGCCGGCACGCTGGCTTCCGGCTGGTTGCCCTTGCGCACCAGCGCGCCCGGCGTGTTCAGCCGTCCCTGCGCCTCATCCATTTTTAACAGCGTGGCAAAGGACCCGTTGCCGGAGAGCTCAAACGGCTCGGCCGCACCGCGAAACTCCACTCTGGCGCTGCCTTTGATGGCGGCGATCAGCGCCTGGGTCTGTGCGTCGCTTAGCGTCCACTCATCGTTCTCAGCTTTGCTGACTTCGCCCAGCGCGCGATCGTCAATCCACAGCGCCAGCGCATTCACCTGCTGCGCATCATCGTCGCCGGTATCGGCCAGCACCACGCGCCCGTGCGTCAGGCTGTCTGGCCCGCCGGCGCGCGTCAGCAGCACCGATCCGCCCGCGCCTTCTTCGGCGCTGTAGCCGGCGGCGCGGCAGGTCAGCGTATTATCACAAGCCAGCTCCCAGTCTTTATGGCTAAACGACACGCCTTCGTCGGCCCACAACGGCGTGCTCAGGCTGGCGAACAGCGTCAGCGCCAGCAGCAATCGGCTTTTCATGCCATCTCTCCCTAATGGTAAAGGTGGCTAGTGTGATGATTTTTGCGGCGCGGGAGAAGTGAATTTTTTGCGGCGGGTCTTATTCCATCGCTGCCTGTGGTTGTGGCTGACGCGCCATCAGGCTCAGCGCCACCAGCATCGCCAGCGCCACGGCAATCGCGCCGGCGAGATACACCGAAGCCACGCCGCGGTGGGCGGCCAGCGCGCCCGCCAGCGGACTGGTGATTGCCAGCGCGATATCGAGAAACGCCACGTAAGCCCCCATCGCCAGGCTGCGGGTGTGCGGCGGTGCACGCCGCACCGCTTCCACGCCGAACGCCGGAAAGGCCAGCGAATAACCAAAACCGGTCAGCGCCGCGCCGAAATAAACCAGCGTCGCGTCATCAGCGCCCCAAATCAGCAACTGACCGCAGGCCTCAATCAGCACGCATACCAGCGCGACACGCGCGCCGCCCAGCTTATCCGGCAGATGGGCAAAGAACAGGCGCGCCGCGATAAACGCCACGCCAAACGCGGTGAACGCCAGCGACGCGTTGCCCCAGGCCCTGGCCGCAAACAGCAGCGCGATAAACGCGGTGATCATGCCAAAACCGACGCTGGCGAGCGCCAGACCCAGTCCCGGCCGCCACACCGCGCCCATGACTTTGTAGAACGGCGTGCGTTTGGTCGAGGTCGGCGCAACGGCGCGCACCTGGGTGATAAACATCAGCGGCAGCAGCGGTACCACGATGATCGCCATGGCGATGCCGGTGAAGTGCCAGCCGTGATAAATCGCCACGCCCAGCGGCGCACCCAGCGCCCAGGCGCCGTAAATCGCGATACCGATCCACGCCATCACTTTACCGGCATTGGCCGGTCCCACCAGCCCGAGTCCCCAGCCGAGCGCACCGGTGGCCAGCAGGCTCTCGCCCAGCGCCAGCACCACACGCCCCAGCAGCAGGATGGCCACCGAGCTGGCAGGCCGATCAACGAACAGCAGCGAAATCAGGTAGATCACACCGGAACTTGCCACCACCAACAGCCCGGTCAGCACCGCGCGTTTCGCGCCGCGCATATCGGCGAAGTTGCCCGCCCACGAACGCGTCAGCAGCGATGCGATAAACTGCGCGCCGATGACCGTGCCGATCGCCAGCGTATCCATGCCGAGGTTCTGCTGCAGATGCAGCGGCAGCACCGGCAGCTGCATCCCCATGGTGAGAAAAGCGATAAACACCGCCAGCGTCACCGGCAGCAAGGTGATAAATACATTATTTTTCATCGATATAATCCAGAAAAACTGCCGCGCGCAGCGGCAGCGTGATATCAGAGATGGGTGTAATAGGCAGGCGTATCGAGCTCGCTCAGCAGGTCCGGGCGGGTTGCAGACCAGTCCAGCAGCGTGCGCGTGCGCTGGCTGGAGACCGCCATGTTGCCCGCCGCCATGTTGGCGAACCAGCCAAAGTGTGCCCGGTCGCGCTCGCCGCTGGGTAATCCGAGCTGGCGTCCAATCGTCTCCGCGATTGCGCGGAACGGCACCGCCTCATCGGCCACCGCGTGATAAACGCGTTCGGTGACGCCCTGCTCCAGCGCCAGCCGATAGACGCGCGCCGCATCGCGACGGTGCACGCCGGACCAGCAGTTCTCACCGCTGCCGCACCAGGCGGAAATGCCGCTCTCACGCGCCAGCCGCACCAGAATCGGCACGAAACCGTGGTCGCCGAGGCCATGTACCGACGGCGCCAGCCGCACTGTCGCCACGTGCACGCCGCGCTGTGATAGCGCCTGCGCCGCCGCTTCCGACTGACGCGGTGACACCGGCTGCGGCTGATCCAGCTCCGTCGCCCCGCGCGCCATACCGGACAGGCCGGACGTCACCAGCAGCATGCGATCCGATCCGGCAATCGCCTCGCCGAGCAGCTCGATCACCTGACGGTCCTGCTCGCAGTTCTGCACGAAGCGCGAGAAATCGTGGTTAAACGCGGTATGAATGATGGCGTCTGCGGATTGCGCGGCGTCACGCAGCACGTCAGCATCCTCCAGCGAACCGCGAATAACCTGTGCGCCAGTGACGGCCAGCGCCACGGCTTTTTCCGCCGAACGCGCCAGCCCTGTTACCTGATGGCCCGCCGCGATCAACTCTTCCACCACCGCTGAACCTACCCAGCCAGTGGCCCCGGTGACAAATATCTGCATGGTCTTCTCTCCTGCACGTAAAACGCGAGTGTTTCGTCGTGTTGATATGATGCGTGCTGTGGAGCGGTGGCGCTAATCGCATCAGCAATGCAGGAGCAAGCCTTGTCGGACAAGGCCTGAGGGCATGAAGACCGCGACTTATTCGGCGAGAGTTCAGGTTTACAGCGCCGCCACAATCTGCTGGCGCAGCCATTGCTGGGCGGGATCGCGATGCAGGCGCTCGTGCCACAGCATCAGGATGTCAAACCCTTCAATCTCCAGCGGCGGTGCAAGCACGGTGAGCTGCGGCGCGTTTCGCACCAGGCGCTCCGGCAGTACGGCGACCAAATCACTGCTGGCCAGCGTGTCGAGCATAAACAGGAAATGCGGCACCGAGAGCGCGACACGGCGCGTGCGGCCGAGCCTGGCCAGCGCGCGATCGGTGGCTGCACTGAAGCCGCCGCCATCCGGCGAAACCATCACAAACTCCAGCTGGCAAAAGCGATCCAGCGTCAGGGGCTGCTGCAGCTGCGGATGATCGTGCCGGCCGGCCAGCACGTAGCGCTCGCTGAACAAGCGGCGCTGATGCAGCGTCGGCGGCGCGTTGTCGCCGGTGTGAAACACCATATCCAGCTCGCCCTTCTCCAGCTGCTGCGCTACCTGCGGCGGATTGAGTGCAAACACCGCCATGCGACTGCGCGGGGCCGCTTCACGAATGAGTTTCAGCGCCGGCAGGATCAGCGCCGATGACATGTAATCGGTGGCGGCAATGCGCCAGGTGAGCTCCGCGCGCGCCGGATCGAACGCTGCCGGCGGTGCCACCGCGCGCTCCAGCGCTTCCAGCGCCAGACACAGCGGCTCGCGCAGGGCCTCGGCGCGGGCGGTGGGCAGCATGCCGCGCGGACCGGGCAACAGCAACGGATCGTCAAACAGCACCCGCAGGCGCGCCAGCTGAGCACTTACCGACGGCTGCGACAGATTGAGGCGCTGCGCCGCGCGCGTCACGTTCTGCTCCACCAGCAACACGTCTAAGGTTTGCAGAAGATTCAAATCCAGCGAGTGCATATTCATGTTGTCTATACCTGAGATATCAGTAATTAATTTCTACTATAGCCAGCACTGGCTTAACCTGCAGCGGTTTTCATCTCACAGGATACCGCCATGAATGTTTTGATTGTGTATGCCCATCCGGAACCGCGCTCGCTGAACGGATCGCTGAAAGACTTTGCCGTGAATCATCTGCAGCAGGCGGGCCATCAGGTGCAGGTGTCAGATCTGTACGCCATGCAGTGGAAAGCGCAACTGGATGCCGCCGACACGCTGGCGCCCCCGGTGGGCGCGCATTTTGATGCCACGCTGGATTCGCGTTTCGCCTACGACAACCAGCTGCAGGCAGCGGACATTGCCGCCGAGCAGGAGAAGTTGCGCTGGGCCGACACGGTGATTTTTCAGTTTCCGCTGTGGTGGTTTTCGATGCCAGCAATCATGAAAGGCTGGTTTGACCGCGTGTATGCCAACGGTTTTGCCTATGGCGTCGGCGAGCACAACGATCATCACTGGGGCGATCGCTACGGCGAAGGCACGCTCACCGGCAAGCGCGCCATGCTGGTGGTGACCACCGGTGGCTGGGAGTCGCACTACGCGCCGCGCGGCATCAACGGCCCGATTGAGGATCTGCTGTTCCCGATCCAGCACGGCATGCTGTTCTATCCCGGCTTCAGCGTGTTGCCACCGCTGGTGTTGTATCGCGTGCAGAAGTCGGCGCAGGAACGCTTCGCCGACTGGTGCGCCGTGCTGGCGCAACGACTGGATTGCTTAGCGCAGGATCAACCGATTGCCTTCCGTCGCCAGAACGGCGGTGAATATGCGATTCCGGCGCTGACGCTGCGCGAGGATCTTGCGGAAGGCGAGCGCGGATTTGGCGTGCACGTGGCGCGCTGAGCCGCAGGCCGCCAAACCGCAGCGGCGCGCTGCCGCATTATTCAAACAGCCAGCGCCCCGCCTGCGCCGACGTAATCAGCATGCCCAGCGTAAAATCCGGCACCACCGGCACTTCACGTTTGTTGAACGGGTTGAGGATTTGCGCCAGCGACGGTTCGTCCGGGTAGTAGGTTTCAATAGCGAAATTCGCGCGATCGACCGCAAACTCGCTGAAAAACTCCTCCATCAGCGCGGCGGCTTCGTCGCGCTCGAAGTTGAGATCGCTGTCGATATCAATCTGCGGCGTGAGCGTTTTCTGCTTGAACAGATACACGCCGTCATAGCGCCGCACCAGTTCATAGATACGCTGTTCGAGTTGCTCTGTCATCGTCGCCTCTTCGCCTGTGCTGATAGGATCGCAGGGCATTTTGCCATGCCTTGCAGCGAGGCAGGAGGAAAAAAATGCCAGCCGTGAATACGTATCGCAATCCTGCATAAAAATCCCGATAGCCATTGCTACCGGGACCCTTATCACTTAAGCGGCAGATAAATATCCGTCAGCAATTCGTGTTCCGCCACCTCATGCACGAAGTTGTGATAGTGGAAGAACAGCGGGAAATCGCGCAGCTCTTCACCGCTGGCGGGTAGCCATTCGCTGTAGAGCGATCGCGCCAGCTCGGTCAGCGCACTGTGCGAACCGAGATGACGCAGCACCGCGCAGCGTCCGCCGGGAATGGTGCTGTTAACGACGCCAAAGGCGTTGTCCTCGTTAACCGGTGCAGTCACCGAACCGCAGAGGTGATACTGAAAATCCCCGGCTGGCGTGCTGACCGGATCGTGCGGCGCGACGCCGAACGTCTGGCTGCTGCGCACCGGCGATGCTCCGCTGCTTTTGCGCCAGGCAATAAACTGCGCCGCCGTTTCGTTGATGCGCTGCGGATCGCCGTGATGCGTGAGCATCGCCACCGGCGTGGTGGGAAACATTTTAATCTCAACTGACATACTCTCTCTCCGTTTGACGGGTGGCTGAGGCATGCGCTGATGCCAGGTAATCCACACCGGCTGCTGACGAAATTCACTCGGCGTCACGTCAAATACCTGCTTAAAGGCGCGACTGAATGATTCGGCATGCTGAAAACCGGCATCGAGCGCAATCTCAATGATTTTCTCGTGCGGATTGAATGCCAGCCGGTACGACGCCCGTTTGAGCCGCATCAGCTGGATGTAACGCCCCGGCGGCATGCCGCACCAGGCGTTGAACTGGCGGTGAAAGTGGTACGGCGAAAAGTGCGCCACTTCACTCAGTTGCTCCAGCAGCAGCGCTTCATCAAGATGGCGTTCGATGTAGTCGAACACCTTGTCAAAGCGCTTGCGATAGGTCTCGCGGTGATCATTTTTGTTTACTGGCATAGCATCCTCTCTGGGGAATGAGTATGCCCGTGTGGCGGAGAGTGGGCCTGATGGATCTTGCGGAGTTTTGAGGGAGAGTAAAGCGCTGTGATGATTTTTGCTGTGAATGGGCGGGGAAGATTATGCGTTCATATTGCGTGAACATTAGAAGGCCCGGCAGATTTGGGCTTCATGCTTTTAAGCTACTTAAAATTTGCCTCTCAGGCTTCTTTGAGATCGTATAGCCAGCGCCCCGCTTTTGCTGATTCAATTAACATCAGCAGCGTTAACGGCTTTGGCGCTTGATCTAAGATTCTCTGCGATTTGGGGCGAAGAACGTTTGGTAACATGCCAAATCCTTTTTAACATTATAAAAGCAAATTTATACACTTCTTTGCATACTTAATTATGTCTACCCTATAACCAATAACGTCAAATAGTTACTTATCAAAGAACAATCTCAGCTCTAAGATTTTTAATTTCTAAGGAGCGAGATCGCCATGCTTTTCAATGGGGATTAGCTAGCATTCCCGGGTAATGTTTCGCAATGATATCATTCATTCTCTCAATCAGTTCAGCACGCCTGAAAGTCACGTGCGCCGTGCCCTTCTGGAAGTAACGAATATTGAAGAGCTCATCTTCGTAGAGTCCCTTAGTCGGGTTAACACGAATATGGTCCATCAACCGGATTGTTATATCGCGGCGATTATCTGGGATCGGCTTACCATCCAAAAGAAAAAGCATTCTCTCAAGGTCTGCCAGTTGGTCCAGCCGCCTGCTCCAGTTAAGGCTAAATCCCCATCGATTATATGTCACCAGATTATTAATGATGATCCTCTTACCAAAGCTGCATGGGCTATTTGCTTTATAATCCCACGATAGCTCTTTGAAAATATTTATAATTCCACACTCAAAGACATCCATTTTGTCCAGATGCAACTGCTCAAAAGTATTGAGGATATTAGCCTCGCTGATAGCTGGTAGATCGCTTTCTTCCAGATTTTTATGCCATTGTTCTCGGGCCTGCGCATCCATCAAGGTCATCATGCCGGACTTCAGCATTAAATCGCGCCAAATATTGCGATCGATATTACAGGTGATAGCTGGCATCGCTTTATCAACTTCTTCTATCAACCAACTATCGTAGCGATGCCCTGACTTCATTGCCCAGTCTTGAGCCATGCCACCGCCTATATCTGAAGTTATACATGAAATTGACTTAAGCTCCAGAATGACTTGTTCAATTTGTTTGAGTGCGGTATTACGGCCTGTAACAACACGTTCAATACTGGTCGAAAGTATGAGTTCGTTATGCTCTGTTAATACATTCGGTTCTGTTTGCATCGTTAATCATCCAGGAGATTAAGTAAGCCTGCCGGGAGTAGCTGGTACATTATGCGATAAATAAAAATAGTGGAAAGTAAGGAGGCAAAAATTCGGAATGTGGCTCGAAAAATTCACGTATTCATCACTCAGGTATCACACTTGCACAGAGAATATCGGTAGTGGTAAGAAACGATGTTTTCCTTGTCGCTAACTTTTTCACGACCAGAGTGTAGCGCTGTATTTTTTCACCAATAAACACCGCATCAATAAGCTTTTTTCTCGCATACTAATGCTCCTGAATGACCGCGTAGTCCTAGAGTACAGCACCGTTGAACGTCAGGCTGTAATAATTTTCTAGCAGATACGCGAAAGTTGCAGCTAAACCTCTATGGGCAACAGGCGTGGTGTAACCGACACAGTGGCCGTTACAAAGAGCTGGCACCACCGTTGCGAGTACAAGGAACACTATCGAGCAAATATCAACATCCCTGTTCACTACAACGATCCTTGAAGTATTACCAACATACGGCAGGTACTCGCCTATATGACAAAAATCCAACAGAAGGAGGGGTTGCTACTCCACGGTTGCAATGAAGTACCTGAGCGTCCACGGACAGGTCGGCCACGACTTCCCCTGCGACTCAACTGAACAGGTATGCAAATTTATCTGCTGCAGGATACGCTCTGATGCCCAATGCGGCAGACCAGAAAACGGTTGCTGCAGCACAGCAAATAATCAAATTTTTCAATGCGCACAGATACGGGTAACTGGCATAGCCTTCTGCCTCCACGAAGCCACTTAGCGGAAAGGGCATAACTGGATCTGATATAGGTACAGTCGTTGAGAACAAATTGCGGTAAAATCCCGTCAACAGCAGTTGCTAAGAATCGAACACAGGATAAAAAAATGACAAGCTTTCAACAGCGTGCAGAACTACATCGTCAAATCTGGGCCATCGCTAACAACGTTAGAGGCTCGGTAGATGGATGGGATTTTAAGCAGTATGTCCTTGGTGCGCTTTTCTACCGCTTCATCAGTGAAAACTTCTCCAGTTACATCGAAGCCGGTGATGACAGCATCAACTATGCTGCGCTGGATGACAGTATCATTACCGATGACATCAAAGATGATGCCATCAAAACCAAAGGCTATTTCATTTACCCGGGCCAGCTATTCTGCAACGTTGCAGCTAAAGCGAATACCAACGACAGGCTGAATGCTGATTTAAACAGCATTTTTGTCGCCATTGAAAGTTCAGCTTATGGCTATCCATCTGAAGCCGATATCAAAGGCCTGTTTGCTGATTTTGACACCACCAGTAATCGTCTGGGTAACACGGTAAAAGACAAAAATAGCCGTCTGGCCGCCGTGCTGAAAGGTGTAGAAGGTTTAAAACTGGGTAACTTTAATGACCACCAGATTGACCTGTTCGGTGATGCGTACGAGTTCCTGATTTCTAACTATGCGGCAAATGCAGGTAAATCAGGCGGAGAGTTCTTCACACCACAGCACGTTTCAAAACTGATTGCACAACTAGCAATGCACGGTCAGACCCACGTTAACAAAATCTACGATCCGGCGGCTGGCTCGGGATCACTGCTGCTGCAGGCGAAGAAACATTTTGATAACCACATCATCGAAGAAGGCTTCTTTGGTCAGGAAATAAACCATACGACATTCAACCTGGCACGTATGAACATGTTTCTGCACAATATCAACTACGACAAATTTGATATCAGGCTGGGCAATACCCTGACTGAACCACACTTTAGCGATGAAAAGCCGTTTGATGCGATTGTCTCTAACCCACCTTACTCGGTGAAATGGATTGGCAGTGACGACCCGACGCTTATTAACGATGAGCGATTCGCTCCGGCAGGTGTGCTGGCTCCAAAATCAAAGGCTGACTTTGCGTTTGTGCTTCATGCGCTGAACTATCTGTCTGCCAAAGGCCGGGCGGCGATAGTCTGCTTCCCGGGTATCTTCTACCGTGGCGGCGCAGAGCAGAAAATCCGCCAGTATCTGGTTGATAACAACTATGTTGAGACGGTGATTTCACTCGCACCAAACCTGTTCTTCGGCACCACCATTGCCGTCAATATTCTGGTGCTGTCAAAACACAAAACCGATACTAGCGTGCAATTTATTGATGCCAGTGGGCTATTTAAGAAAGAAACCAATAACAACATTCTCACCGATGCGCATATAGAACAGATTATGCAGGTTTTTGCCAGCAAGGCAGATACTGACCATCTGGCGAAATCAGTGCCTTTTGAAAAAGTGGCCGGGAATGATTACAACCTGTCTGTCAGCAGCTACGTGGAAGCTAAAGACACCCGTGAAATCATTGATATTGTGGAACTGAATGCTGAGCTGAAAACAACCGTCAGCAAAATTGATCTGTTACGTAAAGACATTGATGTGATTGTGGCTGAGATTGAAGGCAGTAAGGTGCAGGCATGAGCGAAATGAGTTATCTAAAAAAAATGCTGGATGGTATTGATGTTGAATGGAAATCGCTTGAAGAAGTGGCTTCTTTGAGACGAGGCAGAGTTATGTCAAAGGGGTATTTGACTGATAATATAGGCAAATATCCAGTATACAGTTCTCAAACAGCCAATAATGGAAAAATTGGTTCTATAGACATCTTTGATTTTGATGGTGAATACATTAGCTGGACAACCGATGGAGCAAATGCAGGGACTGTATTCTATCGTACCGGAAAATTTTCGATAACTAATGTCTGCGGACTCATTAAAATTAATGAAGAAATAGTAGTACACTACAAATACCTTTTTTATTGGCTAACTATTGAAGCCAAGAAGTATGTATATTCAGGAATGGGAAACCCAAAGCTAATGAGCCACCAGGTTGAAAAAATACCTGTGCCAATCCCTTGCCCGGACAATCCAGAAAAATCCATTACCATCCAGACTGAAATTGCACGGATTCTGGATACATTTACTGCACTTACTGCTGAGCTGACTGCTGAGCTGACTGCTGAGCTTAGCATGCGTAAAAAGCAGTACGACTACTATCGCGACCAATTGCTGAGTTTTGATAATAGTGAGGTTAAGCATCTACCGATGGGGCAAGAAGGTATAGGAGAGTTCATCCGTGGGGGTAGTTTTCAGAAAAAAGACTTTACGGAAACAGGTGTTGGATGTGTTCACTATGGACAAATCTATACTCACTATGGGACATATACTGATAAGACAAAAACATACATTTCAGAGGCGCTCGCTAAAAAATGTCGAAAGGCCCAGCCTGGAAATCTGATTATAGCAACAACAAGTGAAAACGATGAGGATGTCTGTAAGGCTGTTGCTTGGTTAGGAAAAAGTGATATTGCCGTTAGCAGTGATGCTTGTATATATAAGCATAATTTGAACCCAAAATATGTGTCTTATTTTTTCCAAACCGAGCAATTTCAGAGTCAAAAAAAACAGTACATAACTGGTGCAAAAGTTAGGCGGGTTAATGCAGACAATCTTGCTAAGATTTTAATTCCCGTGCCTTCAATACAAGAGCAGGAGCGTATAGTATCTATCCTCGATAAATTTGATAAATTAACAAACTCCATCACTGAAGGCCTACCTCGCGAAATCGAGCTGCACCAGAAGCAGTACGAATATTATCGGGACATGCTATTTAGCTTCCCGAAGCCGGAAGTCGCAGAGGCGTGACATGAGCAAGACACTTCTGGAAATAGCCCAACAGCTGAGTACGCCTAAGAAAGTCAAGAAAACTGTTCCTGAAAAAACGAAGGAAGTTGAAGAGACCAGGCCCGTACCAAAGGTGCAGTTAATCTACGCTTTCAATGGCACAGGCAAGACACGTCTTTCCCGGGATTTCAAGCAATGGATCGCGTCCAAAGTCATTGACGGAGAAGATGATGACGAAGCTGAACAGTCGGAGTTGTCGCGCAAAAAAATCCTTTATTACAATGCTTTCACTGAGGACTTATTCTATTGGGATAACGATCTGCAAGAAGACGCCGAGCCGAAGCTGAAGGTACAGCCGAATTCCTATACAAACTGGTTGCTGACATTGCTAAAAGATTTGGGGCAGGACGGCAATATCATTCGTTATTTCCAGCGCTATGCGAACGACAAGCTAACGCCACACTTCAATCCAGATTTTACCGAAGTTACTTTTTCCATGGAGCGCGGCAACGATGAACGTTCCGCCCATATCAAGTTATCTAAAGGCGAAGAGAGCAACTTCATCTGGAGTGTTTTTTACACCTTGCTGGATCAAGTCGTCACAATTCTAAATGTCGCCGATCCGGATGTACGTGAGAACCGAGAGTTTGATCAACTGGAATATGTATTCATTGATGATCCCGTTAGCTCCCTTGATGATAACCATTTGATTGAATTAGCAGTCAATCTTGCAGGGCTGATCAAATCCAGTGAATCCGATTTGAAGTTCATTATCACGACGCATAATCCACTATTTTATAATATGCTTTTCAATGAGCTGAACGGAAAAGCTTGTTACATGTTGGAGAGTTTTGAGGATGGTACATTTGCCCTCACAGAAAAACATGGCGACTCTAACAAGAGTTTTTCCTATCATCTCCACCTAAAGCAAACCATCGAACAAGCTATTGTTAACAACAACGTGGAAAGATATCACTTCACGTTACTGCGCAATCTGTATGAGAAAACGGCCAGTTTTTTGGGCTACCCTAGATGGTCCCTACTTTTACCTGACGACAAAGAACTCTATTTGAATAGAATTATGCAGTTCACAAGCCACTGTACGCTATCGAATGAAGCCGTTGCAGAACCAACGCCAGCGGAGAAAGCAACGGTCAAACTGTTGCTCGAACACTTGAAAGATAACTATAACTTCTGGCAGCAGGAACAAAAAAATGGTTGATTGCACCAAGCCAATTGCTGAGTCCAATAATTTTATCATTTTGGACAAATACAACCCGGACTGGAAGATTACCGAGAGCTACCAGAGCGAAGGTGATCTGGAGCGTGAGCTGATTCAGGATTTAGTTAACCAGGGCTATGAATACTTGCCAACCCTGAACAACACCAAGGCTATGCTCGCCAATGTCAGGGAACAATTGCAAAGCCTTAACAATGTGGAGTTCCTGGAGGCTGAATGGCGTCGCTTTGTAGAAACCTGGATGGACAAGCCCAGCGATGGCGTTGTCGAAAAGGCCCGCAAGATTCATGATGATTATGTTCATGATTTCGTCTTCGACGATGGCCGTATTCAGAATATCTATATACTGGATAGAAAAAATGTCCTTCGCAATAAAGTGCAGGTCATCAAGCAGTTTGAACAAGCAGGCACGCATGCCAATCGCTACGATGTCACCATTCTGGTCAATGGCCTGCCGCTTGTACAAATTGAATTGAAAAAACGTGGTGTCGCTATACGTGAAGCCTTCAATCAGATACACCGTTACAGCAAGGAAAGCTTTAACAGTGACAATTCTCTGTTTAAGTACCTGCAACTGTTTGTTATATCCAACGGCACCGATACCCGTTACTTTGCCAATACCACCAAGCGGGATAAAAACAGTTTTGATTTCTCCATGAACTGGGCGAAGTCCGACAACACGTTGATTAAAGACCTGAAGGACTTCACCGCAACGTTTTTCCAGAAGCATACCCTGCTCAATGTGCTGTTTAACTACAGCGTGTTTGACAGTAGCCAGACGCTGCTGGTGATGCGCCCCTATCAGATTGCTGCCACCGAGCGAATCTTATGGAAAATTAACAGTGCCTTTACCGCGAAGAGCTGGTCAAAGCCAGAAAGTGGGGGGTTTATCTGGCATACCACCGGATCGGGCAAAACCCTGACCAGCTTTAAGGCCGCACGTCTGGCAACGGAACTGAGCTTTATTGATAAAGTTTTCTTTGTGGTCGACAGGAAAGACCTCGATTACCAGACCATAAAGGAGTACCAGCGTTTCTCGCCGGACAGCGTCAATGGTTCTGACAATACTGCAGGACTTAAAAGGAATCTGGATAAAGACGATAATAAAATTATCGTCACTACTATTCAGAAACTGAATAACCTGATGAAGGCGGAAGCGGACTTGTCCGTCTATCAGCAGCAGGTGGTGTTTATTTTTGATGAGTGTCACCGTAGTCAGTTCGGTGAAGCACAGAAGAACTTAAAAAAGAAATTCAAAAGGTATTACCAGTTCGGTTTTACCGGCACGCCAATTTTCCCGCAAAACGCATTAGGGTCGGAAACGACCGCCAGCGTTTTTGGCCGTGAGTTACATTCTTACGTGATTACCGATGCCATTCGTGATGAAAAGGTGCTGAAGTTTAAGGTGGACTATAACGATGTCCGCCCGCAATTTAAGGCGCTGGAAACCGAAACCGACGAGAAAAAACTCAGTGCCGCGGAAAATCAGCAAGCTTTTCTTCACCCGCTGCGCATCCAGGAAATCACACAGTACATACTGAACAACTTCCGCCAGAAAACACATCGCACTTTCCCTGGTGCCAGAGGTTTTAATGCCATGCTGGCAGTAAGTAGCGTGGATGCGGCAAAAGCGTATTACGCGACGTTTAAAGAGCTACAGAAAGAGGTGGCTAATAAATCAGCCAGCTATAAACCGTTGCGGGTGGCAACTATCTTCTCTTTCGCGGCTAATGAAGAACAAAGTGCTATCGGTGACATTACTGATGAAAGCTTTGATACCAGTGCAATGAATAGCAGCGCCAAAGAGTTTCTGGATGCAGCCATTGATGATTATAACGCTCACTTTAAAACCAATTTCAGCACTGACAGCAACGGCTTTCAAAACTATTACCGTGATTTGGCCCTGCGAGTTAAAAATCAGGACATCGACCTGCTCATTGTGGTGGGAATGTTTTTAACCGGTTTTGACGCTCCGACGCTGAACACCCTGTTCGTCGATAAAAACCTGCGTTATCACGGCTTGATGCAGGCATTCTCCCGCACCAACCGTATCTTTGATGCTACCAAGACCTTCGGCAATATAGTGACGTTCAGGGATCTTGAACGCGCAACCATTGATGCTATTACGCTGTTTGGTGATAAGAACACCAAAAATGTGGTGCTGGAGAAAAGCTACAAAGAGTACATGGAGGGCTTTACTGATATCGTGACAGGTGAGGCCAAGCGCGGCTTTATGGATATTGTGACGACCTTGGAACACCAGTTCCCTGATCCGGCTAGCATTGATAGCGAGAAGGGGAAAAAAGCCTTCGTTAAACTGTTTGGTGAATACCTGCGGGCTGAAAATATCCTGCAAAACTACGACGAATTTGCCTTGCTGAAAGATCTGCAAAAAGTCGATATCAGCGATTCTCATGCCGTGGAAACCTTCAAGACAGCGCATTATCTAGACGATGAAAAGTTTGCCGAATTACAGACCATTCGTCTCCCCACAGAACGTAAGATTCAGGACTATCGTTCAGCCTACAATGATATCCGTGACTGGCAGCGTCGCGAGAAAGTGGCTAATGACAAGGATAAGTCAACCACTGACTGGGATGATGTCGTGTTTGAAATTGACCTACTGAAATCTCAGGAAATTAACCTGGACTACATTCTTGGTCTAATTTTTGAACACAACAGGCAGAAGAAAGGTAAAGAGGCACTGACTGAAGAGGTTAGACGGTTAATTCGCTCAAGTCTAGGTAACAGGGCAAAAGAAGGTCTGATTGTTGACTTTATTCAGCAGACTAACCTTGATGACATGCCGGACAAAGCCAGCATCATTGATGCATTCTTCATTTTTGCTCAGCGTGAGCAGCTGCGTGAAGCTGAAGCGTTGATAAAAGAAGAAAACCTCAATGAAGAGGCAGCGAAGCGCTATATCCGTACATCGTTAAAACGCGAATATGCCACCGAAAATGGCACTGAGTTAAACGAGACTTTACCAAAGCTTAGTCCGTTAAACCCACAGTATAAAACGAAAAAACAAACCGTTTTTCAGAAAATTGGTGAGTTTATTGAGAAGTTTAAAGGGGTAGGTGGACAAATTTAGTCTTGGGCACACAGGGGGGACAAAAATGGTTCCCCTGACCTATCCCAGTGTTCGATACAACTGTCAGTGATAAATTCATGCTTATTGACTGAAGTGCATATTGCGGGTTATTAGATAACGTTCGAAAATAACCATTATAAGATGCGGTCTATTTTGAAATGATATATCTAGATGTATTAGCTCAGACTTGATCTGACGGTTTTTACTGGTAGCACATAATCAAATTTGACAGTCTGCTTTGAGCGAGGAACGGACATTAGCTCTAACATTCTTTTGGGCAGAACTTTGTCAGTGATTTTGATAAATGAACATTAAGAGGATTATCTGGGCTATTGTAAAAATTTTAATTACGTGGTCAAGTTTATTCCCCTGCACTGAACATTGTTGATATTCTATGCCTAACCAGGTCCGGGACTGTAACGTTTTCCTGCTCGACTGAGTCAGCCAAATGCTCCATTGTTCACTCCTCAATAAAGAGATACTTCATAAGTAGAGAATACCGAATGCCTCAGGTATACAGTCGAGATATATTGCCCATTCTTTATTTGATGTTGGACTCGAAAACCTCAACGAGCTCTTTAATTTTTTTTATGCAATCGATATTGACACATCTATATTTATCATTGTATTTTATAAGTGAAACTAAATATGAACGATAACCTTTTAATTTATTCTGTAATTGATCATCCGCATACTTGGAATAAAAATAAAATTTATTTCCGTATCTTAGGGCAAACTTTCTTGGGTTTAAATGGAATACGTTCTCCATTATATATATTGGAGATTTTTGTTTTTTGAGCAATGCAGAAATTTTTTTCAAAGGTTTAAGTTTTTTATCAGACAGCCTGATATTCCCAACAGGCTTTTCTTTGTATACATGAAAAAAGTCTTTCTTCCTTTTCCTGTTCTGTACTACGTAACCATTGAGGGATATAGTGTTCTCAGTAGCTTTCCTTTTGCTTTTTTTCAACTTAAGCGAAAGTGTAGAGACGAAGATAGAGATGTCTTTTTCAAATTGCTCAGAATGCAGGTACTTACTGTTACCAGAAGAGAAAAACATATCATCTGCATAACGAGAGTAAATAATCCCTTTGTCTTCACACAACTTTTGAATAAGAATATCTACTTTTCTGAATATTATGTTTGATATTACAGGCGAAGATGAAAATCCAATGGGCAACACTTCTTTGCCACGAAAATCTTTGTCAAGATAAGTATCACTAACCTTGTGGGTAACAGCCATATATGCAATGTCTAGAGCTGAATATTTATTTCCGCCCTTTTCATTATTGAAGTGCTGAGCAAGTAGACTTTTTACTTCAAGCGCAGAAATTGAATGGAAAAAATTTTTAATATCCAATCGTAGAAAATAATATCCTTGGATATGAGGCCTTAGAAAATCGTAATAAGATTTACCTTGAACAAATCCGCATGCAGATGAGTTAATGGGGCTTTTAGCCAGAACAAACTTAGTTATCCTATCATTTATACGCTTGTGTTCAGAGTCTTTAGAAATTTCAAAAAAGTTGTCGCAACCAACTTTAAACTCTCTGACGGCAGGAGAGAAATCATTTAGAAGATCTTCATTGCCTTTAAGTATTGCTTTCTTAAAGAAGTCATCGCTAATATTATTTTTCATCATAGAGCTTCAACCCGATACAAAAGAACACCATTACACCGTAGGTGTGTACTCCGACGCATACTAATCAGAGTGACTAGTTTAGCAGTCATTGGGACTATGCCCAAAGCAAAAAGAAGCTGGACTTCCTCAAGCAAAGAGCGGGAGAGGCAAGCCCTCAGATACTTGTCGAAACTCATATCTCCCCTCTACTATCGGGTTGAAGCATACGAATGATATCATAAAACTCGGGAAAGAAAACTTTAAATACTGTCCCAAATGGTTGATTTTTAGCTATAGATTCTTTCTCAACAAATTCGATGGCATGATTTAGAAAGCTTGTAGTCCACCCATCGGTTTTATCAAGGTATTTGTTGTGTACAGTGTTCTCTTCTAATAGCTTCATTAGCATTTTTGCATGCCTAGAGGTGTATCGTAGCTTGCCGCTTACCTTTCTCTTATTTTCTAAAGCTTGCTTGTAAGCCTCAACATTGAAGTGGCTATAGTCAGTTAATGCCATTGACTTTCCATTAAAAATAATTCTAATGTAATCAATGAGCATATCCTCTGTAACATACTTGCTTCTTTTTATACGCTGTAATATAGAATCAAAATTAGAATTATGTTCTTTGTCTAACCATCCATATACAATTATTGAACTATTTTTCTGAATTAAACAGCCTTCTAATGTAGTTCTATTTAGATAAATATTCTCATCAAGCAACCTGCTTTTAACAGCAGTAAATACCGATTCAAAGTCAGACTCATCTAGAAAACTCTGAGTTGTATTATTTACTTTTACCCTTTGATTTATAACGGATAATAACATCTCAATATTTTCTCGTTTTGTCTTGTACTTCTTACTAAAACCCAACTTATATTTATTAAGTTCAGATTTTAAAGTATCTGGCTTGAAGTTAAAATAGTTACCATTCTTTTCCAGCTTTATAGATAAACTATGAGGCTCACCTTTAATTGATATTGCTTTGTCAGCATCGAATAAAAATAGGTATGGAATCGTTGAATTTGAGTATGAAGGATTAACTCGTTCACCAATAACATTGCTACTGCATTTATAAATATCTATATTTTTTAAATGAGGAAAATGTTCAGTCATCTTCATGTTTCCAAAAGCTTCCAGCTCACTTTCACCCTCTACAAATAGGATAAAGTCGCTAAAGAACAATCTTGCCTCATTGTCGCTAAAAATATTTATAAAGCTCTCGTTGTCATAAGTTGAATTTAATGTGTTAATCGTAGTTTTAGCATCAACTTTCTTCTGGAAACAATAAACACGTTGTTTTTGTCTGAATTTTTTAATTATTTCTTTTACTATATTAGGCGAATGAGTTGTTAGGAATACTTTAGGCCTAGTAACTCGATCATCTTTTTTTTCATTATAATTGTAACTAGTAAATATATCTTGAACTAGAACCTCGTTCATTTTAGGGTGCAGACCTAGCTCTGGCTCATCAATAAAAACAAATGGCGTTATGTATTCTCTTCTTGATATTGTAATTAGTATCTTAAGAAAGGTTTTTATGAAATGAAATGAGTTTGTTCCATCTGAGTGAAACTTTAAATCATTTTCGTCTATTTCAAACCGATAACCTTTTAATCCAGCTTTAATATAGCTCAGCACCTTTTCTTTCTGGGAGCTTGGCTTCGTAGATATTGTTTTGTTTAAATCTGAAACATAATTCCTATACGAATTACCACCACTCGAATTAATTGAATTATCAAAAAAGTCAATTACAGATTGATCATCAATTTTAGACAAATTGAAAGATTTTACTCTTGATATAAGATCCCATAAGCTATCCCATTCATGTAAATCCATGTGTCTAGGTTCGATATGGAAAAATGGAAATAGATAAAGTATAAGGTTTAAAGTTTGTTTATCTTTCGTTGACCATTTAACTTTACCATCGCTGTATATGTTCAGCGTCAAAGTATATGTAGTGTAATCATTGTCGTAGCGTGTTAATGCAAATATGCTGCGTTTATGTAGAGGCACCAATTTTCGGATGATAAAATCAAAATATTTGTTTTTAGGTTGATTCCTGGCTATTCTATAAATCCTGGTCATATCATAAGTTACTGATATAGAACCTTTATACGAATAATTAGAATTTAACTTTGGAGGCAACTCTTCTTTACCTTCTAGTTTATTGTAGAAGAATTTAAGAACTTTAAGTAAGTTAGACTTTCCAACGTTATTTCGACCGACAATGCAGTTTATGTCGTTTAAGTTATCTACACTCAGCTCATCGAATGATAACAAATTGGTGATATTTATAGCCTGAACTGTCATAATCTGCCCTAGTTTTTCTCCCATTATATCAGTTGATTATTTAACTTGCTACTCCGATAATTATTTTTCACTCAGGCAAAACAATAGGTTTCTGATACTAGCAGTCGTATAGCCTTTACCTCGCTTCGTTGGATCTTCAATTCATCGACAATACTTTTAACGTGATACCTGCTTCTAGCAGGTGTACACGCAACTTCGGATAATTTGAGATAAGGTAAACTAGCCTCGATAAGATGTTAACGAGAATTCTCTATAGATTATAACGGGCAAAAAAGCGTTAGCACCAGTATCTGCTTATTGCACAGAGCTGCTTGTGAGATTAGGTTTAGATCTGTGCCATAGCTGTGTCAGGTAAATCTTAGCCAATACAATTTAGATAAATTAACCTATCTGCATGGATTTATTATAATATTTGGCAAGTAACTACTCTCCCAAGTTTATTATATTTACTATTCCATCGATTCGCAGACATAGTTTTTAAATATAACTAACTCTAAATAGTTCGCTGTTCATTAATCTATATTGTTTTTAATCCACTCTAATATCTTACTAAGAAACATTACAGTGGGTTATCTATTCCAGAGCGCTTTGTGTATTTTTCCTGTCTGGTGATAATCGGAAACCAGATCGATAAACTCTTTAAAATCTTTGTTCTCAACCACCAGGCGGTTGACGGATTGCCAATCAATACTTGTTCGCTCTCGTGCAGGAATCAGCGTTTGGCTATTACCGGGATCTTGCGGATTAAGAAGGATCACACCAATACCATGCAATGCACACAACATCTGCAGTTCTCTTTCTACGCCACGCTGCTTATCTTCATTTATTTCGGTCGCGACGAGATAACCAAAATGGGCCCAGCTTGAATTGCTCACAGCCTGGAAGAAACATTCTCGAACATTGCTACGGTTAAGCTGACGTTTTACCTCAAAAGACCACAGACGGGTTAAACGCCCTTCGCTATACCGTACGCAGTTTTGCACAACGCTATCCCAACCTTTATCGAGAGGTTGCAAAGCAACAATATCCGGATAAAGCCAATGGTTTGCCCCAAGACCTTTGTTGTTGCTTGAACGCTTTTCATCGATACGACGGCAAAGCAATTCTTCTTCTTCAGAAAGGTACTCAATCAAAAGCGGGTAAAGAGCATGCTCAGAAAAAGCTACCGTCTCAGCAGACGGAGTCGGAGCAATATCAAAAGATGACTGTTGTTGCACACCATTATCGACTTCCTTACCCCAGTAATATAGTCTGGGCCGAGGTTTGTCACGCGTCATAACCTGAGGACAAATCGCTTTTGCCTGAACGGTTCTGCTCCCACCGACTTCAGCAGCTATTTGACTCAAGAAATCTTCATCACTGGCGAATCGAGGATTTTGACGCTTTACAGCAAGCTCTGCGCCATAGTGATCAATGATTTTTTGGGCAAGCTGACGGGCTGTAAATTGCTCATCAGGATTAGCCTGAAGAACATCAATAATCATCTGTGGGCGACTAGTCATGGCTCCTGCCTTTAATGTAACAGTAAGAACGCTTCTATCTGAATGAATGGCTAAATCTCAGATGCTGCTTTTCTGATGAGACAGTGTAAAACTACCTATCACTTGAACCAAGCTTACAATATGAGTTTTTGGTATTAAACAACAGATTTCATTACCAAAATGAACACCCCATCAGAAGACATGTTATAGAAAAAAAATAAGGTATGTCAGGCACATACCTTAAATATACCTAATCATCCCATGCTTAATTTGGCAAAATCAAACGGACTCACCGGCTTCTCACGATTCGCATCAAGAAAATCAGCCCACCACTGCAGCATCAGTCTGCGCTCATCCAGATGCTCGGCCTTATGAATATAAGCCGCACGCACAGAGTTACGCTCCATATGGCTCATCTGCCGTTCAACCGCATCCCTCGACCACAATCCCGATTCTATTAATGAACTACATGCCATCGTCCTGAAACCATGCCCACAAACCTCTACCTTAGTGTCATAACCCATAACGCGCAGAGCCTTGTTCACCGTGTTCTCACTCATCGGTTTGCGATGGTCGTGATCGCCAATGAAAACAAAATCGCGATCGCCACTAAGTTTGTGTACCTGTTTAAGGATTGCTAACGCCTGACGAGATAACGGCACCAAATGAGGCGTACGCATTTTTGAGCCACGCTGGGAGTGCTTTATCCCTTCAATAGCCTCTCGTTCTGCGGGTATCGTCCACATTGATGTTTCAAAATCGATCTCAGACCAACGAGCAAAACGCAATTCGCTGGAGCGGATGAAGACAAGAAGAGTCAGCTCAACGGCAAGACGAGTCAAAGGCCTGCCGGTATAGCTATCAATGCGCTGAAGCAGTTCGGGAGTACGTTTCAACTCTAACGCAGGCCTATGCTGCCGGTTACTTGAAGCAATAGCACCAACCATTTCCTGTGCAGGGTTGTAATCAAGTAAACCACTCTGAACGGCATATCTCATAATTGCAGTAGTGCGCTGCTGTAGACGGGAGGCCACCTCAAGGCGCCCCGACACCTCTACCGCTTTGATTGGGGCCAGGAGGTCTCTAGTTTTAAGATCGGTAATTTTCCGCTTACCTATGGCAGGGAAGAGATTGTCCTCAAGACTTTTCAGCACTCGTCGGCTATGTTCTTCCGACCACTTTTTATTTGTGGCGTGCCACTCAATAGCAAGCTGCTCAAAAGTACGTGCTTCTTCCTGCTCAACCTTATCATTTCTCTTTTTTTCTCCCGGATCGATGCCGTTTGCCAACAACTTACGAGCCTCATCACGACGAGCTCTTGCATCTGCAAGAGACACATCAGGATATACGCCTAAAGCCAGCATCTTTTGCTTCCCACCATAGCGGTACTGCAGACGCCAGTATCTTGAACCATTGGGATGGACGAGAAGATGCATACCATTGCCATCAGTCAGCTTATATTGCTTATCCGTTGGCTTGGCTGTTCTGACTTTGATATCTGTTAGAGCCATGCTTATCCCCTCCCTGTTGGTACAAGCATTATCGAATCGGAAATACCATCATCTGTACCAACATCTGTTGGTAGATGTACGTTTAAGTCGGTTGACCTTGAGAGAGTTAATATAGCGGGAATAATGGGTAAATACTGGATATCAGGCACAAAAAAAGACGTCCGTTGACGTCTATTGATGTTCCGATGGTGCCGAAGGCCGGACTCGAACCGGCACGTATTTCTACGGTTGATTTTGAATCAACTGCGTCTACCGATTTCGCCACTTCGGCACTGAAGAGGATGCGGAAAACGTGGGCGATTATACCGTTACGCGCTTGCGGCGCAACCGGAATCGACGGGGATGTGCGCTAAACGTCGAAAAAAGCAGCGCTGCCAAAAACGCTGCGCAAAACCCCGGCAGTCGCCTCCGGAACACTCCCAAACTCGCGCGCGGCGGCCACTTCTCCGGAACTTTCTGCCGCCGCATGCCTCTTAACCACAACTGACGCAGTCAGACGTATAAGCACAACGAGGTTGAGATGAAAAAAGCAACACAACGGTTAGTTTGGGGATGGGGTATCGCGGCGGCACTGGTGGCCAGTAGCGCATCGGCGGCGAGCTGGCAGGATCAGCTGAGCAGCGCCGCATCGCAGTTATCGCAGCAGAACAGCGGCAACACCACCACCAGCAACACGCAGAACGGCGGACTGTCGCTCTCTTCGCTCAGCGGCCTGCTGAACGGCGGCGATAAAGCGGTGAGCGCCAACAGTATGACCAACGCCGCCGGCGTGATGGAGTATTGCGTGCAGCACAACGTGGTGGATAACAACGTGAAGTCAGTGAAGGATCAGGTGCTGAGCAAGCTTGGCCTGAGCACCACCACGGCGCAGCAGCAGAAAACCGATTACCAGCAGGGGCTGCAGGGCCTGCTGAACACCGGCAACGGTCAGCAGCTGAATCTGCAAAGCCTGAGCAACTCGCCGATGGGTGAGAAGCTGAAAACCAAAGCCTGCGAT
This sequence comes from Pantoea sp. ICBG 828, assembly GCF_002928355.1. Classification (NCBI taxonomy): domain Bacteria; kingdom Pseudomonadati; phylum Pseudomonadota; class Gammaproteobacteria; order Enterobacterales; family Erwiniaceae; genus Pantoea; species Pantoea sp. ICBG 828. Next base: position 263,439 of record NZ_POWN01000004.1, on the reverse strand, counting down.
GTGGTGCTGAAGCAGGGCAAAAAATACATCGGCATGTGATTCCTTCGCGCGGGTTCAGAGGCCGCCTTCCTGCCGTCTGAATCGCCACTCACCTTATGCCAGCCGGCGCGGGCTGTCCCCCGCGCCCTCTTCTCTCGCTACGTAGCCGCTAAGCCCTCAACAACGCCCGCGTCTCATCCATCACGCGCGCCAGCAGCACCCTCGCCTGTTCAAACGACTGGATATTGGTGTAGCCAATCACCAGGCCATAGCGCTTTTGCGTCTGCGCGTACCAGCCCGACAGCGGCCGCACGTATAGCGCCTGCTGCGCCCACAGCGTCGCCAGCGCCACATCCTGGGTGCCGCGCCGCAGAAACGCCACGATGTGCATACCGCCGTCGGTCAGCTCAAAGGTAAACAGCCCCGGCAAGCTGGCTTCGATGGCCTCCAGCATCATGCGACGGCGCTGCTGATACAGGATGCGCATCTTTTTGATGTGGCGATAAAAATGCCCTTCGCTGAGAAACTGCGCGAGGATCTTCTGTGGCAGCAGCGGCAGGCCGGTTTCCAGAATCTCGCCCAGCTCACCGAACTGCGCCAGCGTGTGCTGCGGCATCACCAGATAGCCGATGCGCATCGCCGGCATCATGGTTTTGCTGAAGGTGCCGGTGTAGATCACCCGGTCATGCACATCCAGGCTTTTCAGCGCCGGAATCACCTTACGCGTGTAATGAAATTCGCCGTCGTAATCATCCTCAATAATCCAGCTGTCATGCTGCTGCGCCCACGCCAGCAGCTGATGCTTGCGCGGCAGCGACAGGCTGACCGCCAGCGGGCTCTGGTGCGTTGGCGTCACCACCGCAAAGCGCGCGTCGGCGTGATAGCGCAGCAGATAATCCACGTCGACGCCCTGCCCATCCACCGGCACATAGTGCAGGTTGGGTGCGATGCGCTTCAGCAGCTGCTGGCCAAAGAAGTAGCCGGGATCTTCGAACAGCACTTTGTCGCCCGGCTGCGCCAGCACCGCCAGAATCAGCCGTAGGTTGGCGCGGTAGCCGCTGGTGATAAAGATCTGTTCCGGCTGGCAGTTGAGGCCGCGCGAAATGTTCAGGTAGCTGGCGATGGCCGCCCGCAGCGGCGCATATCCCATCACCGGCGGTATCATCATCTCGTCCGGCCGCAGGCTGCGCGCCGCTTTCGCCGACAGCAGCCGCCACTTTTTATGCGGAAACTCGTCCAGCGCCGGGATGCCGAGCCGCAGCTCGCCTTTGCCCTCGGTCACCGGCAGCAGCGCGGGCGTCGTCGCCGGTGCGCGCGGTGGCGTAGCTGCGCTCGCCAGCTTCAGCTGTGGATTGACGCGCGTGCCCTTCGCGCCCTGGCTGATAAAATAGCCTTCACCGATGAGGATTTCATAGGCGGCCTCCACCGTTTTACGCGCCACCTGCAGCTCGCCCGCCAGCATGCGGATCGCCGGTACGCGGTCGCCCGGCCGGAGCTGTCCGGCAAGAATCTGCTGCCGGAAGCGCTGGTAAATCTCTTTGTAACCCACGCGTCACTCCTTCCTCAGCCACTGCGCTATGTCCTACCTGTTTTCACGCGTAATGGCCCTGTTCGCTCAGACATAGCAGTTTAAGATGCAGACATTCCCCCCGCAATACGGATGACAGCCATGAAGATTGTGCATTACGCCACCGCAGAACAACTCGCGCGCTGCTACCCGCTGATGCGTGCGCTGCGCGGGCGGCTGGCGGATGAGGCGCAGTTTATCGCTCAGGCGCAGCGTCAGCAGGCGCAGGGTTATCACCTCGCCGGTATCGAACATCAGGGAGAGCCGGCGGTGCTGGCCGGTTATCGCCTGCTGGAGAATTTTATCCACGGCAGCTTCTGCTACGTCGATGACCTGGTGAGCGATCCCGCGCTGCGCGGTCAGGGCTTCGGCGCCGCGCTGCTCGACGGCTTAGCGGTGCTGGCGCGGGAGTACGGCTGCCACCGTATGGTGCTGGATACCGCAATCAGTAATACCCGGGCGCAGGCGTTTTATCAGCGCTGCGGCTATCAGGCGCTTGGCCTGCATTTTTATCGCTCTATCGTATGAGGAACCACTGCATGAATGTGCTGCACATTAAAGTCAGCCCGGATCTGGCGGGATCGACGTCGCGCATCGCCTCGGCACGTCTGATCGAAAAGCTGCGCAGTCGCCATCACGATCTGCACGAGACGGTGCTGGATCTGGCGCAACAGCCGCTGCCGCATCTCGATGCCTTCACCATCAGGGCTTTTTTTACCCCACCGGAGGCGCGTGATGAAGCGCAGTGTAACGCCATTCGCACCTCGGAACGGCTGGTGGATCAGCTGTTTGCCTGCGACACCCTGGTTATCTCATCGCCGATGTGGAACCTCGGGCTGCCGTCGGTGCTGAAAGCCTGGTTCGATCATATTACCCGCGCCGGCCGCACCTTCGCCTTTACCCCCGAAGGCACCAAAGTCGGGCTGGTGAGCGGCAAAAAAGTTTACTGCGTGATGGCCAGCGGCAGCGTGTTTGCCCACGGGCCCTTTATGCAGGATGACCAGTTCACGCCGTACGTGCGCGCGGCGCTGGCGTACATCGGCATCAGCGATGTGCAGTTTATCCGCGTCGACGGCACGCACGACCCGCTCAGCCGTGCCCGCGCGTTACCCGAAGCACTCGAAACCATTGAACGTCTGTTCTGACGGAGGAAAATCATGACTCAACGCGTTAACCATTTCAAAACCACCCCGGCGCTGGCCAAAGCGATGTCGGATTTGTCGAATAGCGTCGCCAGCGCGTCGCTGGAGAAGTCGCTCAGGCATCTGGTGGATATCCGCGCCTCGCAGCTCAACCACTGCGCGTTCTGCCTTGACATGCACATCAAGCAGGCGGCGATTGACGGCGAGCATGAGCTGCGGCTGCACCATGTGGCGATCTGGCGCGAATCGCCGCTGTTCAGCGCGCGCGAGAAAACCGCCTTTGCCCTGACCGAAGCGCTGACGCGCATTGGCGAGCACGGCGTTGACGAGGCGCTGTACGGTGAGCTGCGCGCGCACTTCTCCGAGGTGGAGATCAGCGAGCTGACCTTTAAGATCGCGGTGATCAATACCTGGAACCGGCTGATGATCCTGTCGCAGATGGCACCCGGCGCGCTCGACAGCGCTTACGGGCTGGATCGTGCTGATTTGCGGTAATTTTTATCGCCAGTGGCTGCGGCTGCTGGCGATAGCATGTTTTTCTGCGCGCCCTGACGCTATAGTGAGGTTTTGCACCACACAGGACACCGCGCATGAAAGGCATCAACATTGCGATTTACTTCGATCCCGACCTGATTCGCATCTGCGTTCACCAGCCGGATGACAGCTACCTCAGCCAGACGTTTCATTACGCCGACAGCGTGATTGAGGAGATTTATCAGTGGCTGGAGCAGTTCACGCCGGGTCGCACCCACATTTGCCTGATTGAGCACGACACCGCCGATATCCTCGCCGATGAGCTGGTGGACAACGGTTATCACGTACATCAGGTGAGCCAGCATGCGCTGCTTAGCTGGTTCGCCAGTGAACCGCCCGCCACGCCGGACGGCTCGCCGGTGCGCGCGCTGCTGCGCTATCTGGAGAATGAGAAGCCGGCAGAGTATCAGTCACGCACGCCGCAGATTGAAGCGCTGATGGAGTTGCTGGATGAGCTGGACGATCTGGAAGGCGTAGAGAGCGAGGAAGATGAGGATAACCTGCCGGATAACGTGCTGCGCCTGATGAAGCAGAAGAAAATCAGCGCCAGCGACGCCGCCCAGCGCCTGTTGCCAGACGTGAATGAACGCATTCGCGAGCATTTGATTCATTACCCCGAGCTGATGACGCCGGATCTGCTGGAAGATTTTTTCCCCGAGCTGCTGGAAGCGATGGAAACGCCGAAGCATTGATGCTGTCCAGGTGCGCATAAATGCGCCCCCTACGAAAAAAATCGGTGCACAGGATACTGTAGGGTCGCCATTCATGGCGACCGTTGTGCTGGCAGCTGCGCGCATAAATGCGCACCCTACGAAAAAATCGGTGCACAGGATACTGTAGGGTCGCCATTCATGGCGACCGTTGCGCTGGCAGCTGCGCGCATAAATGCGCACCCTACGAAAAAAACGGTGCACAGGATACTGTAGGGTCGCCATTCATGGCGACCGTTGCGCTGGCAGCTGCGCGCATAAATGCGCACCCTACGAAAAAATCGGTGCACAGGATACTGTAGGGTCGCCATTCATGGCGACCGTTGCGCTGGCAGCTGCGCGCCTGATATTAACCAGGGAATAAATCATGCTGGAACTGTTCAAAGCCATTGGGCTCGGCCTGGTGGTGATTTTGCCGCTTGCTAACCCGTTAACCACCGTGGCGCTGTTTCTCGGCCTCGCGGGTGACATGAACTTTCAGGAACGCAATCGCCAGGCGCTGCAGGCGTCGATCTACGTGTTCCTGATTATGATGGTCGCCTGGTACGCCGGTAACGCGGTGCTGCACACCTTTGGCATCTCGATTCCCGGCCTGCGCATGGCCGGCGGGCTGATTGTCGCCTTTATCGGCTTTCGCATGCTGTTTCCCGCCAAACCGGTCGGGCATTCGGTGGAGGCCAAACACAAGCTGGATGAACTCGACGCCAGCGACGATCCGCGCGAAACGGTGAATATCGCCTTTGTGCCGCTGGCAATGCCGAGCACCGCCGGACCGGGCACCATAGCGATGATCATCAGTTCAGCCTCGACGGTGAAAGCCGGCGTCGATTTCCCCGCGTGGGTGGTGGCCATCGCGCCGGTGCTGACGTTCCTGGCGGTGGCAGTGATTTTATGGATTTCGCTGCGCAGCTCCGGCGCCATCATGAAGCTGGTCGGCAAAGGCGGCATCGAAGCGATTTCGCGCCTGATGGGGTTTTTACTGGTGTGTATGGGCGTGCAGTTTGTCATCAACGGCGTGCTGGAAGTGGCGCACACCTTTCATTAAACAATAAAAAATCGCACCGTACGCTAGCGGTGCGATTCATCGCGCAATGCCCGCCATCTCGCGACGCCGGGCATTGCCATCAGGACAGCGCGCCAGTTCGCGCCGCTACGTTTTAGTGCAGCGTTTTCCGCACATCCGCCACCTGTTCTTTCGTCACTGCCGGCGCGTGGTTGCTCCAGCCCTGACGAATAAAGGTGGCCAGCTGCGCCACTTCATCATCGGTCAGACGATACGCAAACGGCGGCATCGCCAGCGTCGACGGTGCTTTCTCCGTTGAGGGCTGCTGCGCACCGGCCAGAATGGTGTGAATCAACCCGCTGGGGTCCTGCGCATTAACGATAGTGGCCTGATCCAGCTCCGGGAAGATCCCCGGCGCGCCTTTGCCGGTGACAAAGTGACAGGCACCGCAGTTGTCGAGATACAGACGCTCGCCTTCGGACAGATTCTTCGCCGCTGTCAGCTTCGCTTCGGTCTTCTGCTGCGCCTGCACGTCGTACGCCTGCAGCGGTGGATTGCCGCCGAGGAACTTGAGGTAAGCGGCAATCGCTTGCAGATCGGCATCCGTCATGTGCGAGCTGGAGTGCTCCACCACCGACGTCATCTCGCCGCCCACCGCGGCTTTATCGTTACGTCCGGTTTGCAGATAATCGACAATCTCCTGCTCGCTCCAGCGTGGCACACCGCGCAGCGACGGCACCTCCCAGTTATTCAGGCTGCCGCCGGCGAGGAAGCGATCGTCGCTGCTGTCCAGCGCCTTCTCGTTCATGCCGATGCCGCGCGGCGTGTGGCAGCTGCCGCAGTGGCCGAGGCTTTCCACGATGTAAGCACCGCGATTAACCTCCGCTGACGCGCCGCCAATCGGCTGGAACGGTTTGTCCGAAGTAAACGCCCAGTTCCAGAAACGCATGCCCCAGCGCTGGCTGAACGGGAAGCTCAGCTTTGTTTCCGGCGGCTGTTCGCTGTCCGGCTTCACGCCCTGCATGAAATAGACGTACAGCGCGTGCAGGTCTTCATCGCTGATTTTGGCGTAATCCGGGTACGGCATCGCCGGGTAGAGGCGCGATCCGTCCGGCAGCACGCCTTTGCGCACCGCATCCGAGAACTGCTGCTCGCTGTAGTTGCCGATGCCGTGCTGTTTATCCGGCGTGATGTTGGTGGAGTAAATGGTGCCGAGGTTCGACTCAATCGCCAGTCCGCCGGCGTAATCCGCTTTGCCCGCCACGGTATGGCACGCCATACAGTCGCCGAGGCGCGCCAGATACTCGCCCTTTTTAATCAGTGATGCGTCATCTGCTGCCTGCGCCTGCACCGCACAGCTGCCCAGCAGCACCGCGTGAGCGATTAACAATGATTTTAATTTCATGTGCTTATGCCTGTACCAGTGGGCCGGGATTCTGCAAATAGTGCTCTTTGATAGCCTGCGCCGCCATCAGGGTAATCGCGCCGATGGTGTCGGTCGGGTTCGCCTGGAAGTTCTGCGGGAAGGCGTTACCGCCCGGCACAAACACGTTGTGCACATCCCAGCTTTGCAGGTACTTGTTCAGCGCCGAGGTTTTCGGGTTGTCGCCCATCACCGCGCCGCCCACGTTGTGGGTAGAGACGTATTTGGTCAGGTCAAAGTCAGCGCCCATCGGCAGGAAACTCATGCTCATGCTGTCCGGATTCAGCTCTTTGGCGATGTCGCCAACGATGCCTTTCAGGTGCTGCTGCAGCTTGAGCTCGTTCTGTTTCCAGTTAAAGGTCATGCGCAGCAGCGGCTGACCGCGATGGTCGGTGTAGTGCGGATCCAGATCCAGATAGATATCGCGGTACGACTGGCAGGTGGTGGTAATACTGATCTTCATCGAATGGTTGTACCACTGCTCCAGCCCCTCTTTGTACCCCATGCCCCAGCTCGGTGTGCCTTTCGGCAGCGCAGTGCCAATCGGCGTACCGGTCGCCTGCGAACTGTGGATTTTGGCGCCGCCGAGGAAGCCGAGTCCCGGACCGTCGAAGTTGCCAGGCGAGATGTCGTTAAACATCTGACCGGTCGCGCCAGCGGTGGCGAAGGCGTTGAAGTTCTTGTCTTTGAAGAACAGCGTGGCGCCGCCGTTGGAGAGAAACGCATAGTTACGCCCGACGACACCCTCTTCGGTGATCGGGTTGTAGGGCTTACCGATGCCGGACAGCAGCATCAGGCGCACGTTGTACAGCTGGAAGCTGGAGAGCACCACAATCTTCGCCGGCTGGAACACTTCGTTGCCATCAGCGTCGAAATAGAGCACGCCTTTCGCGGTTTTGCCGTCGTCGTGCAGTACCACTTTGTACACTTCCGCATGCACTTCATAGGAGAAGTTCGGCATGCGCTTCAGCGCGTCCATCACCGCCGTCTGCGGCGAGGCTTTTGAGTAGTTCAGGCAAGGATATTTCGAGCAGTAGCCACAGTAGTTGCAGGGAGCGATTTGGTTGCCGTACGGGTTTTTCCACGCGCGCGAGACGCAGGCTGACGGGTTCGGGAACGGATGATAGCCCAGCTTCTTTGCTGCCTCTTTGAACATCACGTTATTCAGCGTATCGTCCAGCGCCGGTAGCGGATACGGCTCAGAACGCGGGCCTTCAAACGGATCGCCACCTTCCAGAATTTGCCCGCGCAGATTGCCAGTGGTGCCAGACTGGCCGCAAATCAGCTCAAATTTGTAGAAATACGGCTCGATCTCATCCCAGGTGAACGGGAAGTCCATCACGCGCATGTCATCCTGCAGGATGCCGGGCTTATAGGCCTGATCGACGTAGGTTTTCAGTTTGATATCGGTGGGCGTGGGGCGAATCAGTACCGCCGTCCAGTGCATGCCCGCGCCGCCGACGCCGGTACCCGGAGCAAATGCGCCCCATTTGCGGGTTGGCAGCGCCGTCTGGTCCATGTTGTAACGCACGGTGACCGCCACTTCTTTTGGCGTGGCGAACACTTTGTTGCGCACGTTATAGGCGTACTCATCGGCCGGTTTCGGGTAAGCGAAATCCGGGTAGTCGCGCTCGCCACCGCGCTCAAGGGCGCGCACGTCCAGTCCGGCCATTGCCAGTTCAATACTCATCAGCGAGCCGGCCCAGCCGAGGCCGCACACCACGACGTCGACTTCTTTCTTTGTAATCTGTGCCATGTTTTTCTGTCTCACATACCAAATACGGGGATTCAGGCGCGTTCGCCCATCAGGCTGACCGGTCCGAGCGGATACGGCACGTTATGCTGCTTCACCCACTCGGTGAAGCTGGCGCGTGCCCCCGGGAAGCCGATGGCGATCCAGGCTTTCATGCCTTTGTTGCCGCCGTACATCGGGTCAGCGAGGTAGCCGTGTTTGGTATCGGAAAGCAGCTGGCTGAAGAACTGCGAGGCTTTCAGGTTCGGTTCGCCCAGCGCGGCGAAGTCGATACCGTCGTTTTTATTCACTTTGGTCAGCACCGCGTCTTTCTCAGCCAGCGTCAGCTGCGAGAACGCTTTGTGGTAGGTGCTTTGCGTCCACTGCTCCACCAGTTTGATGCCGGTGCGATACATCTGCTGCGGCGTGAACGGGATCTGATAGCCCATGGTGGCGGGCGCGTGCACGTCAAACGGCCCCTGCAGGTAGATCTCTGCGCCGAACTCCGGGCTGTGCAACTGCTGGTCAATGAAGATTGGCACATTGGTTTCCAGCGCACCCGGCGCTTTGCCGTTGCCACCGGCGGGGATCAGGCGATCGGTCGCGGCCAAAATAAATTGCCACTCCTCAGCGCTAAAAAAGATCGGTTTATAGTCGGCAAGGTCCGGTGCTGCCATTTCCGCAGCCTGGGCTGCAGTCAGTCCTTTTAAAACCAGGTCGCTTAATGGCAAAGCCAGCAACGACCCAAGTAAAAACTTACGTCTGGTGGTCGGTTTTTCTAAAAGCATGGCGCGACGACTCTCACTTGCTAAGAAAGGGAATTATTTTTGTTAATAGATTTATAAATCGGCAAACAAGCTGGCAATCTTATGGATACAGATATTTCAGGATGTAAGCATTAAATTAGAAATGTGTTTTGATGAGAAACCATCAACCTGACGAAAAGTTGCCAGGCGCTGTGGACGCGCTTTCGCAGCGGGAATTGCGCTTTTAACCGTACAAATGCCAGGAGATTAGCGCCAGAGACTGGGCAAATGACTGAAACAAATCGGCGTGAGAAATAGTCGCTCAGCTTAATTAATCAGAAAAAATCATACTTCCATACCAGAGCTTATGCTTATCAATAACCGCTTATTGGCTGAATGCGCAACGTCTGAGCGGTTTATTTCCTGAATATGACAGCGCGCACACAAAATAATCGATTAGTTAATTGCCGGTATTAATTGTTATTTCCGGCACAGCTCAGAACAAACCGGCATTTAGCCAGCAGCGCGACAGCGATAAAGTCGTCGCATCAATTACTCAGGATAATCATGATGCGAGCACTCTTATTGTTCTTCACCTTATTCAGCAGCGCCTTTGCCCTGCAGGCCGCCACGCCAAAAGACACGCTGGTGGTGGCCGTGCCGCTCGACGGCATTATCAGCTTCGACCCGGCAGAAAGTTTTGAGACCGTCAGTAACAGCGTGCAGCGCAACATTTATCAGACGCTGGTAGAGGCCGATCGCGATGCGCCTCAAAAACTCGCGCCGCTGCTCGCCACCTCATGGCAGCCCGGCAGCACGCCGCACAGCCTGGTGTTCAATCTGAAACCGGATGCGCATTTCGTCAGCGGTAACCCGGTGACCGCGCAGGACGTGGTGTTTTCGCTGACGCGCGCGGTACAGCTCAATAAAGCCCCGTCGTTTATTCTCGCTGAGTTTGGCTGGAAGGCGGACAACATCGCCAGCCAGCTGCGGGTTGTGAACGATCATCAGCTGGAGATTCAGTGGCCAGCGCAGATTGGTCAGGATCTGGCGCTGCGCCTGTTAACCGCGCCGGTGGCCTCGGTGGTGGACAGCAAAACCGTGCAGCAGCACATCACCGCCAACGACAGCGGCAACGGCTGGCTGCACACTCACTCCGCGGGCAGCGGCGCATTCAGCATCCAGCAATATGTGCCGCAGCAGGCTCTGGTGCTGAGCGCAAATCCGCACGCCAGCCCGCAGCCGCAGCTGAAACGCATCCTGCTAAAAGGCGTGGCCGATGCCGGTGCACGCCGCCTGCTGATTCAGCAGGGCGATGTCGATGTGGCATACCAGTTGGGCCCGGACCAGATCGATGCGCTGAAAAACGACCAGCAGTTGCGCATTGAGGCCTTCCCGTCGAGCCTGGTCTATTACCTGGCATTTAATACGCAAAACAAAGCGCAGCCGGCGCTGGGTAACCCGGCGCTGTGGCAGGCGGCGCGCTGGCTGGTGGATTACAACGCCATTTCACGCGATCTGCTGAAAGGCCAGTACCGTATTCACCAGAGCTTCCTGCCGCAGGGCTTTGATGGCGCGCTGGAGAATCAGCCGTTCCATTACGATGTGGCCAAAGCCAAAGCGATCCTCGCGCAGGGCGGTATCAGGCCCGGCAGCAAATTCTCGCTGACGGTGATCAACCAGCCGCCGTACATCGACGTGGCGCAGGCGCTGCAGGCCAGCTTTGCCAAAGCCGACGTGCAGATTGAGCTGCAGCCAGTGGCGGAATCGGAACTGTGGGGCAAAATGCGCGGACGTGATTTCCAGTCGATCTTTATTTACTGGGGTGCCGACTATGTGGATCCGAATACCAACGCCAGCGCCTTTGCCTATAACGTGCCGGGCGGCTCTAAAACGCTGGCGTGGCGCGTCGGCTGGGAGATTCCTGAGCTGAGTGCGCAGACGCGCACCGCAGCCGGTGAGAGCGACGCCAGCCAGCGCCGCGCGCTGTATACCGCGCTGCAACAGCGCGTACAGCAGGATTCGCCGTTCGTGGTGATGCTGCAGGGCGCGCAGCAGGTGGCGGTGCGCAATAACGTCAGCCACGTGCAGCAGGGCATCGGCGTGAGCCTGCTGTTTTTCGATGCGGTAGAGAAGAGGTAGGTAGCTGCGCGCTGCCCCTCATTCCAGCCTTCTCCCGCCTGCGGGAGAAGGGCCGATCGCGCGGGCAGCAAACGGAACTCCCCTTATTTTTCACCCAAATATCCCTCTCTCTCCCGCGCACCGCTTGCTATTCTTTGAGTCATTACGCAATGCCGGAGAGCGCAAACATCATGACTACCCCACTGCTGATCGCCCAGACGCCTGACCTTCAACTGCATCTGCTGCCCGCCATGGCTAACCGTCACGGACTGATAACCGGCGCGACCGGCACCGGTAAAACCGTGACGCTGCAAAAGCTGGCAGAATCCTTCTCCGCCATCGGCGTGCCGGTGTTTATGGCCGATGTCAAAGGCGATCTTTCCGGCATTGCGGCCGCAGGCGACGGCTCGGAAAAGCTGCTGGCGCGGCTGGCGAAGATTGGCGTCACCGACTGGCAGGCGCAGAAAAATCCGGTGATGCTGTGGGATATCTTCGGCCAGCAGGGCCATCCGGTGCGCGCAACGGTGTCCGATCTCGGCCCGCTGCTGCTGGCGCGGCTACTCAGCCTCAACGAGGTGCAGTCCGGCGTGCTGCAAATTATCTTCCGTATCGCCGACGATCAGGGCCTGCTGCTGCTGGACTTCAAAGATTTGCGCGCCATGACGCAATATATCGGTGATAACGCCAAAGCATTTCAGACGCAGTACGGCAATATCAGCAGCGCCTCGGTGGGCGCCATTCAGCGCGGCCTGCTGGCGCTGGAGCAGCAAGGGGCTGAACACTTCTTTGGCGAGCCAATGCTGGATATCCGTGACTGGATGCGCTGCGACGCTGATGGCAAAGGCTTCATCAATATCCTGGCAGCGGAAAAGCTTTATCAGCAGCCGAAACTCTACGCCACCAGCCTGCTGTGGCTGCTGGCGGAACTGTATGAACAGCTGCCGGAAGCCGGCGATCTGGACAAACCAAAGATGGTGTTCTTCTTTGACGAAGCGCATCTGCTGTTTAACGACGCGCCGCCGGTGCTGCTGGAGAAAGTGGAACAGGTAATTCGCCTGATTCGCTCGAAAGGCGTTGGCGTGTACTTTGTCACGCAGAATCCGGCGGACATTCCGGATAATGTGCTCGGTCAGCTGGGTAACCGCGTGCAGCATGCGCTGCGTGCCTTCACGCCGAAAGACCAGAAAGCGGTGAAAAGCGCCGCCGAAACCATGCGCGCCAACCCGGCGTTTAATACCGTGGAGGCGATTCAGGCGCTGGGCACCGGCGAGGCGTTGATCTCTTTCCTCGATGAGAAAGGCAGTCCGTCGATGGTGCAGCGCGCCATGGTGATCGCGCCGGGCTCGCGCATGGGGCCGGCCACTCCTGATGAACGCAACAGCCTGATCAACCATTCGCCGCTGTACGGTAAATACGACAGTGCCGTCGATCGCGAATCGGCGTTCGAAATGTTACAGCAAGGCTTACAGGCCGCGCCGCAGCAGGCCGATGCGCCGCCCAGCAAAGGCAATAGCGTGGCGGTGGATGACGGCATTCTGGGTGGGCTGAAAGAGATTCTGTTTGGCAGCACCGGGCCGCGCGGCGGCAAGCGCGACGGCGTAGTGCAGAGCGTGGCGAAAAGCGCGGCGCGCCAGGTGACCAATCAGATCATCCGCGGCGTACTGGGCAGTCTGCTCGGTGGACGCCGCCGTTAATCGCCCTCTGCTATGATCGTGATATGGATAAATATCAACAATTAAAACGGAGCAAGCGTCTGGCCCTGTCGCTGCTGCTGATTGCCGCCGCGACCTTTGTCGTGACGCTGTTTCTGCCGCCCACGTTCTGGGTGCTGGGGCTGAAGGCGATTGCCGAAGCGGCGATGGTCGGTGCGCTGGCCGACTGGTTTGCGGTGGTGGCGCTGTTTCGTCGCGTGCCGGTACCGTTCATCTCGCGCCATACGGCAATCATTCCACGCAACAAAGATCGCATCGGCGAGAATCTTGGCCGCTTCGTGCAGGAGAAGTTTCTCGATACCGATTCGCTGCTGGCACTGATTCGCCGCCACGATCCGTCACAGCTGCTGGCGCAGTGGCTCAATACGCCGGGCAACGCCGATCGCATTGGTCGCCATCTGCTGCAGGTGATGCGCGGTTTCCTCGATCTTACTGACGATCAGCGTATTCAGCGCTTTTTGCGCCGCGCGGTGCATCGCGCACTGGATAAGGTCGATCTGACCCAGTCCAGCGCGCTGCTGCTGGACAGCCTGACCAAAAACAATCGCCACCAGGAGCTGCTGGACGCTGCTGTGCAACAACTGCTGCGTCTGCTGCACAAACCCGGCACGCGCGAGTTTATCGCGCTGCAGATTGTGCGCTGGCTGAAACGCGAACATCCGATCAAAGCCAAAGTGCTGCCGACCGAATGGCTGGGCGAACACAGCGCCGAGCTGGTCGCCAACGCGGTGGATTCGATTCTGGATGAAGTGGCGCGCGACCAGGGCCACGAATTCCGCCTCGGTTTTAACCGTGCGGTACAGCGCCTGATAGAGCGACTGAAAAGCGATCCGGAGATGGCCGAACGGGCTGAGACCATCAAATACTGGCTGAAAGAGGATGAGTCGTTTAACCGTTATATCGGCGAGCTGTGGCAGGACCTGCGCCGCTGGCTGAAGAGCGACCTCAATAGTGACGATTCGCGCGTGCAGGAGCGGGTGCGGCTGGCGGCGCTGTGGCTGGGCGAAACGCTGGCCGCCGATGAAGCACTGCGTACCTCAATGAATCAGCATCTGGAGGACGCTGCGCGTAGCGTTGCGCCGGAGTTTGCGGCGTTTCTCACCCGCCATATCAGCGATACGGTGAAAAGCTGGGATGCGCGCGAAATGTCGCAACAGATTGAGCTGAACATTGGTCGTGATTTGCAGTTTATCCGCATCAACGGCACGCTGGTGGGCGGTACCATTGGCCTGGTGCTGTTTTTGCTGTCGCAGCTGCCGGGTTGGCTGCAGACGTTGCGCTAACGGTGCGGGCATCGACCTGGTTACCATGAATAAAAAGGTCGCCATGTATAAAAAAGGTCGCCATGAATGGCGACCCTACGGTAACGGTGCGGGAATGACAGGGGCGTCCTGAATCGCGCCCCTGCAACCCTCACTACCGCCGTTTCAGCAACAGGTACAAACTGATGGCGAAGAACGCGCCGCTTGGCAGAATCGCGCCCAGCACCGGCGGTAAACCGTACACCAGACTCAGTGGCCCGAAGATCTGATCCAGCACGTAGAACAGGAAGCCAAAGCTAATGCCGGTGACCACGCGCACGCCCATCGATACGCTACGCAGCGGACCAAAGATAAACGACAGCGCCATCAGCATCATCACCGCCACCGACAGCGGCTGGAAGATTTTGCCCCACATATTCAGCAGATAGCGCCCGGATTCCTGGCCGCTCTGTTTGAGATATTTGCTGTAGTTATACAGACCGCTGATCGACAGCGCGTCCGGGTCCAGCGCCACCACGCCCAGCTTGTCTGGCGTCAGATTGGTTTTCCATTCACCGCTCAGGCTCTGTGAACCGGTAATCTGCTTCGGATCTTTCAGGTCCGACTCATCCACCTGCGACAGCTCCCACAGTTTACGATCTTTATTCCAGACCGCGGTGGCGGCATAGCGCACGCTCAGCAGACGCCGCTGGTCAGTAAAGCGATAGATACTGACGCCGTCGATCTCGTTGTCGCCTTTAATGCGCTCAATGTAGATAAAATCGTTGCCGTCTTTCGCCCACAGGCCGTTTTGCGTCGAAACCAGCGAGCCGCCGTACAGCTGCTGCGCCCGGTAGTTACGCGCCATCTGCTCGCCCTGCGGGGCGACAAACTCGCCCACCGCCATGGTCAGCAGCACCAGCGGAATCGCGGTTTTCATTACCGCCAGCGCCACCTGCAGACGGGTAAAGCCGGAGGCCTGCATCACCACCAGTTCGCTGCGCTGCGCCAGCGTGCCCAGCCCCAGCAGCGCGCCCAGCAGCGCCGCCATCGGGAAGAAGATCTCGATATCTTTCGGCACGCTGAGCAGCGTATAGTAACCGGCATCCAGCGCGGTATACGCGCCCTGCCCGGTTTTACGCAGCTGATCGACGAACTTAATGATGCCCGACAGCGACACCAGCATGAACAACGTCATCATGATGGTGTTAAAGATAGTTTTGCCGATATAGCGGTCAAGGACCTTAAACATCACACGGATCCTCCACGGCTAAAGCGCGCGCGGAAACGGCGCATCGGCACGGTATCCCATACGTTAAGCGCCACCGCCAGCGCCAGATACGCCAGGTTGACCACCCACATCCAGATCGCCGGATCAAACCGGCCTTTCGCCGCGTTGGAGCGCAGCGAGCTCTGCAGCAGGAAGAAGATCAGGTAGAGCAGCATTGCCGGCAGCATCGACAGCACGCGGCCCTGGCGCGGGTTAACCACGCTGAGCGGCACCACCATCAGCGCCATCACCAGCACAGCGAACACCAGCGTCAGACGCCAGTGCAGCTCCGCCTGGAACTGCGGCGTTTTGGTTTTTATCAGCGTGCTGATATCGGCCTGATCGGCATCGTTAGGATCGAGCACCGCCTCTTTATACCCCACCAGCGCCTGATAATTGACGAAGTCGGTAATACGGAAGTCACGCAGCAGCGCCGTGCCTTCAAAGCGCGTGCCTTTGTCCAGCGTCACGGTCTGCGAGCCATCTTTGTGCTGCTCCATGTGACCGCTGTCGGCCAGCACCACCGAAGGCCGTGCATTGCCCTTCGGTCGCAGCTGCGCCAGGAACACGCTGCCGAATTTGTTGCCCTTCACGTCTTCGACGAACAGCACGGTATTACCGTCGCTGGAGGTCTGGAATTGCCCCGCCGCCAGCGCCGCCGCTCCCGGGTTGGCTTTGGCATTTTGTGTCACTTCATCCTGATAGCGCGAGGACCACGGGCCAAGCCAGATCACGTTGACCGCCGCCACCAGCGAGGTGAACAGCATCAGGATCATCGCCGCTTTAATCAGGACGCCTTTACCCAGCCCGCAGGCGTGCATCACCGTAATTTCACTTTCGGTGTACAGCCGCCCAAGGGTCATTAAAATCGCCAGAAACAAGCTTAGGGGCAGGATAAGTTGTGCCATTTCAGGCACGCCAAGTCCTAACAATGTCAGAACCAGATTTGTTGGGATTTCGCCATCCACCGCCGCACCCAAAATCCTGACTAACTTCTGGCAAAAGAAGATAAGTAGCAGGATGAACAGGATAGCCAGCTGGCTTTTGAGCGTTTCCCGAACCAGATATCTAATGATGATCACGCTTAGTACGCCTGTGAAAACTTGTCTTTTTGCAGGAAAATCGCTAGTTTCAACGCTTATCAGCCATTTTTCTTCATCAATGGCCGTCATGGTAGCTAAAATAGTATGACGAACGCGTTAGGGTGGTGAAAAAACAACACATTGTCACCCCACTCATTATGGCCGCCGGCGTTAAATTGTCATGGCGTCGCAACAAATTAATGGGTTACGAACGCGCTACATTCTAACGACAGCTAAGGCCGTTGTCTTTAAGATTCAGGAGAGTGCATGGAGTTCAGTGTAAAAAGCGGTAGCCCGGAAAAACAGCGCAGCGCCTGCATTGTGGTTGGCGTTTTCGAACCGCGTCGTCTGTCACCGATTGCCGAGCAGCTGGATAAGATCAGCGATGGCTACATCAGCGCGCTGCTGCGCCGCGGTGAGCTGGAGGGCAAAGTGGGCCAGACGCTGCTGCTGCACCATGTGCCAAATATCCTGTCCGAACGTATCCTGCTGATCGGCTGTGGTAAAGAGCGTGAGCTGGATGAGCGCCAGTACAAACAGGTGATTCAGAAAACCATCAATACCCTGAACGACACAGGTTCAATGGAAGCGGTGTGCTTCCTGACCGAACTGCACGTTAAAGGGCGCAATACCTACTGGAAAGTGCGCCAGGCGGTAGAAACCTCTAAAGAGGCGCTGTACAACTTCGACCAGCTGAAAAGCAACAAAGTTGAGCCGCGCCGTCCGCTGCGCAAGCTGGTGTTCAACGTGCCGACCCGCCGTGAGCTGACCAGCGGTGAGCGCGCTATTCAGCACGGTCTGGCCGTTGCCGCCGGCGTCAAAGCGGCGAAAGACCTGAGCAATATGCCGCCGAATATTTGTAACGCCGCGTATCTGGCGTCGCAGGCACGTCAGCTGGCCGATGCGTACAGCAAAAACGTTACCACCCGCGTGATTGGCGAACAGCAGATGAAAGAGCTGGGCATGAACGCCTATCTGGCGGTCGGTGCCGGTTCGCACAATGAGTCGCTGATGTCGGTGATTGAGTACAAAGGCAGCAGCGACGCCGATGCGCGCCCTATCGTGCTGGTAGGTAAAGGGCTGACCTTTGACTCCGGCGGCATCTCCATCAAGCCTGCCGAGGCGATGGATGAGATGAAATATGACATGTGCGGCGCGGCGTCGGTGTACGGCGTGATGCGCATGGTGGCGGAGCTGAATCTGCCGCTGAACGTGGTCGGCGTGCTGGTGGGCTGTGAAAACATGCCGGACGGACGCGCGATGCGTCCGGGCGACGTGCTGACCACTATGTCTGGCCAGACGGTTGAAGTGCTGAATACCGATGCCGAGGGCCGCCTGGTGCTGTGCGATGCGCTGACCTACGTCGAGCGCTTCGATCCGGAAGTGGTGATTGACGTCGCTACCCTGACCGGCGCCTGCGTGATCGCGCTGGGCCATCACGTCAGCGGGTTGATGTCGAACCACAATCCGCTGGCGCACGAGCTGATCAGCGCGTCAGAGCAGTCGGGCGACCGCGCGTGGCGTCTGCCGATGGCCGATGAGTATCAGGAGCAGCTGGAATCCAACTTTGCCGATATGGCCAACATCGGTGGCCGGCCGGGCGGCGCAATTACCGCCGCCTGCTTCCTGGCACGCTTTGCGCGCAAGTTTAACTGGGCGCACCTGGATATCGCCGGCACCGCCTGGCGCTCCGGTAAAGCCAAAGGCGCGACCGGCCGTCCGGTGCCACTGCTGTCGCAGTTCCTGCTGAACCGCGCTGGCCTGAACGGCGACGATTAAGAGCCGGGGCGAATGCTGCAACGGTACGTATGAATGCGTTTGACGCCGTGCGGCCATTGGAACGGTGCGCATGAATGCGCACCCTACGGGTGTGATGATACGTATCACTGCGCACCCTACGGTGTAGGGTTGCCGTTCACGGCGACCTGATTATCAGCCGCACGGTTTGTAAGGTCGCCATTGATGGCGACCTTATTATTGGACGCCGCAATCTTACTGTCGCACAATGCGCCCCACTGTCATTGATGGAAATAACCTGCCATGAAAAACGCCACCTTCTTCGTCATGGAGTCTGAAAGCGCCAGCGACGGCTTAAGCGCCATCGAAGCGCTGGTGTGCGATTTGGCCGCCAGCCGCTGGCGAGACGGTAAGCGCATCCTGATTGCCTGCGAAGATGAACAGCAGGCCAATCGGCTGGATGAAGCACTGTGGCAGCGTCCGGCCAACGCCTTTGTGCCGCACAACCTGGCCGGCGAAGGCCCGCGCTACGGCGCGCCGGTTGAGCTGGCCTGGCCGCAGCGACGCGGCAGTGCGCCGCGCGATCTGCTGATCAGCCTGCTGCCGCAGTTTGCAGATTTTGCTACCGGTTTCCATGAAGTGATAGACTTCGTACCTTATGAAGAATCCCTGAAACAACTGGCGCGTGACCGCTATAAAGCGTATCGCAGCGTTGGTTTCCAATTGAATACGGCGACGCCACCCCCGCCGCAAACGACATAGCAGATATGGAAAAGACATATAACCCGCAAGATATCGAGCAGCCGCTCTACGAGCACTGGGAACAGCAGGGCTACTTCAAACCGAATGGCGATACCAGCCAGGAAAGCTTTTGCATCATGATCCCGCCGCCGAACGTCACCGGTAGCTTGCATATGGGTCACGCCTTCCAGCAAACCATCATGGATACCATGATCCGCTACCAGCGCATGCAGGGTAAAAACACCCTGTGGCAGGCAGGTACGGACCACGCCGGTATCGCCACCCAGATGGTGGTTGAGCGCAAGATCGCCGCTGAAGAGGGCAAAACGCGTCAGGATTACGGTCGTGACGCCTTTATCGAAAAAATCTGGCAGTGGAAGGCTGAATCCGGCGGCACCATCACCCGTCAGATGCGTCGCCTTGGCAACTCGGTTGACTGGGAGCGCGAGCGCTTCACCATGGATGAAGGCCTGTCCAACGCGGTGAAAGAAGTCTTCGTCCGTCTGTACAAAGAAAACCTGATTTACCGTGGCAAGCGCCTGGTGAACTGGGACCCGAAACTGCGCACGGCGATCTCTGATCTCGAAGTGGAAAACCGCGAGAGCAAAGGCTCAATGTGGCACATTCGCTATCCGCTGGCGGACGGCGTGAAAACTGCCGAAGGCAAAGATTACCTGGTGGTGGCCACCACCCGTCCGGAAACCCTGCTGGGCGATACCGGCGTGGCGGTCAACCCGGAAGATCCGCGTTATAAAGATCTGATCGGCAAAGAAGTGATCCTGCCGCTGGTGAACCGTCGTATTCCGATCGTCGGCGACGAACACGCCGATATGGAGAAAGGCACCGGCTGCGTGAAGATCACCCCGGCGCACGACTTCAACGACTACGAAGTGGGCCGTCGTCACAAGCTGCCGATGATCAACATCCTGACCTTTGATGGCGACATCCGCGAGCGTGCGGAAGTGTTCGACACCAACGGTGAAGTCAGCGATGCCTGTTCCGATGAAATTCCGCCGCAGTTCCAGAAGATGGAGCGTTTTGCCGCGCGTAAAGCGATTGTTGCGGCGGTTGACGAGCTCGGCCTGCTCGACGAAATCAAACCACACGATCTGACGGTGCCGTACGGCGACCGCGGCGGCGTGGTGATCGAGCCGATGCTGACCGATCAGTGGTACGTGCGCACGGCCCCGCTGGCGAAAGTCGCGGTGGAAGCGGTAGAAAACGGCGACATTCAGTTTGTGCCGAAGCAGTACGAAAACATGTACTTCTCGTGGATGCGCGACATCCAGGACTGGTGCATCTCGCGTCAGCTGTGGTGGGGTCACCGCATTCCGGCCTGGTACGACAACAACGGTAACGTCTATGTCGGACGCAGCGAAGAAGAAGTGCGTCAGGAAAACAATCTGGCCGCCGACGTGACGCTGCGCCAGGATGACGACGTGCTTGATACCTGGTTCTCTTCCGGCCTGTGGACATTCTCTACGCTGGGCTGGCCGGAGAATACCGAAGCGCTGCGCACCTTCCATCCTACCAGCGTGCTGGTGAGCGGCTTCGACATCATCTTCTTCTGGATTGCGCGCATGATCATGCTGACCATGCACTTCATCAAAGATGAGAACGGCAAGCCGCAGGTTCCGTTTAAAACCGTCTACATGACTGGTTTGATCCGCGATGAAGAAGGCCAGAAGATGTCCAAGTCGAAAGGCAACGTCATCGATCCGCTGGATATGGTGGACGGCATTTCGCTGGAAGATCTGCTGGAGAAACGCACCGGTAACATGATGCAGCCGCAGCTGGCTGAGAAGATTCGCAAACGCACCGAGAAGCAGTTCCCGGACGGTATCGTGCCTTCCGGCACCGATGCGCTGCGCTTCACCCTCGCCGCGCTGGCGTCCACCGGTCGTGACATCAACTGGGATATGAAGCGCCTGGAAGGCTACCGCAACTTCTGTAACAAGCTGTGGAACGCCAGCCGCTTCGTGCTGATGAACACCGAAGATCAGGATTGCGGCCAGAACGGCGGCGAGCTGAAGCTGTCACTGGCGGATCGCTGGATCCTGACGGAATTCAACAGCACCGTGAAAGCGTACCGTGAAGCGCTGGATAGCTATCGCTTTGATATCGCTGCCAACATTCTGTACGACTTCACCTGGAACCAGTTCTGTGACTGGTATCTGGAGCTGACCAAGCCGGTGATGAACAGCGGCAGCGAAGCGGAGCTGCGCGGCACGCGCAACACGCTGGTGACGGTGCTGGAAGCGTTGCTGCGCCTGGCGCATCCGATCATCCCGTTCATTACCGAGACCATCTGGCAGCGCGTGAAAGTGCTGAAGAGCATCGATCACGATACCATCATGCTGCAGCCGTTCCCGCAGTATGACGCGGCGAAGGAAGACGCGGAAGCGAAGGCCGATATCGAGTGGATGAAGCAGGCGATTGTGGCGGTGCGTAATATCCGTGCCGAAATGAACATCGCGCCAAGCAAGCCGCTCGACGTGCTGCTGCGCGACTGCTCGCCGGCGGCGCAGCGTCGTGTTGAAGAGAACCGCAACTTCCTGTCGCGCCTGGCGCGTCTGGAGAGCCTGACCATTCTGCCAGCCGGCGAGAAAGGTCCGGTCTCGGTGACCAAGATTGTTGATGGCGCAGAGCTGCTGATCCCGATGGCAGATCTGGTCAACAAGGAAGCCGAGCTGGAGCGTCTGGCAAAAGAGCTGGTGAAGCTGGATGTCGAGATCGAGAAGATTCAGACCAAACTGGCTAACGAAGGCTTTGTATCGCGCGCACCGGAAGCGGTGGTGGCGAAAGAGCGCGAGCGCGTAGCCGAGCTGGAGCAATCAAAAGCAAAACTGATTGAACAGCAGGGCGTGATTGCGGCATTGTAAGCGCTTCAGTCCTGACGCTTAATCGAAGCCGGGCACTGCCCGGCTTTTTTCTATCGGAAGATTATGATGACCACCGCCACGCCACTTAACCTGCAGGTGCGCCCGATTGTCGCCGCCGATAATCCGCGGATTGCGCAGGTGATCCGCGATGTCTCCGCCGAGTTTGGCCTGACGGCGGATAAAGGTTATACCGTGTCCGACCCGCAGCTCGATCGGTTGTTTGAGCTGTACAGTGCAGCGGACAGCGCTTACTGGATCGTGGAGCATGAGGGTCAGGTGGTCGGCGGCGGCGGCGTGGCACCGCTCGCCTGCAGCACACCGGATATCTGTGAGTTGCAGAAGATGTATTTCCTGCCGTCGGTGCGCGGGCTGGGTTTAGCGCGCGAACTGGCGCTGCGCGCAATGGATTTTGCCCGCCAGCGCGGGTTCCGGCGCTGCTACCTTGAGACCACCGGCAGCCTGACGCGCGCCATTAAGCTCTATCAGTCGCTGGGCTTTGAACAGATTGAGGACGCGATGGGCTGTACCGGCCACGTGGATTGCGAAGTGAGAATGCTGCGGGTGTTGTGAGGGAAAAACCACTCACTTCTCTACCGCAACGCCCTGCGCCAGCTGACCAATTAACGCTCCCAGCGTCTCCACCGCCGCCTCGGCGCGTGCATCCCATGGCCAGGCGGTGTTGAAGCGGAAGCAGTGGCTGAAACTCTCGCTGCTGGAAAACAGCTGGCCCGGCGCAATACTGATGCCCTGCTGCAGCGCCAGATGATACAGCTGCGTGGCGTTAATCTGCTCCGGCAAGGTAATCCACAAAAAGTAGCCTCCGGGCGTATCGCTGATGTGCGCCTCGGCGGGCAGCACGCGGCGCAGCGCCTGCTGTGCCAGCTGTTTGCGCTTCGCCAGCGTCTGACGCAGCTTTTTCAGATGCGTATCGTAGCTGCGGGTGCTGAGAAAATCCGCCAGCGCCAGCTGCATCGGCGCGCTGGTCGAGAGCGTACTCATCATCTGAATGCGCTGCACGCGCTGCGCATAGCGCCCCGCCGCGACCCAGCCCACGCGAAATCCCGCCACCAGATTTTTCGAAAAGCTGCCGCAGTGCAGCACGTAACCCTCGCGGTCGAACGCTCTGGCCGGCAACGGCTTATCGTGGCCGTGATACAGGTCGCTGTAGACGTCGTCCTCTATCATCGCCACCTGATAACGCGTCAGCAGTGCCACCAGCTGCTGTTTGCGCCCGGCGCTGAGGGTAAAGCCGAGCGGATTCTGCCGGTTGGTCATCAGCCAGCAGGCTTTCACCGGCCAGCGCTGCAGCGCCTGCTCCAGCTCATCCAGATCGATGCCCTGCTCCACATCGCTGGCGATAGCAATCGCGTTCAGCTTAAGCCGTTCAATCGCCTGCAACGCGCCATAGAAGGAAGGGTTCTCAATCACCACCCAGTCGCCCGGTTCGGTCACCGCCTGCAGGCTGAGGTTCAGCGCTTCCATCGCACCGTTAGTAATGACGATGTCATCCGGCGACAGCGTAATGCCCTGCTGCGCATAACGCTGGGCGAGGATTTTTCGCAGCGCTTCATTACCGGGCGGCAGATTATTCAGGGCATCGGTGGGTTTAAGATTGTGCGAGACCTTCACCAGCGAGCGCATCAGCTGGCGCTGGGGAAACAGTTCCGGATCGGGGAAAGCAGAACCAAACGGCATGATGGCCGGATCGCGCGTCGCCTGCAGCACGTCAAACACGAAGCTGTTGGTATCGGCCTGATCGGTTTTAGCGATTGCCTGGGTTGGCAAACGCGGACGGCTCTCCGCCGCGCGCGGTGCCACGTAATAGCCCGACTGCGGCTTCGACACAATCCAGCCCTGGCTCTCCAGCACTTCGTAAGCGTGCATCACCGTCATCAGGCTTAACCCGCTCTGCTCCGCCTGCTGGCGCAGCGACGGCAGCTTTTCACCCGGCGGCCAGATGCGTGCTTCGATTTGCGTACGTAGCTGATCTACCAGCTGCTGGTATTTGGCCATGGCTCCATTCCCTGCGACCTGCGTGCGCGCCAGTATAGCCTGCCAGCCATTGCTGCGGCTAAAAATCCGTGTCCTTTTCCCCGCGCGCCGCCAGTTTTCCTTCAAGACCGTTCTCGTTGGGAGAATTATCCGATCAACTAATAATCGCCGCCTGTCGTTTGATTTGGACAGTTTCACCAGGACGTTAATTATTAAGCAGGAATAATCATGAGCACAGCACTCACCAACGCAAAACAACTCTGGACCACCGATCCGCAACGCACCTTTAGCGGCTCCGCGCCATCAGAAGCCGGCGGCATCATGGAAATTGTGATGGACAGTACCGTCTATACCGTCTCCATTGCCGCTAATGGCAGCTGGAGCTGGCAGCCGCCGTTTCCGCTGGCTGAAGGCCCGCACAACCTTTCCGTGCGGACCATTGACCGCGCCGGCAACGTCGGTGCGCCATCGCTGTTTATCGTAAACGTCGACCTTACCGCACCGGACCAGCCGATCATCATTAATGCGCTGGATGATAACGGCGCAGCAACCGGGTTAATCGGTTCCGGTCAGCAAAGTGACGATCGCACGCCAACCCTGCGTGGCATCGCGGAACCCGATAGCCTGGTTCATCTTTACAACGCAAAAAATGAGGTGATTGGCAGCGTAAAGACTAACAGTAATGGCTACTGGGAAATCACGCCCACGCTGGCTGAAGGTACACACACATTTTACGTCAAGGCAACGGACGGCCGCGGTCATGAGAGCGAGGCATCCCATCCTTTTCAGCTAACTATTGCTGATGATGCCCCACCCGTTTCAGCTAAAACAGAAATTAAGGATGCGATCGATGACACCGGTAGCGCGCCGGTAAATTTGAAAAATGGTGCGGTAACTATCGACTACACACCGACCCTGCACGGTAGTGCACCAGCAGACAGTGAAGTCCGTATGCAGTATCGTCTTGCTAACGGCAAATGGATCGATGGCGGACTTGCCAGCCTGACTGGTGATAACTGGAGCTGGACGCCCAATCCTGGACTGGGTCAGGGCGAATGGCAGTTTCGTGCCAATAGCGGTAGCGGCTGGACGGATGAGTTCACGCTCAAAATCGATCTCCAGCCACAAATCACCTATGCACTGGACGACAACGGCGCCAGCACCGGACAGCTGACAACAGGTGCCATCACTGACGATAAAACCCCAACGCTGATGGGAAAAGGCGTACCTCACTCCCTCATTCTTGTTGAATATGCTCTTGCCAATGGGAGCTGGAAAAGTGCGGGCAGCGCCGTGGTTGATGCTGATGGCAACTGGTTACTGGTTTCGCCGCAGCTTAGCGGTAATGGTCAGTGGGGATATAGAGCCTGCACAGATGATGGCGCGAGCAAAAGTAGCTGGACGCCAAAATTTGTCCTGAATTTCTCTGCTGACGCGGATAAAGCGCCGTCAATCACTCAAGCGACTGACGATACAGGATCAGTCACGGGTAAACTAAGCAATGGTAGTCTGACTGACGATAAAACTCCGACGCTGCAGGGGACCGGCGCCCCAGGCGCTGTGATTGAAATCCAATATGGGTTATCCACAAATCGATGGTCAATGGTTGATAGCGTGGTGGTGGATGCCAGTGGCAACTGGAAATTTACGCCGCAATTAACCAGTGACGGTATCTGGGAATATCGTTCACGTAGTACTAACGGCGTCGGTAAAAGTGACTGGAGTAAAACCTTTATCCTGAACGTGGGTGATGAGGCCGATAACGCCCCTGAAATTACTCATGCAGTGGATAATGTCGGCTCAGTCCAGGGGGATATTCAACACAATGGCAGGACCGACGATAAAACGCCGACGCTGACGGGAAAAGGCGTACCCGGTGCAATTATCGAAATTGAGTATGGTAAACAATACGAATCCTGGAAATCAGCGGGCAGTACGAAAGTAGATGCTAACGGTAACTGGTCAATGGTCTCACCCGAACTAAGCAGCAATGGCATTTGGGTTTACCATGCCCGCAGTACCAACGGTATCAATAAAAGTGACTGGACGGGCAAATTTGTTATCGAACTGGGTGCTGATAAGGCGGTTAAGAGTGCAGAGCATGAGAACACTCTTCCCGGCGACGTCATCGTTGACGACGTTACCTGTCTGGATTTGGCAAACCTGCCGGTGAGACCTGGTGATTCTTCCGTCATCAACATGGATAATAGCACTGCAGGAATACTTACCCTAAACGCAGAAAATTTATTACAGCATGGCGAAAAAAGTCTGTTTATTAATGACGACAAAACACAGTTCGTGATTATGGGTGATAAAGACGACACCGTTAAATTGACAGATTTAATCCCGGGCACGGATATTTCTGCCAGCTGGTCGCAGCTGAACGGCAGCGTCACTGTCGCTGGCATTCATTACCAGGTTTATAATCACGGCGATGCTGAACTGCTGGTGCAGGAAGGGGTGAAAGTCGAGCTGATTTAATCCACAATTCACTCAACGATCCCATGCAGACCACACTTTTTTCTGGTGTGGTTTGCTGCTTTCATTTAGCTGGTTTTACCTTTCACAACCATCACCGCCGCCAGTTTTCCTTCAAGACCTTTCTCGTTGGGAGAATTATCCGATCAACTAATAATCGCCATCTGCCGTTTGATGCGGCCAGATCCACCAGGACAGTGATTATTACTTAACAGGATAAGCTCATGAGCACAGCACTCACCAACGCAAAACAACTCTGGACCACCGATCCGCAACGTACTTTTAGCGGCTCCACGCCATCAGAAGCCGGCGGCATCATGGAAATTGTGATGGACAGTACCGTCTATACCGTCACCATCGCCGCTAACGGCAGCTGGAGCTGGCAGCCGCCGTTTCCGCTGGCTGAAGGGCCGCATAATCTCTCCGTACGTACCATTGACCGCGCTGGCAACGTCGGTGCCCCTTCGCTGTTTATCGTAAACGTCGACCTTACCGCGCCGGACCAGCCGCTGATTATTGGTGTCGATGACAATGCGGGTAATAAAACCGGTCCGGTGAGTTCCGGCCAGCAGACCGATGACCGCACGCCGACCCTGAAGGGTGTGGCCGAGCCGGACAGCATCGTTCGCCTGTACAATGCGCAGAACCAGCTGATTGGCAGCGTTAAAGCTAATAGCAACGGCTACTGGGAAATTACCCCGACGCTGGCTGACGGTGAGCATTCACTGTATGTCACCGCCACCGATGGCCGTGGCTACGTCAGTCAGCCATCCGAGACATTTACGCTGACCGTCGCCGATGACTCTGCAGTCCCGGTTCCCGGCAAGGTGGAAATCACCCACGCGCTGGATGACGCCGGTGCTGCACAGGGCAAGCTGCTAAACGGCGCGCTGACCGATGACGCCACGCCAACGCTGCGCGGTACTGCGCCAGCCGGCAGCAACGTGCTGGTCCAGTACCGGGACGTGAACGGCCAGTGGGTTGACGGCGGCTACGCCACGCTGAGCGGCACCGAGTGGAGCTGGACGCCGGATAAAGCACTGGGTGAAGGCAACTGGGAGTTCCGTGCTTACGCCGGCAGCGGCTGGACCGATGAATTCACGCTGGAGATCGATTTAACGCCGCAGAGCGAACTCTCTATTACCCATGCGTGGGATGATTTCGGCATCAATACCGGTCTGTTACACAATGGCGCCATCACCGATGACCGTACGCCAACGCTGAACGGTCGCGCGGAGGCGAACAGCCTTGTCTATATCCACTTCCGCAACGCGCTGGGAAGCTGGGAATTGCTGGGTAGCGTGCAGGCTGGCGCTGACGGCAACTGGGCGTATGAAACCGATCGCATCTCACCGGGCAGCTACCAGTTCTCGGCCAGTGATAATGCTAAAACGCATAACAGCAGCAGCGATTTTGCATTGACGATAGCCAGTGAAACGGGGTTGACACCACAAATTACCAGTGCGTTTGATAATGAAGGAAAAATAACCGGCAGCCTTAATTCGGGATCAATCACTGACGACTCCACTCCTGAAATACGTGGCTCAGCCGAAGCGAATTCGACCGTATATATTGAATATCGCTCTGCCGGCGGCGCCTGGCAAACAGGTTACTCAGTCCAGACTGACCATGCAGGAAAATGGTCTTTTACTCCGCCACACCAACTGACTAAAGGTGAATGGCAGTTTATTGCAAAAAAAAGTGATAGTGAAACCCCCTCAAAAATATTCAATTTAAATATCCAGTCAGATATTTACAATCAGACTTTCACGGAAAACTTCAGCAAATTCGCAGCTAAGGACATATCTGACTCTTTGTTAGTAATAAATGGTGCCACCATTACATTCAGCGGAGATAGAAGCAGAATAACCGATGAGCTTAATTCACGGCATTTGCATCTAGGAACCTATGCTTATCGCACGTCAGCAAAAATGAGTGTTGACCTCGATTACCTGACAAACAAGATATCCTTTGATACCTATGGTATCGAAAACAGCTATAGCCCAGCCACAATAATAATTTACGATCAGTACAACAACATAATAAAAACAGAAAAAATCACCAATTACTCATGGAGTAAATACTCGTATTCTGCTCCTGAAGGAAAGTTAATAAGTCATTTTGAGTTATCAATAGACCAAGAAGTTCAGGGTTTTGATATTGATAATTTTACTTACAGTGCGATTGATTACAAAAACAAGACCTTGACAATTGGAAATGAAAGTCAGGAAGAAAACCACCTCAACACAAATATCAAATCCTATCAAACCCTGGACAAACAACATTCTTTTGATACTCAAGATATCATATACAAAATAGATAAAGATTACGTTTTGCAAAAGGGAGATATGAATATTTTCATTGATGATAATCATACCCAGCTAATGATAACGGGTAAAAAAGGCGATACTATCCAGCTTCATGACATACTGCCAGAAGACGCAGCATTAACCAGTTGGACCCAACAAACCGGTACCGTTACCATCGCTGGCGTGCAGTATGAAGTCTATTCCCACAACGGTAGCGATGCTGAATTGCTGGTGCAGGAAGGGGTGAAAGTCGAGCTGGTGTAAGTTTTTTCTCCTTCTTTTTAGGTGAGTTTGAGGTAAAAGCCGTAGCAGGGATGCTGCGGCTTTTTTTATTGGGTTGGGTGCGGTCTGGCCCTCACCCCGGCCCTCTCCCGCACGCGGGAGAGGGAGAAAAGACACACAGCGCGCACGCGGGAGAGGGAGAAAAGACATACAGCGTGCACGCGGGAGAGGGAGAAAAGACACACAGCGCGCACGCGGGAGAGGGAGAAAAGACACGCAGCGCGCACGCGGGAGAGGGAGAAAAGACACGCAGCGCGCACGCGGGAGATGGAGAGGGAGAAAAGACACAGAGCGCGCACCCGGAGACAGGAGCGACAGGCGGCAGAAACCAGCCTCTACTCCACCGTCAGCGCCGCGGGTTTGTCTTTAACAAAATCCGGTAGCTCGCTGATGCGCTCTGGCGGCAGCGGTTTGCCCAGCAGGAAGCCCTGCAGGGTGTCGCAGCCGAGCCCGGTGAGGAACGCCTGCTGATCCTGGGTTTCCACGCCTTCGGCCACCACTTTGAGATCCAGCGACTGCGCCAGCGCGACGATGGCGGAAACGATGGTTGCGTCTTCCGATTTCGCCTGCAGCTCGTTAACAAAGGCGCGGTCGATTTTCAGCTCGCTGGCCGGTAAGCGCTTGAGATACAGCAGGCTGGAGTAGCCGGTGCCGAAGTCATCAATCGAGGCTTTTACCCCCATGCTGGTCAGCTCGGTGAGGATGCGCACGCTCTCTTCCGGATCGCGCATCGCCGTGGTTTCGGTGACCTCCAGCGTCAGTAGCTCCGCCGGGATCTGGTGCTGTTCCAGCGCCTGCGTCACGGTGTCGACCAGGTTGCACTGCTCAAACTGTAAGGCAGAGAGGTTCACCGCCACCGACCAGTGCGGATGGCCCTGCTGGTGCCAGATGTGCAGCTGGCGGCAGGCCTCGTTGATCACCCAGTTGCCGATATTAATGATCATGCCGGTCTTCTCGGCGATCGGTAAAAACTTGTCCGGCGTCAGCAGGCCGCGCGTCGGGTGCTGCCAGCGCAGCAGCGCTTCGAAGCCAATGATCGGCCCGCTCGGCGCGCAGTACTTAGGCTGATAGAACAGACGCAGCTCGTTGCTATCCAGCGCCTGCCACAGATCGTTATTAAGCTGCAGCTGCGACTGCGCCAGCGTGTTCATGGACGGCTGGAAGAAGTTGTAGCCGTTACGGCCGTTGTTTTTGGTGTGGTACATCGCGGCGTCGGCGTTAAACATCAGCTCGCGCTCATCCTTGCCGTCACCAGGATAAACGGCGATGCCGATACTCAGCGACACCATCAGCTCGTAGCGTGACACGCTAAACGGGCGATCCACGGCTTTTACCAGCGCATCCGCCACCGCTGCGGCATCATTGGGATCGCCGATCTCAATCAGCAGCACAAACTCGTCACCGCCCAGCCGCGCCAGCGTGTAGTGCCCTTTCATCTGGTCGGTCATGCGTTCGGTTACCGCAATCAGCAGGTTATCGCCGACGTGGTGACCAAAGGCATCGTTGACCGCTTTGAAGCCGTCGAGATCCATAAACATCAGCGCAAAGTGCGAGCGCTCGCGGTTGGCCTTGTTGATCGCCTGCTCGAGGCGATCTTCCAGCAGGATGCGGTTCGGCAGTCGCGTCAGGTTATCGTGCAGCGCCAGCTGCGCCAGCTCGCGGTTGGCCTCTGCCAGCGAGCGCGCGAGGATCGAGGTGCGCGCCTGCATACGCGCGTCGAGCATCGAAACCAGCAGCGTAATACCGAGAATCGCCAGCGTCACCACCGTGACCAGCATCGCCAGCCAGTCGCTGTTCACACCGTGATGGGTGGCGTGACTGTGCATCGGGAAGTTCGCCGCTGCCATGCCGGTATAGTGCATACCGGCAATGGCACAACCCATCACCACGGCCGCCCCGACGCGCAGTAGCGTGACGCGGCCATGTCCTTCGCGCAGGTTGAACGCCAGCCACAGCGCGGCACCGGAAGCCACCAGCGCAATCAGCACCGAAACCGCAATCCAGCCCCAGTTCCAGCTGATGCCCGGCTCAAACATCAGCGCCGCCATGCCGGTGTAGTGCATCGCCACCACGCCGGAACCCAGCACCAGCGCGCCGCCCAGCAGCCGTCGCCACGGCAAGTCGCCGGACGAGCACACCAGCCACAGGGCAAAGATGGAGGCGAGAACCGCCACCACCATTGAGGCGGCGGTAAGCAACGGATCGTAGCTCATCACCATATCCAGGCTCATCGACAGCATGCCGATAAAGTGCATGGCCCAGATACCCACGCCCATGGCGAAGCCGCCGCCCAGCAGCCAGACCAGCGCCACCCGGCCGGTGGAGGAAGCGACGCGTCCCGCCATATCCAGCGCGGTAAACGAGGCCAGCATCGCTACCAGTATCGAAACGATAACGGTAAACGCATCGTACGAAGTCACTAACATAGTGATTTCCCATATAAAAAAGCTGTGTTAAGTCAGCTGTGGTGTTGTTGAAATGAAAAAGAAAATGTTGGTTTTATAATTGAAATTATCGGCAGACCGGCTGCCGATATGAGTCACTGAACGATGAAAGCTTCCGATGTGAAGGAGAACAAAAATTGCTGGTCAGGCGCCGGTGAGCGGCAGCACGTTATCAGGAAAGTGCGGTGCAATCGGCGGTGATGCGGTGAATTCGCCGATGCGCTCCGCCGGCGTCGGTTTGCCCAGCAGATACCCCTGCAGCGTGTCAAAGCCAAGACCGGTCAGCAGGCGCTGCTGCTCTTCGGTCTCCACGCCCTCCGCCACCATGCGCAGGTTAAGGCTTTGCGCCAGCGTCAGCATGGCGGTTACCACGGTTGCATCCTCGCTGTCGGCACGCAGGCTGTTAATAAAGGCACGATCAATTTTCAGCTCGCTGGCCTCAAGATGCTTGAGGTGCAGCAGATTGGCGTAGCCGATGCCGAAGTTGTCGATGGCCACTTTGACGCCAAGCCGCTGCAGTTCGGCGATGCGCTGCTGGCTGAACTGCGGATCGCGCATGGCGATGTTTTCCGTGATTTCCAGCATCAGCGTGCCTTCCGGCAGCTGGTAGCGCTGCAGCGTCTGGCGCAGCGTGTCGATCAGATCGCGCTGATGAAACTGCAGTGCAGAGAGGTTAACCGAGACGCTCCAGTCGCGGTTGCCCTCGTCATGCCACTGCCGCAGCTGGCGGCAGGCTTCGTTAATCACCCAGTTGCCGAGCGCCACAATCTGGCCGGTTTTCTCGGCGCGCGCCAGAAACATATCCGGCATCAGCAAGCCGCGGCGCGGATGCTGCCAGCGCAGTAACGCCTCAAAACCCATCAGAATGGTCCCACCCGCGCGAAATTTCGGCTGATAGAACAGGCGCATCTCCTGGCACTCCAGCGCGTTCCATAAATCGTTGGCCAGCGCCAGTTGATGCTGCGCCACCGCGCTCATCACCGGTTCAAACAGGCTCCAGCCATTACGCCCGCTGTGCTTGGTGTGGTACATGGCCGAGTCCGCGTTGAACATCATCTCCTGCGGGCTGCGGCCATGCTGCGGGAAGATCACAATGCCGATGCTGAGCGAGACGCGCAGCGAGTAGCGATCCAGCTCAAACGGTGCATCAATGCTGTGCACCAGCCGCTGCGCCAGCGCTTCAGCCTGGGTTGCCGCGTACTGCGGACACAGCATGACAAACTCATCGCCGCCGAGGCGCGCCAGCAAAATGTCCGCATCCAGCTGGGTGCGCAGCCGTTCCGCCACGGCGACCAGTAAACGATCGCCGACGTGATGCCCCCAGGTGTCGTTCACCGCTTTGAAGCCGTCGAGATCCATAAACATCAGGGCAAAGGGCTGGTCATACAGCGTCGCGTGTTTGATTTGCGTGCTGAGCTGCTGGTCCAGCATGACGCGATTGGGCAGTGCAGTGAGATTATCGTGCAGCGCCAGCTGGCGCAGCTCGCTGTTGGCGCGCCGCAGCCGGGCGGCAAGACGCGCCGCGCGCAGCTGGGCGTCCAGCATAGAGATCAGCAGCGTCAGACCGAGAATGGTGAGCGTGATGATGGTTACCCACACCGCCAGCCCCTCCTGCCCCATGCCGTGGTGCTGCATGCTGCCGGGCGCGCTGAAATGCGCGGCCGCCATGCCGGTGTAGTGCATGCCGGCAATCGCCACCCCCATCGCCAGCGCCGCGCAGGCGCGCATCAGCAGCAGGCTCTCGCCATGGCGCAGATGGAATGCCAGCCACAGCGCGGCACCGGATGCGCCGTAGGCAATCAGTACCGACAACGCCACCAGGCGCAAATCCCAGTGAATGGCGGGTTCGATCAGCAGCGCCAGCATGCCGAGATAGTGCATAGCAACCACGCCGCTGCCGAGGATCACCGTGCCGCGCAGCAGCCGGCGGCGCGTCAGATGGCTGCCCTGCAGGCCCTGCGCAAAGGCGAAGATGCTGGTGAGAATTGCCAGCAGCAGCGAGAAGGCGGTGAGCGGAATGTCATAGCGCATGGTCATCGGCATCATCATCGCCAGCATGCCAATGAAGTGCATCGCCCAGATGCCAATGCCCATCGCCGTACCGCCGGCCACCAGCCACAGTTTCGCCAGCAGGCCGCGCGACACGGCGACGCGCCCGGCGGTATCCAGCGCCGTAAACGCCGCGATAAACGCCACAATCAGCGAAACGGCAACCAGAACGCTATCCCAGGTAACCAGCAACATGTGCGCTCCTCAACTCAACCCGCGGCGGCGCAGGTGCGGTATCGTCAATTAACAACAGAAAAAGTGAAAACATCAATGAGAGGCAGCTAATGACCACCCGCGCTGTGGCGACACAAAAACAGATCCATAAATAACTGGAGGTATTACACGGCTATTTTTTATTCTCATCGTCTGTCGCGGCCGGGAAAAGTAATGATATCTGATTAATGCATGAACATAGCATTGAACCTGAAGTCGCGGTAGAGGGGGAAAACACTTGCCGTTTGGTTTTTTTAACGGGCCGCCAGCCCTTGTTATGACTGCGTTATCGGCGAAAAGGGAGAATTGATTAGCGAAAATTCTCCGGTGCGTTGTACAAGCGGCAAAAGGGTGTTCTATAGTAAATAAAACTGATATAAATCACTAACTCAGCCTTTAAGAATTTTCTTAGGTGGCAGGGCATTAAGTTCGTTTGCCGATCGCGGCGTCTTGTTATTTACGGGTTCGTTTCATTAATAAATCACCAGGCGAAAAAGCACTGACCTTGGATAATCAGTAAGGATTGATTATGAAACTCAAGCTTTTTCTTTTGGCTACCAGCCTGAGCGCCGCGCTCGCCCCTGCAACGGTTTTTGCTGCCACCACAACGGGAACCATCAATGCCACATTGACGCTCACCACTGGCTGTCTGGTGAACGGTCAGTCCGCCACCAGCGGGGTTAACTTCGGTACACTGAACTTTGGTAGCAGCGCTGCAACCTTTGATACCTTAAACGCCACCCTGGTGGGTGCATCCGGGAACGGCATTTTTGTCCGCTGCACCACCGGTCAAACCTTCAATGTGCAGGTCACCAGCAGTAATCCGGCACCGGCCACTATTTACGGTACGGTGAGCGGCCAGCCGCGTTACCTGATCCTCGGCTCCAACAATACGCAGGGCATTGCTTACACGCTGTACAGCGACGCCGCGTTTACCACCGCCATCGCCAACAACACCAACATTGCCGCCAGCGGCACCACCGATCCGACGCTCGGCACCAACTATGCCATTTACGGTCGGGTAGTCGGCGGCGGCTTTAACCCACTTATTCCGGCCGGTACCTACACCGATACCATTAACGTGGCGGTGAATTACTGACGCCAGCGGTGGGGTAAGAAGGATGGTCTGGCTGCTGCGTGCTGGCAGCCTGGCCCTGCTGATAGGGAGCGTCCCGGCCTGGAGTTTGCCGACGGCCACCTTCCAGGTCTCTGCGTCAGTGGTGGCAGGCTGCGTGATTTCCGGTACCAATACCGGCGTGTTTGGCACGCTGAATTTTGGTACCCAGTCGGGCGTGGCGAGCAGCAGCGTCAGCGCCAGCTACGTGCAAAGCACCACCCTCACCCTCGCCTGCACGCCGGGTACCGCCCTCAGCATGAGCATCAATGGCGGCAGCAATTACACCAGCAGCCGCAATCTCAAACACACCAGTAACACCGATACCGTGGCCTACAGCCTGTATACCAACGCAGCGCACACCACGACGATTCCGGTTAATTCGCCAGTGGCACTGAGTTACAGCAACGCCAATAACATCGTGCTGCCGATTTATGGCCTGTTAACCCTGCCCGGCCCGACGCGCGCCGGGACCTATACCGATACGTTAACCGTCACCCTGAGCTGGTGACGGCAGCATAAAAAGGATGAAAGATGATGAGCCTGCGCGCCCTGCTTCTGTGGTTTCTTCTGGCCCTGTCGCCCGCCAGCTTCGCTGCCAACTCGCTGATGATCTGGCCGATCGATCCCGCCATCAACCCACAGGAAAAAGCCAGCGAACTGTGGCTGGAGAATCGCGGTAACGCCACCACCATCATGCAGGTGCGCATCTTCAACTGGCAGCAGATTGACGGCCAGGAACAGTATCAAACGCAGCAGCAGGTGGTCGCCAGCCCGCCGATGGTGCGGCTGGAGCCGGGGCAGAAGCAGCTGGTGCGTCTGATTCGCCAGAGCGCGCCGCCCGCCGGCGTGGAGCAAGCCTATCGCGTGGTGCTGGACGAGATCCCGACGCCGCGCTCGCCGGGCGAGAATCAGGCCGGGCTGACGTTTCAGATGCGCTACTCGGTGCCGCTGTTTGTCTATGGTGATGGCCTGACGCGCGACAGCGCCAAAGCCGATCTCAGCTGGCGTCAGGTCAGCCGCGACGGCAAACGCTGGCTGGAGCTGACCAATAGCGGCAACGGCCACGCGCGCCTGAGCAACGTCACCGTCGGCGGTCGCGCGCTCGGCAACGGCCTGTTTGGCTATGTGCTGGCTCACAGCAGCCACCGCTGGCCGCTGAACAGCCCGGTGAGCGGTGAACTCGCGGCCGAGGTGAATAAAAATCACTGGCGCAGCGCTGCCGCGCGCTGATGAAGCTGACGCCGCCTTCCTGCGCGCTGGCAGTGACCAGCGTGCTGTGCTTTTCCCCGCTGAGCAGCGCAGAGACCTTCTCTGAGCTGCCACCGCCGCCTGCCGTCAGCCACAGCGCCAGCGGCCAGCAATACATGCTGGAACTGGTGGTGAACCAGCGCGAACGGGGCGAGATTGTGCCGGTCGAGCGGCGCGACGGTGAGTTCTGGCTGCGCAGCGGCGATCTGCAGCGCGCCGGCATTCCGGCGGCGAAGCTGGCTGGCGAACAGGTCGCTCCCGGTCAGTTGGGTGAGGTTAAAGTGGAATACGATGAACGCCGTCAGCGCCTGCTGCTGACGGTACCGCCCGCCTGGCTGCCAGAGCAGACGCTTGGTCAGCCGCAAAACGGTCCGCGCTATCCCGGCCAGGCCAGCAACGGCGCGCTGCTCAACTACGACTTCTACGCCACGCGCACCGACAACGCCGGTTCGCGCCTCTCCAGCTGGAATGAGCTGCGCCTGTTCGGTCCGGCCGGCCAGTTCTCCAGTAACGGTGTCTATATCCAGCAGCTTGCGGGCGACACCCGCGGCCAGCAGCAGGGTTACATTCGCTACGACACCTGGTACAGCAACGAGAACGAGAACGCCGCGCTGAGCTGGCGCGCCGGCGATTTGATTACGGATGCGCTGGGCTGGAGCAACAGCGTGCGCCTTGGCGGCGTGCAGATCGCGCGTGACTTCAGCGTGCGGCCGGATCTGGTCACTTACCCGCTGCCGGCCTTTAGCGGCCAGGCGGCGGTACCGTCGTCAGTCGATCTGTTTATCAATGGTTACCGCAGCGCACAGGCCAGCGTTCAGCCGGGGCCGTGGTCGCTGACCAATGTGCCGTTCGTTAACGGGGCGGGCGATGCGGTGATCACCACCACCGACGCGGTCGGCCGTCAGGTGACGACAACGCTGCCGTTCTATGTCTCCAGCAGCCTGCTGAAAACCGGCCTGTCCGATTACGCCTTCTCCGCCGGGGCGATTCGCGAGAACTACGGCATCAAAAACTTTGATTACGGCGCAGCGGCGGCCAGCGGATCCTATCGTTACGGCCTGCGCGACTGGCTGACGCTGGAATCGCACGCCGAAGGCAGCAGCGACGTGGCGATGGGCGGTGCCGGCGCACTGGTGAAGCTGGGCAGTCTGGGCGTCATCAACGCCGCGCTGGCGCAGAGCCAGCTGGACGGCAGGCCCGGTACCCAGTACAGCTGGGGTTACCAGTACAACAACAGCTGGTTCAGCCTCGGCACCCAGCACACGCTGCGCAGCGCGGATTTCGGCAACCTGGCGCGGGTCGGCAGCCGCGGCGACAGCGCCAATACCAGCTATTCGCTCGCCAGACGCAGCGCGCAGTACACCGCCAGCCTGTCGCTCAGCCAGTACGGCAGCCTCGGTCTGGCGTATCTGGACATCGCCGGCGGCAGCGGCGATCGCACCCGCCTGTGGAATTTATCGTGGAGTAAAAACCTGTGGGGCAACAGCAGCCTGTACATTTCCGCCAGCCGCGACCAGCAGCAGGGCGACTGGAGCGGCGCGATTTCGCTGGTGATTCCGTTTGGCGAACAGAGCAGCGCATCAATTAGTGTCGAGCGCGATCAGCAGGGACAAAGCAATCAGCGCCTGTACGTGTCGCGCGCCATGCCGAGCGACGGCGGTTTTGCTTACGATGCGTCATGGGCGCATCAGGGCGGCGACAGCGGCGATTATCGTCAGGGCAGTCTGCGCTATCGCAACAACAAGATCGATACTTCCGCCGGCTTTTACGGCGACGATGACAACACCACGCAGTGGGCTGATTTCACCGGCTCGCTGGTGCTGATGGACAACCATGTGTTCGCCGCCAACAACATCAACGATGCCTTTGTGGTGGTGAAAACCCGCTATCCGGACGTGACGGTGCGCTACGAAAACCAGACGATGGGCCGCACCGATGACGCCGGCTATTTGCTGGTGCCGTCCATCAGCAGCTATTACGGCGCAAAGTACGATATCGATACCCTCGATCTGCCGGCTGACATGACCGCGCCAAAAGTGGAGCAGCGCTTCGCGGTGAAGCGCAAAAGTGGCTATCTGCTGAATTTCCCGGTGGAGCGCCTGCGCGCCGCCAGCGTGATCCTGCACGACAGCGACGGTCAGCCGCTGCCAGTCTCCAGCCAGGTGTTGCGCCGCGATCGCGCCACCGAATATGTCGGCTGGGATGGCCTCGTGTGGATGGAAGATCTCAGCGCCAGCAACCCGATGCGCGTGGTGACGCCGGACGGACGCGAGTGCGAGACCACGCTGGCTATCGCTGAGGGTCAGCCTAAAGCGCTGCAGACTTACGGTCCACTCACCTGCCCGCTGCCGCCTGCCGCGCCCGGTACGGCCGTGAATGCCGCCAACAACTCACAGTCAGGGATCTCGCCATGAGGAAATTTCTGTTCTTGCTGCTGTGGCTGCTGCCGGCCAGCAGCTACGCGCTCTGTTCGCTTTCGGCCCCCAGCGCCAGCTTTGGCACGCAAACCACGTTTTACGTGCAGTCGACGGCGGTCAATACTTCCAGTAACACCAACGTTAACTGCGGCACCGGCACGCTCAACCTGCTGGGCAGCGATTACGTCGCCTATGCGTTTACCACCGCCAACTACCTGAGCGGCACGCGCGCCACCATGAAGGCATCGGCCAGCGGCACCGATAACGTGCCGATTCAGCTGTGCATCGACAGTGCCTGTGCCACCGAACTGCGCCAGGGCGGCAGCTATCGCTGGAACTCTTCCGCGCTGCTGGCGCTCGGCAACAGCCTCAATTTTGTCATTCCACTCTATTTCCGCACCGTACCCGGCCAGGTGATTGCCGCCGGCAGTTACACCACCACCATCACGCTGACGGTGAGTTATAACGTGTGCGCCGGGCTAAATGTGGCCGGCGTGTGCGTCGGCACCGTGCAGAGCAGCAGCGGGACGGCGATGCCGATCACCGTGAATATGGTGATCACTAACGACTGCACCACCATTACGGCGCCGAACGTCAGCTTCGGCAGTGCGCCGCTGGTCGGCAGTTTTTCTACTGTGCAGCAGACGATTAACGTGGTGTGTTCAAAGGGCAGCACGTATACGGTGGGACTGAGTAATGGCAGCTATTTCAGCGGCACCACGCGCCAGATGGCGAGCGGCACCAACCGGCTGGCGTACGATATTTATAAAGGCACCACCACCACTAATCGCTGGGGCCCGAGCGGCAGCGACCGCTGGAGCAGCGCGACCTCGACATCGCTCAACGCGGATACCGTGACGCGCAACTTTACCTATACGGCGCAGATTCTGACTACGCAAAATACGCCCGCAGCGGGGAATTACAGCGATAGCGTGGTGGTGGATGTGGCGTTTTAGCGGGCGGGTAAGGAGTGGCTGATTCCCTCATTCCCCGCCTTCTCCCGCCAGCGGGAGAAGGGGCCGATCGCGCGGGTGTTGAGGTGAAGCGCAGGTTGGTGAAACCGCACTGAACGGTTCCCTCTCCCGCATGCGGGAGAGGGTTAGGGTGAGGGCCTGCAGGCAGAGCAGGAGCTCGCTGGCACCCTCATCCCCCGCCTTCTCCCGCCAGCGGGAGAGGGTTAGGGTGAGGGCCAGCAGGCAGAGCAGGAGCTGGCTGGCACCCTCATCCCCCGCCTTCTCCCGCCAGCGGGAGAAGGGGCTGATCGCGCGGGCGTTGAGGTGAAGTGCAGGTCTGCAAAACCGCACTGAGCGGTTCCCTCTCCCGCGTGCGGGAGAAGGGGCCGATCGCGCGGGTGTTGAGGTGAAGCGCAGGTCTGTGAAACCGCACCGAACGGTTCCCTCTCCCGCGTGCGGGAGAGGGTTAGGGTGAGGGCCAGCGGGAGAAGAGGCCGATCGAGCGAGTGTTAAGGTGAAATACAGGTCTGCGAAACCGCACCGAGCGGTTCCCTCTCCCGCGTGCGGGAGAGGGTTAGGGTGAGGGCCAGTGAGAGAAAGTCAGGGTGAGTCCAGCGCGCGCGCACTCGAACTACAGCGACGCGCCCACTACTGTTGCGCTGTGCCGCGCCTGATACTGTTTCACCATACGGCCGATCAGCAGCGTGCCTACCAGGCCGCACACCGCGGCGAACGACAGCCAGA
Source organism: Pantoea sp. ICBG 828 (assembly GCF_002928355.1). Lineage (NCBI taxonomy): Bacteria > Pseudomonadati > Pseudomonadota > Gammaproteobacteria > Enterobacterales > Erwiniaceae > Pantoea > Pantoea sp. ICBG 828. The sequence goes on along the minus strand of NZ_POWN01000004.1, from coordinate 223,571 downwards.
CGCCCGGCATCGCTTTATCGCCAGTAGCATGAATCAGATAGCTCGAAATCGCCGGCGTAAAACCACCAAACAGAGCGGTCGCCAGGCTGTAGGCCAGCGAAAAGCCCGAAGCACGCACTTCAGCCGGCATGATCTCCGCCAGATACACCACCATCGCGCCGTTATAGCTGGCGTACAGAAACGATAACCACAGCTCCGCTTCCACCAGGTGCGCGAAGGTCGGCGATCCTACCAGCCCGTGCAGCACCGGCCAGGTCGTCAGGATCATCAACACGGTAAAAGTAATCAGCAGCGGTCGCCTTCCGACGCGGTCCGATAGCGCGCCCATCACCGGCAGCCAGAACAGGTTGGAGATGCCGACAAACAGCGTCACGAGGAAGCTCTGTTTGTCACTCATCATCAGCACGGTTTTACCAAAGGTCGGGGTGAATGCGGTGATCATGTAGAACATCACCGTGGTGGTGACCACCATCAGCATGCCGGCCAGCACCAGCGCCCAGTTCTGTCCCACTGAACGCACAATCTGGCCCATCGACGGGTGCGATTTACGCTGGCTGAACGCTTCGGTCTCTTCCAGCATGCGGCGAATCCAGAACAGGAACGGCACAATCAGACAGCCGACCACAAACGGAATACGCCAGCCCCATTCGGTCACCGCGTCCTTCGCCAGCAGATGATTAAGCCCCAGCCCCAGCAGCGCGGCAAAGATTACCGCTACCTGCTGGCTGCCTGACTGCCAGCTGACGTAAAAGCCTTTACGGCCTTTGGGAGCCACTTCAGACAGATAAACCGAAACGCCGCCGAGCTCCACGCCCGCCGAGAAGCCCTGCAGCAGGCGGCCAAGCAGAATCAGGATCGGTGCCGCCGCGCCCAACGTGGCGTAGCCTGGCACCAGCGCGATAGTCAGCGTACCGAGCGCCATCAGGCCGAGCGTCAGCAGCAGCCCTTTGCGCCGGCCGTGATGGTCAATGTAGGCCCCCAGTATAATCGCCCCGAGCGGACGCATCAGGAAGCCGGCGCCAAAGGTCATCAGCGTCAGCATCAGCGAAGCAAACGGATCGTCGCCCGGGAAAAAGGTTTTTGCAATGGCGGTGGCGTAGTAGCCAAACACCATAAAATCGTACATCTCAAGAAAGTTACCGCTGGTAACGCTAAAGATGGTTTTGGCACCGCCCTGCGATGACTTTTGTAAAGCGTGACTTGAGCTCATATCGTCCTTCCTGGTTTTTCTCCTGTTTTAGCCTGCCGGCGCGTGAATAGATGTGATCCTGTTCACCATTGCACTTTACAAAAGTACAAACAAAGGTAACAAACAGTTAACACGACCGGTCCGATCAGCTTATGAGGAAAGTTAATAATTCTGGGCTTTCCAGGTGACAGGTGCAGCACAGACTATCGACTTTACGAGTGGTATAAATTCAGCGATATCAATCCCCAACAAACAATATCATGAGCCATATCCCACTCTTTTTAATGCCTTTTTCATTAGCAGAACTTATTAAGATCAGTCTTAGAAACGAGACGATTCTGGTACATGCCGCCATCCCCTCCCCCTTTATGCTGGGCAGGCAACGGTAATCACGCCGTTGTTGATTTTGGTGGAGAATACTTATGCTAACACCTCTCAGCTTTGACCCCTTTTCATCCATTAATACCTTGCGAGTGGGCACACCTTATCCGCTGCTGAGCGGCAGCCTGCCGGCGCAGGCCGGTGAAATCATTGAATTCATTATCAATGATCACCACTACAGCACGCCGATTGCCGCCGACGGCAGCTGGTCATTTCAGCCGCCGTTCTCGCTGAGCGAAGGCAGCCACGACATGGTAGCGCGCATCGGCGACAGCGGCGAACCGCATCCGTTCTCTGTTGACGTCGCGCTCTCGGTGCCGGACAAACCAGCGATCACCGCGCTGTTTGACGACGTCGGCAGCGAAACCGGCCCGGTCGGGCGCGGACACACCATTGATGACACCACGCCCAAAGTGCAGGGCTATGCGCTGCCGGGCAGCACGGTGCGGCTGTACGATCACGACAGGCTGATTGGCAGCACCGTGGCCAGAAAAAGCGGCGAATGGTCGCTGGAGCCGCTGCTGGGCGCGGGCGGGCATCAGCTAACCGTCACCGCCACCGACGAGTTTGGCCGCGTCAGCGAACCTTCTGACCACTTTGACATCACTGTGGTTGAAAGCGGACCGGTGCCGCCGACCATCAGCTACGCCATTGACGATGTCGGCACCGTGCAGGGCCAGCTCGCCAGCGGCTCCACCACCGACGACTTCTCGCCGCTGATCGTGGGGCGCGCGGAGCCGAACAGCATCGTTTATCTGTTCGCGCAGAACGATCACGGCGGCATCGGCTATAAAGGCAGCGTTAAAACCGATGCCAACGGCGACTGGATAATTCAGTCACGCGCGATGATCAGCGGTGACGGCATCTATACCTTCTATGCCTCCTATGAGAACAGCAAAGACGACTACCGCCCGGATTTCAGCCTTAATATGTCGGCGCTGGAGAATCTGCGTCCGGCTATCGACTGTGCGCGTGACGATACCGGCGCCCATACCGGCCAGGTGTACCATCGCGGCACCACCGACGATAAAACGCCGGTGCTGGAAGGTCGCGGTGCGCCGGGCAGCATCGTTGAGATTGAGTACAACCTGAGTAACAGCGGCTGGCACAGCGCGGGCAGCGTGACGGTCGATGCGCAGGGCAACTGGCAGTTCGCCGGCTTTGAACTGACCTATTTTGGCGAATGGGGTTTCCGCTCGCGCGGCGTGGCCGATGGTAAAGCCAGCGCGTGGAGCGATAAGTTTGAGCTGCTGGTGATCCCCGGCGCGCCGCTGGAACCGACCATCGACTACGCCTGGGACAACGCGGGCCCGCTGCAGGGGCCGGTTTATCAGCACGACTCAACCGATGACACCACGCCAACGCTGCACGGCAGCGGCACGCCGGGCCAGGTGATTGAGATCGAATATGGCGTGCAGGGTGAAGGCCTGCGCCACGCCGGCAGCGTGCTGGTCGATGCCGACGGCAAATGGAGCTTCACCTCGCCGTATCTGCATCAGCCTGGCGTATGGGAATATCAGGCGCGCGCCTCAACCGGCGAGATGAAGAGCAACTGGAGCAGCAAATTCGTGCTCGACGTCAGCCCTGACGCCGCGTTCGATCAGCAGGCGCATGATGAAACCCAGCCGGACGCGCTGACGCTGCACCAACTGCTGAGCGAAGGTGGCAAAGGCCTGTTCATTGAGGATGACAGCACCCAGCTGCTGGTGAACGGCAAGCCGGGCGACAGCGTGCAGCTGCAGGATATTCTGCCGGCAGGCGAAGCGGTCGATGGCTGGACGCAGCAGACCGGCACCCTGACCATCGCCGGTACGCAATATCACGTCTGGAGCCACGGCGACGCTGAACTGCTGGTGCAGGACGGCGTACAACTGCAACTGGTGTAACCCCCCCGATGCCGTGCGCGTAGCACGGCATCATCCTGCCCTCTTTCCCCGGCTTTTCACCCACTCGGACTTTTCTCCCTTCGGGACAGGTCTCATACAGCGTTTTACGTCATCTATTACAAAATGCGCCCTTTATAACAAGGCGCAGCGGGCTTTGCTGCAATAGACCCAACGTAAAACACAGGAAAAAATCCATGGATCTGTTTGATTTTAAAGAGGTGAAGTACCTCGAGCGCGACACCAACACCCCAACGTTTTTCGGTAAAATCGATTCAGAAGTGGGCAAAGGCGGCCAGGTAATGATTACGCTTGGCGACAGGAATTTCTTTGTCGACATCAACCCGCAGGACGGCAGCTGGAAGTGGACGCCACCAGAAGCGCTGGCCGACGGTGAATACAGCCTCTCCTTTATGACCATCGATACCGCCGGTAACCTCAGCACGCCAACGCAGCGCACGCTGATCGTTGACACCACGCCGCCGGCCGCACCGACGCTGCTTAACCTGTACGACGATCAGGGCGCCATCACCGGCAGCTTTGACGCCGGTAAAATGACCGACGATCGCCGCCCGACCCTGACCGGCATCGCCGAAAAGGGCACCGTGGTGTATCTGAAAGAGGGCAACACCGTGATCGGCAGCGCCAAAGCCGACGAGAAAACCGGTCTGTGGACGCTGGAACCGAATGTGGACCTGGCGGATGGCCGTCACAACCTGACGCTGGTGGCGGCGGAAACCTTCGCCGGTAAGGTGCGTGAGGGCAAAGTATCCGATGAGTTTAACATTACCATCGGAAAAGATGGCGACGTGCCGAGCGATCCGGGCGGCGTGGCCAAAATCATTGATGCCGTTGACAACGCCGGCAGCCTGACCGGCTCACTGAAGAGCGGCGGCATTACCGATGACACCACGCCCGAGCTGCGCGGCAGCGCGCCGGAAGGTAGCATGGTGCGCATTCAGTACCGTAACGATAAAGGTGAATGGATCGACGGCGGCAATGCGGTAATGAACGGCACCAGCTGGAGCTGGACGCCAGACCCGGCGCTGGGTGCCGGTAACTGGGAATTCCGCGCCAACGCCGGCAGCGGCTGGACCGACGAATTTAAGCTGGATATCGATCTCGCACCGGCGGCAAAAACGGAAATCACTCACGCTTACGATGACTTTGGCCCGTTCACTGGCATGCTCGGCAACGGCGCGATTACCGATGACCGCACGCCAAACCTGCACGGCCGCGCCGAGTCTAACAGCCTGGTGTATATCCACTATCGCAATGTGCTGGGCGCATGGGAACTGCTGGACAGCGTGACTGCCGGCGCCGATGGTCGCTGGGAGTATGAGACTGATCGACTGGTGCCGGGGACGTATGAGTTTCAGGCCGGGAGATCGTCAACCCGTGATGCAAACGGTAAACCATTTGGGCTGCAGATTGTGGCGCCGGGCAGCGTCGCACCAGAGATCGCTATGGCCTGGGATGATGTGGGCAAAATCACCGGTGAGGTGAAATCGGGCGGGCTGACCAATGATACTCAGCCGGAACTGCGCGGCAGTGCCGAGGCGAATGCGGTTGTGCAGGTTGAGTACTCACGCGACGGCAAAACCTGGCATAGCGGGTCAACGGTTGCGGATGCGAATGGCCGCTGGTCGTTTACGCCCAAGGACGAGCTGGAATATGGTAACTGGGATTTCAGGGCGAAAACCACTAATGGAACTAGCTATAGTGCAAATTATTCGTTAAACATTATTGACAGTGAAACCATTACTCATGTTTACAACTTTGAAGACATTACCCCTGTCAATATCAATAAAGATGTTAATTACGGGAACCTGACATTTATCTATAAAAAGCATGACAATGTTACTACAGCAATAGAAGATCATGAGCGCTGGGGCGGTCTTTTCGTCATCCGAAAAGATAGCAATGTTAATGAGTTCGTGCAAAAAGTTAATTTCCAGGAAAAATAAATTACTTTGAACTCACCGCACTTGATTGGGAAAGTTCCAAATCCTACATCAGCTTCTTTGATGAAAGCGGGAAAGAACTGGGGCGAGTTTACTCCAATGATGAAAGAGGAAATAGCAGAGAGGTATTACAATTCTACTCTGGTAACGCAGAAATTAGTTACGCTGAAATCCATATTATTGGGTCGCTTACTGGCTACGGGATTGATAACATCATAACTGAACGCTACTCTAAACATGAAATAAACACTAACAGTCATGGTTTTGATAACCTTGAAGGATACGATGCAGGACATCTATTTAACAGGACCGGAGAACGTCTGAAAAGTGGATTATTTGTTAAAACAATTTACGGCACTGACCTTGGAATAATTGCCGACCCAGGTGCTAACAAAAACAACATTTTCTACATTAGAGGGAACTCATCATATGAGTTTAACTTCGAAAAAACAGATAAATTTTCTTTTGATTTTAGCTATTTAGATAATACCAACACCCATAAGATAATAGTTTACTCAACTAATGGTTCTATCTTGCATGAAGAATACTTACCAGCAACAGAATCAAAAGCAAAGCATTATGAATATTTCTCACCACCGGGAAGCAGTATTTCACATATCGAATTTATTGTAGGAAGCGATAGTGTTCCCGGCAATACCAATGGAGGCTTCGCCATAGATAACATCGCCTGGGGTGCAAACGTTGACTCAGGCCTGGAATCATTTGACAAGTATGACAATGACTTCAAGTTCGATATGACAAAAGTTAACACTTTATGGGGTGGCGTTAAATTCTCCGGAAAAGCGCATGAGGGTGCAGTTTCACATATAGCATCATCTAAAGTTTACGGTGGCTTCGGAGAACATCATGCATTTTTATTAGGCGACAACTCAACGTATACGTATGACTTTGGCAGCACGGAAAAGATCGAATTTGCACTGAACGCCGTTCATTCAGCCAACCGACATGAAATTATCGTTTACTCAACAACCGGTGAAATTCTCTTCCGTGAAATGCTCGCAACCGTGGATTTAAAAACCGTAACACCTCCCGATACCTATCAGTTTATCGCACCGCCGGGTAAAAAAATTGGTCACATCGATTTTGTACTGGGTCAGGAGGGAACAAGTGATGACAGTGATATCGGCATTACAATTGACGATATCAAATGGGGCGAATACGTTCATCCGGAGGTCAACACCAACGGTGGCAAACTGTATCTGTTTGACGAAAACGATCTCTATGACCCGATCCAGGTTTTCGACGCCGATAATCAGCTCTATCAGCTGCTGGTCAACAGCGAAGATCAGACGGTGATTTTTGCCGACCAGGTGGAGGACGGCAGCAAAACCAGCGTGATTCAGATGGACAACGCCGGCAATAACGCTCTGACGCTCAGCCTGCAGGATGTGCTCAGGCACGGCAGTGAGAACCTGGCGATTGATGATGCCACTAAGCAAATTATCGTCAACGGCAACCAGGGCGACACCGTGCGCCTCGAAGACATCCTGCCGGAGGGCAGTGAGCAAAACGGCTGGGCCGAGCAGGCTGGCACCGTCACCATTGCCGGCACCCAGTATCACGTCTGGAGCAACGGCGACGCTGAGCTGCTGGTGCAGGACGGCGTGAAAACCGAGCTGGTGTAAGGGAGAGCTATCATGAACCAGATTCTTAATGCATCTTACCGCTACACCGACGACCCGCGCCGCGGCTACAGCGGCACCAGTCCGCAGGCGCGCAACGGCTTCGCGGAAATCGCTATTGATGGCCAGCCGCCGTACACCGTCAAGGTCGACGCAGAGGGCCGCTGGAGCTGGACGCCGCCCGCCGACTGGACGCCGGGCGAACACATCGTGTCGGTGCGCATGATTGACGCCGCCGGCAACATTGGTAATCCCGCCCAGTTTATTCAGGTGGTCGACTACACGGCGCCGGACGCGCCGCGCCTGCTCAATATGTACGATGACCAGGGCGACATCACCGGCAGCTTCGACGCCGGACGCATGACCGACGACCGCCGCCCGACCCTGACCGGCGTCGCGGAAAAGGGCACTGTGGTGTACCTCAAAGAGGGCGATACGGTGATCGGCAGCGCGCAGGCCGACGCCACCACCGGCATCTGGACGCTGGAGCCGGACGCCGATCTGAGCGACGGCACCCACCAGCTGACGCTGGTGGCGGTTGAAACCTTCAACGGCAAGCTGCGCGAGGGCGAGCCTTCTGCGCCGTTCGAACTGCTGATTGGCCGCGACGGGTCTGCCGCCACGGTGATTTCCCACGCGGTGGATGATGCCGGCCCGGTCACCGGTTCGCTGCTGAGCGGCGCGCTCACCGACGACGCCACGCCGCAGCTGCACGGCAGCGCCCCGGCGGGCAGCACGGTTTTCGTGCAGTACCGCAACGCCAGCGGCGAGTGGGTTGACGGCGGCGCGGCGCAGATGAACGGCACCCGCTGGAGCTGGACACCACCGGCTGAGCTGGACGCCGGCAGCTGGGAGTTCCGCGCCGGTCAGGAAGGCAGCTGGAGCGACAGCTTCGGGCTCGATATCGCCTTCGCCGGCAGCGACGCGCTGCACGCCACGCTGACCCACGCCACCGACGATTTCGGCCCGGTCACCGGCACGCTGCTAAGCGGCGCGCTCACCGATGACACCACGCCAACCCTTAGCGGGCGCGGCGAAGCCAACAGCAACGTGGTGGTGCGCTACGGCATTGCTGGCGAGTTCACCCATTCCGTGGTGGTGACAGTGGGCGCGGACAGCAACTGGAGCTTCACGCCGCCGGCGCTGGAGTACGGCGTCTGGTCGTTTGCCGCGCAGGCGCAGGGCGACAGCCAGTGGAGCGACACGTTCGAGCTCATCCTGATGCCGGGCGGCCAGCACACGCCAGAAATCCTCCGCGTGTACGATGACGTGGCGCTGTATATCGGCGAAGTCAGCAACGGCGGCATCACTAATGACCGCCAGCCGGAGCTGAGCGGTGTTGCCGAGGCTAACAGCGTGCTCAACGTCTACGACGGCAGCACGCTGATCGGCAGCGTGCAGGTCGGCGCAGACGGCAACTGGCGCTTTATCACGCCAGAGCTCAGCGATGAATCGCACAGCCTCAGCGTCAGCTACGGCGCTTACGACGCTGGCCTGCCGGCGTACAGCATCGTCGTGGACGCCACGCCGCCGGGCGAGGTGGAAATCAACGCGCTCGCCCCGCTCGGCCTGACGCTCAGTGACGTGGTGGAAGCCGGTCAGCAGGGCCTGTTCATTCACGACGGCAAAACCCAGCTGCGCGTCAGCGGCCAGGCCGGCGACAGCGTGCAGCTCAGCGACATCCTGCCGGAAGGCGAAGCGGTCAGCGGCTGGACGCAGCAAACCGGCACCGTGACCATCGCCGGCAACCAGTACCACGTGTTCAGCCACGGCGACGCGGAACTGCTGGTGCAGGACGGCGTGAAAATCGAGCTGGTGTAATCCCCCGATGCCGTGCGCGCAGCACGGCATCAACTTCTCCTTTTCCTCTGTTTTTAATCCGTTCGGATTTTTCTCCCTTCGGGACGTATCTCATACGGCGTGTTACATCATCTATTACAAAATGCGCTCTTTGTAACAAGGCGCAGCGGCCCTCGCTGCGGTGGACCCGACGTAAAAAAACACAGGAATAATCTCCATGGAACTGTTCAATTATGAAGAGGTGAAATACCTCGAGCGCGACACCAACACCCCCACGTTTTTTGGCTATGCAAATTCAGAAATCGGTAAGGGCGGCACCATGCTGATTACCGTCGGCAAAGAGACCTTTACGGTAGATATCGACCCTGCCAACGGCTACTGGAGCTGGACACCTGCAACGCCGCTGGAGGATGGTTACTACAACATGTCTTTCCAGTCGGTTGATAAGGCCGGCAACGTCAGTACGCCCAGTCTGCGTACGCTGATTGTTGATACCACGCCGCCAGCAGCGCCGACGCTGCTGAACATGTACGACGATCAGGGTGACATCACCGGCAGCTTCGATTCTGGCAAGATGACCGACGACCGCCGCCCCACCCTGACCGGTATCGCGGAAAAAGGCGTGATTGTTTACCTGAAGGAAGATGATACGGTTATCGGCAGCGCCAAAGCGGATGAAAATACCGGGATGTGGAAGATCGAGCCAGAAATTGACCTCACCGACGGCCAGCATGATTTAACGCTGGTGGCGAGTGAAACCTTTGCCGGTAAGGTGCGTGAGGGTGAGGTTTCGGATGCTTTTAGTATCATCATCGGAAAAGATGGCTCAACCCCGCCCGATCCCGGCGCCATTCTGGAAATCACTCACGCAATAGATAATGTCGGCAATGCAACTGGCGAATTGAAAAGTGGCGGACTGACTGATGACACCACACCAGAGCTTTGCGGTAACGCACCAGCAGGTAGCACGGTGAGAATCCAGTATCGAAATGATAAAGGCGAATGGATCGATGCAGGCAACGCAGTGATGGACGGTAGCCGCTGGAGCTGGACACCGAATCCGGCGCTGAGTGCCGGTACCTGGGAGTTCCGAGCCAATGATAGTAGCGGCTGGACTGACGAGTTCATACTTAATATTGATCTATCGGCATCAACTCGCACTGAGATTACTCATGCTTACGATGATTTTGGTCCGTCTACCGGTATGCTCGGTTCTGGTGCGATTACAGACGATACTACTCCTACTTTATACGGCCGTGCCGAAGCTAATAATATTGTCTATATACACTACCGCAACCTAACCGGCATGTGGGACTTATTGGGTAGCGTAATAACTAAAGCAGATGGAACATGGACTTATGAAAGTAAAAATTTGACAGAAGGCCTTTATGAATTCCAGTCAGGGACTTCCGCCACATATACTCCCTCTGGTAAAACCTTCGAATTGCAGATTATAACAACTGGCACAATAGTGCCGAAAATTATATCTGTTTGGGATGATGAGGGAACATCAACAGGCATAATCCGTAATGGCGGAGAAACCGATGATCGAACTCCCACTCTTTCTGGCGTTGCGGAAGCAAATAGCACTGTGGTTATCAAATATACAGACGGTAAGGACATATTTACAGTTTCTGTCTTCTCAAACGATAAGGGCGACTGGAGTTATACCCCTCCATCGCTTAAATTCGGCTCGTGGGCGTTTACGGTCTCGACGATAGATAGCGATAAAACCAGCGATAGCTATGTTATAAATATACAGCAATACAATTACGTTAATAGCGGTTGTAATTTTGAGGGTTTACCATCATCTTTAGGAAGCCACATACCTAAACCTTATCCTAGTGTAGGGGTTGGCAGTCAATTTAACTTATACAGCAAATATAATTTCAAAAGTGATTTTGCTATGAAGCCTTTAGCCGGAGTTGTACAACTATCAAACCACTATTATTATGTCGGCAATCAAGCTTACACGGGCAATAATCTTATAATGAGAGAAAACTCTAAAGCAGAGTTCACTGTCCCACCATCGAAAATTTTAGAATTGAACGTTATAGGTGGAAATAAAGGCTATTACATAATAAATTTTTATGACAAAGATAATAACATCATACATTCAGAAAAAGTTTCCGTACCAGAAGGGGTATTGCACCATAAGTTCTCTATCGATGAAGGGTTATTTACTAAGTTTGATATTGAGGTGCGTGACTTAGGAGGATTGTATTTAGATAATTTTATATGGCAAAAAGCCGTTCCGATTGTTAATACAACGATTAATCAGATTGATGAACAACATGACGATGCCATCAATAGTTTATTACAAATTGATCCAGATGAAATCCTTGAGCAAGGACAACAGGATCAGTTTATCGATGATGGTAAGACGCAGTTAATGATTGATAATCATGCCTGCGAAACAGTGCAGCTTAGCGACATCCTGCCGGAAGGCGAAGCGGTCAGCGGCTGGACGCAGCAAACCGGCACCGTGACCATCGCTGGCAACCAGTACCATGTGTTCAGCCACGGCGACGCGGAACTGCTGGTGCAGGACGGCGTAACGGTGAATCTGGTTTAACCGCGGTTCGCCACCGCATAATGACATGGCGGCCTGCTCCGGCCGCCACAATAAAAAAGGTCGTCATAATTGACGACCTTACAGATAAAATGGCTGGGTTTACGTTGGTGAAACTATTTCTTCACCGTCTCCATGCCCATCAAACCAATCTTCAGATAACCCGCTTCACGCAGCTGATCCATCACCGACATCAGCGTTTCATAATCGACTGATTTGTCCGCCTGGAAGAAGATGGTGGTCTCTTTGTTGCCTTCGGTTTGCGCAGTGAGCGCATTCACCATCGTCTCTTTGGTCACCGCATCGTTACCGATGTAGATCTGTTTATCCGCTTTGATCGACAGATAAACCGGCTTCTCCGGACGCGGCTGCGGCGCGCTGGTGGAAGCAGGCAGATTGACGCGCACATCCACCGTGGCGAGTGGCGCAGCGACCATGAAGATGATCAGCAGCACCAGCATGACGTCGATAAACGGCGTCACGTTGATTTCGTGCATTTCGCCATCGCCGACCGCATCATCGTTTAAACGCATCGCCATAATACTTATCCTACGCGCAGTTTCTGGGCCGCCGCCGGACGGTTAACTTCTTTTGCGGTATCGACGTTGCCGAGGTCCAGATCGCGGCTCTGCAGCAGCAGTACCTGCGCCGCCACGTCGCCCAGTGAGGCTTTGTAGCTGGCAATCATGCGGGCAAAGACGTTATAGATCACAACCGCCGGGATTGCCGCTACCAGGCCAATCGCCGTCGCCAGCAGCGCTTCCGCGATGCCCGGTGCCACCACCGCGAGGTTGGTGGTCTGGGTTTTCGCGATACCAATAAAGCTGTTCATGATACCCCACACGGTGCCGAACAGACCGATAAACGGCGCGACGGAACCGATGGTGGCGAGGAAACCATTACCGCGACCGGCGTGGCGGCTGAAGCCCGCGACGCGACGCTCAAGGCGGAAGCTGGTGCGCTCTTTGATGCCGTCAAGGTCTTCGCTGCCGGCGGAGAGTTCCAGTTCGTTACGCGTGTCGGCAAGCAGCACGGCACTGTGGCTGTTGGCTTTGAAGTTTTCGGCAGCGCGATACGCGTCATTCAGTGAGCGCGCTTCGCCCAGCGCCAGCTGTTCGCGCTTCAGGCGACGTTTTGCCCCGCTCAGCTCCGCGTATTTGCCAAAGAAAATCGCCCAGGTAACGACCGAGGCCAGCAACAGGCCGATCATCACAATTTTTACCACGATATCGGCATGCTGATACATGCCCCAAACGGAGAGGTCCGTTTGCATCAAGTCACTGGCTACCACGCTGCGTCTCCGACTTCTGTTGCACCGTTCACGATTGAAGCGCGGATCATAGCAAAAAAACCGACCGAAGTGATAGTGGTTCTCATTACTATTTACAAAGCTGTAACCCGCTGAATTGATACGGCGCAATGTTTAGCGCGATGAATCGCGCCGCTACGGTTTGGTGCGGTCTGTGGGATGGAGCAGCAGGCACGGTTGCGCGATGAATCGCGCCGCTACGGTTTGGTGCGGTTTGCGGAATTGAGCAACTGGCGCGGACGAACATCCCGCACGGGTCGTAGCGGCGCAATTTATTGCGCTTTGCTTTTCCGCCGCGTAATAAAAGCCACATCCAGCCTCTTTCCGCGATTGTGCTGGCGTCACTCTGATATTCGGCAAACGGGCTCAACCCCGCGCCGCGATTCGTGGTAAGTTGAATGCTTTGTGAGACGTGTCAGGAAAGGCAGTGATGGCAACGAAAAAAATTGATACCCGGCTTGTCACCGCGGGACGCAGCAAACGTTACACTCAGGGCTCGGTTAACAGCGTCATTCAGCGCGCATCCTCACTGGTTTTTGACTCCGTCGCGGACAAACAACGCGCCACCGCCGGACGCGCCAGCGGTGAACTGTTTTATGGCCGGCGCGGCACCCTCACCCATTTTTCCTTCCAGGATGCGATGACCGAACTGGAAGGCGGCGCCGGCTGCGTGCTCTATCCGTGCGGTGCGGCCGCAGTCGCCAATGCCATCCTCGCGTTTGTCACCAGTGGCGATCACATTCTGGTCAGCGGCGCGGTGTACGAACCCACCCAGGATTTCTGCACCAAAATTCTCGCGAACCTTAACGTCACCACCACCTGGTTCGATCACTGCATCGGCAGTGAAATCGGCGAGCTGGTGCAGCCGAACACCCGCGTGGTGTTCCTCGAATCACCGGCGTCCATCACCATGGAAGTGCAGGATATTCCGGCGATTGTCGCGGCGGTGCGCGCCAAAGCGCCAGACGCGGTGATCATGATTGATAATACCTGGGCGGCGGGCGTGCTGTTTAACGCGCTGGAGCATGGCATCGACATTTCGATCCAGGCCGGCACCAAATACATCATCGGCCACAGCGATGCGATGATCGGCACTGCGGTGGCCAACGAACGCTGCTGGGCGCAGCTGCGCGAAAACTCCTATCTAATGGGCCAGATGGTGGATGCAGACACCGCGTACATGGCCAGCCGCGGCCTGCGCACGCTGGCTACGCGTCTGCGTCAGCACGAAGAGAGCGGCCTGCGCGTGGCCGAATGGCTGGCGGCACAGCCGGAAGTGGCGCGCGTCAACCATCCGGCGCTGGCGCAGTGCAAAGGCCACGAATTCTGGCGGCGCGACTTCAGCGGCAGCAGCGGGCTGTTCTCATTCATCCTGCATGAAAAACTCACCCCGGCGCAGCTGGCAAATTATCTCGATCGCTTCCACCATTTCAGTATGGCCTACTCGTGGGGCGGCTTTGAATCGCTGATTCTGGCGAACCAGCCGGAAGAGCTGGCGGCAATTCGTCCGGCGGGCGGCGTGGATTTTGACGGCACGCTGGTGCGTCTGCATATCGGGCTCGAGCACGTTGACGATCTGCTGGATGACCTGAAAGCCGGTTTTGCCCGCCTGAAAGCGTAAAAAGATAAACCAAACTTAAACCATCCGGTGCGGCGTAGCGGAGATCAACGATTACGCCGTCCCGGACGGTTAAAATACAAGCCTTGTGACTCGATGGGATAGCTGATGGGTGTTTTACATGAGATTGTCCAGGCGCTGTGGCATCAGGATTTTGCCGCGCTGGCCAATCCGGATGTAGTGTGGATTGTCTACGGCGTGATGTTTCTGACGCTGTTCCTGGAAAACGGTTTGCTGCCTGCCTCGTTCCTGCCCGGCGACAGCCTGCTGCTGCTGGCAGGCGCGATGATCGCCAAAGGCGTGATGGATTTTGTGCCGACCATGGTGATTCTGACCACCGCTGCCAGCCTCGGCTGCTGGCTGAGCTATCTGCAGGGGCGCTGGCTTGGTAATACTAAAATCGTCAAAAGCTGGCTGATGCATTTGCCAGCGCAGTACCATCAGCGCGCCTGGCACCTGTTCAACCGCCACGGCCTGATGGCACTGCTGGTTGGCCGCTTTCTGGCCTTTGTGCGTACGCTGCTGCCCACCATGGCGGGCATTTCGGGTTTGCAGAACGGGCGTTTTCAGTTCTTCAACTGGCTGAGCGGCGCGCTGTGGGTCGGGATTGTGGTGGCGATGGGCTATGGCATCAGCCAGGTGCCGTTTATCAAGCGCCACGAAGATCAGGTGATGGCGATCCTGATGGTGCTGCCTATTGTGCTGCTGTTTCTCGGCCTCGGCGGCAGCATTGTGGTGATCTGGAAAAAGCGTCGCCAGAAAGCCTGAGCCTCTGTAAAGCGCCGCCGCTTCAGGCGGCGTCAAACGGCAGCAGCGCCCCGGTCTGGCGCGCGCGGCTCGCCTCTTCTCCCGGCGTCACGCCAAAGTACCGTTTAAACTCCCGCGAAAACTGTGACGGGCTTTCATAGCCGACGCGCACGGCGGCGGCGCTGGCCTTCAGCCCATCCTGCAGCATCATTAACCGCGCCTGATGCAGCCGGTAACGCTTGAGATATTGCAGCGGCGACGTCTGGGTCACCGCCTTAAAGTTATGGTGAAACGCCGAGACGCTCATGTTGACCTCCGCCGCCAGCATTTCCACGCTCAGGCTTTCGGCAAAGTGATTCTCGATGCGGCGCAGCGCCCGGGCCACCTGGCTGAACTGCGTCTGGCGATTGACCAGCGACAGCAGCGCGCCGCCAATCGGCCCGGTCAGTACGTAATAGATGATTTCACGCACCAGCTGCGGGCCGAGCACGCGGGCGTCACGCGGTTTATCCATCACATCCAGCAGCCGTTCCGCGGCGCACAGCATCTCCTCGCTAAGAAACGCAGAGTGAATGCCGGAGGTTTGCGGCTGAGGCTGAAACTGCTCGTCATCGCCAATGCTTAACAGCAGATCCTGCAAACTGGCCGGATCCACGGTGAGACTCATGCCGGCCAGCGGCTGCTGCGGCGTGGCGTCAGTTTCGCACTCCACCGGCAGCGTGACGGTGAGCATCAGATATTTGGTGGCGTCGTAGCGAAACACCGTGCTGCCGAGGTAGCCGGTTTTGTGTCCCTGAAACAGGATCACGATGCCCGCCGGATACAACATCGGCGTACGAGGCAGCGGTTCCTCTGCGTAGATTAACCGCACGTTTTCCACCGCACACAGCGGCTTTTGTGGCTCGCGCATCAGCGTGATCACGCGCTGCGCCAGCTGGCGGCAAAGGGCATCGTTCGGCATGGCACTCTCTCGGGCAGCAAAAAACGCAGTGTGCCGCATTGCTGCATAAAGCTCCAGATGGCTGGAGAATCAGGCAAGATTTTTGCAGGATTGCACCGGGCGAAAGTGCCGTTCGGTTGCCACAATGATCCTCAGGTCAGGTTTGTTGACTAGACTTAAGCACATCGTTTCTACGGTAAGTCACTGCAACCGATAAGGAGTCACTATGGCAGAGCAACCCCGGATTAAACTGCACGACGGCAACATGATGCCGCAACTCGGCCTTGGCGTCTGGCAGGCCAGCATTGATGAAGCGCGCAACGCGGTGCTGGAAGCACTGAAGGTCGGCTATCGCTCCATCGATACCGCCGCCGCGTATAAAAATGAAGAGGCGATTGGCCAGGCGCTGCAGGAAACCGACGTGGCGCGCGATGAGATCTTTATCACCACCAAACTGTGGAATGATGACCAGCAGAACGTTGAACAGGCGATGGAGACCAGCCTGAAGAAGCTGCAGCTGGAGCAGGTGGACCTGTATCTGATGCACTGGCCGTGTCCGCAGAAAGATCACTACGTCGATGCGTGGAAGAAAATGGTGGAACTGCAGCAGCAGGGCCTGGCGAAAAGCATCGGCGTGTGCAACTTCCATGAAGCGCATCTCAAGCGGCTGATTGATGAAACTGGCGTGTCGCCGGTGGTGAATCAGATTGAACTGCATCCGATGCTGCAACAGCGCACGCTGCATGCATGGAACGCGCTGCATCAGATTCAGACCGAGTCGTGGAGCCCGCTGGCGCAGGGCGGTGAAGGCGTGTTTGATCAGGAGATCATTCGCGAGCTGGCGAAGAAGTACAGTAAGACGCCGGCACAGATTGTGATTCGCTGGCATCTGGACAGCGGCCTGGTGGTGATTCCGAAGTCGGTAACGCCGGCACGCATTCAGGAGAACTTCCAGGTGTTTGATTTCCGGCTGGATAAGTCAGAAGTGAGCGAGATCGCGAAGCTGGATAAAGGCAAGCGACTGGGACCGGATCCGGAAGAGTTTAATGGGTGACGCGGGTTAAGGATGCGATGGGTGAAGGGTGCGGTTTGCCCCCTCACCCCGGCCCTCTCCCGCACGCGGGAGAGGGAGATGTCCGCGCAAATCTGAAGCAGTGTGCCAGTGGGTAATACTGTGCAACCAGGCACCCTCACCCCGGCCCTCTCCCGCACGCGGGAGAGGGAGATGTCCGCGCGAATTTGAAGCGGTGTACCAGTGTGTAATATTGCACAAAACGGTTCCCTCTCCCGCTGGCGGGAGAGGGTTAGGGTGAGGGAACAGCAACGCGCCTCACCCAACCGGATTCACCACCATCTGCCCTGCCGTGCCGCGATCGGCGAGCTCCAGCGTCTGGCTGTAATAGACAAACGGGAAATGCTCTGACGAACTCTGCGGGAAACTCACCAGCAGCTCGACATCGCCATCCACCCAGACCGTATCTTTCCAGCCGCGATCCTCTCCCATCGACTGCGCGCCGTTGACGCTCTTAATCAGGAACATCACGCCCTGAATATGCAGCGACTGCGGTCGGTCGGCGTGAATGATCCAGCGCTCAAAGGTGCCCTGCTGCACCGTCGTATCGATGCGGTTCATGTCCCACAGCACACCGTTAATGCCTGGCGTGCCGTCGCCGAGGCGGAATTCGCGCGTGCGCACCGCCACGCCATCAAGAATCTGATCCGCCAGCAGGCGCATCGGCAGGTTATCCGTCACCAGCGGCAGCAGGCCGGTTGGACGCAGCGTCAGTACCAGCGTGTTGGTCAGAATCGATGACGGCTCAAACAGCCCGCGCAGACGATCCATAATGCCTGCCGCCGTGCCTGCGGTGATCGACACTTCATCGCCCTGCGACATGTCCACCAGCACTTCGCGGCGTTCGCCCGGTGCGAGCGACAGCGTCTGCACCGCTACCGGCGCGGGCAGGAAGCCCTGATCGCTGGCGATCACCGTAAACGGCCGGTTGTCGCTAAAGCTGAGATCGAAACGGCGCGCATTGGCCGCATTCAGCAGGCGCAAACGCACCCAGCCGCGCGACACTTCGACATACGGGTTTTGCACGCCGTTAACCAGCAGCGTATCGCCGAGGAAACCGCCGTCCGACGGTGGGTTATAAACCGGCGTGGCAAAGTTATCGAGGCGCTTGTCCTGAATAATCAGCGGGAAATCATCGACGCCATAATGCTTCGGCAGCGGCAGCGCTTTGCTGATGTCATCTTCGATCAGCCACATGCCCGCCAGGCCGTTATAAACGTGCGGCGCCATGCGATTCGGCGTGTTGGCGTGATACCACAACGTGGCTGCGCCCTGACGAATCGGCAGCACCGGTGCCCAGTCTACGCCGGCGGACATCATGCGCGGCGCACCGCCCATCAGCGCGCCCGGCACCTGCAAACCGCTGACGGTCATCGCCACCGGTTCATTGAGGCGGTTGCTGTAGATCAGTTTGACATCATCGCCGCTGTAAACGCGCACCGTCGGGCCAAGGTACAGGCCGTTAATGCCCCATACCGGCACTTTGTTGCTGTTACCGTTGAAGGACCAGTGGCTGCGCTGCAGCGTAAGGAACAGCGGCTGACCGCGGCGTGATTCAATCAGCGGCGGCACCGGCAAAGGTACATCGCCCAGTGGCGCGGCGGCGCGGGCGGCGTAAGGCATAACGCTGGAAGCCAGCGCCATACCGGCAGAAAGCTGAATAAACTGACGTCTGCTGCAAGACATAAAACTTCAGACCTTTTGAGCGTGGCGTGAAGACGCCGTGTCCATGTTGTTATTTTTAATCGTGTTGTGAAGCGCCCGACCGGCGCTGCTGTGTGTCCGGGTCAGGTCAATGCGCATCCGGGACCCGGTGC
Organism: Pantoea sp. ICBG 828; assembly: GCF_002928355.1. Taxonomy (NCBI): domain Bacteria; kingdom Pseudomonadati; phylum Pseudomonadota; class Gammaproteobacteria; order Enterobacterales; family Erwiniaceae; genus Pantoea; species Pantoea sp. ICBG 828. The sequence continues at coordinate 204,636 of NZ_POWN01000004.1, read as the reverse complement.
GCATGAATGCGCACCCTACAAGCGGCGGGGCCCGGTGCGCATGAATGCGCATCCTACAAATGGCGGGATCCGCAGCAAATCAATGCACCCGACAGATCGAGCCATTGCGCGCTGCGGGTGAGCCATTTTTTGCCGGCTAGATTTTACCGTTTTTTTCGCGTTCGGCGACTTCAGCGTTCAACTCTTCCAGCTTAGCAGACATTAATTCACGGCAGTGGGTCGCCAGTTTACGTACCGACGTGGTTTCAAACTGCGTGGTATCCACTGGCGGCAGCATTTCCACGATCACTAAGCCATTGTTCCAGCGATTCAGTTTGATTTTGCCGTGGGTGTTAGAGACCACCACCGGGATGATCGGCACGCCCGCCGCCACCGCCGCATGGAACGCGCCGGTCTTGAACGGCAGCAGACCGCGTCCGCGGCTGCGCGTCCCTTCCGGGAACATCCAGAAGGAAATTTTCTTCTTTTTGAACTGCGCCACCAGCTCGCCGATGGTGCCGTGCGCTTTGGCGCGGTTATCGCGGTCAATCAGCAGGTTACCGGTCAGCCAGTAGAGCTGGCCGAAGAACGGGATCCACAGCAGGCTTTTCTTGCCCACCGTGACCGTGGTCGGCTGCACGATATTGGCGGCGGTGATCATGTCGTAGTTGTTCTGATGGTTAGCGATGTAAATCGCGTTACCGTAGCTTTCGGCATCCGCCGGTTTACGCAGTTCGACTTTGACGCCAAACACCGTCGACAGACGACCAAACATGTGACCAAAGGTCGCCACGTGGCGCGGATTACGCGGTGAAAACAGACACCAGATGCTGCCAAACACACAAACCAGAATCGAATAAATCACAACGATCAACGTGCGTAAAATTAGTAACATAGCTTCCTCAAATGTGGCAGTCCTTCGCCTTTTCAGTCTTACTCTTCGCTATTCGCGTCACTTTTTGGCCGCGCTGGCGCATTCACTTCCACGCTATCGATCCGCTGCAGTCCGCGCGATACGCTACCGCGACGGCCGCGCTCAGCACGCACTTTCTGCAGATCTTCATCACGCATGATCAGCTTACGCTTGCCGACATAGATAGTGATGGAACTGCCCGGCGGCAGAATCAGCAGCCACTGCAGCTTGTCCACGCCCGCGGCGGCGTCCGCGGACGGAATCGAGATAATCTTGTTGCCCTTGCCTTTCGACATCTGCGGCAGATCGGCCACCGGGAACATCAGCATCCGCCCCGCCTGGGTGATGGCCAGCAGCATGTCGTCGCCAGAGTGCACCGCCAGCGGCGTCATCACTTTGGCGTTTTCAGGCAACGTCAGCAGCGCTTTACCGGCGCGGTTGCGCGACACCAGATCGGCAAAGGTACAGATGAAGCCGTAGCCGGCATCGGAGGCCATCAGCAGCTTCTGATCGTCCGCTTCCATCAGCACCTGCTCAATCACCGCACCTGGCGGTGGCGTCAGCTTGCCGGTGAGCGGCTCACCCTGCCCGCGTGCCGACGGCAGCGAGGTCGGATCCAGCGTATAGCTGCGGCCGGTGGAGTCAATAAACGCCACCGGCTGGTTGCTCTTGCCGCGCGCGGCGGCACGGTAGCTGTCGCCCGCTTTGTAGCTTAATCCTGCCGGATCGATATCGTGACCTTTGGCGCTGCGCACCCAGCCCATCTGCGACAGCACAATGGTGACCGGCTCAGCGCTCACCAGCTCGTTCTCGCTCAGCGCTTTCGCTTCTTCACGTTCATGCAGCGGCGAGCGGCGATCGTCGCCGTAGGTCTGGCTATCCGCCAGCAGTTCTTTCTTCAGCAGGTTACTCATTTTGCGATCAGAGGCGAGGATCGCCTGCAGCTGATCGCGCTCTTTTTCCAGCTCGGCCTGTTCACCGCGAATCTTCATCTCTTCCAGTTTGGCGAGATGGCGCAGTTTCAGTTCCAGAATCGCTTCGGCCTGGGTTTCGCTGATGTCAAAGCGCGACATCAGTACCGGCTTCGGCTCATCCTCGCTGCGGATGATGTGAATCACCTCATCAATATTGAGGAACGCCACCAGCAAACCTTCGAGGATATGCAGACGACGCAGCACGCGTTCCAGGCGATGATTGAGACGGCGCGTCACGGTATCGCGGCGGTACACCAGCCATTCCGAGAGGATCTCCAGCAGGTTTTTCACCGCCGGACGGTTATCCAGCCCGATCATGTTGAGGTTAACGCGGTAGCTCTTCTCCAGATCGGTGGTGGCAAACAGATGGTTCATTACCTGATCGAGATCCACCCGGTTGGAGCGCGGCACAATCACCAGCCGCGTCGGGTTTTCGTGATCCGATTCATCGCGCAGATCCTCCACCATCGGCAGCTTTTTATTGCGCATCTGGCTGGCGATCTGCTCCAGCACGCGCGCGCCCGACACCTGGTGCGGCAGCGCGGTGATCACCACTTCGCCGTCCTCTTTTTTCCACACCGCACGCTGGCGGATCGAACCACGGCCGTTCTGGTAGATCTTGCGGATCTCGTCGCGTGGCGTGATGATCTCGGCTTCGGTCGGGAAGTCCGGCCCCTGCACGATTTCCAGCAGCTCATCCAGCGTGGTGTTGGGCTTGTCGATCAGGCGCACCGCGGCTTCGGCCACTTCGCGCAGGTTGTGCGGCGGAATATCGGTCGCCATACCCACGGCGATGCCGGTGGTGCCGTTGAGCAGGATGTTCGGCAGGCGCGCCGGCAGCATTTTCGGCTCCTGCAGCGTGCCGTCGAAGTTCGGGATGTAATCCACCGTGCCCTGCCCCAGCTCGCTGAGCAGCACTTCGGCATATTTCGACAGGCGCGATTCGGTGTAACGCATCGCCGCAAAGGATTTCGGATCGTCCGGCGCACCCCAGTTGCCCTGACCATCCACCAGCGGATAACGGTAGGAGAACGGCTGCGCCATCAGCACCATGGCTTCGTAGCAGGCGCTGTCGCCGTGCGGATGGTATTTACCCAGCACGTCACCCACGGTACGCGCCGATTTCTTGAATTTTGCGCTGGCGTTAAGCCCCAGCTCGGACATGGCATAAACAATGCGGCGCTGCACCGGCTTGAGACCGTCACCGATGTACGGCAGCGCACGGTCCATGATCACGTACATGGAGTAGTTCAGGTACGCGTTTTCAGTAAACTTGTGCAGGGCAAGACGCTCTGCGCCATCCTGTGTCATTTCACTCATTAAGCTGGCATCCTCACTTCGTGGCCCGCAACGGCGGGTCATCCGGCGGTCATTTGGCGAGGATAGTACCTTATTCGCGGGATTTAGTCACAGGGAAGCCGTTGAGGACAGAAAGAATCTCCCGACCTTAAATAACGTGACGCCAGTTGAAAAAATAAAAAGGATTGAGAGCATCATCACACTTATTTAGCACTTTATTGTGTGAGCAAACTCGCATTTAATTTCCTGTCATCGCGGTGTATTAATACTGTCCGCCTGACGGGACAACATTTAGTATTGTTGCCGCCGCCATCCTTTCCTAAATTCATACTCCATAAGACACACCTTTTTCGCGACGGCTTGCTGGCAATGAAATAAATGCCACAAGGAAAAATCCCATTAGGTTTTACCAAAATAAAGGGTGACCGAATGCAAATACTGACTTCGCGACAACACCGGTTAGTGAAATTGCTGTTGCAACAGGCGGCGCCGCAGCCGATTGGTCAGCTGGCGTTACAGCTCGGTGTCTCCGGAAAGACCATTCAGCGCGACCTGCAGTGGCTGGAGAGCTGGCTCAGCAACTGGGCGCTGACGCTGGAGAAAACCCCTGGCCGCGGTGTGCGGCTGCGGGTTGAGGATATGCAGCAGCGTTTGCAGCTGGAGCAGCAGCTGAACGGCGACGAGGCCGGCGACGCGCTCAGTCATAACAGCCGGCGGATAAAAATCGCCTCCCAGCTCCTGAGCGATGCGCCGCGTGCTACGTCAATCAGCAAGCTGTCCGAGCGCTACTTTATCAGCCACGCCTCGATTGTGAACGACCTGAAGGTGATTGAAGAGTGGTTGCAGCCGCTGGGATTAACGCTGCAGCGCGGCCCGGGCGGTACGCATATAGAGGGCCATGAGCAGGCGCTGCGTCAGGCGATGGTGTCGCTGATCAACGATGTGATGCAGCAACAGGTCGCCGGTACGCCGCTGCTGCCGCGGCTCGATCCCGGCAGCCAGCAGGCGCTGGTGCACTATTTTGGCGAAGAGGATGTGGCCTTTGTGCAGACGCTGCTGCAACAGATGGAGCAGCAGCTGAGTTATCCGCTGGGCGATGCCTGGTATCTCAATCTGTGCACGCACATCCTGATCATGATGCACCGCATGGCGCAGGGCAACGCGCTGGCGCTGGACATTCTCACCACCGCGCACGATCTGGATCAGTCGATTCTCACCATTGCCCGGCAGATGGTGGCGCGCATTGAGCAGCGCATCGGCTGTGCATTGCCGGCCGATGAAGTCGGTTTTATTTATCAATATATCGTCTCCTCCGGCATTGTGGTGGAAGAGCGTGGCGATCAGGTGACGCTGCATAATCAATTTTCCACTGCCGAGTCGGTTAAAATAACCTGCGAATTAATTGATCGTTTCTCGGCGTTTATTCAGCAGGACTTATCTCAGGACCGTTTATTATTTGACGGTTTACTGGTGCATATAAAGCCATTATTAAACCGGCTTAAATATCACATTCATATTCGCAATCCGCTGCTGGATGATATTAAACAGGAAATGAAAGAGATATTTTCTCTGACCCAGCAGGCAATGCAGCTGACCGCGCGCACCTTCGCCCTGTCGCCGGTGGCTGAGGATGAAATTGGTTATCTGTGCGTCCATTTCCAGGCGGCACTGGAGCGGCAGATCGCCCACAAACGCATCCTGGTGGTGTGCTCCAGCGGCGTGGGTACCTCGCACCTGCTAAAGAGCCGCATATTACGCGCTTTTCCGGACTGGGAAATTGCCGGCGTGGTGTCAGCCAGCAATCAGGCGGCGTTTTGTCAGCACCACGCGGTGGATTTGGTGATTACCACCATCCACCTCGACGCCGGTGCCATTCCGGCCGTGTATGTCAGCGCCTTTTTTAATGATGACGATATCCGGCGGGTCACTGACGCCATGATTGGCAGCCAGCTGCCCAACGGCACGCCCTGCGCGTTGGCCGCACACTGATTGAATGAGGAGCAACCATGGACATTTCCCGCATTCTGACGCCGCGCCGCGTTAACCTGGCGCTTAGCGCCACCAGTAAAGAAGAGGCGATCAACGAACTCACCGATCTGCTGGTGAGTGACGGCGCCATCAGCGATCGCGCCGCGTTTATTGCCGATGTCTGGCTGCGTGAAGCGGAAGGCTCGACCGGCTTCGAAAACCATATCGCGATTCCGCACGGCAAATCGTCGGCGGTCAAACAAACCACGCTCGCCATCGGCCGCACCCAGCAGGACATTCCGTGGGAAACGCTGGATGGCAGCCAGGTGCGCTGCATCATCCTGTTCGCCGTGCGGCTGGAAGATCAGAACACTACCCATATTCGCCTGTTGTCGCAGGTGGCCAGCGCGCTGGCCGATGATGAGGTGATAGCCCGACTGCTGGCGGAGAATGACCCCGGCAATATCATCCGGCTGTTTAGTCAGTACGCCGAAACCGACCTCTGTTAACACCCAACACCTTGAGGTGCCACATGAATATCGTCTGTGTAGCGGCCTGCACCGCAGGCATCGCGCATACCTACATTGCGCGCGAAAAACTGATTAAGGGGGCTCACGCGCTGGGCCACACCATCCACGTTGAAACCCAGGGCACCATCGGCACTGAAACGCCGCTGACGCGTGAGCAGATCGACGCCGCTGACGTGGTGATCCTTGCGGTTGACGTCAAGATCAACGGCGAAGAGCGCTTTCAGGGCAAACCCATCGTGCGAGTGAAAACCGAAGTGGTGATCAAGTCACCGGTGAAATTCCTCGAAAAAGTGGCGGATTCACTGGCGCGCGCCTGAGGAGATCGATCATGAGCGATCACAAACGTCAGTACGGCCAGGAGATCAAAGGCCACCTGCTCACCGGCATCTCATGGATGATCCCGCTGATCGTCGCCGCCGGCATCTGCATTGCGCTCGGCCAGGTGATTGGCGGGCCGGACGTCGGCAAACAGACTGGCAGCATTGCGTGGATGCTAAACCAGATCGGCGGCTGGGGCATGGGGCTGATTGTGCCGCTGATCAGCGCCGCCATCGCCTACTCCATTGCCGATCGTCCCGGCTTTGCGCCTGGCCTGATCGTCGGCTTTATCTGCGGTCAGATCGGCACCGGATTCATCGGCGGCATTCTGGGCGGTTTCCTCGTCGGCTATACCGTGCTGCTGCTGCGCCGGGTGATCAGGCTGCCGCAGTCGATGCAGGGGCTGATGCCAATCATGGTGCTGCCGCTGCTCAGCACCATCATCGCCGGGCTGCTGATGATGACCTTTATCGGCCAGCCGATCGTCTGGCTGCAAAAAACGCTGATTCATCTGCTGGAGTCCATGCAGGGCGGCTCCAAATTCGTGATGGGCGCCATTCTCGGCGCGATGGCTACCTTCGACTTTGGCGGGCCGATCAATAAGACCATGTCGCTGTTCGCCGACGGCATGCTGGTCGATGGCATTTACGGTCCGGAAGCGGTGAAGTTTGTCGGCTCCATCATTCCGCCGTTCGGCATCACCCTCTCGTATCTGCTGACGCGCCACAAGTACACCAAAGCAGAGAAAGAAGCGCTGAAAGCCGCTTTCCCGATGGGCATCTGCATGATTACCGAAGGTGTGATTCCGATTGCGGCACGCGACCTGCTGCGCGTGGTGGCCAGCTGCGTGGTGGCCTCAGCGCTGGCCGGCGGACTGATTATGGTGTGGGGCGTGGAAGCGCCGGTGCCGCACGGTGGCATGTTCGTGGTGCCGCTGTTCACCAAACCGTGGCTGTTCTGCCTGGCGCTCGGCATCGGCACCGTGGTGTGCGGCGTGATGCTGTCGGTGATGAAAAAACCGGTCACGCAGCAGGATGAAGAGTTCGATGACGTGGAAGCACCCGGCGTCCGCGATGAAGAGATCAAATTCACTCTGGAATAAGGAGCCCGCATGTTTGCCATGATGAATGACCTGATTCAGGCCGCCTTCCAGCACAAGTACGCGGTGCTGGCGATCAACTGCTTCAACCTCGAAACCGCCCGCGCGGCGATTCAGGCGGCTGAACAGCAACGCGCGCCGCTGATTCTCAACGTGTATCAGGGACACAGCGCGCATTTTCCGCCGGCGGTGGCGGTGGCGCTGGTACAGGCGCTGGCGGCTCAGGCCGCGGTGCCGGTAGCGCTGGCGCTCGACCACGGCAAAGCTTTTCCGCTGATTGGTCAGGCGTTTCGCGCCGGCTTTACCGGTCTGATGATTGACGCATCGGCCGAGCCGCTGGCGGACAATATTCGTCAGACCGCAGCGGTAGTGAAGATGGCGCATACCGCTGGCGTGTGCGTTGAAGGCGAACTGGGGCATATCGCCGATGCGCCCACATATGAACTGGCCGATGCCGCCGTGAAAATGACGCGGGTAGAAGACGTGCTGCCGTTTATTGAGCAGACCGGCATCGATCTGCTGGCGATTTCGGTCGGTACCGCGCACGGGCTTTATCCGCCGGACGTAAAGCCGAAGATCGACTTTGAACGGCTGCAGCAGCTGCACGCGGTGACGACGCGGCCGCTGGCGCTGCACGGCGGCTCGGGCACCCCGGCGGAGGATATACGCCGCGTCAGCGCCTGTGGCGTCGCCAAGATCAACGTCGGCGCTGCGGTGTTCGACGCCGGTAAGCACGCGGTGCAGCAGGCGCTGCGCCAGCATCCGCAGGCCGAGCTGGCCGATGTGCTGGCGCTGATGGAGTCCGCCTGTCGCGAAGTGGTTATTGAATATCTGAGCTGGTCAGGGTCGGCAAACCGCTACTGACGCCCCGATCGCGGCGCAATTTCCAACTGTTTCTTTTTATCCCTCATCGGGTCGGCGCGTGCGCCGGCTCTGGTAAAACTCACGCTAAGGAAACATAAACATGTTGATTTCAATGAAAGAGATGCTGGCCCCGACCCGTGAACATCGCTTCGCCATCGGCGCATTTAACGTCGCTGACAGCTGCTTTATCCGTGCCGTGGTGGAAGAAGCCGAAGCCACCAACACGCCCGCCATTATTTCTATCCATCCGAGCGAACTGGAATTTGTCACCGATGAATTTTTTGGCTACGTGCGCGAACGCACCCTGAAAAGCCGTGTGCCGTTTACTATTCACCTCGATCACGGCGCTTCAATTGCGCAGGTGCTGCGCGCTATTCAGTGCGGGTTTACCTCGGTAATGATTGACGGCTCGCTGCTGCCGTACGAAGAGAATGTGGCGCTGACCAAAGAGGTGGTGAAGCTGGCGCACGCGGTGGGCGTGTCGGTGGAAGGCGAGCTCGGCACCATCGGCGATACCGGCACCACGGTGGAAGGCGGCGTGAGCAAGGTGATCTACACCGAACCGGCGCAGGCGGAAGATTTTGTGCAGCGCACCGGCGTCGATACGCTGGCGGTGGCGATTGGCACCGCGCACGGTATCTATCCCAAAGATATGAAACCGGAGCTGCAGATGCACATTCTGAAGGATATCTCTCAGCGCGTAGATATTCCGCTGGTGCTGCACGGCGGTTCGGCCAATCCGGACGCGGAGATTGCCGAGGCGGTGACGCTGGGCGTAGGCAAGATCAATATCTCCAGCGACATGAAGTTCGCCTATTTCGCCCGACTGCGCGAGATCCTCGCCCGGGAGAGCTGGTGGGATCCGAATGTGATTTATCCGGACGCCATCGCCGCCGCGAAAGCGGTGATTCGCTACAAGATGAATCTGTTTGGCGGGCTGGGTAAAGCCGGATTGTATCGTTGATTTCAAAACAATAAATAGGGCCGCTACGCAAGTGCAGGATGTCAGTTGCCCATGCCGTAGCGGCGCGATTGATCACACGTATTCACCCGCCGCACTGCTGCTGATTGCGCAATAAATTGCGCCGCTACGGGACGGTAACGCCTGTCGTAATACCCTTTATCGCTAACGATTACTTCACCACGCCCAGCCACTGTCTGGCGATCTGCGCATATTCGCCGGTGGCGGTGCTGAGGTGCAGCCACTGATCGACATACAGCTTCCAGCTCATATCATCACGCGGAATCATGTAAGCCTTCTCGCCATACTGCATCGGCTGTTGCGGATTGATGGCACACAGCGACGGATAGTGCTGCTGCTGGAACAGCGCTTCGGAAGCATCGGTAATCATTACGTCGGCTTTGTTATCCACCAGCTGCTGGAAAATGCCGGTGTTCTCCGCCAGTTGCAGGCTGGCCTGCGGCAGATGACTGTGCACAAACGCTTCGTTGGTGCCACCAGCCGGCTCGATTACCCGCACCTGCGGCTGGTTGATCTGCTCAACCGTCTGGTACTTCGCTTTATCCGCGCAGCGTACCAGCGGAATCTTGCCATCGACGCCCAGCGGCTGGGCGAACCAGGCAATCTGCTGCCGTTTAAGCGTCACGGAGACACCGCCCAGCGCGATATCACACTGTTTCGCCACGAAATCCTCGCTCAGGGTTTTCCACGTGGTTGGTACCCACTCTACTTTTGCGCCGAGGCTGGCGGCCAGCGACTGCGCCATGCTGATGTCCAGCCCTTCATACTGGCCGTCGCTGCGCAAAAAGGTGTAAGGCTTGTAATCACCAGTGGTGCAGACCTTGAGGGTTTTGCTCTGGCGAATGTCATCAAGATGGGATTGCGCCTGAGCCGCGCCGGCCACCAGAAGTAAGGCACTCAGTATCACAGTTTTCATGGTGTGTTCTTTTTAAGTGGATGTTGGTTTGCGTGCGGATTGTTGCATAAGTGACGGCATTATTGCTTTGAGAGCAAAAGTCTTGTGATCAATCACGCATTTTTTTGCCCCGCGCGCGCGCGTAGAGTGGGCGGCATCTATGAGAAACGGAGCGAATTATCCATGAGCAAGATTTTGATTATCGACGGCGGCAAGACCTTTGCCCATTCCAAAGGCGAACTGAACCATACCCTGACCGAAGTGGCGGCCAGCCAGCTGCGCGATCTGGGCCATGAGGTTCAGGTGACCGTTGCCGATAGCGACTACAACGTGGCGGACGAAGTACTGAAATACCTCGACAGCGACGTGGTGATTTATCAGATGCCGGGCTGGTGGATGGGCGAGCCATGGACGGTGAAAAAGTACATCGATGAGGTGTTTACTCAGGGCCACGGCGCGCTGTACGCCAGCGATGGCCGTTCGCGCAGCGATGCCAGCAAAAAATACGGTTCCGGCGGCCTGATTCAGGGCAAAAAATACATGCTGTCGCTGACCTGGAACGCCCCGCTGGAAGCCTTTACCGATGCCGACCAGTTCTTCGAAGGCGTCGGCGTGGACGGCCTGTACCTGCACTTCCATAAAGCCAATCAGTTCCTCGGCATGGAAAGTCTGCCGACCTTTATCTGTAACGACGTGATTAAACAGCCGGACGTGCCGCGTGATATCGCACGTTATCGGACTCATCTCAGCCAGATCTTTGCTTAACTGTAAGCACACCGGGAAAAAACAGAAGGAAGCGTTATGTTAACTGTGGTTGCAGAAATTTGCGTTAAGCCGGGCCGCCGTCAGCAGGTACTGGAGGCGATTAATAAACTGATCCCTGTCGTGCTGGAAGAAGAGGGTTGCCATCAGTACGATGCGCTGGTCGATCACCAGGCGCAGGTGCCGTGGAAGCAGAACTCGCCAGACTCGATCTTTATGCTTGAGCAGTGGGAATCGCTGCGCCATCTGGAGCAGCATCAGCAGATGCCGCACATGGATGCGCACCGCGCCACCATCAAAGATGACGTGGTGGACGTGAAAATTCTGGTGCTTGAACCGACCGCCTGATTTTTCCGCTGCAGGCATAAAAAAAGCCCCGGTTTTGCGACCGGGGCTTTTGTTTAGCAGCTAATCAATGATCAGTGCTGTTCGTTATGCAGGTTCTGCACCAGCAGTTCCGCATCACCGTTGCTGTAGACGTTATACTCGGTGCCGCCGACGGTGACGGTACCGGTCGCCTGCTGCCAGGAGCTGGCATCTTCACCGGCTGGCAGGATGTCTTCCAGCGTCAGCGCCTCGCCCTGTTTAGCGTTCACTACCAGCTGTGACTTGCCGTTGTCGATAAACAGTGAATCCTGACCCTGCGTCATGATGTCGTTGAGCGACATGCTCATCAGCCCTTCTACATCCGTGGCACCCGCAGCGAAGATCGAGTTGATCTCTGGCGGCGGCGGCGGGGTGACGTCGACGTTGGTCTTAACGGTATGGTCGATGACCAGTTCGTTTCCGGCTGTATCGCGAACCGTGACGTTAAAGGCATAATCACCTTCTGCCAGTTTGTCTGACTCATAGCGCCACACGCCGTTTTCTACCACGGTAGAACCGATCAGCTGGGTACGCGCTTCGTCGCCCCAAATCATCACGATAGTACCGTCTTCTGAGCCCTTACCTTTGAAGATCAGCGTGTCATCGTTGGTGTCCGGCCGCACGGGAATTTCACTGCCGGTTTTATCCGCGAAGACGCCTTCGAAGTTAGCCTTGCCGCCGCCTTCTACTGGCTCCGGCTTAGTGGTATCAACGTCAAAGTTAATCGCCGCCTCTTTATCGCCTTTCACACCGGATTTGCTCACCGGCTGAACTTCAACTTTGTGGTTACCCTCGCCCAGCGCTGGCAGCTCATAGCTCCACTCGCCGTTTACGACGTCAACCACGATCGGCTCCAGATCGTCGATGTAGATGATGACCTGCGACAGATCCGGTGACGTGCCCTTCAGCGTTGGCTGTTTGTCATCGGTGACCGTGCCATTTTCGATCTCACCCTGGATAGGACCGACGTTATCCTCCAGTATGTACGAACCTTCCATTGAGCCAGGCTTTTTGGTGTCGATGATCAGATCGATAGGATCGGATGGCTGCGATTCGTTGCCGGCCGGATCGGTGATCTCGATGATAACCTGATAGTTACCGTCATCGATTGGGTTCTCAGGTTTCACTTCCCACTTGCCGTCTTCGCCCACGATACCGGTACCAATCACCACCGGATTACCTTTACCGTCATCAATGATGACTTCCACTTTGTCGCCCGGGGTACCACCTTCGCCGCCGAAACCTGGACGGTTGTCATCAATGGGCTTACCTGGTTCAACCGGACCGGTGTTGTCACCTTCGTTATCGACAATCGTTGGTGGTTGCGGCTGATCCGGAGGCGTAATATCGATAATCACGTTGATTGGATCTGAGGTCGGTGACTCTTTGCCGGTGGCCGGATCTTTAGCGATCAGTTCAATATCGTGTGAACCTTCCGCCAGCTCTGGCAATTCAATTTCCCATTTACCATCTTTAACGACAGTTGAAGCCACCGGCTCTTTTTCGCCGTCAACAATCACGTAAATGATGTCGCCGTCGTTGCCTTCACCGCGCAGCACTGGCGTGGTGTCGTTAGTTGAATCGCCTGGCTGCAGCACGCGCTCTTCATCACCGTTGTTGGCGACCATCTCATCCACTACCGGTGCCGGCAGGATATTGCTGTCGATAACCAGTTTGAACGGATCGGTTTTCTCAGAAACGGTGCCGCCTTTGCTGATGGAATCCACAACCAGCGAGTGCTCACCTTCACCCAGCTCAACGTCCAGTTTCCACTCACCGCGATTGTCCGCCTTGGTAGAACCGATCAGTTTGTCGCCGTCCCATACGCGCACAATCACGCCAGCATCTGCTTTACCCGACAGGGTTGGGGTTTTGTCATCGGTGATGTCACCTGACTTCAGCGGTCCGGTAACGCGTCCTTCGTCATCCAACACCTCACTCAGTGATGGCGTGCCAGGCACAGAGGTATCCAGCGTCAGCGCGAAGTTGTCAGAACGTGGGCTCTCAGCGCCGAAGCGGTCAGTGTAGCTGGCGCTAAACACGTGGGTGCCGTCGGTGGTCAGTTCCGGCGTGAAGCTCCAGCGGCCATCGGCACCGGCTTTTACGCTGCCAATCACATTGGAGCGAATATCGTAGATTTTTACCAGGCTGTCCGGCTGAGCAACACCGTACAGGGTTGGGGTTTTGTCATTGGTGTAGTTGCCTGGCGTCAGATAGGTATCCGCGCTGCCTTCATTATCAATCACGCGCATAATCTGCGGCGCTTCCGGTGCGGAGGTGTCGATATTGTAAATACGCGGAATTGATGGTCCCCAGTTGCCCGCACGGTCCAGATAACGAATACCCGCAACGTGCAAACCCTCTTTCAGCTCCGGCGAGTCAAACTGCCATTTGCCGCTGCCATCAGCACGGGTAGTGTAAACTGTTTCATCAATAACAATCTGTACTAATGCATTAGGTTCCGCGTTTCCACCGCTGAGCGTAATTACGTTTTTGTTGATGGTTCTGACCGGTTCACCCGCAGAATTAGCCGCATCCACGATGGCTGATTCTGCCGGCGTTACAGATACGGCTTCGTTCACCGCCTGAGTGACCACACCGTCAGCAATCGTCAGGTTGAAAGCATCAGAGATCGGGCTTTCATGACCAACTGTATCCTTCGCCATCACGGTCAGTTGGTGCTCGCCGTCTGCCAGCTCCGGCGTGATGCTCCATGCGCCCATTTTGTCTGCTACCACTGAACCGATCTCTTTACCGTTATCGTACAGGGTAACAATGGTGCCAGGCTCTGCCACACCAGACAGCGCCGGCGTTTTATCGCTGGTGGCTTCACCCGGCGTCAGGTAGTGATCTTCCGCCGCAGCGTCATCAATCACGCGCCAGATTTCCGGTTTTGCCGGAGGCGTCGTATCCATATCAAGAATGAAGATACGCGGTGGGCTCGGGTTAGTCGCTTTATCAATCGATACCAGCTGAATGACATGGGTGCCGTCTAACCAGCTGGTTTTCGGGTCGAATGACCATTTACCGTCCTCGCTGATATCAACCATGTGCACTTCACCATCGATTGTAATCTCCAGCTTTCCGCCGTTGGCACCTCTTACTTCTTTATCAATCCATTTATAAAACTGATCTTTGGTCGAGATAACGCTCGCGTTCTCTGCTGCTGTAATATTAGCCATGATGTGTATTCCTTTTGCGTTAAATAATGTTTCGGGATTTCCAGCCGAATACAGGTTTAATTTCGCTTTTTATGCCTGAAGACAATACGAGAAACGTCTTAATCGATTAAGTTATATGAACCCTTAATAACTTTATCGAGGCACAGCGCCTCACACCTCATCAATATGAGATGTGAGAATGCGCTGCTAAAATAATTAAATCAGATTACTTGTTTTCAACGCTGATAATAACCCGGCGCTCGCTGGCATAGCATGCTTTCTGCTCCTGCAGGCTGCCTGAACAGTTAGTATCAACCTGAGACTCACCCATGCTCTGCGCGGTGATATTGGCCGCATTCATTCCCTGAGCAATCAGCAGTGCTTTCACCGCCTCAGCGCGACGCTGGCCCAGCGCCATATTGCTGCTGTCGCTGCCAATCGGATCGGTAAAGCCGGTGACGATGATGTGGCGTTGAGCAGCATTTTCCTTTTTCAGCATGCTGGCAAAACTGCTGAGTGCTTCGCGCCCCTGTGCGGAGATGTCGTTGCTGTTGGCGCTGCCGAAACGGAACAGCAGGTCAGATGAAAACGCATAGTTATCATAAGCTTCAGTTGTTCCTTCCTGACAGCGCTGTACCGACGATGCGCGTGACAGCAGATGAGCCTGACGTTTGGTGCTCAGCAATTCCTGCTGCGCCTGCTGCTGGCTGACCACCAGCGGACGACCGCTGTCATCGAGGTTAGCGCGAATGTAGTAGGTTTTACCGGCAGCCAGTTTATCAGTCCACGATTGCGCGCGTTTACCCTGATAATCTGGCGCGTCGTTGACATAACTGCCCAGCGAATGCGTTCCCGGCGCAACACAAAACACCGTATAGCCACCGGCCAGTAACGACGTATGGAATTCACCGTCGACATAAATATTCGCCGGTTTTTCCCCGGTTAATGAAGCCGGACGATAATAAACCACCCGCGCCTGCTCTGCCGATACCGGCGATAAACTACGCCATGCGCCATCAAATGAATTTTGCGCCTGGGTTGAAAAAGTCGTGAATACTGGCGCACACACCAGTGAAGCTAAAAGTAATTTTTTTGCAATTTTCATTTAAGTTTCACAGGTGCAATAAATTGCACCTGTATGCTCCAGATAAATTAGAATTGTTCGATTTCGTTCTGTAAGAACAGCGCATCTGATTGGGAATTATTTTCAGCTATCACACCACTCTGGCTTTCCTGATTATTCCAGTCATTAAACGCATCGTTATTAAGCTGCAGTAATTCCGCATTAATCGGCTGCGGCTGATCGTCGGCCTCATTGAACAGTTCATGATTGTCCAGGGAAAGCAGAGCGGAAATATCAAGACCGGCCAGCTCCAGCGCATTAATCTCCGGCGGCGGCGGTGGAATGGTGTCGACTTCCACTTCATAAATGTCCGTTTTGCCGGTCACTTCGCCATCGCTGGAGAACACGCCGCGCAGTTGATAAACATCATCCGCCAGATCCGGCGTCGTCAGCTCCCATTTGCCGTCAGCCCCAATCGTGGTAGTGAAGCTGTAGCTGTTCTCGAGACCGACAATATAGATGGTTACCAGTTCACCCGGCACGCCTTTACCGGCGACAATGATGCTCGGATCGTTCATCGCGCCGCCGTTTTCGATTGGCGTACGCACGCCGGCGTCGTTATTGTCTTTAAAGATATGCTCAATCATGCCGGAAACCGGAACGTCCGGATCGGGCAGGCCGTCAACAGGCTCAGGATCGACCGGCACTTGCGTGTCGCCTTCAAACCCAATCGTGACCTTTTCAGAGGCCGGCGATTCGTTGCCTGCCGGATCGCGCACCACGATTTCCAGCTCGTGCTCGCCCGGTTGCAGATTGTTTTCTGGCGTGAAGGTCCACTTGCCGTCTTCCACAATCACCGAACCAATGGGCTTGCCGTTGTCGATAATCACCACGATATCGCCATCTTCACCGGTGCCTTCCAGCGTCGGACGCAGATCTTTTGTGGTGGAACCGTCTTCCAGCGGATTACCTTCGCTGTCTTTGATCACGCCAATGCCCGGATTTTCCGGCGCCACGGTGTCCACATCAACGATGAACGGATCGGATGGCAGAGATTTGTTACCCACCTGATCGACCACCACGATGCTCAGCTCGTGTCGCCCATCCTGCAGCGCCGGAGCCGTAAAGGTCCAGTTACCCTCGGCGTCCACCTTTGCGGTGCCCAGCTTCACGCCATCGTTCCAGATTTCTACCGTCGAGCCCGCTTCAGCTTTACCGGTCAGCGTTGGCGTATTGTCTTTCGTCACGCCGCCTTTTTCGATCAGCACCGGCGGATCCTGCATATCGTCCATCACGCTGCCGATGGTGCCTTTGGCTGGTGCAGTCAGATCGATGATGAATTCCCACGGATCGCTCTCTTCACCCACCACGCCTTCGGCGTTACGCTCGGCGGTAACGATGCTGTGATTGCCAGCCGCCAGCGGTTTTTCCGGCGTAAAGGTCCAGTTACCCTCGTCATCCACCAGCACTTCACCCAGCAGCGTCTCACCATCCCATATTTCAATGGTATTGCCTGGCGTACCGGTGCCGTTGAAGGTGGGCATGGTGTCGTCGGTGCGGCCGCCATTTGCTACCGAACCGGTTACGTCGCCGATATCATCAATCACATCGCTGATGGTGGGCTTGCTGATATCGCCGCCGCCGCTGCCACCGCCGCCTTCACCTTTGCCGCTGTGGCTGCCGTCGTTATTGTCGTAGTGGTGTTTCGCCGCGACATAGCCGAGGCCTGCCGCTGCCGCGATAGCCGCCAGGCCACCCAGCGCAATCAGCGCCGGCGACCATTCAAAGCCGCTGGCCAGTGCGTAGCCGGAATTATCATCAACGCTGCCTTCACCCAGCGCCAGCGCGGTGGTTTCGCCGTCGGCCAGCGCGGCCGCTTCGTGGTCGGCATTGCCGTCCGTCGCGACGTAAGCGTGCATTTCGCCGTCTTCCGCTTTACCCACTAAGGTGCCGGATTTAGCGAAGAAATCTTCGATAATCAGATCCGGCTTGCTGGCGTCTGAGCCTTCCAGCATCACCAGCAGGTTTTTCCCTGCGCGTTTAACGGTGATGTTTTCAGGCGCGGTGCCGTCCTGGTTCTGCGTCAGCAGATATTTACCGTTGGTAATTGCCTGAATCTTCACTGCTTTGCCGTCTTTACCGGCGCGCAGCACTTCCGCTTTGGTTATGGTTTTCTTATCGATAACCGCCACACTTACGGGTGAAACGTTCATGATTCTTCCTTCCGTCGATTAATTTTGACTGCGCGTTTGCAGGCAAGCGCCGCAATCTCCCTGGCTCTGCCCACGGGTGGGCTCAAAGTTGCGACATAATCCGGAAAGAGATAAATCCGAGACATAAGAAATGTCCCGTTAGGAAAAAATTCTTAAATGGGCGGCCGAAAGATAGCTAAATCATTAACCGATTGAATTAAAGCGTTTTTATCGATGAGGGCAGAACATAACAGGAAAGGTTATTCAAACAGAACAGGACTATAACAGATGATTTTCCTGAATTTTTTCCCGTAAAAAATCCAGAAAACAGGTGATGCGGGAACTGAGCGACTGGTTGCGATAGTACACCGCGTGAATCGGCAGGCGCAGTTCGCGCGTGTCATTTTCCAGCACCTGCACCAGCCGGCCGCTGGCGCGATCCTCGCGGCTGACAAAATCCGATAGCCGCACAATGCCCTGGCCGGCCAGCGCCAGCTGGCGCAGGGTTTCGCCGCTCGACGCGCACAGCGTGGGTTTGATGCGCAAAAACTCGCCTTCACGCTGCCATACCGGCCAGACATTGTGCGCGTCCAGCTGGCTGAATCCCAGCAGCTGGTGCGTCAGCAGATCTTCCACGCTCTGCGGCGCGCCGGCTTTTTCCAGATAGGCCGGACTGGCCAGCAGGCGAATCGCGCTGCTGCCCAGCACGCGCGCGCGCAGCGTCGAATCGCGCAGTTCACCAATGCGAATAGCGATATCGGTTTGCTGCTCAAGCAGGTCGATGACAATGTCATCGGTGTTCAGCTCCAGCTGAATTTGCGGATAGCGCGCGCAAAATTCGGCAACCAGCGGCACGATAACATGCAGGGTAAACGGCGTATTGGCGTTGACGCGCAGCCGTCCGGAAGGAATGTCGCGCCGCTGCGCGATATGCTCTTCGGCCTGCTCCACCGACGCGAGGATTTGCCGCGCGTGATCGAGAAAAATCAGCCCCTCTTCGGTCAGTGCCAGGCGACGCGTGGTGCGGTGCAGCAGCGTGGTTTGCAGTTTGCTTTCGAGGCGGCTCAGCGCCCGGCTGATGCCGGAGCTGGTTTGATCCAGCTGTTCCGCTGCGGCGGTAATCGAACCGGTATCCACCACCGCGACCCAGGCGCGTAACTCTTCCAGTGTGATTTTCACTCTTCCTACCTCAGCGCATTGCTACTTCGAGACCTGTCTTAGCCTCGTTCTCACGGCTGCTGAGGTAGATTGCTCCACGTTCAGCAGCGGCAGGATACCACAATGCAGCAAAACGCAGGGATTATCGCTGACCCGGGTCAGCGGGCGGCCTGGTTGTGCCGCGCACAGCGCGGTTTTTATTAACGGGCATGCGGCGATGGGACAGATCGGGACGGGCAGCGATGGCACGGTTACAGGCATAAAAAAGGGACGCCGCAGCGTCCCGTTTGCATCACACTTCGAGGTCGGCGAGGTCGCCTTTTTCCTGTAGCCAATTGCGGCGGTCTTCCGAGCGTTTCTTCGCCAGCAGCATGTCCATCATCCGTAACGTCTGCTCGACATCTTCTTCGTCGACCGTCAGTTGCACCAGACGACGGGTGTTAGGATCGAGCGTGGTTTCGCGCAGCTGCAGCGGATTCATCTCACCCAGACCTTTAAAGCGCTGCACGTTCGGCTTGCCTTTTTTCCGCTTCAGCTGCTCCAGCACGCCCTCTTTTTCGTCTTCATCGAGCGCGTAATACACCTCTTTACCGAGGTCGATGCGGTACAACGGCGGCATCGCCACATAGACGTGGCCCTGCTGTACCAGCGAGCGGAAATGCCTCACAAACAGCGCGCACAGCAGTGTGGCAATGTGCAGGCCGTCGGAGTCCGCATCCGCGAGGATACAGATTTTGCCGTAGCGCAGCTGGCTGAGATCTTCACTGTCCGGATCGATACCGATCGCCACCGAAATATCGTGCACTTCCTGCGACGCCAGCACTTCGTCCGACGACACTTCCCAGGTGTTGAGGATCTTGCCTTTCAGCGGCATGATCGCCTGATATTCGCGGTCGCGCGCCTGCTTGGCGGAGCCGCCCGCAGAATCCCCTTCCACCAGGAACAGTTCGGTTTTGCTCAGATCCTGCACGGTACAGTCGGCCAGCTTGCCCGGCAGCGCCGGTCCGCTGGTCAGCTTTTTACGCACGACCTTTTTCGCCGCGCGCATACGACGCTGTGCGCTGGAGATCGCCAGCTCGGCCAGCATTTCGGCAGCCTGCACGTTCTGGTTGAGCCACAGGCTGAAGGCATCTTTCACTACCGCTGAGACAAACGCCGCGCACTGGCGTGAGGAGAGACGCTCTTTGGTCTGTCCGGCAAACTGCGGATCCTGCATTTTGACCGACAGCACATAGGCGCAGCGATCCCAGATATCCTCCGCCGACAGCTTCACGCCGCGCGGCAGAATATTGCGGTATTCACAGAATTCGCGCATCGCGTCGAGCAAGCCCTGACGCAGGCCGTTAACGTGCGTTCCGCCCTGCATAGTCGGGATCAGGTTGACGTAGCTTTCGGTCAGCAGCTCGCCGCCCTCCGGCAGCCACAGCAGTGCCCAGTCGACCGCCTCCACATCGCCGGCAAAGCTGCCGACAAACGGTTTTTCCGGCAGCGTTGGCAGGCCATTCACCGCTTCGCTCAGGTAATCCGTCAGGCCATCCTGATACAGCCAGGTTTGCTCGGTATCGTTCACCTTGTCTTTAAAGACAATTTCGACACCCGGGCACAGCACCGCTTTGGCTTTCAGCAGATGCTTGAGGCGGGAGACCGAGAAGCGCGGGCTGTCGAAGAAGCTTTCGTCTGGCCAGAAGTGAACGCTGGTGCCGGTGTTACGTTTGCCTACCGTACCAATCACCGCCAGATCCTGCACTTTATCGCCGTTTTCGAAGGCGATCTGGTAAATCTCACCGTTGCGGCGCACCGTGACTTCCACACGCTTCGACAGGGCGTTGACCACCGAAATCCCCACGCCGTGCAGGCCGCCGGAGAACTGGTAGTTTTTGTTGGAGAATTTACCGCCGGCGTGCAGGCGACAGAGAATCAGTTCGACCGCTGGCACGCCCTCTTCCGGGTGGATATCGACGGGCATACCACGGCCATCATCGATCACTTCCAGCGACTGATCGGCGTGCAGGATGACTTCCACGCGTTTGGCGTGACCAGCCAGCGCCTCATCGACGCTGTTATCGATCACTTCCTGGCCCAGATGGTTAGGGCGTGTGGTATCGGTGTACATGCCCGGACGGCGACGTACCGGTTCGAGGCCGGTTAAAACCTCAATGGCGTCAGCATTATAGCTAGATTGGCTCATCGTAACAGTCTGATTAGCAATAGGAAAATGGGCCCATCCCGCAGCATCAGGGAGTATTCAGTCCCAGAAAATCAATCATCTGCGCAAAATGGCGTTCGAATCCGATATAGGCATGATTGCCGCCCTCTTCTACCGTCTGACGGCACGCGCTGTAGTAATCCAGCGCCTGGCGATAGTCGAGCACTTCATCGCCGGTTTGTTGCAGCAGCCAGAGTAGATCGGGCGCTTCCAGAGGGTCAATCTGCATCACTTTCAGATCGTAAATGTGGCGAGACTCTAACACATATTGCTGGCCGGTGTAGGGATTCCGGTTTTCACCCAGATAATCCACCAGCAGTTCAAACGGCCGCACCGCCGGATTCACCACCACCGCCGGCAGCATGAAACACTGCGACAGCCAGGTGGCAAAATAACCACCGAGCGATGACCCCACCAGCCCGAGCGGTTCCCCGGCATACTGCATCACCAACTCTTCCAGCAGCGCAGCAGCCTCAGCGGGAAAAGTCGGCAGCTGCGGCACCAGCACCTCAATGTGTGGATGCTGCGCCTGACACCACTGCTGTAACTGCGTCGCTTTAGCCGACTGCGGTGAGCTGTTGAATCCGTGCAGATAAATCAGCGCCGCCATGGTTTAGTAGCCCTCGGAATCCAGATCCGGACGGAATAGATCGCTCTGCAGACGATTCACTTCGGTGTGCAGCGTGCCATCCGCCTGCAGCGTCAGCCAGCGCCAGCCGGGCGCCACGGTATCAATGGTGAAGTTGGTGCAGTGCGGTTTAAACTGGACGCAGGTCGAAGGCGATGCCAGTACGCGGCGGCCGTGCCAGTCGAGATCCAGCTCCTGATGAATGTGGCCGCACACCAGGTGGCGCGCCAGCGGGAAGTTTTGCAGCACCGCATCCAGCTGATGCGGATTGCGCAGGCTGTGCTGGTCAAGCCAGGTACAGCCAGAGGCCAGCGGATGATGGTGCAGCAGCACCAGCGTGTAGCGATCGGGGAACTGACGCAGCGTGCGGTCCAGCCACTCCAGCTGATAGTCGCTCAGCATGCCGTGCGGCACGCCAAAAACCTGGCTGTCCAGCAGCACCAGTTGCCAGTGCTCGCCGAGCAGCACATGCTTGTCCGCGGCGATGCCGGCCTGCGCCAGCGTATCCACCATCGCTGGCTGAAAATCGTGATTGCCCGGCAGCCAGACGCACGGCTTCGGCAGACGCGCAATGCCCGCAACAAAATGCTGATAAGCTTCGACGGTGTGATCCTGGGCGAGATCGCCAGTGGCGATAATCAGATCGTAATCGCGCTGTTGCGCCGCGATGGCGTCCAGCACCGCATCAAAACTCGACCAGGTATTCACTCCAAGCAGCGATTGATGTTTTCCCGCGAAAAGATGGGTATCCGTAATTTGTAAAATCCTGATATCGGACCCATTTGCCGCAGGAAGAGTTAGCAGGCTATCCAAAGCGTTTCCTTTCTCTCCACGCTATCGTTGCGTTATATACCCGTGCGGATTCAGGGTATCGCTATCAGCACACCGGCACGGCCATCGCGCCGTGCGCCAGGCAGTACCGCAACCAGTCGGCAAGGAACTGGTTAATCTGATGTTTTTCATCGCGCTGATGCAATTTTTTATTAGGATAATCATAGCGCGCTTTGAAGCGATAGATCTGCTGAGTGGAACACACTTCAGCCACCATCGCATCATGGTAGAGCCGCACCGACATGGACGGCAGGCTCCAGTAGCTCACTGCGGGTGCCACCTGGCGGATCTCCACCAGCGTGGTATAGCGCGTCGACTCTTCAATAGTCAGCTGATAACTGGCGCCGTTCACCTGATACATCACCGACGCACCTGCCTCGTCACTGCGCGGCAGCAGGCGGCGCAGCTGAGCGAAATTGGTTTCGCACAGACGCATCATTTCGGGGAAATCAGGGGTATAGCGCTGTTTCATGTTGGCTTCCACTCTTCTCTTAGTTTCTCATGGTGCAACGCCAGCCATTGCAGAGCGATGACAGATGCCGCGTTATCAATAATCCCCTCTTCCACCCAGCGATAAGCCTGTTCGCGGCTTACCACATGCACAAGAATATCCTCATTCTCTTCCTCCAGCCCGTGATTTCCCTCTGCCTGGCTGGCATCCACTTCGCCCACCAGCACCGACAAACGCTCAGAGGTTCCGCCGGGGCTGGCTAAGTAATTCACTATCGGTTTGACGCGGCCAACCTTGAGGCCAGCCTCTTCGACCGCTTCACGACGCACCACATCTTCCGGCGTTTCACCCGGTTCAATGATGCCGGCCACCATCTCCAGCAGCCAGGGCGTGGCGCTGGAATCATAGGCCGGGATGCGGATCTGTTCGATCAGCACTACTTCGTCGCGCAGGGGATCATAGGGTAGCAGCACGGCAGCGTGTCCGCGCTCAAAAACTTCGCGCACCACTTCACCGCTCATGTCGCCATTGAAACGGCGGTGGCGGAAGCGGTAACTGACGATGGAAAAAAAACCATCGTAGCGAGTATCGCGTGCAATAATTTCTACATCGTTTTTTGTGAAAGTCACAGGGGATTTTTTTTCGCCCGCCATCATCTGGTTCCTTATGCAGATTGGGATGGAGCGAAGAAAAGCCAACCCTTGTGCTCCGTCCGAGTGGTTCTTTCTGAATTATTTACGTAAATTAGGGGGAGAAGGCACGTTCAGCCAACTTATCTCTGACGCCGCCTCTGTAGAATCGGCGATTATTTTTTGGCTTACCTGCAGCACACTCTCTGTGCATTTGCTGCAACACAAGGAATGCAAATGAAAAAACTGCTCCCACTTTTTATTGGACTGAGCCTGGGCGGTTTCAGCCTTGCCAGCCAGGCAGAAAACCTGTTGCAGGTCTACCAGCAGGCGCGCCTCAGCAACCCGGATCTGCGTGCTTCAGCCGCCGATCGCGACGCTGCTTTTGAGAAAATTAACGAAGCGCGTAGCCCGTTGCTGCCGCAGCTGGGTCTGGGTGCAGATTATACCTATAACAGCGGCTATCGCGACAACAGCGGTCTCCATTCCAACACGACCAGCGCCTCGCTGCAATTAACGCAGACGATTTTCGACATGTCGAAATGGCGTGCGCTGACGCTGCAGGAAAAAACGGCCGGTATTCAGGACGTTACTTATCAGGTAGCGCAGCAGGATCTGATCCTGAACACCGCAACCGCCTATTTCAACGTGCTGAAGGCCATTGATACGCTTTCTTACACTGAAGCGCAGAAACAGTCGATCTACCGCGAGCTGGATCAGACCACCCAGCGTTTTAACGTCGGTCTGGTGGCCATCACCGATGTGCAGAACGCCCGTGCTCAATACGATAGCGTGCTGGCCAACGAAGTAACCGCGCGTAACGACCTGGATAACGCGGTGGAATCGCTGCGTCAGATCACCGGCATGGATTATCTGTCGCTGGCGTCACTGAATATCGATCGTTTCAAAACGGCGCGTCCGGAAGCGGTATCCAATTTGCTGAAACAGGCTGAGAGCCGTAACCTCAACCTGCTGTCTGCTCGTCTGAGCCAGGATCTGGCGCGTGAGCAGATTCGCTCCGCCGAGTCCGGCCACATGCCGACGCTGGATCTGACCGCCTCTACCGGTCTGTCAAACAGCAAATACGGCGGCAGCCGCGCTAATCAGAGCGCCGGTACCACCGACTCGATCACCGGCTCCAACCAGGTTGGCCTGAGCTTCTCACTGCCTCTGTACAGCGGCGGTTCAGTGACCTCGCAGGTGAAACAGGCGCAGTATAACTTCGTCGCCGCCAGCGAGCAGCTTGAAGGCGCGCACCGTAGCGCGATTCAGACCGTCCGTTCTTCGTTCAACAACGTGAACGCTTCGATCAGCAGCATCGACGCTTACAAACAGTCGGTAATCTCGGCGCAGAGCTCATTAGATGCTTCGGAAGCCGGTTATCAGGTGGGTACGCGTACCATCGTTGATGTGTTAGACGCGACCACCACGCTGTTTAACGCTAAACAGCAGCTGTCGAATGCGCGTTACAGCTACCTGATTAACCAGCTGAACATCAAATATGCGCTGGGCACGCTGAACGAGCAGGATCTGCAGCAGCTGAACAGCACGCTGGGCAAAGAAGTGACGACCTCACCAGAAGTGGTCGCGCCGGAAAACAGCCAGCAGGCCGCGCGCGTGGATAACGGCCCGAAAGCGACCTCCGCGTCCGCCGCCGCTCAGGCCCGTCCGGCCGCGGCACGTAACAGCGCCAATCCTTTCGCTAATTAAGCCTTCAAGGGGCCGCTTGCGGCCCCTTTCGCATTCAAACGTATAACAACGTAAAGATCCCCTTGCCACCCGGCTTCCCGCTTCATTTTCCACCACTCATCACCTATCCTAAGCCCCACCTTTGGGCACAGGATGAAGATAATGAAACGGACAAAAAATATTCGTCATGCCGCTTTCCGTAAAAGCTGGCAGGCACGCCATTTAACGCCGGTCGCACTGGCGGTCACCGCCGTGTTTATGCTGGCAGGCTGCGAACAGAGC
The DNA here is from genome assembly GCF_002928355.1 of Pantoea sp. ICBG 828. Classification (NCBI taxonomy): domain Bacteria; kingdom Pseudomonadati; phylum Pseudomonadota; class Gammaproteobacteria; order Enterobacterales; family Erwiniaceae; genus Pantoea; species Pantoea sp. ICBG 828. The sequence continues at coordinate 179,397 of NZ_POWN01000004.1, read as the reverse complement.
GATGAAACGGTTTCGATGTACCAGAACGCCGATGATTGTGCGAAAGCCAATCCGGGCCAGAGCGCTCAGTGCACCACCGCTTACAACAACGCGCTGAAAGAGGCTGAGCGCACCGCGCCAAAATACGCCACGCGTGAAGATTGCGTCGCGGAATTCGGCGAAAACCAGTGTCAGCAAACCCCGGCACAGGCGGGCGTCGGTACCACGGCGAACAACGCTGAAGCGCAGCAGAGCGGCAGCTTCTGGATGCCTCTGATGGCCGGCTACATGATGGGTCGTCTGATGGGCGGCGGTGCCGGCTTTGCGCAGCAACCGCTGTTCTCGCCAAAAACCCCTAATAGCCCGGCTAACGGCCAGTTTGTTGATGCTTCCGGTAAGAACTACGGTGCGGCCACCTCCGGCCGGACGGTAAACGTGCCGAAAACCGCGCTGGCGCCAAAACCGGCCACTACGTCCACCATCACCCGTGGCGGCTTTGGTGAGACGGTAGCCAAACAGAACACCATGCAGCGCAGCAGTGCCACCAGCACCGGCAGCCGCTCGCTGGGAGGCTAAGCCCGCGCATGCAACGTATTGCTATCAGCGAACGTCCGAACTGGCGCGAAAAGGCGACCGAGTACGGCTTTCAGTTTCACACCATGTATGGCGAACCCTACTGGTGCGAAGACGCTTATTACCAGTTTACGCTGGCGCAAATTGAACAGCTGGAAGCGGCCACCGCGGAACTGCACCAGATGTGCCTGCAGGCGGTAGAAAAAGTGGTGAACAGCGAAGCGCTGCTCACCCGTTTCTGCATTCCGAAACACACCTGGGATTTTGTGCGCGAATCCTGGCAGCAGCGTCAGCCCTCGCTCTATTCACGCCTCGATCTGGCGTGGGATGGCACAGGCGAGATCAAGCTGCTGGAGAACAACGCCGATACGCCAACCTCGCTGTACGAAGCGGCGTTTTTCCAGTGGATCTGGCTGGAGGATCAGCTCAACGCCGGCAACCTGCCGCAGGGCAGCGATCAATTCAACAGCCTGCAAGAGCAGTTGATTGAGCGCTTCGCCACGCTGCACCAGCAGCACGGTTTTAACTGGCTGCACTTTGCCTGCTGTCGCGATACGGAAGAGGATCGCGCCACGGTACAGTATCTGCAGGATTGCGCCACTGAAGCCGGTCTGCCGAGTGAATTTCTCTACATTGATGAGATCGGGCTGGGCGAAAAAGGTCAGTTTACCGATCAGCACGATCAGGTGATCAGTAACCTGTTCAAGCTCTATCCGTGGGAATTCATGCTGCGCGAGATGTTCTCGACCAAGCTGGCCGATGCCGGCGTGCGCTGGCTGGAGCCGGCGTGGAAAAGCATTCTCTCCAACAAAGCGCTGCTGCCGCTGCTGTGGGAGATGTTCCCCAACCATCCTAACCTGCTGCCTGCCTGGTTTGCCGATGATGCCAGCGCGCCGCAGATGGAAAAATATGTGGTGAAACCGCTGTTTTCCCGCGAAGGTGCCAATATCACCATCGTGGAAAACGGTCAGGAAATCGCGCGCGCCGACGGCCCCTATGGCGAAGAGGGCATGATCGTCCAGCAGTTCTGGCCGCTGCCGAAATTTGGCGACAGCTACACGCTGATTGGCAGCTGGCTGATTGACGATCAGCCTGCCGGTATCGGTCTGCGCGAAGATCGTGCGCTGATCACCCAGGATCTGTCACGTTTCTATCCGCACACCTTTATTGAGTAACGCACGTGCCGCCCGGTCTGCGGGCGGCACAGGTGTCAGCCAACCTGCACCGACAGCATACTGATCGAACCCATCTCCATGCCTTCCACCGGGATGCTCACCGCCTCACCTTCAGCTCGCGCGCCGAGAATATACAGCAGCGGCAGATAGTGCTCCGGCGTCGGGTTAGCCAGCTGCGCGCCTTCATGCTGCTGATAATTCACCAGCGGATGCTGCACCGCCTCGCCTTCGTAGTCCAGATTATCGCGCACAAACTGGTTGAAGCTCTCCGCCCACGGATAAGCGCTTTCCGCGCCCTGCCAGCGAATCATGCGCAGGTTATGCACCACGTTGCCGCTGGCCACCAGCATCACGCCTTCGTCACGCAGCGCCGCCAGTTTACGTCCCAGCGCAAAATGCCACGCCGCCGGCTGGGTGCCATCGATGCTGAGCTGAATCAGCGGAATATCCGCCTGTGGATACATCTTCGCCAGCACGCCCCACGAGCCGTGATCAAAGCCCCACTGCTGATCGGCCTGCACGGCTACCGGCGCCAGCAGATCGATAACGCGCTGTGCCAGCGCTGGCGAACCCGGCGCCGGATAGCGCACGTCGAACAGCGCCTGCGGGAAGCCACCAAAATCATGGATGGTGCGCGGATTGCTCATCGCCGTCACCGCCGTGCCGCGCGTGTACCAGTGCGCCGAGATGGCGAGAATAGCGCGCGGACGCGGCAGGGTTTCGCCCAGCTGTTGCCATACGCGGGTATAACGGTTGTCTTCTAATACGTTCATCGGGCTGCCATGGCCGAGAAACAGAGCGGGCATGCGGGTCATTATTCATCCTCTGGCGTCGGGATCGCGTTAATGATTGTCACGATACGCGCTTTCGCCAGGGGAAAAACGCTGATAAGCGTGATGATGTTTATCAGCAAATTTGAACAAGATTTTGCCGACATAACTTTACGCTAAATAACTCGATATTTTATGGGGTTAACTATATTGTAACTGGTAATCATTATCATTAAGGAGCCCATCATGTCAGTACCTTTGCTGCTAACCATCCTGGCTGGCGGTGCCACCTTCGTCGGCGCGATTTTTGGCGTGCTCGGTCAGAAGCCGTCGAACCGCGTACTGGCCTTTGCGCTCGGCTTTGCCGCCGGCATCATGTTGCTGATTTCCCTGATGGAGATGCTGCCCGCCGCGCTGCATGCGGAAGGCATGTCGCCGGTGCTCGGCTACGGCATGTTCATGCTCGGTCTGCTGGGTTATTTCGCCATGGATCGCCTGCTGCCGCACCAGCATCCGCAGGATCTGATGGCGGTCAATCGCCGCCCCACCAACCTGAAACGTACCGCGATCCTGCTGACGCTCGGTATCAGCCTGCATAACTTTCCCGAAGGCATTGCCACCTTTGTCACCGCCAGCAGCGATATGGAGCTGGGGCTGGGCATCGCACTGGCCGTCGCGATCCACAATATTCCGGAAGGGCTGGCGGTGGCCGGACCGATATACGCCGCCACCGGCTCGAAAGCCAAAGCGCTGTTCTGGGCCTGCCTGTCCGGCATGGCGGAGATTCTTGGTGGCATCATCGCCTTTCTGCTGCTGGGGCCGGCGGTCTCACCGGTGATGATTGCGGCGATTATGGCGGCGGTGGCGGGCATTATGGTGGCGCTGTCCGTGGATGAACTGATGCCGCTGGCGCGCGAAATCGATCCGCATAACAATCCCAGCTACGGCGTGCTGTGCGGCATGACAGTGATGGGCCTGAGCCTGACGTTGCTGCAAACCAGCGGGGTAGGCTGACGCGAGATTCGTCTCATTCGCCACAACTTAGGCCTTATCTATCAATTGATTAGGCTTGTTAAGGCGTAGTCGAGACGGGTCTTGTTAACACCCGACGGCGGGCTCATTACACTCCACGCGACTCTTAGAAAGCAGTGGAGTGTTATGTTAATTCAGGGAGCCATTTTATGCCTGGCGATGAATATCTATCATGAAGCGCGCGGCGAACCGGTAAAGGGACAGATTGCCGTCGGCACTGTCACCATGAACCGGGCTAACTGGGACGTCAAAGAGATCTGTCCGGTGGTGTACGCACCCAAACAGTTCTCCTGGACGTCTCTGCACAAACATCCCCATCGCCATCCGCCGCAGCATGACAAAAGCTGGCAGCGCGCGCAGCGCCTGGCCCAGCGGATTGTCGAGGGTAAGCTGGCGGATGTGACAAAGGGCGCGACCTTCTTTCATGCACACAGCGCCAGACCGGCGTGGCGCCACGCCTTCCAGCGTACCGTGGTGATAGGTAATCACGTTTTTTACGCCAGCCGTTAATCATAAAAAAAGGCCGGATGCATCACATCCGGCCTTATTTATTTCACGTCGGCTTAGCTGGCCTGACGGGTTTCATGCTGGCGGCGCCAGGCCACCAGGTCTTCAATGGTCACCACCGGCATGGCGTGCTGCTTCGCAAACGCAATCACTTCCGGCGCGTGCGCCATGCTGCCGTCATCATTGGTCAATTCGCACAGCACACCCGCAGGTTTGAAGCCCGCCAGCGTCACCAGATCGAGCGTCGCTTCGGTGTGGCCGCCGCGCGCCAGCACGCCGCCGTCGCGCGCGCGTAGCGGGAATACGTGGCCGGGACGATTCAGATCGGACGGTTTAGCATCATCGGCAATCGCCGCGCGGATGGTGGTAATACGGTCGGAGGCCGATACGCCGGTCGTCACGCCGCTGGCCGCTTCAATGGTCACGGTAAAACCGGTGCCGTAAGAGCTGGTGTTGTTCTCTACCATCATCGGCAGATCCAGCTGCTGACGGCGCGCTTCGTTAATGCACAGGCAGACAATGCCGCTGCCGTGACGAATGCTCAGCGCCATCTGTTCAACGGTCATGGTTTCGGCGGCGAAGATCATATCGCCTTCGTTTTCGCGATTTTCATCGTCCAGCACCATCACGCCGCGCCCGTTGCGCAGCGCATCAATGGCGCGTTCTACACGCTGTTCCGGCGTGCCAAATTCAGAAAGAAGCGTCTGATTCATGGTAAAAAAACCTTATTAATAAAATATGAGTTACCAGAACCAGGGCGAGCTTAGGAGTGCGTAGAAAACACATGGCAATAACGTGACGCGGGCGCAGCCCGGCTGATGTCGTTACCCTCTCCCATCCGGACTTTAACCGTCGGCCCCGGAATTACACCGGATCTGCTGACCTTTCACTGTACAGCGAAAGCGCTCGCGGGCTTTCAGCCAAAGCTGATTTACCGCCGGTGGGGAATTTCGCCCCGCCCTGAGAATAAGCGAAATTACTATAGCGCCAATCACCTGGTCGGGCAATCAACAAAAGTGCAAATGCTTTTGCACTTCATGCGTTGCGGATTTCGGGTTTAACCTTTTCGTTTCTGGCATTACACTTAATGCTTGATGAGTCGGAACACGCGCTGTTATCAGCCACCGTAACCAGGAAACAACCATGATCGACACGAAAAAAATTGAACAACTGGCGCGCCAGGTGCACGAAGCGATGCCAAAAGGTATTCGCGACTTTGGCGACGATGTGGAAAAGAAAATTCGTCAGGTATTGCAGGCGCAGTTAACCCGCATGGATCTGGTTAATCGTGAAGAGTTTGACGTGCAGACCCAGGTTTTGCTGCGCACGCGTGAAAAACTGGCGGCGCTGGAGCAGCGTCTGGCGAAGCTGGAGAGTGAAAGTCCGGCGGCCCCGGCTCCGGCGGTGATCACGCCAGATCCGGCAGGCAAAATCGATACGCCTCAGTAAGGTTTACGCGGCGGGAGTTCGCTCCCGCCGGCTACGTGTTTACTGATTGCGAATGGTTTTGATGATGTTGGTGGTGGAAATACCGTCTTCAAAGTTGAGCACGCGCACGTCACCGCCGTTGGCCCACACCTCTTTGCTGCCCGCGATATCTTCCGGCTTATAATCACCGCCTTTCACCAGCAGATCCGGCAGCACTTCGGCAATCAGCCGCTGTGGCGTATCCTCTTCAAACAGCACCACCCAGTCTACGGCTTCCAGCGCACCCAGCACGATCATGCGGTTTTCCTGCGGGTTTACCGGGCGGGTTTCGCCCTTAAGACGTTTGGTGGAAGCATCGCTGTTGACCGCCACGATCAGGCGATCGCCCAGTTTGCGCGCGTTGGCCAGATAAGAGACATGGCCGGCATGCAAAATGTCGAACACGCCGTTGGTCATCACGACTTTCTCACCGCGCTGGCGCGCCTGCGCCACCGCCACTTTCAGCTCGGCTTCGGTCATCACGCCAAAGCCGCTGTCCGGCCGCGCGTGGATCGCATTCTCCAGCTCCACGGTACTGACGGTTGAAGTCCCGAGCTTGCCGACCACCACGCCAGCCGCAGCATTGGCGAGGAAGCAGGCATCTTCCAGACTTTCACCGGCAGCCAGCACTGCGGCCAGCACGCCGATCACCGTATCGCCGGCACCGGTCACGTCATACACTTCCTGCGCCTGAGTGGGCAGATGCAGCGGCGCTTTGCCCGGCTGCAGCAGGGTCATTCCGTTTTCCGAACGCGTCACCAGCAGCGCGGAGAGATCGTAATCGGCGATCAGCTGCATACCACGGCTGACAATCTCCTCTTCGCTTTTGCACTTGCCCACCACCGCTTCGAACTCGGACAGATTGGGCGTCAGCAGCGTCGCGCCGCGATAGCGTTCAAAATCGGTACCTTTCGGGTCGATCAGTACCGGCACCTGCGCCGCACGCGCCAGCTGAATCATAGTCTGCACGCTGCTCAGCGCGCCTTTGGCATAGTCAGACAGCACCAGCGCGCCCGCCTGTGCCAGCGACTGACGCAGGCGATCGTGAATCGGCTGCGGATCGACCTGCTCAAAGCCCTCTTCAAAGTCGAGGCGAATCAGCTGCTGGTTACGCGACAGCACGCGCAGTTTGGTGATGGTCGGATGGCTATCGAGGGCGACGAAATCGCACTCAACCTTCACCTGCGCCAGCGTTTCGCGCAGCACGCGCGCAGCGTCATCTGCACCGGTCAGACCGATAAGGCGCGAGTCCGCACCGAGTGCAGCGATATTCATCGCCACGTTGGCCGCGCCGCCCGGACGCTCTTCAATGGTATCCACTTTAACCACCGGCACCGGGGCTTCCGGTGAGATCCGGCTGGTCGGGCCGTACCAGTAGCGGTCTAACATCACATCGCCGACAACCAGCACAGCGGCCTTGCCAAACGCGGGCAGTGTTACTTTCATGCAGAGACTCCAGACTTCAACGTTCAGTCAAAATAATGCGCGGATAATAGCATAGAAGCCGCCAGGCTCACTGCTCCGTGTCATCCGCATCGCTCGCGGCCAGCCAGCGCTGCCAGCTGGCGTGCACCACGGCGCGTTCGTCAGCGAACGATGCCGGATCGACATGACCCGGCAGTTCCTGCAGCGCCAGATGGTGCAGCGCATCGCGCAGCGTGACGTAAGCGTGCGTCAGCGCCTGCGCTTCCTCATCAGCCATGATGCCGTGGCGCGCCATCAGTTCGAAAATGCGCACGTTATCCGACCAGCGCGTCAGCGCCGGCTGGCTGGCGGCGTAACCTAAGACCAGATACTGCGCGATGAATTCAATATCAGTGATACCGCCCTCATCGGTTTTAATCTCCCAGCGACCTTTGTGCTTGTTACTGAGGTGCGCGCGCATTTTCTCACGCATCTCCCGCACTTCAGTTTGCAGCTTCGCGCCTTCACGCGGCAGGCAGAGAATACCGCGCCGGATCGCATCGAAGCGCTCACACAGCGCCGGTTCGCCAAACACGATGCGCGCGCGCACCAGCGCCTGATGTTCCCACGTCCAGGCTTCATGGCGCTGATAGTCGTCAAAGGCAGCAAAGGTGCTGACCAGCATGCCGGCCGCGCCAGAAGGGCGCAGGCGCGCGTCCACCTCATACAAAATGCCGGACGAGGTGCGGGTGCTGAACAGATGCATGACGCGCTGAGCGAGACGCAGGTAAAACTGGCGCCCGTCGATAACGCGTTCACCGTCGGTTTCGGCATCGTCCGGACAGTCATGCAGAAACACCAGATCGAGATCCGAACTGTAACCCAGTTCCCAGCCGCCCAGTTTGCCGTAGCCGACCACGGCAAAGCCGCGCTCGCTGTCGCTGGTGAGGTGCGAAGGGCGGCCATAGCGCTGCACCATCATCTGCCACGCCTGCTGCACCACCGATTCAATGATGGCTTCCGCCAGCCAGGTTAAGTGATCGCTCACTTTCATCACCGGCAGGGTTCCGGCGATGTCGGCGGCGGCGATACGCAGATGCTGTGCCTGCTTGAACTGGCGCAGCGCTTCCAGCTGCTGCTCTTCATCATCGGTGGGAATGCGCAGCAGATACTGGCGCAGTTCGTCACGATAAGCGTCGGTGGCGGTGGGCTGATACAGCGTGGCCGGATCGAGCAGTTCATCCAGCAGCAGCGGATAGCGCGCCAGCTGGCTGGCAATCATCGGCGAAGCGCCACACAGGCGAATCAGGTGGCGCAGCGCGCCGTGATACTCGGTCAGCAACTCGAGATAGGTGCTGCGCGTTAATACGCCAAGCAGCAGCGGCGTCAGGCGTGCCAGCACCACATCGGCGTCGTCACGTGCGCACACTTCGCTTAGCAGGCGCGGCATTAATTGATCGAGCGCCAGCCGGCCGCGCGGACCGATGGTGCGGCGACTGACATCCTGACGGAAATCATTCAGCGCCCGATACAGCGCATGGCGCTGTTCCGCCTGCAGCTGCGGTACCACCGGCAGCAAATCGCTCTCTTCCAGCGCGTCCTGCCACAGGCTGGCGAACTCCGCCAGCTGCGGCTGATCGTCGACATCCGGCGCATCATCGCCTATCAGCTCGTCGAAAATGTGGCGCACGCCGGCCATGTGCTGCTCCAGCTGTGCCAGCAGCGTCGCCCAGTCCGCCATGCCCATCGCCCAGGCCAGGCGCTGGCGGTCGAGGGGATTTTCCGGCAGCGTCTGCGTCTGCTCATCGTTGATGCTCTGCAGCAGATTCTCCAGCCGGCGTAAAAACAGGTAGGCGGCGCGCAGATGATCAACCTGCTCCGGTGTTAACAGCGCCAGCTCACCGATGGCCTGCAGCGTCGGCAGCAGCGAGCGCAGCTGAAGTGAGCGCTCACGTCCACCTCGAATCAGCTGAAACACCTGGACGATGAATTCGGTTTCGCGAATGCCGCCAGCGCCGAGTTTGATGTTGTCCTTCAGGCCGCGCCGCCGTACTTCGCGGGCAATCATGCCTTTCATGTTACGCAGCGACTGGATCACGCTGAAATCGATGTAGCGGCGATAGACGAACGGGCGCAGCATCTGCTGCAGCTCCTGGCTCCAGTGGCCGCCGTCGTCGCCCATCAGGCGCGCTTTCACCATCGCGTAGCGCTCCCAGTCACGGCCCTGCTCCTGGTAGTAATCCTCCAGCGCGGCAAAGCTCAGCACCAGTGGACCGCTGTCGCCGAACGGGCGCAGGCGCATATCCACGCGATAAACAAAGCCATCGACGGTAGGTTGATCCAGCACCTTGATCAGGCGCTGCCCCATGCGGGTGAAGAACTGGGCGTTGTCGAGCTCGCGCCGGCCGCCGTGGGTGACGCCGTTTTCCGGCCAGGCAAAGATCAGGTCAATATCGGAAGAGAAGTTGAGTTCACCGCCGCCCAGCTTGCCCATACCCAGAATCAGCATCGGCTGCGCTTCACCGGCGGCGTTGCACGGCGTGCCGAAATCGCGGCAGCAATCCTGCCACACCCAGTCGCGCGCGGCGGTAATCAGCACTTCCGCCAGCGTGCTGAGCTGCGTCAGGCTCTGCCCGGTGCTGGCCTGCTCCAGCGCCTGCATCCACGCGATGCGCACCAGCATATGACGGCGGAACAGGCGCAGTTCGCGCATCAGGGAGGCTTCGTTATCCACCGGCTGCAGCGCCGCTGCCAGCCAGGCCGCATAGTGCTGCCACTCTTCGGGCTGCGGCGGTTGCTGCTGCAGCTGTTGCCACCACGCCGGATGCTGCTGCAGGTTGTCTACGATAAAGTCACTAAAGGTCAGTGCGCCAGCCTGCTGCGGCGTGATCGCCGTCAGCGGCAGGCCCAGACGTTCTGCCACGCTGGCGAGCTGCGCCTGCATCAGCGTCGGTAACGGTAACGACATCTTCCCTCCCTGATGATTGATGGTGCCGTAGCCTTAGCGTTTCGCACCGTTATTCAGCCAGAACGGCGGTTGACGGATCGCCAGATTGACCAGCTGAATCAGACCGCGCTCCTGTTTTTCACGAATGGCGTGCTGCAACTCCTGCCAGCCCGCCAGCCACTGGCTGACTTCTTCAGCCGGATACGCCCCCGCCAGCAGGTGCACCGCCAGCAGCTGGCGGTTCAGGCGCGTGGCTTTGTCCTGAAATTCATTAAACAGCTGCACGTCGACGAAGGTTTCACGCAGATCCGCGCCGATGCGCCCCAGCATGATGTCGCTGAAGCGTTTAAAAGAGCCCTGCAGCTTACTTTTGTTCTTCTCGTCCAGCCACGGCTGCCACTGCGACTCCACCAGCCAGTGAGTAAGTGCTAACTGGGCTTCAACTGAGGTCGGTGAGAAGCAGACGGTTTCTGCGCTGGCCTCGCTGTCCGCCAGCAGCTCTTCCAGCCGGGTCAGCTTCTGACGCAGTTCGCTGTTGGCCTTGCGCGGCACCAGTGTGCCAAACAGGGAAAACGCCTGACGCAGCGTTTCCAGCGCTTCAATTACCCGTGCCCGGGCGTCTTCATTACCGCGCAGCCAGACTTCTTCATGGTACTGCCAGTGGCCGAGCGCCGCGCTCATGGCGTGAACCATGCCCTGCTCCACCGTGGCTTTGGCGGCAATTTTCTGCAGCGGCAGCGCGCGCAGCGGTCGCGGCGCGTTGCCCTGCGCCAGCTGATAACCGCGTGCCGCTTTGCTCAGGCTGCCGAGGCGCAGGCCGCCCGTGGCGATCAGCGCACTGGCGAAGGTCAGCATATCGCTGCGCGCTCCACGCTTAAGCTCCAGCTCCACTTCATACAGCGGCTCGCTCAGCTCCCCTGCGGCAACGCTGCCGCAATCGAACGCTACTTCAATTTCGCTGTCGCCAACGCTCACCAGCCAGGTTTCACGCTGGAAATGGGTACTGAACAGCGGCTGCAAACGCGGCTGCAGCGCGGCGACATCGGTCCCCTGCGGCCAGATCTCTGCCGGCAGGCGGGCAATGTCCAGCTGCGGCTCGCTGAGGTCGACGTTGTATTCCGGACGCTGATGCAGGCCGCCCAGCGTTTTGCCGGCGGTTTTCAGCGTCATTTCATAGCGCTGATCCACGCCGCGAATCCGCAGGCCCATATCCCAGCGGCGCAGCTGGTTGTCATCGGTTTCGTAATAGATGTTGGTCAGCTCACGCGCGGCGTGGTGCTGATGTGGCCAGGCGGCAAGCGTCTGCGCCAGTTTTTCGGCGGCTTGCGGGGTGGCAATGAACTTTAATTCGATTTCGATGGTCATAATTTTTTATTCAATACGCTGCTGGCACTTACGAGTTTAATCTGGCGAAGAGTAATGCACCGCAAGCCTGCTGTCTCTGCTTTCTTGTGCTTTTACGACCCTTTTCGCACCGCATTGAGACCAGGATAGTTCTCATTCAGATTTATGCGAAGCGACTCCAGACTGTGCCGGTAAATTTACGCCCATCATGAAAAAACGATATCGAATGAAAAAAATCTCACTTGCCGCCCTCTCTTTGCTGGCTTTCAGCGCCATCGCACCGGCCCACGCGGCCGATGAAAAACGTTACATCTCCGACGAATTATCCACCTGGGTACGCAGCGGCCCTGGCGATCAGTATCGCCTGGTTGGCAAGCTGAATGCCGGGGAGGAAGTCACGCTGCTGCAAACCAATAATGACTCGCAGTACGCGCAAATCCGCGATGCAGAAGGCAAAACTAACTGGATCCCGCTGTCGCAGCTCAGCGCCTCCCCCAGCCTGCGCACCCGCGTGCCGCAGCTGGAGCAGCAGGTCAAAGAGCTGACCGACAAACTGGCGAACATTGATAACAGCTGGAATCAGCGTACGTCAGAGATGCAGAACAAGGTGGCCAACAGCGACGGCACCATCAACGGCCTGAAAGAAGAGAATCAGAAGCTGCGCAACGAGCTGATTGTCGCGCAGAAGAAGGTCAGCGCCGCTAACGTTCAGCTGGATGACAAACAGCGCACCATCATCATGCAGTGGTTTATGTATGGCGGCGGCGTGCTCGGCGTCGGTCTGCTGCTCGGTCTGCTGCTGCCGCACATGGTGCCGCGCCGCAAGAAAAACGATCGCTGGATGAATTAAAGCCGCCACGCCATTTGTGGTTTGCCTGGAGGGGATCGTAAGATGCCCCTTTTGGCATGCCCTCTTTTTCGCCAAAGTATGCAACAATAACGTAACAAGCGTGCGCGGCACGCAAAAGTGGATTGCCTCTGGAGTGGTTGAGTGAAGACGTTTCTGGTCGGTGGCGCAGTGCGTGATGCCTTACTGCGTTTGCCGGTAAAAGATAGAGATTGGGTGGTGGTGGGCGCAACGCCCGACAGCATGCTGGCGCAGGGCTATCAGCAGGTGGGCCGGGATTTTCCGGTTTTTTTACATCCTGAAAGCCGCGAAGAGTATGCGCTGGCGCGCACCGAACGCAAAAGCGGCAACGGTTATACCGGCTTCGTGACCCAGTTCGCGCCGGACGTGACGCTGGAGCAGGATTTACAGCGTCGCGATCTGACCATCAATGCCATCGCGCAGGCCGCTGACGGCACGCTGATCGACCCTTATCATGGCCAGCAGGATTTGCAGCAGCGTACCCTGCGTCACGTGTCTGCAGCTTTTAATGAAGATCCGCTGCGCGTGCTGCGCGTGGCGCGTTTTGCTGCCCGTTTCGCCCACCTCAATTTCCGCGTGGCACCTGAAACCCAGGCGCTGATGCGCGAGATGGCGCACAGCGGCGAACTGGCGCACCTCACCGCAGAGAGGGTGTGGAAAGAGACGGAAAAAGCGCTGCTGACGCGCAATCCTCAGGTCTATTTCCAGCTGCTGCGCGACTGCGATGCATTACAGGTGCTGTTCCCGGAAATCGACAACCTGTACGGCATTCCGGCCCCCGTTAAGTGGCATCCGGAGATCGATACCGGCGTCCACGCGCTGATGACGCTGACCATGGCCGCAGCGCTCTCCGACCAGCTTGACGTGCGCTTCGCCACGCTGTTCCACGATGTGGGTAAAGCGCTGACGCCGCCAGAGAAGTGGCCGAGCCATCATGGTCACGGCCCGGCCGGTGTACCGATTGTTGAAGCGCTGTGCCAGCGACTGCGCGTGCCGAACCAGGTGCGCGATCTGGCCCTGGTGGTGACGGAGTTTCACGATGTGGTACACACCATTGAACGCCAGCCGGCTGACGCGCTGGTGGCGCTGTTTGACCGCATCGACGCCTGGCGCAAGCCCGATCGCGTGGAAAAGATGGCACTGACCAGCGAAGCCGACGCTCGCGGGCGCACGACGCTGGAGAGCATGGCTTATCCGCAGGGCGATTATCTGCGGCGCGCGTTTGCGCTGGCGCAGGCGGTGCCCACCAAAGCGGTGGTCGAGGCCGGTTTCAAAGGCGCGGCGGTGCGGGAAGAGCTGACGCGTCGGCGCGTGCTGGCGTTGCAGGAAGGGTTAATCGACGCGCGGCCAGCGTAACCGGCCGCGCCTCGCGCATTACATAAAGATGGCGTAAACCGCTGCCGCGACGATAAAGCGGTAGATGGCAAACGACACAAACGAGATACGTTTGATCAGCTCAAGGAACACTTTGATCGCCAGCAGCGCGACGATGAAGGCGGTCACGAAGCCCACGGCAAACATCGGGAAATCCTGCATCGTCAGGAAGCCCATGCTCTTGTAGAGATCAAGTCCGGTAGCACCGATCATCATCGGTACCGCGAGGATGAAGGAAAACTCGGACGCCGCATAGCGGCTGACGCCCATCAGCATACCGCCGGAGATGGTGGCGCCGGAACGCGAGAAGCCCGGCCACAGCGCCAGACACTGGAAGCAGCCAATCATAAACGCCTGGCGATAGGTGATGTCATCAATGCCCACCGCTTTCGGCTGCTTTGGCTTGAGATATTCCGCCGCCAGCAGCAGCACGCCGCCCACCACCAGCGCGTACATCACGTTGATCGGGTTAAACAGGGTTTTAATCTGGTCATGCAGTACCAGGCCAATCACCACTGCCGGCACCATACCCAGCAGAATGTGAATCAGCGTCAGTTTTCCGCTGCCGACGCCTTCGTGGCGCTCCTGGCCGAAGTGAATGCCGATCAGGCCAAACAGCCGGCGCCAGAACATCACCACTACGGCGAGGATTGAGCCCAGCTGGATCACCACTTCAAAGGTTTCCGCCTTCTCACCCTCGAACCCCAGCAAATGGCCAACAATAATCATGTGGCCTGTGGATGAGACCGGCAGGAACTCCGTAAGGCCTTCCACAACCCCCAGGATTGCAGCTACCCATAGCTGATGAATGTCTGCCATCAAATTTTACCCTCTATCCGTTTTAAACAGTAAAAAGGCGGTCGCGCACCGCTACCGCCTGAAATTATGCCTGCACCTTGCTGAAGGAAACCTTAAGGATTTCGGTCACTTCCCCTTCATCAGCGCAGCGGCCTCCACTGAGACACACCATAATTTGGTTTGGTTTCATTGTGATGGCAATCACGCAGGATTTATTTAGGAATAGTCCCGCGCTCAATTCTCACGCCCACGCTCGCCGCCTGGGCGACAGCCCCCGGTTTACCTACCTTCACGCGTACGCCAGGCGTTTTGAAACGATTCATCAACAGATCGGCGATTTCTTCTGCCACCCGTTCGACCAGCGCAAAACGCTGTCCCTGTAAATGATTGAGGATCGCTTCGGTGACATCGGCATAGCTCAGGCAGTGGTTCACATCGTCGCTTACCGCCGCCCGACGGTTGTCCCACGCCATTTCGACATCGAGCACCAGCTTCTGCTGCATGCCCTGTTCCCAGTCGTAAACGCCAATGGTGGTGAACACGGTGAGTTGTTCTATAAATACGATATCCATGATGTCACTCTCTGTTTTTGGCTTAGCCGGATACCACTTCCGGCGGATTATGCGTATTATCCACGCTTATCGAGAACAAAACGACCCAAAAGGAACGGTACGAAGCTATGAGTGCTATCGCGCTTGGTATGATTATTTTCGCGTATCTTTGCGGCTCGATTTCCAGTGCGATCCTGGTTTGTAAACTCGCTGGTTTACCCGATCCCCGCAGCGCAGGCTCTGGCAATCCAGGCGCCACCAACGTGTTACGTATTGGCGGTAAAGCCGCCGCTGCCGCGGTACTGATTTTCGACGTGGCGAAGGGAATGGTGCCGGTATGGATCGCCTGGTGGCTGCACGTCACGCCGATGTATCTTGGCCTCACGGCCATCGCCGCCTGCCTCGGCCATATCTATCCGGTGTTTTTCCGCTTTCGCGGCGGCAAAGGTGTGGCCACCGCGTTTGGGGCCATCGCGCCGATTGGCTGGGACCTGACCGGCCTGATGACCGGCACCTGGCTGCTGACGGTGCTGCTCAGCGGCTACTCATCGCTGGGCGCGATCGTCAGCGCGTTAATTGCCCCGTTTTATGTCTGGTGGTTTAAGCCGCAGTTCACCTTTCCGGTGTCGATGCTGTCATGCCTGATTTTGCTGCGCCATCACGACAATATTCAGCGCCTGTGGCGCGGTCAGGAAAACCGCGTGTGGAAGCGTAAAAAGAAGAAATAAAAAAACCGGCGCGCAGCCGGTTTTTTATTATCAGATGGCCGGTAATTCCGCCAGCGGCCAGCGTGGCCGCACGCTGACACCCAGCTCACCGCGCGTGCCGCCTTTCAGCCGCACCATGCCGGCATAGGCAATCATCGCGCCGTTGTCGGTGCAGAACTCCGGACGGGCATAAAACACCTCGCCGCCGCGCGCGCTCATCATGATTGCCATGCGTTCACGCAGCGTGCGGTTGGCGCTCACGCCGCCGGCAATCACCAGGCGTTTGAAGCCGGTCTGCTCCAGCGCACGCTTGCATTTGATCATCAGCGTGTCCACTACCGCATCTTCAAAGGCGCGGGCGATATCGGCGCGCGCCTGTTCGTCACCGTCATGTTCGCGAATGGTATTCGCCGCAAAGGTTTTCAGGCCAGAGAAGCTGAAGTCCAGCCCCGGACGATCGGTCATCGGACGCGGGAACTTAAAGCGATCCGGCGTGCCCTGCTGTGCCATGCGCGACAGCATCGGGCCGCCCGGATAATCCAGCCCTAGCAGCTTGGCAGTTTTATCGAACGCTTCCCCGGCGGCATCATCAATCGATTCGCCCAGCAGCGTATATTCACCAATGCCGGTGACGCTGATCAGCTGCGTGTGGCCGCCGGAGACCAGCAGTGCCACGAACGGGAATTCCGGTGGGTTGTCTTCCAGCATCGGCGCCAGCAGATGGCCTTCCATGTGATGCACCGGCACCGCCGGCACGTTCCAGGCGAACGCCAGCGCGCGGCCAATGGTGGCGCCAACCAGCAGCGCACCGACCAGGCCGGGACCGGCAGTGTACGCCACGGCGTCAATCTCTCCGGCCTGTAAGTCCGCCTGTTTCAGCGCGGCCTGGATCAGCGGCACGGTTTTCCGCACGTGATCGCGCGAGGCCAGTTCCGGCACCACGCCACCGTAATCCGCATGTAATTTCACCTGGCTATATAATTGATTCGCCAGCAGACCGGACGCATCGTCATAAATCGCGATGCCGGTTTCATCGCAGGACGTTTCAATACCCAGAACTCGCATAGCTTTATCACCCTCTTCTTGCGGCGCGCAGTGTAGCACAGGCCGGCTGACGCCTGCGCCCTTCCGCACGCGAAAAAGTGTTTTTCTGTCGCGCAAAGAGTGCGCTATACTCCACGGCCTGAAAAAACCGGCAGCCGCACAGGCAAACGCTCCTGTTGGTTCTAAATTGTCCATGGTGCTTTACAAGCCAGCCGCGCCTGGAGTAAAATGCTGCACCATTTTGAAAAGTGCTGGCGCCGCAGTCAGCAGCAAAAACCGAATTTTATCGAGGTGAGAGTTACATGCCGGTAATTAAAGTACGTGAAAACGAGCCATTCGACGTAGCACTGCGTCGCTTCAAGCGTTCCTGCGAGAAAGCAGGCGTTCTGGCTGAAGTTCGTCGTCGTGAGTTCTATGAAAAACCAACGACTGAACGTAAGCGCGCTAAAGCGTCTGCTGTTAAGCGTCACGCCAAGAAACTGGCTCGCGAAAACGCACGCCGCACTCGTCTGTACTAATTTCTTTCGGAAGTTCGCTTCCGCCGCGTGTTAAACGCAGACAGAGTCAAGTAAGAGGCCGTGCTTTCCGAAAGGAAGCGCGGCTTGTTGCCGTTTATGAGCTGAAAAACCGGGGCTTATGGCTGGACGAATTCCACGCGTATTTATCAATGATTTACTTGCCCGCACGGACATCGTGGATCTTATCGATGCCCGCGTTAAGCTGAAAAAGCAGGGTAAGAACTATCACGCGTGCTGTCCTTTCCATAACGAAAAAACCCCCTCTTTCACCGTAAGCGGCGAAAAGCAGTTCTACTACTGCTTTGGCTGTGGTGCCAAAGGCAACGCCATCGACTTCCTGATGAATCACGATCGTCTGGATTTCGTTGAGAGCGTTGAGGAACTTGCCACGCAGCACGGCTTAGAAGTGCCGTACGAAGCGGGCAACGGTCCGAGCCCGATGGAGCGCCACCAGCGCCAGAGCCTGTATCAGCTGCTGGAAGGTTTAGACAGCTTTTATCAGCAGAGCCTGCGCAATCCGCAGGCAAAATCAGCACAACAGTATCTCGCCACACGCGGGCTGAGCCAGCAGGTGATCGATCACTTTGCTATTGGCTATGCGCCAGCCGGCTGGGACAACGTCCTGAAGCGTTTCGGTCAGCAGAAAGAAGATCGTGAATCGCTGATGGAAGCGGGCATGCTGGTCAGCAATGACAGCGGCCGTACCTACGATCGTTTCCGCGATCGCGTGATGTTTCCGATTCGCGATAAGCGCGGACGCGTGATTGGTTTTGGTGGCCGCGTGCTGGGCAACGATACGCCCAAGTACCTGAACTCACCGGAAACACCGATTTTCCATAAAGGCCGCCAGCTGTACGGCCTGTATGAAGCGCAAAAAAATCATCCGCAACCGGCGCGTCTGCTGGTGGTGGAAGGCTATATGGACGTGGTTGCGCTGGCGCAGTTCGGCATTGATTATGCTGTCGCCTCGCTGGGCACCTCGACCACAGCGGAACATATCCAGCTTTTGTTCCGCTCGACCGATAACGTGATCTGCTGCTACGACGGCGACCGCGCCGGTCGTGAAGCTGCATGGCGTGCGCTGGAAACCGCATTGCCTTACATGAATGACGGTCGTCAGCTACGCTTTATGTTTTTGCCCGACGGCGAAGACCCGGATACCCTGGTGCGTAAAGAGGGCAAAGCAGCATTCGAAGCGCGGATGGAGCAGGCTATGCCGCTCTCCACGTTTCTGTTCGACAGCCTGATGCCGCAGGTGGATCTGAGTACGCGCGACGGCCGTACCAAGCTGGCGACGCTGGCGCTGCCGCTGATCAGCCAGATTCCGGGCGAAACGCTGCGGATTTATATGCGTCAGACGCTGGGTAATAAACTCGGCATTCTGGACGATAACCAGTTAGACAAGCTGATGCCGAAGCAGGCGGAAAGCGGTACCGCGCCGGTGGCGCCACCGATGAAACGCACCACCATGCGCGTGCTGATTGCGTTGCTGGTGCAGAATCCGCAATTTGCCGCCATCGTGCCTGCGCTGGACGGGCTGGAGCAGTCTAAATTAGCGGGATTGCCGCTGTTTGTGGAGTTAGTCCGCCGTTGTACTGAGAATCCTGGCCTGACCACCGGACAGCTACTAGAGTTATATCGCGGGACAGAATTTAGCCAGCCCCTTGAAACACTGGCCACCTGGAACCACATGATCGTAGATGACGAAGCGGAAGAAGTGTTCCAGGACTCGCTGGCAAGCATCTATGATGCTGCGCTGGAGCAGCGCCTCGAAGCACTGATTGCGCGCGACCGGACTGAAGGCCTGAGCGCCGCCGAACGCCGTGAATTCTGGGCATTAAGCCAGGCATTAGCCAAAAAATAAGATTTTATCGGGTCAGAATGATGAAGGCTGATAACGCCGCCCTTCTTGCCTGATGTTTCTGGTTTATGGACGCTGTAAGCGAAGCCGGAAGCAATGCATACATACCATAGGCGTTAACGTCGCTGTCAGTTTCAAGGCTGCCAGCACGCAGCAACCGGAGCGTACTGGCGTACGTGAGGGATTGCGAGCACTGCCAGCATTGAAAATGGCAAGTGAGTTAGCGCCGGACAGAATATTAAGCGGCTTAAGTGCCGATTTACGATGGGCCAAAGCCCTGGCCGCGTTGAAGGCAGCGGCAAAAATACAACGCCTTCACTGTTATAGTTGGCTCGCTGCCGACCGACACCAATCTAATTAACAGAAGTGTGGATACCGTCTTATGGAGCAAAACCCGCAGTCACAGCTTAAGCTGCTTGTCACCCGTGGTAAGGAGCAGGGCTATCTGACCTATGCTGAGGTCAATGACCATCTGCCGGAAGATATCGTCGACTCCGATCAGATCGAAGACATCATCCAAATGATCAACGATATGGGTATTCAGGTGGTGGAAGAAGCCCCGGATGCCGATGATCTGATGCTGAATGAAAACAGCACCGATACTGACGAAGATGCCGCGGAAGCTGCCGCTCAGGTATTATCCAGCGTTGAATCTGAAATTGGCCGTACCACCGACCCGGTACGCATGTACATGCGTGAAATGGGTACCGTTGAGCTGCTGACGCGCGAAGGCGAAATCGACATCGCCAAGCGTATCGAAGACGGTATCAACCAGGTGCAATGCTCTGTCGCCGAATACCCGGAAGCAATCACCTACCTGCTCGATCAGTACGATCGCGTTGAAGCGGGCGAGTCACGCCTGTCTGACCTGATCACCGGTTTCGTCGATCCGAACGCCGAGGAAGATCTGGCACCAACCGCGACCCACGTTGGTTCTGAGCTATCGGAAGAAGACCGCGACGACGACGAAGAGGAAGACGAAGAGAGCGACGACGACAGCTCCGACGACGATAACTCTATCGATCCGGAACTGGCGCGCGAGAAGTTTAACGACCTGCGTACGCAGTACGAAACCACGCGCACCGTGATCAAAGCCAAAGGCCGCAGCCATGCGGACGCCGTGGCCGAGATCAACAATCTCTCTGAAGTGTTCAAACAGTTCCGCCTGGTGCCGAAGCAGTTCGACTACCTGGTGAACAACATGCGTGAAATGATGGAGCGCGTGCGCACGCAAGAGCGCCTGATCATGAAGCTGTGTGTTGAACTGTGCAAAATGCCGAAGAAAAACTTCATCACCCTGTTTACCGGTAATGAAACCAGTGAGAGCTGGTTCAAAGCGGCACTGGCCATGAACAAACCGTGGTCGGAAAAACTGCAGGAAGTGGAAGAAGACGTCATGCGTTCGCTGCAGAAACTGCTGCAGATTGAAGAAGAGACCGGCCTGACCATTGAGCAGGTGAAAGACATCAACCGTCGTATGTCGATCGGCGAAGCCAAAGCGCGTCGTGCGAAGAAAGAGATGGTTGAGGCTAACCTGCGTCTGGTGATCTCCATCGCCAAGAAGTACACCAACCGTGGCCTGCAGTTCCTCGACCTGATTCAGGAAGGCAACATCGGTCTGATGAAAGCGGTGGATAAGTTTGAATATCGCCGTGGCTATAAGTTCTCAACTTACGCCACCTGGTGGATCCGTCAGGCTATCACCCGTTCCATCGCCGACCAGGCGCGTACCATCCGTATTCCGGTGCATATGATTGAGACCATTAACAAACTCAACCGTATTTCGCGCCAGATGCTGCAGGAGATGGGCCGCGAGCCGACGCCGGAAGAGCTGGCCGAGCGCATGCTGATGCCGGAAGATAAAATCCGTAAGGTGCTGAAAATCGCTAAAGAGCCGATCTCCATGGAGACGCCGATTGGTGATGATGAAGATTCGCATCTGGGCGACTTTATCGAAGACACCACGCTGGAGCTGCCGCTGGATTCCGCGACTTCGGAAAGCCTGCGTTCAGCCACCCACGACGTGCTGGCTGGCCTGACCGCGCGTGAAGCTAAAGTCCTGCGTATGCGTTTCGGTATCGATATGAATACCGACCACACGCTGGAAGAGGTGGGCAAACAGTTTGACGTAACGCGTGAGCGTATCCGTCAGATTGAAGCCAAAGCGCTGCGTAAACTGCGCCATCCGAGCCGCTCGGAAGTGCTGCGTAGCTTCCTCGACGATTAATCGTCCTGGTCAGTAAAAACCCCGGCTTGCCGGGGTTTTTTATTGCCTTCAGTATGGCGTCAGCCCTTTCTCCTGCATCACGCTGCGCGCCTTGTCGCTCTGCAGGTATTTCACGAACTTCGCCGCGGCCTGCTGCTGCTGGCTGCTGCGCGTGATCACCGCACCGTACAGCGTATCCTGCTGTGCCGCCGGCGGAATCAGTCCCACGATAGTAATGCCTTTCACCGCCTTCAGCTCGCTGTTCTGCTGGAAGCCCAGCTCGGCTTTGCCCTGCGCGACCGCCTCACCCACCGGCGTGGCCGGAATCACGGTGATCTTCGCCGCCGTTTTCGGGCCCAGCTGCAGCTTATCCAGCATCTTGCTCTGAATATATTTGCCGCTGGCGCTGTCAGACACGGCGATACTTGAGGCGGTGGTCAGCACCTGTTTGAACTTCGCGACGGTACTGATATCCGGCGGCGTGGTGCCCTGCTTCACCGCCATGGCGATGTACGAGTGCGCCAGCACCTGATGACTGGCGCTATCCACCCATTTCGCCTGCTCCAGCGGCTTGATGGCGTAATCCACCATTACCAGCACATCGGCGCTTTCATGGCGTTTAAGGCGATTAGGAATCGCCTGCGGCGTGTCCCCCATCGACGGCGCCGCTTCCAGCTCAATGCTGTCACCGCTCTGCTGCTGATAATCCTGCTTCAGGCTTTCAATCACCGGGTACATACCGCCGGAACTGAATACCTTCAGCGTTGCGGCCTGGACGCCCGGTTGCGCCGCCAGCAGCAGTGCCGCCAAAACCATGGTGCGTTGCTTCATCTCCCTGCTCCTTTTTTGCGTGGAGCATCCGGTGTAGCCAGAAACAAAACGATGAACAACGTTATTACCTGATGAAACAGAGCCAGCTCACGCCTTATTCTGTAACCAATCATGAAGCTGTCGATAAGCGGCGACCATCTCCTCCAGCGAAGCACGGTTTAATCCGCTGGGATTGGGCAGCACCCATAAACGGGTTTCGCCCAGCAGCTGCGGCTGCTCGCCCCACGCCACGTTGCGCTGACGAAACGCCTTCTGAAACGCATCCTTACCCAGCACCGCCAGCGCGCGCGGCTGAAAGCGCAGCACCTTTTCCTGCAGACGCGCGCCGCCGTCACGCAGCTCCGCGCCCGCCAGCTCGCTGGCCTGAATGGTGGGGCGCTCTACCAGCATGGTGATGCCGCAGCCGGTCTCCAGCAGCCGCTGTTCCTGCTCCGGCAGCAGCTGCTCGCGGGTGAATCCGGCCTGATGGATGACCTTCCAGAAGCGGTTGCCGGGATGCGCAAAGTGAAAACCGGTATGCGCCGAGGATTTACCCGGATTGATGCCACAGAACAGCACCTGTAAATCGGGCGCGATGATGTCACGGATGTCGTGATCGCTCATGCTGTCACCAGCCCGGCGCGCAGTTTAACTGCCTGACGCGTCACCTCCAGCATCTGGCGCGCTTCCGCTTCATCGGTGCAGGCGCGCGCCAGCGCCAGTGCACCGACCATTTCGGCCTGCATGCTGCTGGCGATGCTCTCCGCCTGCGCATGTCCCAGCTGCTGCAGCGCCTGCACCAGCTGACGCCGCACCGCTTCGCGCTTCGCTGAAAACAGCGCCCGCGCATCCGGCGGTAAATGCGCCACTTCGCTGACCAGCGCCGGTATCGGACAGCCCTCGCCCGGCGCGCCACAGTGCTGGTCCGACAGATAGCGGTCGATCCACTGATTCAGCCGTTCAGCCGGATCCTCAATCGCCAGCACGGCGGCAAAACGCTGCGCCGAGTCGGCAAACATCTCGCTAATCACCGCTTCGACCAGCGCTTCACGCGAGGCAAAGTGCGCATAAAACCCACCGTGCGTCAGGCCGACGCGCTTCATCAGCGCTGCCACGCCAATGCCTTCGGTGCCGCATTCGCGCATCACCACCGCCGCTTCTTCCAGAATGCGCTGCCGCGTGCGCGCCTTATGGCTTAGCTTTTCCATCGGTTGTTACCCTGCTCATCGTTAATGGCAATCAGTGTAATTATTACGATCGTCATATTCCAGCTTGACGATAGATATGATGATCGTCATATTATCAGCACACCAATATGACGACCATCATACAGAGGGCTTTTCCATGTCACACCAACTGGCTTTAATCACCGGCGCTTCCAGCGGTATCGGCGCAACTTACGCTAAACAGCTGGCCGCACGCGGCAACGACCTGATTCTGGTGGCGCGCGATGCTGCACGTCTGAGCGCACTGGCGCAGTCGCTGCGTGAGGCGCACGACGTGGAAGTCAGCGTGCTGGCCGCGGACCTGACGCGCCATGAGGATCTGGTGCGTATTGATCGCGAGCTGCGGAACAATACGCGTATTACCACGCTGATCAACAATGCGGGCATGACGGTGGAAGGCGAGTTTATCGACGCCAGCATCGACCAGACGCAAACCATGCTGGCACTGAACGTGGTGGCGCTGACGCAGCTTTCTCACACGGCCGCACAGGTTTTCCGCAGCCGCAACGCGGGCACCATCGTGAACGTGGCGTCGGTACTGGCGCTGGTCAACGAGCAGGCAAACGGGGCCTACAATGCGACGAAAGCCTTTGTGCTCTCGCTGACGCGTAATATGCAGCGCGAGCTGGCGGGCCACAACGTACGCGTGCAGGCGCTGCTGCCGGGCCTGACGCGCACCGAAATCTTTCAGCGCACCGGGCGCTCGGTGGATGACCTGCCGGCAGAGATGGTGATGGAGGTCGATGACTTAGTCGCCGCCGCACTGCGCGGTCTGGATGACGGTGAAGCGATCACCATTCCTTCGGTAGAAGATATGGGCCTGTGGCAAAGCTTTGAGCAGGCGCGCGGCGCCATCCTGCCGTTTATCTCGCTGAATAAGCCTGCCTCTCGCTATCGCTGAACCTGCGCATCCGGAGACAAGGCAGCAGCAAGCCTTGTCTCAAAAACGCGACAGCAGTGGGCGCTTATTGTCCGCTTCTGCCGGGGTTGCGGGATTTTTTCCTGTGAGATCAAGGACTCAGTGATTGCGGGAATTTTCACCAACCGATTGAGCAACGCTGGATCGCCCCACCGAGATACTTTATAATCCCCGCTCCGCTGGCCCCTTAGCTCAGTGGTTAGAGCAGGCGACTCATAATCGCTTGGTCGCTGGTTCAAACCCAGCAGGGGCCACCAAATATTCATAAAATCATGTATTTAAATCACTTTCCTAGTGATCCCCCCCGTCCTCTCTTTGGATGGTGCCGCTTTAAATATATGTAACTACAAAGCCTGACCAGACTAATCGCTTAAAATGATTGAATGGTGATTAGTAAGCTTATGAAATGACTTAACAAAAGGAATCGTTATGTCTTACAGCTGCTATCTGTTATTAAATCGTCGTGAAATGACTTCACTCAATTGTCCGGGCATTGGTGTTTTTCCCGCGTTTTCAGGCCAGAAAGATGGCCGTAATAATCCTGATAAAACTCATGTCCCCGATATTGGCCCATTAGTGCGCGGACGTTATTACATTGTTGAGCGGCCATCAGGTGGAAGATTAGGTCCCTGGCGTGAGAGGTTTTTGAAAGAAATATACGGAACGGATCGGACTACCTGGTTTGGTCTTTACCGCGATGACGGCAAAATTGATGATTACACGTTTGTGGAGGGCGTCAGACGTGGGAATTTCAGGCTCCATCCCATAGGACCGCTCGGTCTTAGCGAGGGCTGTATTACACTTGCTCATCCTATCCAGTTTCAGTACATGCGCGATATGTTCCTGCGCGCCGGCCCCACTCTCAATATTCCAGGTAGTCAATTGAAAGCCTATGGAACGGTAAAGGTGTACTGATGATGCGTATTATTTTACTCATTTTGTTATTTATCATCTGTTGCGTGGCAATCTCTAAAGCGATCGCGTTATTAGTTCCTGCATCAATATTTTATTCAATCGCCAACGCCCTGCAGATCTATGGTGATGAGTCGGTTATTGATTTTATATTAATAGTCAATATTTCTATATCAATTCTGCTTTCTCTAATACTGGTAATCCTTCTAAAGCGTAAAAAATGAAGATAAGAGGCTCCGGAGCTAGGTTCCATCAACTGAGAGCCGGTTTAAGAGATTTTTAAAGGTGTTGTCTTTGCTGCAGTCACCCACTGTGCAATAGCGCTCAGCCCAGTAGTATAAAATAGTATCGCATTGAGAATTTGTTATTAACCTTTTCGTAATCGACTGATTAAAAACAACTTTGTCGCACCTCAACTATCGCGTGATAATGCTTTTACCAATAATTTTCTTGAGATCATATAACTATTTTTTGGTGAAAATTATATGCAGAGCGAGATAGCTTTTGAATTGTAGAAGTCTTTTCGAACATAAAATGCTGTTTTAGGGAGAATGAGATCCGATCGGGCCAGATAATCTATGAAAAAACTGAGCTAAAGGTAAGCCAGGCGGTGCCGATAACTGGAAATTGCAGGCTCAACTGCCATTCAGCAGGAAAGCGCAGGTGCTCTTTAAACCTTGCTATTCAGCGTTTAGGAAGGCTTTGCAACGCGCAGGAATCGAGACCGCCTGCTGGACAGCTGAAAAATGTTTTGCGTCACACCTTCGCCTCACACTTCATGATGAACGCTGGCAATATTATTGTGCTTCAGCGTATATTGGGATATACCGATATCAAAGTGACGATGAGGTACGCACACTTTGCACCCGACCATTTATATGAAGCCACCAAACTCAACTCTCTATTTCGAATGGAATTAGTATGAAATTTAAATTAAAGCTTAATAGGTCATTTGAGATTAAATTTTTAAAAAATAGTGACACTCACGTGTCTTTTTCATTTATTTATTATAGAAAATTAAAAAAGCCCGTCCACCAATAATAAAATAAACCCAAATGAATTTACTTTTGAAGTGATAATTAAAACTTAACGATCACATTACAGAGTATGATTTAACAACTAAAAATAAAGAGATTTAAATGATTAGAATTAGTTTGAACAGAAAAACGTCTTATTTGGATTTGCTTTTTATATTCATATGTCTTTGGACAATTACCTCAATAGGGTCGCAAGTTCAGTTTTACATATTTAAATTTATAAGTAGTGATAGCTCCAATCTTTATGGAAGCGCGTTTGAAGAAGCAATTACTAAAATGCCCACCCTTAACGCTTATATTTCATCCAGTTACTCGTTAACAAATAACTTTAACTACATCCCTGTACTTTTGGTTATTATATCATCGCTATTTTTTCGATCATCGGTGCAAATATTTCTTTCATGCATATTAAGCTCTATATTATCCTTGACTGTTACTGATGCAATAGTTCTTTATACAAGCGATGCATTGACTGCTAAAAGCATGGTTGAATGCATTATTGCGAATGCTATCGGCTCTTCTGTCATTGCAATGTTTTTAGTATTTCTTTATTACATTAAATATTCCCTATTGAGATTAAATAGTATCAACCTTCCTCTCCGGCATGTGATCAGTTATATATGTTATGCCTTAACCTGCCTAATTATGTTAACTATAAGCTACTACGTAATTTGTCTCTTTTATCGGCCCACAAATGTAAACTTCTCAGTATCAACTTCTGAGAACCTTTCTGGGAATTACTTTTTAACATCAAAAATAAACTCATCTGATAATATTAAAGAAAATAAAAACAGAGAAAAATTTTCGATCTTAGAAAATCCTTTTGAAATTAAAAATGAGCTACAAGTCTTTGGTAAGATAGACGAAATAAAATCCAACCTCAAAGAAAACCAATCTTATAATTTAGCTATTACACTTTTATTCAACTGCATAGATAGCTACCACATAAAAAAACCTCTTTCAAAATCAATACAGTATGACAATGTTAGGTCATTTTCTATAAAACCATCCGAATCGATGTCAATTATTCGATTTGATGATAAATCTGGCCACGCCATGAGCAACGATGAACTTGTAAACATGTTCTCTGCAGAACGTAATGAAAAGGGCACCTATACACTAAATAAAATAACCGATGGGAAAACAATATATTTTCCATCCAATTCAGGAGCAGGTTTTTACATTGCCACTCCAGTGATCGAATATCCTAAGAATTATAATAAAAAAATCATAAAATTTACACTATCTATAAATGGAATTGACAAAGAAATTAATATAGAAGCCGAAAGATTACGCACAAAAAATATAGACCAGCAACTTAAATGTGAAATAGTTAACATGAACAACATCAGTCCTTCAGTCAACATTAAAGAAAATGATGCTGTTTTAGCTGGCCTTCTTGTCAAATTAGAACCGTCGGATATTGATGAATATTACAACCCGACTATTGATAGTGAAGGAAATAACATCGAAATAAAAGGAGGTTTGATTTACAATACAATCGAGAGTGTCACAAAAGAAGAGTTATTTAAAAGATATATTTCAAATGGTTATGCAGACGGATTTATTCTTCACTCTTTTGATAAGCTATCTTTGGATGGAAAAAATATTGAATCCAACAAAATGGATAATATAATGTTTATAGGCGATGACCTTTATGCCTATACATCAACTGATAATAATTTAGTCATATCGGGAAATGCTTACCTTTTTTATAAAAACAGTTTACGCCAAAACAAAACACTATGGGAATACTCTAATGATAACACACTAATATTCAGTGGGATTGGAGTAATACTTTTAAGCATCCTAGTGTGGAGTCTTAATAAATTCATCTCTATGCTTCGCCGAGATGAAGTTATTAACGTTTTGTAAGGTGGCCTGCTAAGTAGAGTATTGCCTCAATCTCGCGCATCTTTCGACAGTTCTATTTGTAGTAATCCTGATTCCGTAGGATTAAAAGAAGTAGATTCATACTAAAAAAAAGTGGCAGCAGAGCGCAACGCTATGTGCCACTTTTCATCACTATTCAGCCTAAAGAAAACATAAAAATTAGTAAGTTACTGATTAATCTTACTTCAAATTGGGACTCATAATCGCTTGTTCAGTGGTTCTAACTTAGCGAAGGCCGCCAATAACTTGTTCATCTGATTTACTTAAGTCACCCTTAAACAGGTGGCTTTGCTATTTTGATTTCAACAATAGCGATACAAGGTCAGCGTTTTTTGCTGATACAGTTAAAACTCCAATGCGCAGCCCCCTTCCCGTTTTCAACCTGACATCACCTGTTTTGCCTGCCTTTCCGGCTCATACTGCCTCACGCTGTTGTTGTGTTAACAACCACCTCTTACGACAACGACACCGCAATCCACCTCGCTAAACTTCATGCAGCCTAAACTCCCCACAGAACCACACATTTTGCACACCAGGCGCAGTACATCCCAGTGACTCCTCTCTGCTTACCTGCTAGATTAACTATTCAAAAACCTATTCACCTATCTATTCATAAAGTGATTCAACACTATGTCCACGCATGCGGAAACCGTACGCCAGCTTCTCTATAGCGGGCCGATGGCAGGAAGGCAACTCACTAAAAAAATGGGTATAAGCCAGCCTACGCTTTCCCGTGCGATTAGAGAACTGGGTGATGACATCGTCAAAATCGGGGCGGGTCCATCTATTCAATATGCCCTGCGGGATACGTTTCGCGGATTCCGATCGGCTCCGATTTATCGCGTTACCGATGAAGGGCAAATCAAACCTCTCGGCGAGCTGATTCCGGTTCGTCCAGAGGGATTTGTGATGGTGCAGGCGGACCAGAAAAGCTTTCACAGCGACGGGCTGCCGTGGTGGCTGTTTGACATGCGACCGCAGGGCTATCTCGGCAGAGCGTATGCCTCAACTTATGCCAGCGGGCTCGGTCTGCCGGCGAATCCCGAACAATGGGCGGACGCAGATGTCGTCAGAGCGCTGCTGGCGCAAGGTCATGATGCGGTCGGCAACCTGCTGATCGGCGAGCAGGCGCGCAGCCGTTTTCTGGAAATGCCCGAACCAACACCCGTGGAGCGCGCGACGGCGTATCCCGAACTGGCGCGGGCTGCGGGCGCTGGTGAGGTGCCGGGCTCATCTGCGGGTGGCGAGCAGCCAAAATTCTGCACCTATACCGAACGCGGTCATGTGCTGGTGAAATTCACCGCAGCAGATGACAACCCAGTCAGTGAACGCTGGCGCGATCTGCTGATGGCTGAGCATCTGGCCCTGAAAGTGCTGGGTGTAGAGACCGACGTGTTTGATATTAAAGGGCAGCGCTTCCTCGAAATCCCCCGCTTCGATCGGGTGGGCAAAATGGGCCGTATCGGCGTGTTTTCGCTGCGCGCGCTTGATGCAGAGTTCGTCGGCAATGCCAGCGCAAGCTGGCCGGTCCTCGTCAACCATCTTGTGGCGGAAAAGTGTGTCCATTCTGAGGCCGCTAATAGTACGGCCCGGCTTTGGGCATTCGGCATGCTGATCGGCAATACCGACATGCACGCCGGTAACCTGTCATTCATCAGTCGCCATGGCCGTCCTTATCACCTCGCGCCGGCTTACGACATTCTGCCGATGGGCTTTGCGCCCAGAGCGGGCGGCGCCATCGTGAATACGCTGCGGCCAGCGTCACTGCCGGAAGTGGTCAGCAGCGATATATGGCGGGAAGCGCTGGCTTTGGCGGAGGAATTTTTGTCTCTGACGAACAGTTGCGATGGCTTCTCAGATCGTTTTGCGCCGTGCCTCGCCGCGTTACAACAGCATCTGGATGACGCCCGAGCGCGCATCGCCCGACTGGGCTAAGCGCGTTTCCTGATTGATAATTTCTTCAAAGCTGCATCACTAAAACAGGCGGTGATTAACCGCCTCGCACCCGTTTTTCGCTCCCGTAACTTTGCAAAAGTAAAACGATCGGTTTACTTTTTAAGGTATGCGTAAAAAACAACACATCCTGAACGCTGCCGAGCGGCTGTTCTACAACAACGGTTTTCATGCCACCAGCACCGATTACATTTGCCGTGAGGCGAAGGTCTCCACGCGTACGCTCTATCAGCACTTTCCGTCGCGCGAGCGGTTAACTGCCGCGGTGATGACCGCGCGCCGGCAGCGCTTTGCCGATTTATTGTCAGAGCCAGACGATCCGGTAGCCATCAGCCAGCTGTTTTCGGTGCTGGAACAGTGGATGCAGGCGGAAGGATCGCTCGGCTGCTTTTTTGCCAAAGCGTACGGTGAGTATGCGGAGCAGGATGCTGAGCTGGCGGCGCAGGCGCTGGATTATCGCTACTGGCAGCGCGGCTACATCCGTGCCTGCGTGGCGCACTCGCACAGAAATTCGCCGTCAGCGCTGGCCGATGCCATCTGGATACTGTTTGAAGGGGCGATTATGGCCGGGTTGGTTGACGGTCCGCAGGCCGCGGTCACTGCGCGTCTGGCGGCTGAGCAACTGATGGCGAATACGCCATGAAAGCTTCACTCCGCCTGACGCTAAGCGGCTTTATGCTGATCGCCGTGACCTACGGACTGGCACGTTTTGCCTGGGGAATGATGATGCCGCAGGTGGCGCAGCAGATCAGCTTCAGCCCGCGCGCATCGGGCATGCTGGCCGCCTGCAGCTATCTGGCTTACTGCCTGGCCACGCCCGGCGCCACGCTGCTGCTGGCGCGCTGGGGCGTGCGCAGCACCGCCATACTGGCAGCGCTGACGGCTATGTTCGGCTTACTGCTGCTGGCCGCTGCCAGCAGCGCATGGCTGATTGCCGGTGGGCTGCTTATCGCCGGTCTCGGTGCCGGACTGGCTTCGCCGGCGCTCGCCAGTGCCGTGAGCCGGCAACTTGACGCGTCGCGGCAAACCGCCGCTAACACGCTCATTAACGCTGGCACCGGCGCGGGCATTATTGTGTCAGTGCCCATTTTCATGCTGGTTCCCGGCGGCTGGCGCGCGGCCTGCTGCTGTTTTGCCGCGCTGGCGTTAATCAGCCTGTTGCTGGCACGCTATTGCCTGCCCGCCGGGCGTGCCGATCCACAGAGATCGCCGGTTGGCTGGCGCGATCGGCTGCACAACCGCGCGCTGCAGCGGGTAATCATCATCGCTTTTCTTAGCGGTGTCGCCAGCGCGGCGTGGTGGTGTTTTGGACCGGATGTGTTACGCCAGCACAGCCACCTGAACGAGGGCCAGGCCAGTATGCTGTGGCTGGTTAGCGGCGCGGCCGGCATTCTCGGCGCGCTGACCGGTCCGCTGGCACGCTGCATCGGTATGCGTCAGGTGTACTGGCTGGCGCAGCTGGCGATGGCCGCACCACTGCTGTTGCTGGCGGCGCTCACCCACTTTAGCTACTGGCTGGTACCGGCGGCGGCGCTGTGCGGCGCGGGATACGTCACGCTGTCGGGTATCCTGCTGGTTGCGGGTGCCGCCGCCACGCCACAGAATGCGGCCTCTGGCGTGGCGGCGGCGTTTCTGACGCTGGCGATTGGGCAAATTGGCGGGGCGATACTCTTTGCGCAAATCTACAGCAGCAGCGCCGCTGCGGCACTGCTGCTGTTCGCTGCCATCCCGGTTGCGCTGCTATTTCTGGTACCGGCTAACCCGCCACAGCGCGCTGACGCTTAACGTCCGGTGGTGAGCCAGCGGCTGAGGATGCCGGCACTGGAGTAGCCGCGAATGATCGCCGCGTAGCTGTCAAAGCGATTGCTCACTTCGCTCACCTGGTTGTTATACAGATCGCTCTCGGCGCTCAGGACATCCAGCAGCGAGCGGCGTCCGAGGTGATACCACTGATCGAAAAAGTCTTTGCGGATGCGGTCAGACTCGACAATTAAACTTTTATACAGCGCGGCGCGATCGGCCATGGAGTGCGCATCCTGGCTGGCGGCGCGCACGCGATTCTCCAGATCGCGCCGCTGCTCCTGCACCTGCTGACGACTGGCTTCGGCGCGTTTAATCGCCGCAATCTCCTGCGCGTTGGTTGAACCGCCGCGGAACAGACCCCAGCTAACGTTGATGCCGGTTTGCCACGCCTGCTGGCGACCGAGCTGATCCTCACGCGTGCTTTTGGTTACCGTCCAGTTGAGTTTTGGCAGGCCGGAAGCTTTAATCGCCTCCGCTTCTTTAAACCCCGCTCGCGTTTCCGCGCTGGCGCGCAGGATCAGCGGATGATAATCCAGGCTGGCCAGCTGACGATTGAGATCGCCAAAATTCATCGCCCAGCGATCGCTGGCTGGCAGCGTCACGCGACTGTTGCCCATCAGGCGGTTCAGCGTGATCTCGACATCGCGCGCGCGCGACTCGGCATTCTCCAGATAACTCTGCGCCTGCAGCAATCGGCCTTTGGCCTGCGTCAGCTCGCTGCGACGACCGGTATCTGACTGCACAATGCCGCTCAGCATGGTGGTCAGTTCGGTCATGCGCGCCACGTACTGCTGGCTGATGGCAATGATCCGCTGCTGCTTGTTCCACTCAATCAGCGCGTTGCTGACCTGCATCGCCAGCTCTTCACGCTGCGCCTGCGCCGCCTGCTGCGCCGAGGTCACGCGCTCTTCGCGGCTCTCGATGGTGCGGCTGGTCTGACCGAAATCAATCAGGTTGGTCGCCATCGACACGCCGAGCGCCGGCACGTTGCTCTGACTACCGTCGCTTTTTACCCCGCCACCAAACTCTTTGGTCGCCGAACTGGCGCTGACATCCAGCTGCGGCCAGCGCTGCCCTTTCGCCTCATCCACACTGGCGGCGGCGGCATCGGTCTGCGCCACGGATGATTTCAGCGCCGGGCTGATGCGCCAGGTGATACGTGCGGCCGAGAGGAATTTCTGCCGCAGCTCGGATTCAGCCACGGTTTCATCCACCGCGCCGCTCAGGCTGACCGGTGAACGCGCCACGGCGGCATCGGCGGCGGTGGTTCTGGTTTCCGCTACCGGCGGGCTGACAAAGCTGAACTCGCTCTGCGCTTTTACTTCTGCTTCATTCACCGGCACCGGCGCAGGCTGCTGCGGGTTGAAAGTGCGTACCGATTTCAGCAGCGGATTCGTCTGCTTTGGTTCCGGCTGGCGCTGCTCCTCCGTCAGAAAACCGCCGCCCTGTACCGGCTGCACCGGCGGCGGGGCAATCGGCGCTGCTGGCGCTGGCGCTGGTGCCGGTGAAGGTGCCGGTGCTGGTGCCGGCTGAGCGCGTGGCGTGGCCACCGGTGGCGCAACCGGCACGGCCTGAGGTTGCGTAAACATCGGTTGCGGTGCCGGCGCGGTTGCAAAGCGCTGGGCTGGCGCAACGGGCACGCGCTGCACCGGCGCGCTGCGTACCGGTGCCGCAGCGGGGGCGGCCGGGCGATGTCCGCTCATCTCGGCAAACATCATCAGTTCACTGGTCGAATCGGCCATTACGCTGATGGCCGGAGCCATCATGACCGTAATGCAACCGGCAAGCAAAGAGAGGCGCCGCGCCGCTGCGCGACGGTGCATATTATTATTTTTCATGGTTATTAACGCTCGCGGAAGGCTTCTTTCGCCTTAAGTACCGGCTTCAGCAGGTAATCAAGGATGGTTTTCTCGCCGGTGCGGATTTCCACCGTGGCCACCATGCCGGGAATGATCGGCAGATCTTTGTTGCCTGCGTGCAGCGTGCTTTTATCGGTGAGGATCAACACGCGGTAATAGGTGTCATCCGGGCGGCCGGAAGCGGCTTTCTGATCGTCTTTCAGCGTATCCGGACTGATGTATTCCACATGGCCATCCAGTCCGCCGTAGATGGCGAAGTCGTAGGCGGTGATTTTCACTTTGGCCGGCAGCCCCGGACGCAGGAAGGCGACATCAGAAGGACGGATTTTGCCCTCCACCAGCAGTTGCTCTTCCAGCGGCACGATTTCCAGGATGTGCTCACCGGGCTGAATGACGCCGCCGATGGTATTAACGCGCACGTTTTTCACCGTGCCGCGCACCGGTGCGGTAATGGTGGTGCGCTCGACCACGTCCGCGCGGCCAATCAGGTTTTCGCTTACCTGGCTGAGTTCCAGCTCCAGCCGCGCCAGTTCGGTGTTGGCATCAGACTGGTAACGGTTACGCCGCTCAACAATCTGCGCCTGGATGTCGTTCGCCTGGCGCTGCATGCGCAGCAGTTCAACCTCAGACAGTAATCCTTTCGCCGCCAGCGGCTCCGCCAGACGAATTTCACGCATCGACAGGGCATAGCTGCGCTGCAATGAGTTAATGCTGTCATTCAGCGCGCGCTTGCGTGATTCATAGGCCTTGGTCTCCTGCGCAACCACGGCGGGATCGCTCTGCACCTGCTCGTCAAACGTCAATGGCTGCGCGTAGGCTTCGGCACGCAGACGCGCAATGCTGCCCTTCAGGCCAATCACCTTGCTCAGCGCCTCGCGATAGCTTGATTGCGCACGCGTCGGATCGATTTTCAGCAGGACATCGCCCCGGTTGACCACCGTGCCTTCACGCACGTTCATTTCGGCGAGAATGCCGCCTTCCAGACTCTGAATCACCTGCTCGCGGCTGCGGGAAATCACTTTTCCGTCGCCTTTGGTGATCTCCTCCACCCGCGCATAGTTTGCCCAGGTGAGACCGATGCCAATTACCGCGATGATGATCCACATCACCAGTTTTGATCCCGGCGTGGTTTGCGACAGCAGGGAAGCCTGCACGTCATTCATGAATTCGGCATCCGCAGCGGAGAGATTTTTGCTGCGGCTGCGCCATGGCATTAACTTGATCATACTGCGGCCTCCTCTGCCGCGGCGACGGCGGGCTCTGACGTTGCCGAAGCATCGTTAGCCGGCGCAGGTGCGCGCGCCGCCTGCTCTACCGCCTGACGCGGCGGCTGGCGGGTTTTACCTTTACCTTCCAGCGCGGCCAGCACCTGCTCTTTCGGGCCATCCGCGACAATTTTTCCTTCCTCAACCACGATGATGCGGTCGACCAGCGCCAGAATTGACGGACGATGCGTCACGACGATCAGCGTGTGGCCTTCGCTGGCGCGACGCAGATGCGCAAGGAACTGGCTTTCGGTCATGCTGTCCATGGCGCTGGTCGGTTCATCCATCAGCAGCACTTTGGGCCGCGTCAGCAGGGTTCGCGCCAGCGACACTAACTGACGCTGACCGCCCGACAGCCCTTCACCGCCCTCACCGACCGACAGGTTGATGCCGCTCGGATGGCGCGCCGCCACGTGATCGAGACCGGTCAGATTCAGCACACGCAGCAGTTCATTCGCGGTGGCATCCGGCCGGCCAATCATCACGTTCTCGCGCAGCGTGCCGTAGAACAGGCGCGCATCCTGGCTGACGAAGCCCACTGCTTTGCGCCAGTCGGCCGGATCGATCTGGTTAACATCGAGTCCGTCGGCGGAGATCTGCCCTTTCACCGGCTGATACAGACGCGCCATCACGCGTAACAGCGTCGATTTACCGCTACCGATGCGGCCAAGAATCGCCACGCGCTCACCGGCCTTAATGGTCAGCGAGATATCTTTGAGGATTTCCGGATTGGGCTTCATCGGCGGTGCCGGATAGGAGAAGCTGACATTGCTCAGCGAGATCTCGCCGGTCAGCGGCGGATCGGTCAGGTAGGTTTTGCTGCTGTCGCGATCGACCGGCATCTCCATCAGCTTATTCAGCGAGGTCAGCGCCGCTTTGGCCTGCTGATAACGCACCGCCAGACCAATCACCTGACCCAGCGGGCCAGTGGCGCGGCTGGCCAGCATCACGGTGGCGATCATCGCACCCATGGTGAAGGTGCCAGCGTTGATCAGATAAACCCCGGCCACCACCAGCATCACGGTCTGAAACTGCTGCAGAAAGGTCACCACGCCGGTTGCCAGCGTCGAATAGCGTTTTGACTTCATTGAGTTAGCCGACTGCAGCGCGCTGAAGTTCTCCCAGCGGCGCTGCATATGCGCTTCACCGCCCACGGCTTTCAGCGTTTCCATGCCTTCAACCGACTCAATCAGCACGCCCTGTTTCAGCGACGCATCGCGCAGATTCTCTTTCATGATGCGCGCCAGCGGCCACTGGATCGCGGCGCTGACGATGATGATCAGCGGGATCATCATCAACGGAATAATCGCCAGCGGACCGCTGATAAAGAAGATCACGCCGACGAACATCAGGATAAACGGCAGATCCGAAATCGCCGCCAGCGTCGCCGAAGCAACAAAATCGCGCACCGATTCGTATTCACGGATCTGGTTGGCGAAAGTGCCTGATGAGGCCGGCTTGTGCTCCATCTGGATCGACAACGCCTGACGGAACAGCATGCTGCCCAGCACCAGGTCGGCCTTTTTGCCCGCCATGTCCAGCAGATGCGCCCGCACAAAGCGGGTAATGGCTTCGAAGATCATGGCGATGGTGACGCCAATCGCCAGCGACCACAGCGTAACAAACGCCTGGTTCGGCACCACGCGATCGTAGACGTTCATGGTGAAGAAGATGCTGGAAAGTGCCAGTACGTTGATCAGCACGGCGGCGATGGCGGCGCTGCGGTAGTAACGGCGGTAGCGCCACAGGGTGCTGAACAGCCAGTGGCCTTTGACCTCCGGCAGCATTTCGCTGGCGCGCTCATCCAGTACCGCCGCCGGTTTCGCCATCACCGCAAAGCCGGCGTAAATCTCGTTGAGCTCCGCCAGGCTCATCTCCACCGCTTTATCACTCACCTCCGGCATGATCAGCTGGAAACGCAGCTCGCGTTGATTCTCCTCATTGGTGTGAATGCGCCGCGACAGCACAATGCAGCCGCCGCCGTTCTGCCGCAGCAGTATCATCGGCATCAGCTGCTCCGGCAGATCCTGCAGGCGGCGTTCAACCATGCCGCCGGTAATGCCAGCGTTCTCCAGAGCGGTCATCGCCTGCGACGGCGACAGCAGCGTCGCTTTCGGCAGGCCGGCGACCAGCGCCTCTTCACTCTTCTCGCGTTTGTAGTGTTTGCAAATCCACGCCACGCTTTTTAACAGCGTGTCATCCACGGTGGTTTCGATACGAGCAACAGAACGCGCATCCTGCTCCACGGCATTCTGCTTCTGGTCCATCATTTCCCGACTCCTGTAAACCTGACAAAAAACGGTGGACGCATCGTCCACCGCAGACTTTTCTTTGAATTGGGAAAATTCTGACAGAAGGCAGCTTTCAGGCCGTCCAAGACTTGTCTCAAACGGTGGAGAATATTTATGAATAAAGTGGGCAAAGCCCGATTGAATGCGGTCTGGCGACCGATCAACTGCAGAATAATCGCGGCGCTGTTGAGCGCTGTCCTGGGCGTGTTATCTTAGCTGCTCGCTTTACTGCAACCGGACAAAGAGCAATGGCAAAACAGCGGGTAGGTATCGTATTTGGCGGCAAGTCGGCCGAACATGAAGTGTCGTTACAGTCGGCCAAAAATATTCTTGAGGCGATCGATAAAAACAAATACGACGTGGTGCTGCTGGGGATCGACAAACAGGGCGAGTGGCATCTGAATGACGCTTCAGGCTTTCTGCTCAACGCCGACAATCCGGCGCTGATTGCCCTGAACCGCTCCGGTGAAAACGTGGCGCTGGTGCCCGGCAGCCGCGCGGAACAGCTGATTACGCGGCAGCAGGCGCAGCCGCTGTCGCAGCTGGATGTCATCTTCCCGATTGTGCACGGCACGCTGGGCGAAGATGGCTCGCTGCAGGGACTGCTGCGCATGGCCAATCTGCCGTTTGTCGGGTCGGATGTGCTGGGTTCCGCGGTCAGCATGGACAAAGATTTCACCAAACGCCTGCTGCGCGATGCCGGCCTGAAAGTGGCGCCGTGGCTGAGCGTCACCCAGACGCAGCGCGCGGCGCTGGATGTGCAGGCGGTGATTGCGCGCTTTGGCCTGCCGCTGTTTATCAAGCCAGCCAATCAGGGATCATCCGTTGGGGTGAGCAAAGTGACGCAGCCGGATGAATTCGACGCGGCGCTGGATCTGGCGTTCCGCTTTGACCGCAAGGTCCTGATTGAACAGGGCATCAGTGGCCGTGAGATTGAGTGCGCGGTGCTGGGTAACGAGGCGCCAGAAGCCAGCCCGTGCGGTGAAATTGTGGTGCACGACGCCTTCTACTCGTATGACACCAAATATATCAGCGAGAGCGGCGCGCAGGTGGTGGTACCGGCTGACATCAGTGCGGAAGCCAGCGAGGCCATTCGGGCTGTAGCGATTACCGCGTTCCAGGCGCTGGAGTGCTTTGGCATGGCGCGCGTCGATGTGTTCCTCACCGATACGGGCGACATTATTGTCAACGAAGTGAATACCTTACCCGGCTTCACCAACATCAGCATGTATCCCAAACTGTGGCAGGCGGCCGGCCTGAGTTACAGCGATCTGATTACCCGCCTGATTGAACTGGCGCAGCAGCGTCATCAGCAATCCAGCCAGCTGAAAAGCAGCGTGTAACCTGCGATGGCGTGGCTCAGGCCACGTCATGCGCCATGCTGCGCGGCGCGATTGCCGGTGAGGTCTGATTGCGGCCATTGCGCTTGGCAACGTAAAGGTGTTTATCCGCCGCTGACACCAGCCGGTTGATTACCCCCGGCCATTCACGTTCGTTAACCGCACCGCCGCGCGCCAGGCCGAGGCTGACCGTCACGGTCACGGTGTTGCCCTGAATCCAGAACTTCTCTTTCACCATTGCCTGACGAATCACTTCGGCCAGCTGAAACAGCTGGCTGTGGGTGTAATCAAATACCACCACCACGAACTCTTCGCCGCCAAAGCGGCACACCAGGCCGCGACTGCCGACCACGTGCTGAATACGGCGCGCAATCTCCTCCAGCACGCCATCGCCGGCATCATGGCCGAAATTGTCATTAATGGCTTTGAAGTAGTCGACATCCAGCATAATCACGCCGGCTTCACGCTGCAGGGAAAACGGCTGCTGGCGCAGGTTTTCATACAGGCCGGAGCGCGACAGTAGCTGGGTGAGGAAATCGTAATTGGCGCGCAATGCCAGGCGATGGTTAAGCTGGCGAATGGCGTCCATGCTCACCGCCACCAGCAGCGGGCTGAGCGCCACGGTGGCCACGCCCAGCCGTGCAGAAGTGAGATGGCTGATGGGCAGCAGCGAATCATCGCCCTGAATATTCATCACGCCGTGCGAGACCAGCACGATCTCGGTGATGCCGGTGAACAGAATCACCAGGCTGGTGATCGGAATCGGCAGAACAATGGCACACCAGATCAGCGCCGGTACCGGGAAGGTCAGACTGCCCGCGCCACCAATCAGCGCCCCCACCGTGAGCGACAGCGCCACGGCGAGCAGCGGCAGCAGCCTGGCCGGGTGCACCAGCGTCCGCAGCGGCACGCTGCGCAGCGGACGCGTCAGCATCACCGGCAGCAGCATCAGCGAGGTGGAGAACTGCTCGCTGAACCAGTCGGCCCACGCCACCACAAAGCGCGCGTTGAAGTCGATATCCTGCGCCCACGCACCCCAGGTGGCGCAGGCTGCTGCACCGAGCAGGCACGCCGGAAAGATGCGCATGGCGTTGAACACCTGGCTGTTTGCAGTTGGCGATTGCAGATGCTTAATCAGCATGCTGACTGACACCAGAATAAACAGGATATTGGCAAAATTAATCGTCACCGCTGGCAGTGCCCAGCCGGAAAAAACCGTATCGTTGAAAATCATGGCGGCAAAACACACCAGATAACTGGAGGTGGTGTGTAAAAACGGGTTGCGCACCATTAAACCGGCGATGAGGGCATTCACCGGCCAGAACAGGGAAAACTCTTCGGGAATACGCAGGTGGCTGCCAATAAAGCAGAAGAACAGCGTAATAAGACACAGCGAAAGAGCATTCTTTTTAACATTATTCTCTTCAAACAGCTTAACGCGCATACGTCTGAACCCTGTAACCTGA
Source organism: Pantoea sp. ICBG 828 (assembly GCF_002928355.1). Classification (NCBI taxonomy): domain Bacteria; kingdom Pseudomonadati; phylum Pseudomonadota; class Gammaproteobacteria; order Enterobacterales; family Erwiniaceae; genus Pantoea; species Pantoea sp. ICBG 828. Next base: position 139,498 of record NZ_POWN01000004.1, on the reverse strand, counting down.
AATCGCTGCCATCCGTCGCTGGCATCAGCAATCATTTAACCTGAAAAATCCGTGCGATAATTCGCTAATTAACCCGGTATTCGTCGCCCTGCTCTGCGACTGAGCGGCGCTCACTCTGCCATGAAAGCCAGAGACGAGCTACCAGCCCCGCCGGCAGCATGTGAAACAGGCAGGCGCAGTGAGCGGCAATTATGCCGTATAAATAAAAAAATCGGATATCCGGGATATCCGATTCTGGCGAAAAAAACTGCATGACTGCGCGCGGGAACGTTATTTCACCGCCACCGGCCACTGGCTCAGCCGGATGCCGCGCTCACCGGCGCTATCCCCGAAATCCTGCAGCACCGCTTTCACGTCCGGATCCATATACTCGGCGTTATCGTGATCGACAATCACCACGCTATTTTCCGGGATCTCCGCCAGCAGCCCCTGCAACTTCGGGTTGTGCATAAAGGTCAGGTTTTGCTGAAAGCGCAGCACGTAATGGTCGTCATAGCGGGTAAGTTGCAGCGCGTTGCGATGGCTTTGGTAGATGCTGCACAGAATCTGCGTCGCGATACCGATACCAATCCCGGCCAGCATGCCAAACACAATGATACCGCCGATGGTGGCAAGAAACGGCACGTACTGCTGCGCGCCCATGCGAATCTGTTCGACGAACAGGCGCGGCGTTGCCAGCTTATAGCCGGTATACAGCAGCACCGCCGCCAGGCTGGCGAGCGGAATCGCGTTAAGCAGAGCGCTGAACCACAAGCCACAAATCAGCAGCAGCACGCCGTGCAGCAGAATCGACAGTTTGGTTTGGGCACCCACGCTGACGTTGACCGAACTGCGCACAATCACCGCGGTAATGGGCATCGCCCCGAGCAAGCCGGCGGTCAGGTTACCGATGCCCTGCGCGAACATCTCTTTATTCGGTGACGGCGCCGGGTGCTGCGGACGCAGTTTTTTCAGCGCCTCCTGGCTGAGCAGCGTTTCAAGGCTGGCCACCAGCGCCAGCGTAATCGCTACCACCCACACCGACGGATTCTGCCACGCCAGCCAGTCAGGAGTTTCCAGCTCCGCCACCAGCGCCGACATACTGTCAAACGCCGGCAGTACGATACGCGGCAGGCCTTCGCCGAGGCTGGGAAACAGGCGATCGCCTAACACCGTGGCGAGGCAGCCAAACAGCACCGCCACCAGCGGGCCGGGGATCCAGCTCAGCGCTTTAACCGCTTTGATCGCGGGCGTGGTCCACAGCCACAGAATCAGCAGCCCGCTACCGGCCACCAGCATCGCGCTGAGCGAAAACGCAAACTCCCCGCTGACCAGCGACTGCAGACCGGCATCGCTCGCGGCGCCCAGCGCTACCGGAATCTGCTGCATAATCAACAGCAGGCCAATGGCCGCCAGCATCCCTTTGATGACACTGCCCGGCACCAGCGAGATAAAACGACCGGCGCGCAGCAGGCCGAGCATGCACTGCAGCACGCCAGCCAGAATCAGCGCAGTGAGAAACGCGGAAAAGCTGCCGAGCGTCTGGATTGAGGCCACAACAATGGTCACCAGCCCCGCCGCCGGGCCGCTCACGGCAAAGCGCGAGGGACTGAGCGCGGTAACCAGCAGACCGCCGATCACCCCGGTGAGCAGACCGGCAAAGGGCGGCAGACCGCTGGCCTGCGCGATGCCCAGACACAGTGGCAGCGCCACCAGAAACACCACCAGACCAGCAGGAATATCCTGACGAAGCGTTTGCAGATTCATGATGAGGGTTCCTCTGACGATTGCTGTATTAACTCTTTCAGATGGCCGGACTGCAGGTCATAAACGCAGCCAAATACATCCAGCTGCTGTCCGGCCTGCCAGGCCTGTTGCACCGGCTCGCAGCGCACCAGCTGGCTAAACTGGGCGATGACATTGGCTTCAATCAGCCGGTTAAGCTTGCTGCTCTCCTCTTCCTGCGCGGGACTGGCGTGATAGGCCACCAGCCCGTGCTGCAATGCGCGCCGCAGCGCGGCAATGCGCCTGGCGAGCGCCGAATCCTCCTGCGCTAACGGGCTGGCAGGCAGACCCAGCGCCGCCTGCACGCCGCCGCAGCCGTAGTGACCGCACAGCACAATGCGCTCGACGCCGAGATAAAAAATCGCGTACTGCAGCACGCTGATAAAGTTGTCATCATCGGGTAGTACCATATTGGCGATATTGCGGTGCACGAATAGCTCGCCCGGATGCGAGCCGGTCAGCACTTCTGCCGGTACGCGACTGTCGGAACAGCCAATCCATAAGGAGTGGGGTTTCTGCTGATGCAGATATTGTTCAAAGTAATCTGGATTACGCTCGCGGCGCTGGAGTGCCCAACTGCGATTTTTCGCTAATAAGGGTTTAAGGGTCGTCACAATTATCTTCTCTCTGTATCCGCAAATAGCGCTTCCGGGCAAATAAATGCATGGCGCAGCACGGTTTTAGCGTTCTGTGGCAGGTGAATACGGCGCTTTCTCACAGAAATTGGTTATAGACGCTTATGAATTGATTTGCACCAGGAATATTTCAGCCCGGCAGAAGAAGCGACCTTATGTAAAATAAGTGTCAGCAAATGTCATGAAAAAGTAAGTTAATGCAAGTGACGCAATCAGCAGGAATTTCATTAAAAATAAATATAATCAGTCTATTAATAATATTTTTTAAAACGCATTTCGGATGCACTGACAAATATATACACGTAAAACTTTTGCGCCTTTACGCTGGTATGGTGGATTACACTCTGCTCGCTGAGAAAAATCCTAATTACTAAATTTATGAATAGTGATATTCGCTGGTTTTAACGTTATTCGCGATGATATTTCACTGAAGACGGCGGAAGGATTAAGTAAGAGATCGGGAAAATGATAAGCAGAATAATAATTACAAAGAAACGTAAATATCACTGGCGCTAACCGCCTGCGATAAGCGCCCGCCAGGGCAGGCGCTATTTCGCTTGACGAATTATTTACCGTTCCAGGCTTTCATGCGGGATTCACGCACCTGCAGCTGCTGTTCCGGGGTTAACTTATTGTAGTTTTCAGCCATGCCGCTCTCCCAGTCGCCGTACAGTGGATTTGGCAGCACAATGAACTGGGTGCCAAAACGCTGATGGTTGAGCGTGACAAACTGCTGGCGCTGCGCGTTACCCTGATGCCAGGTGGCGCCGCCGAAGTCATTCAGGTTATCGCCGATATACAGCACCACGTTGTAGCCGGCATTTTTAATTGCGTCGAAACGCGCCTGTTTATTGGAATTGCCGGTACTGAGACGCACGGTTTTGTCGCTTACGCCGCTGAAGCCCAGCTTGTTGAGGTTATCGACCGTGGCCGCGTAGTCTTTCTGATCGCGGTTCGAGACGTAGAACATGGTGCCGCCGTGGCTATTCACGTAATTGGCAAATTCGACGGCACCGGGCACTGCGGTCGCCTGGCGCGCCTGCGTCCACGCTGACCAGGTTTTACCGGAGAACGGCTGGCCGTTTTTTGCCTGCCACGCGCTGTAGGCGCTGTTATCGATCATGGTTTCATCCAGATCAACAATCACCGCTTTGGGTTTGCCGGTGAGCGAAGGAGCGTTATCAAACGCCATGCGTGCCGTGTTGAACGCCTGCCAGCTCAGCGCCTGATATTCGCCAGACTGCTGGAACCAGTTGACTGCCAGCACCGACTGCTGACCGAGTTGCTGCTGAGCCTGCTGTTTTTGCGGTTGGGCACAGCCGGTGAGCGTCAGGGCAATCAGGCCCGCCGCGGCCAGCCAGGAGGTGTTTTTCATCATGTCGTCCTTAAGTGATTATGGTCAGTTTTTGTAAAGCTTTAAAAATGTAGCAGTTAACGTAAGCTGTGGGCAGAGGAAAACCGGGGTCAGGTCACAGGAGACACTTATGGATAATCGCGGGCCGCGCTCGGCGCTGCTGGAGAGTCAACGCTGGCTGGAGTATGCCTTTCAGCCTGCCGGTCAGCCGGCACCGGCCGCTGCGGCGTACGGACAGCAGCGGCACAGCGCAAAAGTGGTGTTGGCCGGACAAAACCGGCCGCCGAAAAGTTGTGAATCCGATGGGGTGATCGGTGACGATCATCGGCCGGTTGCGGTTTACACCGCTGACTGTCTGCCGGTGCTGTTTGCCGATGTGAAAACGCATCAGGTGGCGGCGGTGCATGCCGGCTTGCAGGGTACGCTCGGCGGCGTGCTGAGCAGTGCCCTCGATCAGCTGCTGGCGGGTGGCGCGACGCCGGCATCCCTGCTGGTGGCGATCGGTCCGGCGATCGGCCCGTGCTGCTATGAGCTGGGCGTTGATCGCATCGCACAGATGCAGCAGCGCCCGGATCTGCCGGCGTTAAGCTGGTCACAGCAACAGCCGCATAATCCGCAGGCAATCCGACCTCAGGCACAGGCGCATCATCAGGGAGTATGGTTTGATTTGCCTCAACTGGCGCAGGACCTGCTGTTACAGCGCGGCATCCCGGCGGCGCAGATTGATCGCGTGGCGGTGTGTACTTATTGCATGGCGGAGGCGGGTTCGAGCTATCGCTATAACACCCATTTTGACAGCGGCTATCAGTCACGTTTCTCGTGGATTCGCCGCCGCGCGTAAGCACGCTTCACCTCCCTGTGAAGCGCGGGCCTTAGTGAATGATGGCGTTGAGCGCCAGCACACCGGCGAGGCCGAGGATGGAGATCAGCGTTTCCATTACCGTCCAGGTTTTCAGCGTTTCAACCACGCTCAGGTTGAAATAGCCTTTGAACAGCCAGAAACCCGGATCGTTCACGTGCGAGGCGATCACGCTACCCGAACCAACGGCCAGCACCATCAGCGCCGGATCGGTATGGGTAGCGGCAATGATCGGCGTCACGATGCCGGCGGTGGTGATCGCCGCGACGGTGGCCGATCCCAGCGCGATGCGCAGCATTGCCGCCACCGTCCAGCACATCAGCAGCGGTGACAGCGACGATCCTTTCATCAGATCGGCGATGTAATTACCGACACCGCTATCCACCAGCACCTGCTTAAAGGCACCGCCGCCGGCAATGATAAAGACGATCATGGCGATAGCGGCAATCGAATCGCCACACATATCCATCACCTGCTCCATTTTGCGCCCGTTGCGCAGACCCAAGGTAAACACCGCAATCACCACGGCGATAAACAGCGCCACCGCCGGGTTGCCGATAAATTCAAAGAACTGGCGCAGCGCATTCTCTTTCGGCATCGTCAGTTCGCAGACTGCCGCAATCGCCATCAGCACTACCGGAATCACCGCGGCAAAGATGCTGATAAAGAAGCCTGGCATCTCCTCTTCGGTGAAGATTTTAGGGTTATACAGCCCTTCCGGCGGCGACTTTTCGAAGCTTTTGAGGAATTTTGAGAAAATCGGGCCGGCAATGATCACCGTCGGGATGGTAATGATTAAGCCGTACAGCAGCGTGGTGCCGAGATTAGCACCAAAGATGGTGGCAATGGCGGTTGGACCGGGATGCGGTGGCAGGAAGCAGTGCGTCACCGACAGCGCTGCCACCATCGGCACGCCGACGTACAGCAGTGGCAGTCCGGCCGCCGCAACGATGGTGAACACCAGCGGCAGCAACAGCACAAAGCCGACTTCGTAAAACATCGCCAGGCCGACGATCAGCCCGGTGACCACCAGCGCCCACTGCAGCCGCTGTTTACCGAACGCGGCAATCAGCGTGGTGGCCACCCGCTGGGCAGCGCCGGTATCGGACACCAGCCGCCCGAGCATGGCACCAAAGCCGAGGATCATCGCCAGGCCGCCGAGCGTGGAACCAATGCCTTTCTGAATCGAGGCCATCACATTGAGCGGCGTCATGCCTTCGGCGATACCTACCACCGCCGAGACAAACACCAACGCAATGAAGCCGTTGACCTTGAAGACAATCATCAGAACCAGCAGCAGTATCACACCCAGCACGATTATGGTTATTGGCATTTTTTATTATCCTTAGGAAGACAGAGGGGTGTTTAAGGTTTAGGCGCGCGCCGGCAATTACGCCAGCCGCGCCACGGCATTACACGGCGACGCGCATACCGCCATCAACAAACAACAGGTGGCCATTGACGAAATCAGATGCGCCCGACGCCAGGAACACCGCCGCGCCAATCAGCTCTTCCGGCTTGCCCCAGCGTGCGGCCGGCGTACGTTTGGTCAGCCAGCCGGTGAAGGCCGGATCGTCAGCCAGCGTCTGGGTCATCTCGGTGACGAAATAGCCCGGTGCAATGGCGTTAACCTGAATATTGTGGCGCGCCAGCTCCACGCACATGCCGCGCGTCAGCATGGTGACCGCGCCCTTGGAGGCGGCATATGGCGTGATGGTGTCGCGCCCCAGTTCGCTCTGCATCGAGCCGATGTTGATGATTTTTCCGCGCTGACGCTGCACCATTCTTTTCGCCACGGTTTGTGACACCAGAAACACCGCTGTCTGGTTGACGGCAATCACGTCGTTCCAGTCCTGCTCGGGAAACTCGAGAAACGGCCGGCGGCGCTGAATGCCGGCATTGTTCACCAGGATATCAATCGCGCCCCACTGACTTTCAATCTCCTCCACCGCCTGCTGAACCTGCGCCGACTGCGTGACGTCGAAGGCCTTCGCCCGCGCGTGATAACCCAGCTCGCGCAGTTTCGCCGCGCCCTGCTCTGCGCCGCCCCCGGTGGTGGCGTTGATGATCACTTCCGCGCCCGCCTCCGCCAGACCGCGCGCCAGCAGAAAACCGATGCCGCGCGCCGAACCGGTGAGCAGCACACGCTTGCCCGCCAGGGAAAATAGCTGACTCATACTGACTCCTTAAAACGTTAACTGGACTTTCGCCGCCCGGGTTTTATCACCGGCAAACTGCAGCGCCGCGTCGATATCCTGTAAGTCATACTCCCCGCTGAACAGCGGCAGCGGATTGACCACGCCGCGTGCCAGCCAGTCAACCGCCGTGTTGAATTCGTGGGTGAAACGGAAAGAACCGACCAGATTGATCTCTTTGGCGATCAGCGTCATCAGCGGGAAATCCGGAATCGTGCCGCCCATGCCAACCTGTACCAGCGTGCCTTTGGCGCATACCACGTCGAGACAGCGCTGCAGCGAAGACGGATGGCCGGAAGCCTCGAAAGCGACATCGAAGAAGCCTTTATCTGCAAGGTAAGGCGTGAAATCACCGTCAGCAGCGTGGATCACGCCGGTCGCGCCCATCTGCTGCGCCAGGCTGAGCGAGCGTTCGCTGATATCGCTGCAAATAATCTCCGCGGCTCCGCGGGCTTTGGCAGCGGCGGCAATCAGACAGCCAATCGGCCCGACGCCGGAAATGAACACGGTTTTGCCGCTCAGATCGCCCGCCTGCTGCGTGGCGTGGATGCACACGGCCAGTGGTTCAGCAAACACCATTACGCTGTCATCGGCCTCCTGCGGAAACGGCACGCACTGCGCGCTATCGACCACTTTGTATTGCGTGAAGCCGCCATCCACGTGCGGCAGATACATGGCGCTGCCGAAAAAGCGCATTGAGGTGCACTGATTTTGCTGCTCGCGCAGACAGTATTTACAGCTGCCGCACGGCTTTGAGGGATTGACCGCCACTTTTTGATTGGGCTGGAGCTGCGGATCGTCGCTCTCCACCACGTAGCCGATCACTTCATGGCCGAGGATCATCGGCATCTTCACTTCGAAGCTGCCGACTTTACCTTCCTGATAGTAGTGCAGATCGGACCCGCAGATGCCGCCGCGCGTGATGCGCACCAGCGTGCCGGTGCCGTCCCACTGCACCTGCTGCTGTGCGACGCTGACCTGTTTTTTGCCGGTAATGACGCAGGATTTCGTTTCAATGTTCATCGTAGCCCCTTCAGTGCTGTAGCAATGGGGGCTATCACAGCGGGATACGGCCGGCGAAACTGTGACGAACATCACTCAAAGCGATGTTACAAAACGGCTGTTACCGGGAACGTGATGCAGAGAGGCGGAAAAGCAGACGGCGGCCATCCCTGACCGCCTTAAAGAAAGATTAGCTGCCCGACATCAGGTCGTGGCTGTATTTGAACAATTCCGAATCCGAGCGCAGGCCGAGCTTTTTCAGCGCCGACTGCTTTTGTCCGCTCACGGTTTTACGGCTGCGCTTAAACTTCACGGCGATTTGCGACACGCTGAGCCCATCGAGAAAACAGCGCACCACTTCTACTTCGCGCGGGCTGAGGGTTTTGACCTTCTCATACATATTGCCTTTGCTGGAGAGATCGAGGTTTTCGTTGATGGCGTCTTCATTCATCACGTAGAGGTTTTCCACCTCGTACGCCACTTCCTGCGACAAAAATAGCCGCCCCTGCGCCACCTGACGAATCGCCTGGACGATCTCCTGCATATTGTGGCTTTTTCCAATAAAGCCCTTAACGCCGGCGCTCAGCACCATTTTGACAATCGCCGGACTCTCCATGGACGATGAGATCAAAATCTTTTGCTGCGGATAGTGATTTCGCAGCTGTTTCACCAGGGCCAGGCCATCCAGTTCCCGCTCGCCCAGCAAAAAGTCCAGCACCAGCACATCCACCGTAGTGCTGCGCAGCTGACTAAACAATTCATTACTTGAAGACCAGGTCCCGACCAGATGAATATCGGGTTCGTGTTTCAGGCATAACTCGAAAACGGTACGAACCATCGGGTGATCATCAAGGACAGCGACACGCACCTGTTTATTATGTGCATATACCATTCTTTTATTCCTTTATTACAGTCTCAATTTTGTCCAGTACTGATAACCACACCAGTGAAAATGACCTGAAAGTATGCGCTGACCGCTGCCGGGAAAATCGCTTGCAACGGTTTAAACCAAACGTCACCAGGTTAACAAAAATTAGAATTTTGCTTACGCGTTTAACTTATTACCGCTAATTAAAAGGTAGTTTTACCAGATGAATGGACAGCAGCGGTTAGCGGCCCCGGAAAAACTGCGAAAATTCTGACGTAACTCTGCGAATGGACCACATAAGAATTGTCTTGAAAGGTCATTTTATGGATAAACCGTTGAAATATTTGAAATCAAAGCAAAAGCAATATCTAAAAAAAACCACGGATGTTAATAATAAGTTAAACATTCGAGAATGGTCGCAAAATATCCTTAATGCGGCATTAGATCAGGCAGGCGGGAAAAATCTCTTTATACTCCTTTTCCCTTATCGGCATTAATGACTTTATTTTCTTCAGGAACGCACGGTGTTTAATCCTGTTAATTTCATCCGTCTGACGGGCGTGGTCCTGTTTATTTTTTTTGCCGGCGCGCTGCAGGCGCAGGTCAAACCATTGCAGCTTTTAGCGCGTTACGATACCGCACAGCCCGCGCTGCAGCTGGCTGAGCCCATCTCTTCTGCCTTTCGAAATAAAGTGATTAAAGTCGCAGTGGCCGGTAAATCACAGCCACCGATATATATGGATACCGATACGCGCCGCTTCGAAGGCCTGAGCGCCGACTACCTGTCGCTGATTCAAAGCATGCTGGAGACCAGCATTGAGCTTTATCACTTCCCCAGTCATAGCGCCGCGCAGCAGGCGGTGCTGAAAGGCGAAATGCATATGCTGGCGATTTACGTCGCCCAGCCATCGTCACAGTCGCAGCCGCTGCTGGCCAGCGCTCCGTGGATGCTGGATTACAGCGTGATGGGACTGAAGACCGACAGCGACCTTTTTCTCAATAACGGCATGCCCGAGCAAATTGCCTGGTCAGGCACGCCGCTGCAGCGCCAGTACCTGGAAGAGACATACGAAAACGCGCAGCTGGTGCGTTTCCCGGGCTATTATGATGCCGTCGCCGCCACCGTTTATGGTCAGACGGCGCGCGTCTGGGGAAATGCGGCGACGCTGACGCACCTCAATCGCTATCTGTTTGCCAACGCGCTCACAATTCTCGCCGACGAGCATACGATTCCGCTCAACGTCGGTTTCGGCATCAGTCCGCTATATCCTGCGCTGGCCGACGCCATCAACCAGGCGCTGCCGCAGATTCCGCTGTCTATCCGCATGCAGATTGCCAAACGCTGGCAGCTCGATCCCCATCATGTACTGCAACGCAATCCGCTGGCGCTGACCGCCGACGAAGAGCAGTGGCTGCAAAACAACATTCACATTGAGACCACCTTGCCGCTGGCGCAGGCACCGCTCAGCAGCCGGACGCCGGCAGAACAGTTTCGCGGCATGGCGCCGGACGTGCTGGAGCTGATCACCAGCCAGACCGGCCTGAATTTTGTGGCGCACGCCAGTCATGAACACCCCGGCGGACGTCCTTTGCCAAAGCTGTTTCCGCTGGAAATTCTGGAGCCACAGTTCGAAGCACAACCGGCTCTGATTACGCGTCCGTGGCTGGTTTCGCATTGGGTGATCATCCGCAATCAGCAGCCGGGAAACATTATGGCGCGCGACACCTTTCCGTTTGGTTCGGCGCTGATGCTAAAAAATCCGCTAATGAAAAGCTGGCTGCAGGAGCACTATCCGCACCTGTCGGTCAGCGATACCGATCGTCCGCTGGATGCGCTGCGCCAGCTGCTGGCGCGCAAGGTCGATGCGGTGATCGTGCCGAAAATTTTTGCCGACTATCATCTGCGCAACCATTTTGGCAGCGGGCTGATCGTCGAGGGTACGCTGGGCGCCGATCCCGCACGCTTTGTGATGCGCGTAGAGCCAGGCAATGAGACGCTGATCAGCATTCTCGATAAAGCGTTGCTGGCCATCCCGCCGGAAACGCTGTTTAAGCTGATGGCGCAGTGGCGTCAGGCGGAACCGCCGTTTCTCAGTAGCTCGTGGCAGAACTATAAGCAAACGATTCTGCTGATCGTTTCGGTATCGCTGGGATTGATTCTGTTGATCCTGCTGTGGAACCACCATCTGCGCAAAGTGATTCAGCAGCGTATGCAGGCAGAGAATGCGCTAAAAAATCAGCTCAATTTTACCCACACGCTGTTTAATGACTCGCCGGTGGCAATGTATATCCGCGATAAGCAAACGCGGCTGGTGGACTGTAACAATGCCTATCTGCGCTTTTTGCACATCAAACGCGAAGAGGTAATCGGCAAACGACTGTCGGACGTGTTCAACACCAATAACGCCAGCATTCATACTATTGAAGATGGTTACCAGCAGACGCTGCAGGATGGTGAAGCGGTAATGCGCGACGTCCAGCTGATGTTTGGCCAGCAGGCCTTCCATCTGTACCACTGGACGCTGCCGTTTCGCGATCGGCTGGGGGAAGTTGCCGGGGTGATCGGCGGCTGGGTCGATGTCACCGAACGTAACGCGCTGCTGCAGGAGCTGCAGCTGGCCAAGGACACCGCAGACAAAGCCAACCGCTCCAAAAGTGAGTTTCTCGCCAGCATGAGCCATGAGATCCGCACGCCGCTGCACGCCATCATTGGTCTGCTGGAGCTGGAAACCCGCTCGCAGCCGTGTGAGACGCTGTCAGAGAATATTCGCGTCGCCTACAGCTCGGCGCGCGCGCTGCTGTCGCTGATCGGCGATATCCTCGATCTGTCGAAGATCGAATCAGGCCAGTATCAACCCACGCCGGAAACCGTCTATCTGCCGGATGTGATCGATCAGGCGGTGACGCTGTTTCGCAACAAAGCCGAAAGCAAAGGGATCGATCTGCGCGTAGAGATGGACATCGCGGCCTACTGGGTACAGACCGATCCGCTGATGATCAACCAGATCCTGTCTAACCTGTTGAGTAACGCCATTAAATTTACCGATCGCGGCAGCGTAACCGTGGTGCTGATGCAGGGGATTGGCCAGGAAGAGGAAGGTTGTGAGTTCGTCATAGAAGTGAGCGATGACGGCTGCGGCATGACCGAGGAGCAGCAGCAGGCGATTTTTGAGCCATTTGTCCAGGTCGGTGAACGTCAGCAGCAGCAGATTGGCACCGGTCTTGGCCTGAGCATCTGCCGCAATCTGGCAGAGCTGCTGGATGGCGAACTGATTGTGGAGAGTACGCCAGGTGAAGGATCGGTGTTCTCCTTCTACTTCCGCGCGCCGGCCGGCGAACCGCGCGATCAAACCCAACCGCATCTGACACAGCCGCTGGTCACCGACAAGCTGTCAGTGCTGGTGATTGATGATCATGCGCCCAATCGCCTGCTGCTGGGTAAACAGCTGGAGCTGGCGGGCCATCAGGTGGTGGTGAGCGAAAGCGCCGTCGAAGCGCTGAAGCTGTGGCAGCAGGATCCGCTGCGCTTTGACTTGATCATTACCGACTGTAATATGCCCGGCATGAACGGGTTTGAATTTGCCCAGGCGCTGCGCCAGCATGAACGCCACCATCATCTGCCGCCGATCACGCTATACGGCCTGACCGCCTCCGCCGAGCAGCACATCATGCAGCGCTGCCTGCAGGCTGGCATGAACGACTGTCTGTTCAAGCCGCTGAATCTGGATACGTTGCTGGCGCAAATCACCCACTGTCCGCGCCGCACGCCAAACGCTCCTGACAGCGAGGCTGCAGCCGGCGTAACCGGGCAACCTGTTGCTGATACCGCCGTCGCCGCGCTGCCGGCCCCTGTGGCGGTTCCGACTTTTGCGCCGCTGCTGATGCAGCTGGCTGAGCGCGATCCCGCCAGCTGCATCACCCTGCTGGAAAGTATTCGCACCAGCCACGATGAATTGCTGGCGGCGCTGCAGCAAACCACTGATGCTCACGCGCTGTCACAGCTTGGCCATAAGCTGAAAGGCGGTGCCAGTATTCTTAATGCCAGCGCGCTGATGGAGCTGGGGCGCAAGCTGGAGAAACACCAGCAGGAAGGACACGATGTCGCGCAGCTGATTGCCGCCATCGCGTGCGAAATTAACGCCGTCAATGAAACATTAATTATCTTTGAACAATATCGGCTGAAAAATCAGCAGGTTTTATAAAAACATAATCTTATCAAGACATTTCTCGGTTCGCCGGGATAAGCCGCCAGACATAATGTCCGCCAGCGCCATCATATCGGTGTCGTAAAAGGGAGATCTATGTTTAATGCAAAAATTCTCATCGTTGATGAGCATCGCCTTGTTGCGGCTGGGGTGCAGGCTTTATTATTAATGAATGGCTTTAATTGTGTCACTACAGCAAACACAATTAATGATGGTATTGACGATGTTATTCATCAGCACATCGACATCCTGATTTTAGATCCTGATTTCAAAGAGAAAAATGGCATCGCCTTTTTACGCGATATCGTAAAATCTAAAACCTGGATGAAAGTCATTCTGCTCAGTCAGAGCAGTAACAATCACCTGCTTATACAATCGCTTAGTCAGGGTGCTAACGGCTTCGTGTCGAAATACGATCCGATTCAGACGCTGATCGCCGCCATTGGCTGCGTATTTAACAATGTAAATTATCTGCCCGGCGATATTCTTGACCGGCGCCAGCGTTATGTTAATGAACAGGATATGCTGTCGCGCCTGACCGAGCGGGAAACGCTTATTTTACGTCAGCTGGCGCAGGGAAAATCCAATAAAATCATTGCCTGTGAATTAGGATTAAATAACAAAACTATCAGTACTTATAAAACTAAAATTTTTCAAAAGCTCGAATCAAAGAATCTGGTCGATATTATCGAACTGGCACGGCGAAACGGTGCCTGCTGAAGCCAAAATCAAGACCAGTCTTGCGGATTAATTCGACTGAGGCATGGCATCATCACCTCGTCCTCACCCGGGATTGTTATAGAGATTGAGTCATACAGGAATTTATAACCACAGAGCTAATTTATTAGCCCAATCTTCATGCCATTACAGGGCGCGCAGGTTTCTTCCCGTGCCTGGCGAAAGTGGTCCGATACTTTCGTCTGCGACTTGCCGCCCTGCTTTTTTTTGATGTTTCTCACAGGCTGAGCGCCGCAAATTTCCAGCCCGCACTTTTCCCGCTAGAGTTCACTCATCCGACCACTCACTGAGTAAGTGATCATGACTGAGCGTTATCCGCATCTGTTTGCCCCGCTGGATCTGGGCTTTACGCAACTGAAAAACCGTTTCCTGATGGGCTCAATGCACACCGGTCTGGAAGAGCATGCTGATGGCGCTCAGCGCCTCGCTGCCTTCTACGCCGAGCGCGCCCGGGAAGGCGTTGCGCTGATTGTGACCGGCGGCATCGCGCCCAATGCGCAGGGCGTGGTGGCGCAGGGCGGAGCCATGCTCACAGACGAAACCCAGTGCGGCTGGCACCGCCAGATAACCGATGCGGTACATGCACAGGGGGGCAAAATTGCGCTGCAGATCCTGCACGCCGGACGTTACAGCTATCAGCGCGATCTGGTGGCGCCCTCGGCGTTACAGGCGCCCATCAACCCGTTTACACCGCAGGCACTGAGCGCAGCGCAGATTGAACAAACCATCGCGGATTTCGCGCGCTGCGCCCGGCTGGCGCAGCAGGCCGGTTACGACGGTGTCGAAATCATGGGTTCCGAAGGCTACCTGATTAATCAGTTCCTGGTCGCCCATACCAATCAGCGCGACGACGGCTGGGGCGGTGATGTGGCGCGGCGGCAGCGCTTTGCACTGGAAGTGACGCAGGCGGTGCGCGCCGCCGTCGGCGAAGCCTTCATCATTATTTTTCGCCTGTCGATGCTCGACCTGGTGAATAACGGCAGCTCACTGCAGGAGACGCTGCAGCTTGCCACGGCGCTGGAGCAACGCGGCGTGACGCTGTTCAACAGCGGCATTGGCTGGCATGAAGCACGCATTCCCACCATTGCCACCTGCGTGCCGCGTGCCGGTTTCGCCTGGGTCACGCAGCATCTGCGCCAGCACGTCAGCGTACCGGTTATCGCTACCAACCGTATCAATCATCCTCAGGTAGCGGAGGAGATTGTGCGCGACGGTATTGCCGACATGGTGTCGATGGCGCGGCCATTTCTTGCCGATGCCGCGTTTGTCAGCAAAGCGCAGGCGGGCCAGCCCGACGCCATCAATACCTGCATCGCCTGTAATCAGGCCTGTCTCGATCAAATCTTTGCCGGCAAGGTCACTTCCTGCCTGGTCAATCCGCGCGCCTGTCATGAAACGCTGATGCCGGTCATCGCCGCCGCGCAGCCAAAACGCCTCGCGGTGGTAGGTGCCGGTCCGGCCGGTATGGCGTTCGCGCTGCAGGCGGCGCAGCGCGGCCATCACGTCACCCTGTATGAAGCCGATGCGCAGATTGGCGGCCAGTTTAATATTGCCCGCCAGATCCCCGGCAAGGCGGAGTTCAGCGAAACGCTGCGCTATTTCCGCCATCAGCTGGCAGCCGCAGGTGTTGAGCTGTGCCTGAATCATCGCGTCAGCGCCGACGAACTGGAACAGGCGGATGAAGTCATCATCGCGACCGGCATCACACCGCGCCAGCTGGCGATTCCGGGCATCGATCACCCCAGCGTGCTGAGCTATCTCGAGGTGATACGCGACAAAAAACCGGTTGGCCGGCGCGTGGCGATTATCGGTGCCGGCGGCATTGGTTTCGACACCGCGGAGTTTCTGCTGCAGCACGCCGATCGCGAGGAAGACTTCTACCAAAGCTGGGGCATCGATCGCAGCCTGCAGGCGCGCGGCGGTTTAGTGCGTCCACAGCCGGCTCCTGCCGATCGCCAGATCTGGCTGCTGCAGCGTAAATCCGGCAAGCCGGGCGCCGGGCTGGCGAAAACCACCGGCTGGATCCATCGCGCCAGCCTGCAGGCGCACGGCGTGCAGATGTGGGGCGATGTCGAGTATCTGAAGATTGATGATGACGGGCTGCACCTGCGCCATCAGGGGGAAGCGCTGACGCTGGCGGTAGATAACGTCGTGATTTGCGCCGGTCAGGAACCGCTGCGTACGCTGGCGCAGGCGCTGGCCGCACGCGGCAAAGCCGTGCGGCTGATCGGCGGTGCCGACGTCGCGCAGGAGCTGGATGCACGGCGCGCCATTGCTCAGGCCACTGAGCTGGCGCTCAGCCTGTGATTAACGCAGCTTGACCGAACGCAGCACCACAAATTTGGCGTTAGAGGCCACCAGCTCGCAGTTGCCAAACAGCTTCTTCATTTTCTGATGATAGCCAAGGTGGCGGTTGCCGACGATGCGCAGCTCGCCGCCATACTGCAGGCAGCGTTTGGCGTCACGCAGCATCTGCCACGCCAGGTGGTCGGTCACCGCGTGCTGCTGATGGAACGGCGGATTGCACAGCACCGCATGCAGCCGGTCCGACGGAAAACCGCTCAGCACGTTGTTAACCCGAAACTGGCAGCGCGCCAGATCCTGTGGCCGGTTGAGCTCAACGTTAAGCTGGCTGGAAGCCACCGCCATGTAAGATTCATCGACGAACAGCACCTCGGCCTGCGGATTCTGTTCCAGTGCCTGCAGGCCGATCACGCCGTTACCGCAGCCGAGATCGACGATTTCGCCCTCAATATCGTGCGGCAGGTGTTGCAGAAAGAAGCGCGCGCCAATATCCAGCGCCGCGCGGGCGAACACATTGGCGTGATTGTGGATATGATACGGCGTCTCGTCGAGCGGCCACACGGTGGTCGCCGGCACGTCCGCCAGCGCCGGCGCGCTGAAATGGCTGTAAATCAGACGCGCTTTTTTCCACGCCAGTGAGGTTTTGCTCTCACCGAGAATGCGTTCAAACAGCTGCAGCGTGGAATTATGGATATCTTTGGCTTTACCGGCCGCCAGAATCAGGGTATCCGGCGTGACGACCGTCCGCAGCGCGCGCAGCTGGTGCTCAAGCAGCGCCAGCGCTTTGGGCAGCTTAATCAGTACCGCCGCCGGGGCAGCCGGCAACGGCGCCAGGCTATCAAGAAAGTGTACCGACGCTTCATCCAGACCGTTGAGACGCAGATTCTGCCGGGCGGCCTGCTGGCTGAGCCACGAGTCGCTGACGTGCCAGATTTCCCGATCGTTCAGCCCGCAGGTCAGCGCGCCAAAGCTGTCATTGAATACCAGCACCGGGCCTGCCGGCAGCGCCTGCTGAAGCAAATATTCATCTGCGGCGTCCCACGCCTGTAGCGGGCTCTCTTCGCGCATCGGCGGGAAGCGCTGAAGCGTCAGCGTGCGATCGGTCAGTTCAAGTTGGCTCATGGAATCTCCGGCGTGGTACACTTTGCGCGATTTTCGCCCTGAAAAGGGGGCGCAGTATACTGTCTTTCGTCGGGAATCCCAATGTCATTAATCTATCTGCAGGGTTACCCTGAAAACATCCTCGAACAGGTGCAAGTGCTGATTGATAATCAGCGATTAGCCGCCTTTTTGCAGCAGCGCTATCCCGATACGCACGACGTCGTCAGCGACCGCGCGCTTTATGACTATACGCAGGCGCTGAAAAACCGCTATATGCGCAGCGCACCGCCGGTGAGCAAGGTCATCTGGGATAATAAAATCAAAGTGATGAAGCATGCACTTGGCCTGCATACCGCCATTTCCCGCGTACAGGGCGGTAACCTGAAAGCCAAGGCCGAAATTCGCATCTCGACCTTTTTCCGCCTCGCGCCGGAACCCTTTCTGCGCATGATCGTGGTGCACGAACTGGCGCACCTGAAAGAGAAAGATCACAGCAAAGCCTTTTATCAGCTGTGCTGCCACATGGAGCCGGACTATCACCAGCTGGAGTTCGACGCGCGCCTGTGGATGACCGAACAGGCGCTGCGCGGCAACGCGGCCTAAAGAAACTCCTGCGCTTTCTGAATCAGACTGGTTTTGGTCAATGCCCCGAGGAAGCGACGCTCCTGCGCATTATTCAGCACCGGTAAACGCTCCAGCGTCACGCGCGCAAACGCCTCCCAGCCTTCACGCATGCTCTGGTGCTGGTAAATGCAGGGGAAATTATCATCCATCACGCTGCTGACCGGCGAATCCAGCGTGATCTCCTGTGCCAGCACTTTGCGCGAAATGTCATGAATTGATACTACGCCGAGAAACTGACCGGCCTGATTAATGACGTAGACGTAGCGCTCGCGCTTGAGCGAACTCACCGCCAGCGCCTGCCCGACCGATTCCGCCGGCTGCAGCGCCGCGCCGGGGATGATCAGCTGATCAACCCGCATATTATCAAAATCATATTTCGCTTCTGAACGATTAAGGTGATGGCTTACCACCGGATAGGTACTGGCAGACTGCAGCCGGTAGACCAGCATTGACGCCAGCACCGAGGCGATCATCAGTGGGAACAGCAGGCTGCTGTTGAGCGTCATCTCCAGCACCATCAGCATCGCCATCAGCGGCGCCTGACTGACCGCTGCCAGCACCGCCGCCATGCCCACCGCCGCATACAGCAGTGTATTGCCCACCGGCAAATGCAGCAGCACGCCAGTCTGCGCCAGCGCCACGCCGAGCAGCGCACCAATCAATAATGAGGGCGTGAACAGGCCGCCTACCGCGTTGGAGCCGACCGAGAGCGTGGTCGCCAGCATTTTCAGCACCAGCAGGCCGAGCAGACCCGCCAGCAGATAGTTGCCTTCAATGATTTTCACGATCACTTCATAGCCGTTACCGAGGATATCGGTGGAGATCAGCGCCAGTAAGCCAACCGCAAAGCCGCCTGCGCCCAGCCTGAACGGCAGCGAGTGCACGCGGCTGAATAACGCTTTGCTGCGCGCAATCAGCTTGATTAACAGCCAGCCTGCCACGCCCGCAGCAAACCCAATGATTACCGTCATCAGCAGGCTGGTGAGATCCATTTGAAACAGCGTGTCGGAGAGCGGATAGAGCGCGCTGCGAAAGCCCAGTGACCACATGGTCATCACCGCCACTGCCGAGGCGACAATCAGCGGAATCAGCCGCTGTAGCGCAGAGATACCAAACGCAATTTCCGCGACAAAAATCGCCGACGCCAGCGGGGCGTGATACACCGACGACAGACCGGCGGCGGCGGCCATCGCGACGATGTCGCTGTTGCGCATATTGAGGGACGCTGGCAGCCAGCGCCCCAGCAGGCTGCCGCTCAGCGCCGACAACTGCACCATCGGCCCCTCTTTACCAATCGACGCCCCGCTGCCGATACTGGCAATCGACGACAGTGCGCGAAACAGCGAGGTTTTGGTGGGCACCGCATCCAGCCGCGCGTTAATCACTTCAAGGTAATCGGTTTTCACCGTCTCCTGCTGCTCAATCGCCACCGCGTAGCGCAGGAACCAGCCGGCCAGCAGCCCGCCTGCGCCCACCAGCAGCGGCCAGAAGATCCACGGCCAGACGTGCATCGCGACCGTGATTTCGCTGTCGCTGTGAAACAGCAGATGATTGATGAGATCGATGATGCCGCGAAACGCCAGCGTGACCAGTGAGGCCACCAGGCCCACCGGAATGGCGATCAGCAGTGTGGTCCAGTTCAGTGCGTGTTTGCTTCCGCTCACCCGGCGTCCCCGCATGTCGGTTAAAAAAGGGTTTGGCATCATCATATTGGAATGCGGATCGCAGGATCAAATTTCGCCTGCCTGCGCCGCCAGGGAACATGCTACTCTGCCGCTTTCAGAGTGCAGGAGAGCCAGCCGTGATACGTTTTGCCATTGTGGGAACCAACTGGATTACCCGCCAGTTTATCGATGCCGCGCATGAGAGCGGCAAAATGAAACTGAGCGCCGTCTATTCACGCAGCCAGCAGCAGGCCGACGCCTTTGTCGCGGATTATCCCTGTCCGCTGACCTTTACCTCACTGGAGGCGCTGGCGGCAAGTCCGGAAATCGACGCGGTGTATATCGCCAGCCCCAATGCGCTGCACTGTGAGCAGGCGCTGCTGTTCATGTCGCACGGCAAACACGTCATCTGCGAAAAACCGCTGGCCTCTAACCTGCGTGAAGCTGAGGCGATGATTGCCTGTGCGCGTCAGCATCAGGTGGTGCTGTTTGAGGCGTTCAAAACCGCCAGTCTGCCGACGTTCCTGCGCCTGCAACAGGCATTGCCGCAGCTGGGCACACTGCGCAAAGCGCTGTTCAACTACTGTCAGTACTCATCACGCTATCAGCGCTATCTCGACGGTGAGAACCCGAATACCTTTAACCCGCGCTGGTCCAACGGTTCGATCATGGATATTGGCTACTACTGTCTCGCCGCTGCCGTTACCCTGTGGGGTGCGCCGCAGCAGGTGAAAGCGGAGGCCTCGCTGCTGGCAAGCGGCGTCGATGCGCACGGCGTGGTAGTGCTGGACTACAGCGATTTCGACGTCACGCTGCTGCACTCGAAAGTCAGTGATTCCCTGATTCCCAGCGAAATCCAGGGCGAAGCCGGCTCGATAGTGATTGAGAAAATTTCCGAGTGCCAGCAGCTGCGCCTGATTCCGCGCGGCGGCGAGAGCCAGAACCTGACGCAGTCACAGCACATCAATACTATGCTGTATGAAGCAGAGACCTTCGCCCGGCTGGTGGAAACGCGCCAGGTGGAGCACCCTGCGCTGGAGGTGTCACGCATTACCGCCCGGTTGCTGACAGAGATTCGTCGCCAGACCGGCGTGGTGTTTCCGGCGGATCGGAAAGAAGTGTAAATATTGCAAAATATTACAGCTCCCCCATTGAATCTGCTCGCGGTTGCACGTATGTTGGCCGCAGCAAAGGGGAGTAACTTGTAAGCTGACCGATCGTCATTACGATGCGTAGCGCATCCGGTCGTCAGGCAACCCGGAATTGATTCTGTGTTGTAAGTGAGACCTTGCCGGAAGGCGAGGTTTGCTTGCAGCTCTATAAAGCGGCTGACGTCTTCTGACTCAGCCGTTTTTTCATTTTCAGGACAGGATACGACTATGCACTCTGTAGGCACACCGTTACTCTGGGGCAGCTTCGCTGTCGTCGTGCTCATCATGCTGGCGATCGATCTCTTCTTACAGGGACGACGCGGCGCACAAACCATGTCATTCAAACAGGCCGCCGTCTGGTCGCTGGTGTGGATCTCCGTTTCTTTGCTGTTTGCCGCCGCGTTCTGGTGGTATCTCGACGGCAGCGCCGGGCGCGAAGTCGCGACGGCACAAACCCTGGCGTTCCTCACCGGTTACGTGCTGGAAAAAGCGCTGGCGGTCGATAACGTCTTCGTCTGGCTGATGCTGTTCAGCTACTTCGCCATTCCGTCTAATCTTCAGCGCCGCGTGCTGATTTACGGCGTGCTGGGCGCGATTGTGCTGCGTACCATCATGATCTTTGCCGGCAGCTGGCTGGTCACACAGTTCAGCTGGATCCTCTACATCTTCGGCGCTTTCCTGCTGTTTACCGGCATCAAAATGGCCTTCGCGAAAGAGGACGATGATGCTGCTGTCGGCGATAAGCCGGTGGTGCGCTGGCTGCGTAAGCATCTGCGCATGACCGATGAACTGCACGGCGAAAAGTTCTTCACCCGCAAAAACGGCGTGCTGTTTGCCACACCGCTGCTGCTGGTGCTGATTATGGTGGAGCTGAGCGATGTTATTTTCGCTGTCGACAGTATTCCGGCTATTTTTGCCGTCACTACCGACCCGTTCATCGTGCTGACCTCTAACCTGTTCGCCATCCTTGGCCTGCGCGCTATGTACTTCCTGCTGGCCAACGTGGCAGAGCGCTTCTCGATGCTGAAGTACGGTCTGGCGATCGTGCTGGTGTTTATCGGTATCAAGATGCTGATTGTCGAGTTCTATCACATTCCGGTGGCGATCTCGCTGACGGTGGTCGGCGTGATTCTCGGCGGTACGCTGCTGATTAACGCCTGGGTAAACCACAGAAACGACCAGAAAGGCATCTCACAATAATCTTCTGCAGGGGCGCTAATCGCCCCTGCTTTGTTTCGCCAGCGCCAACCTTCGCGTTTCATATCTCTGTCACACTTCCCGTCATCAGCAGATCAAAAAACCGATCTGGCGCGCACCGACAGAATTATCTCTTTTCTCGCCAGGACTTTTCCTTATACTCCGCCGGGCAAACCGTTTGGCGCGGAGCAACCGCGCACAACACTCATACCGTAATAAAAGACCGTAATATGCTAAATAATCTTCTTCGACCGCTGGGCATCCTGTTCTCAGGCAGTCTGGTAAAACAAATCATGATCGGCCTGGTTGCCGGCGTGGCGCTGGCGTGGCTTTCACGCGATGCCGCGTTAGCCGTCGGTCTGCTGGGCGAACTGTTCGTGCGCGCGCTGAAAGCCGTGGCACCGCTGCTGGTGCTGGTGCTGGTGATCTCTTCGATTGCCAACCATCAGCAGGGGCAAAAAACCAGAATTCGCCCGATCATTATGCTGTATCTGCTCAGTACCTTCTTCGCGGCGGTGGTCGCGGTAATTTTCAGCCATCTGTTCCCGCAGACGTTATCGATGAATGTCGGTACGACCGAAATCACCCCGCCGTCCGGCATCACCGAAGTGCTGCACGGCCTGCTGATGAGCATGGTCGCCAATCCGATTGAAGCGCTGATGAACGCCAACTACATTGGCATTCTGGTGTGGGCGATTGGTCTTGGCCTGGCGTTTCGCCATGCCAGCCCGAGCAGCAAAGCCTTCCTGAATGACGCGTCGAATGCCGCGACCTGGGTGGTGCGCTGTGTGATTCGCTGCGCGCCGCTGGGCATTTTTGGCCTGGTGGCATCGATTCTGGCCTCAACCGGCTTCGGCGCGCTGTGGCAATATGCCCACCTGCTGACGCTGCTGATTGGCTGCATGCTGATTATGGCGCTGGTGGTCAACCCGATGCTGGTGTTTCAGAAAATCCGCCGCAATCCTTATCCGCTGGTGTTTACCTGCCTGCGCGAAAGCGGCGTAACGGCGTTCTTTACCCGCAGCTCGGCCGCGAATATTCCGGTCAACATGGCGCTGGCGAAACGCCTGAATCTGGATGAAGACACCTATTCGGTATCGATTCCGCTCGGTGCCACCATCAGCATGGCGGGCGCGTCAATCACCATTACCGTACTGACGCTGGCTGCGGTGCACACGCTGGGCATTGCCGTGGACGTACCCACCGCTATTCTGCTGAGCCTTGTCGCCTCGCTGTGTGCCTGCGGTGCGTCCGGCGTGGCGGGCGGTTCGCTGCTGCTGATTCCGGTTGCCTGCAACATGTTTGGCATCCCTAACGATCTGGCGATGCAGGTGGTTGCGGTCGGTTTTATCATCGGCGTACTGCAGGATTCCGCCGAAACCGCACTCAACTCCTCGACCGATATTCTGTTTACCGCCGCCGTATGTCAGGCGGAAGCGGAACGTCAGCCTCGCACCGCCGGTTAACCCGCGTCGCGGCACCCACCGGTGCCGCGCTTTAACCGCTGCCGCTTTAAAGCGTCACGCCACTCTTGAAGATCGCCAGCTCGCGGAAATCATTAGCTTCATTGCGCGCCGGCTGGCCGTTCGCAATCGCCACAATAGTCTCAACAAACTCCGCCAGCAGCGCCTCCATGCTGGTGCCCTCCAGCAGCCGTCCGGCATTGAAATCAATCCAGTGCGGCTTTTTCTCCGCCAGCGGCGTGTTGGTGGCGATTTTCACGGTGGGCACGAAGCCGCCGTACGGCGTGCCGCGCCCGGTGGTAAACAGCACCATATGGCAGCCGGCTCCGGCCAGCGCGCTGGTGGCGACCGCATCGTTACCGGGCGCGCTGAGCAAATTGAGCCCCGGCGTGCGCAGCCGCTCACCGTATTTCAGCACATCCACCACCTGACTCTGCCCGGCTTTTTGCGTACAGCCCAGCGACTTCTCCTCCAGCGTGGTGATGCCGCCCGCCTTGTTGCCCGGCGATGGATTTTCATAAATCGGCTGCTGATGATCGATAAAGTAGCGCTTGAAATCGTTAATCATCGCCACCGTTTTGTCGAAAATCGCCGCATCACGACAGCGGCTCATCAGGATGCGCTCGGCACCAAACATCTCCGGCACTTCGGTCAGCACCGTGGTGCCGCCGTTGGCGATCATCTGGTCAGAGAAACAGCCGAGCAGCGGATTGGCGGTGATGCCGGAAAAGCCGTCCGAGCCACCGCATTCGAGACCAAACTTCAGCTCGCTCAGTTTGCCCGGCTGGCGGCGGTCGTGACGCATCACGTTGTACAGCGCATGCAACCGCTGCAGGCCGGCTTCCACTTCATCATCCTGCTGCTGACACTCCATAAACTGCACACGTTCGCTGTCAAAGCCGCCCAGCGTGTCGCGAAAGATATCGACCTGATTGTTTTCGCAGCCGAGTCCAATCACCAGCACCGCGCCGGCATTGGGATGACGCACCATATTTTGCAGCATGGTGCGGGTATTTTCATGATCCTGGCCCAGCTGTGAACAGCCGAAGGGATGGCTGAACAGGTGCACGCCGTCGATGCCGGCCGCGTCGTCACTCTCCCGGAGGAAGCGTGACACAATCTGCCGGGCGATGCCGTTCACGCAGCCGACGGTCGGCAAAATCCACAGCTCGTTACGAATGCCAACCTCACCCGTGGCGCGACGATAGATCTGTACCTCACGATCCGCCGCCTGCGGTGGCAGCGTGAGGTGTTCCGGCTGGTATACGTACTCGTCGACATCGCTCAGATTGGTGCGCGCATTGCTGGAGTGAATCAGCTCGCCAACGGCGATCGGCTGAGTGGCATGGGCAATCGGCAACCCATACTTAAGTACCTGCTCGCCACTGTTGAGCGGTTGTAGCGCAAACTTGTGGCCGCGCCCGATATCCTGATGCAGCGTAATCCGCTGTTCTGCGACGATAACCTGGATGCCAGCCGCCAGATCCTGCAGCGCGACGGCGACGTTGTCGCGTGAATGTATTTTGATTGCCTGTTGCATCGCGTTATCTCAGTTGGCTAAGGGCCGTCCGCATGCCGTGGACGAGAATGTTGTGCAGTTGCTGGCTGACCGCCGGGACCAGGCCGGGCCGCTGGGTTAAATCTTCGCCCCAGTGCTGCGCGTCGCTCAGTACGTCGCTCACCAGCTGCTGCGGGGTGAGTTGATCGGTGAGGACCGCCGGCCACAACCGGGCAAAACGCTGCAGCCAGTGCGCGTCATCCTGCAGCGGCCACTGCCGGTCATCCTGCTGGCCGCGATAAAACGCCAGCAGCGCGGCAAAGGCAAAGATGAGGCGCGGCGGCCAGTCGCCACACTGCTGCTGCGCCTGCAACAGCGCCGGCAGCAGGCGCGTACGGAATTTGGTCATGCCGTTGAGCGCAATCGCCAGCAGCACATGGTGAATAAACGGATTGCGAAAGCGGCGCTGCACCGCATCGGCAAAGGCGTGCAGCTCGTCACCCGGCAAATCCAGCGTCGGAATCACCTCTTCGCGCAGCAGGGCGTCGACAAAAGCGGCCAGTTGCGCATCGTTCATTGCCTCGCTCACGCTCGCCAGCCCGGCCTGAAACGCTACCGGCACCAGCGCAGTGTGCGCCCCGTTAAGGATCGCCACTTTCTGCGCCTTGTACGGCGTGATGTCATCCACCCGCCTGACGGCAGGTGCCAGCGCCGTCAGCTGCAGCTCGTGCATCAGCGCATCCGGCCCCTCAAGCACCAACTGGTAGTCGCGCTCCCCGGCCACCAGATAGCGGTCGTCATAGCCCAGTTGGGCTGCAATCTGTGCGCCATCCGGCGGATAGCCGCTGACAATACGATCCACCAGGGTGTTGTAAAAGGCGCAGTGCTGCGTCACCCACTGCGTAAAGGCCGCTGGCAGCTGCCACTGCTGGCAGTAACGCAGCACTAACGCGCGCAGCGTGTCGCCGTTATGGTCGATCAGCTCACACGGCACGATCAGCCAGCCTTTATCGGCGGCACCGGCAAAGTGCTGATAACGCGCCCACAAAAGCTGCGTCAGTTTGCCGGGAAACGACGACGCGGGTTGATCCTCCAGCCGATCCTGTTCGGCATACGCGATGCCGGCCTCGGTGGTGTTGGAGAACACAAAACGCATCTGCGGCGCGCGTGCCAGAGCCAGGAATTCATCGAACTGCTGATAAGGCTGGATTTCACGATTGAGGCTGCGGATCAGCCGGGTTTCGCTGAGCGGTTCCCCGGCGTCATTCAGCCCGCGCAGCAGCGTGGTGTAGAGGCCATCCTGCTGATTGAGCGTCTCCGTCTGCATCCGGTTGCGCGGTCGCACCACCACCACGCCGGCATCAGTGCCCTGATGTTCATTGAGCCAGTCGAGCTGCCAGTCGATAAAGGCACGTAAAAAGTTGCCTTCGCCGAACTGGATCACGCGTTCGCTATAGCGTGCGCCGGGGAAATCGCGGCGGTTGAGTCGCAACATGTCGCTTCCTTGAAGATGAAATCGGTCAGCTAATGCGCAAAAGTTATCATACCAATTTCAGCGACAGGGAGATTTGTTTGCCAACTGCGTCACATTATCCATCATTGCCATACGGCGAAAGCCGGCGTGCCTCTTATTTTCATCAACTTAAATATATGTATATTCTATAAATTAAACATCAAACCTGAGCAGGCGCGCAGGTTCTTAACTTGCCAGATGGTATAACAGCTTCAGCGCTTTGCGACATTGCAGGGTAAGTGGTATAACAACTTACCGTCTTTCACAGAACCGAAAAATCATGGACCTGAACGAATCCCGCCGCCTCTACCAGCAACTCGCCAGCGAACTCAAGCAGCGTATCGAAGCGGGCAGTTATGCCGTGGGGGCAAAGTTACCGGCAGAGCGGATGATTGCGGAGTCGCACCAGGTGAGCCGCACCGTGGTGCGGGAAGCAATCATCATGCTGGAGGTGGAAGGCTACGTCGAGGTGCGCAAAGGATCGGGCATTCATGTGATCAGCGACCAGCCGCAACCGCGCGACAGCGCCGCCGATCAGCTGGAGTTTGCCAGCTATGGCCCCTTTGAACTGCTGCAGGCGCGCCAGCTGATTGAGAGCAATGTCGCCGAATTTGCCGCCACGCAGATCCGTCCACAGGACATCGTGGCGCTGCTGGCGATTCAGGAAAAAGCCCGGCAGGAAGATCACGCGCGCGATTCGACATGGGATATGGAGTTTCACGTGCGCATTGCCCAGGCCACCCAAAACAGCGCGCTGGCCGCCATCGTAGAGAAAATGTGGCGGCACCGGCTGCATAATCCTTACTGGCTTAAGCTGCACGAGCACATTGACGCGCGCCATATCACCAGCTGGTGCGACGATCACGACCAGATTTTAAAAGCGCTGATGCGCAAAGATCCCGCCGCCAGCAAACTGGCGATGTGGCAGCATCTGGAAAATACTAAACAGATGCTGTTCGACGCCACCGCCGATGATTTCGAATTCAACGTCGACCGTTACATGTTCGCAGAAAATCCGGTGATCCTGCCCTGAAGCCGCAATGGCAGAAAACGCTGCATTTTCAGGCTAAAAAGTCAGTTAATCTGCAATAGTGTCAGCTCGTGTAAAGCTCCTTTTGACCATCTGCGTCAAAAGGTAAAACTCCTGTGCGACCGCGACTTTACACTGTCTGAATCCCGCGATTTTTGTTACAGTTATCGCCCTTTTCTTACCCTTTGCGACAGGGCTATAAAAAGTCGCTGATTTAACAATCAATTCTGGATGGATCCGGAAATCCTGCTCAGGTGGCATACCTAAAATGTATAACTTAACCCGCCTGCGCCTAAGCCCCTCACGGGCACGTTTAACAATGATGTTCAGGAATGATTGATGGATATTTTGCAAGCATTGCTGCATGCCCTGTGGCAGCAGGATTACGAAATGCTCTCCGACCCCACCCTGGTGTGGGCGATTTATGGCGTGTTGTTCATGATTCTGTTTCTCGAAAATGGCCTGCTGCCCGCCGCGTTTCTGCCTGGTGACAGTCTGCTGATTCTGGTCGGCGTGCTGATCGCGAAAGGCACCATGAGCTTCCCGCTGACCCTGCTGGTGCTGACCACCGGCGCCAGCCTTGGCTGCTGGGTCAGTTACATTCAGGGCCGCTGGCTTGGCAATACGCCGACGGTGCAGAAATGGCTCTCCCATCTGCCCGCGCAGTATCATCAGCGCGCCCACAGTCTGTTCCACCGCCACGGCTTGTCTGCGCTGCTGATTGGCCGCTTTATCGCCTTTGTCCGTACCCTGCTGCCGACCATTGCCGGCCTCTCTGGCCTGAGCAATGCCCGCTTCCAGTTCTTTAACTGGATGAGCGGCTTCCTGTGGGTGCTGATTCTTACCGTGCTCGGCTTTGCGCTGGGGAAAACACCCATTTTCCGCCGCTATGAAGATGAGCTGATGTTCTGCCTGATGCTGCTGCCGCTGGTGCTGCTGGTCATCGGTCTGGTGGGTTCACTGGTAGTGCTGTGGCGTAAACGTCAGGCGGGTCAGAACGGGAAGTCACAGTAATGACAGGGTTGCGTAATTTCCCCAGGCGTTTACTCCCCTGGCTGTGCGCTGGCGTGCTGGCGCTGCTGGCTATCGGCATTGTGCCCAAACTGATGCAGCATGAAACGGTGGTGAAGATCCGCGTGGCACACAGTGGCACCAATCTGCCGGACGGCTTTTATCTCTACCAGCAGCTTTCGGCGCAGGGCGTGCGGATTAAAAGTATTACCTCGGCAGGCGATGCGCTGGTCATTCATTTTGAGAATGAAGAGCAGAGCCTGGCCGCGCAGAAAGTACTGCGCCGCCTGCTGCCACAGGGCTTTGTCGTGGCGGCGGGTCCGCAGGCGTCACAGCAGGTGGTGGACGCTAATCGCCCCACCTATAGCTGATCCCCGCCGTCGGGTTCACCGCCCGGCGGCACCTCAATCCTCGCTATCCCCGCGTGTTTTTTGAATTTTTTCGTCTGCTGTCTATTCTTAAGTAAGCGCGAGCAGACGACAAGCTGGGATGCCCCTCCTGTCCGGTTTGCGACAGGTCGTCAACAATGGAAGGTAAAAACCTGATGAAACAACAACTACTGCTGGGTGCGATTCTTTTCTCTCTCTCAGGTTCACTGCTGGCAGCGGAATCGCTGTGTCAGCAAAAACAGCAGGATATTCAGCGCGAAATTGAGATGGCGAAACAGCACGACAACCAGCGCCGGGTCACCGGACTGGAACGCGCGCTGACTGAAGTCCGCGCCAACTGCACTGACGAGAAACTGAAATCCGCCCACGCTGAACGTATTGAAGCCCAGCAGCATAAAGTGGCTGAGCGCGAGCGCGAACTGCAGCAGGATCGCCAGGAAGGCAAAGACCAGGAGAAAATCGGTAAGCGCGAACGGAAGCTGGAAGAGGCACGCCAGGAGCTGAAAAAGCTGCAGGCCGAGCCTTATTAATCGGACTTAAATAAATGATGTAATGGAGAACACCATGGCTAAAGACACCACATCTGAACATCTGCGTGCGGAACTGAAAAACCTTGCCGACACCCTGGAAGAAGTGCTGAGCAGCTCGGCTGATAAGTCGAAAAGCGAGCTGGATAAACTGCGTCACAAAGCACGCGGTGCCATTGAGAGTTCACGCGAGCGGCTGGGCGAATCCGGCGAACGCATCGCGCAGACCACGCGTGAAGCGGCGGAAAAAGCGGACGTCTACGTGCGTGAAAATCCGTGGCACGGCGTGGGTATCGGCGCAGCAGTCGGCGTGCTGATCGGCATCCTGATTTCACGTCGTTGATATGAGCGAGAATCAGAGCCACGGCCCAGGCAAAGGGGTCTTCAATGTAGGTCAGCGCGTGGTAACAACGCTGGTTGGCATGGTCGAGACACGCGTGCGGCTGGCCGTTGCCGAGCTGGAAGAGGAAAAGGCCAATCTGATCCAGATGCTGATCATGATAGGCCTGACCATGCTGTTTACCGCTTTCGGATTAATGAGCCTGATGGTGCTGATTATCTGGGCGGTGGATGCGCAGTACCGGCTGATGGCGATTGCCATCACCACCGGCGTGCTATTCGCGCTGGCGCTGATTTTTGGTTTATGGACGTTGCGTAAATCCCGGCAGTCCACGCTATTGCGCCATACGCGCAAAGAGCTGGACACCGATCGCACCTTACTCGAGGAGCATCGCTCATGAGTCAGCGTGAACGAGAAGCACGCATTCATGAATTGCTTAATCAGGTACAGCAGCAGCGGCTGGATCTCAGCGCTGCCCGCCGCGACTGGCTGGAAAGCACCGCGCAGTACGATCGCGGCTGGCTGACGTTTCTCAGCCTGCGCCGCTATCTGGCGATTGGCAGCAGCGCGCTCGCCATCTGGTCGATCCGCAGCCCCAACCGCATCATGCGCTGGGCCAAACGCGGACTCGGCCTGTGGAGCACCTGGCGCATGATCAAATCGGCGATGCCGCCACGCTAACTTCCCCACCTTAAACCGGATCGAAAAGGTTCGGTTTTCCTCCTTCAGAATTCCTGAATAACATCGACAGTTTATCTCGCTTACAACTATTGCTGCGCGCGACTATCATCTCCCTCCATCAGCCCGACGAACTGTTTAACGCGGTTTAGCGGGAAAATAACCCGGCAGGCCAACAACCTGCGCCAAAAACCTTGTTGGAGTAAATGATGAAAAAATTCGAAGACTCAGGCCTGCTGCTGGCACGCGTATTAATGACCATCCTGTTTATTACTGCCGGCTGGGGCAAGATCACCGCCTATGCGGGTACCGCACAGTACATGCAGGCGATGGGCGTGCCCGGCTTCCTGCTGCCTCTGGTGATTCTGCTGGAACTGGGGGGCGGCCTGGCGATTCTGTTCGGCTTCCTGACGCG
The DNA here is from genome assembly GCF_002928355.1 of Pantoea sp. ICBG 828. NCBI lineage: Bacteria > Pseudomonadati > Pseudomonadota > Gammaproteobacteria > Enterobacterales > Erwiniaceae > Pantoea > Pantoea sp. ICBG 828. The sequence continues at coordinate 108,973 of NZ_POWN01000004.1, read as the reverse complement.
CTTCACCGCGCTGTTCACCGCCGGCTTCACGCTGCTGACCGCGTTCCTGTTCCACAGCAACTTTGCGGAAGGCGTTAACCAGCTGATGTTCATGAAAAACCTGTCCATCGCCGGTGGTTTCCTGGTGCTGGGTCTGGTGGGTCCGGGCGCCTACAGCATTGACCGCCTGATTCGTCAGCGCTTTATGCCAGCAACCGCACGCTAAGCACACAAGCCGTGCAACAGCACATATACTGAATAGCAGGGGCGGGGATTTTCCTCGCCCCGTTTTTTTATGGAGGGCTTATGGGACAACTGATTGACGGTGTCTGGCATGACACCTGGTACGATACGAAGTCAACCGGTGGCCGCTTCAAACGCACAGAAGCAGTCTGGCGTAACTGGATCACGGCAGACGGCAGCGCCGGGCCAACCGGGAAAGCCGGCTTTGCCGCCGAGCGCGATCGTTATCATTTATACGTTTCGCTGGCCTGCCCGTGGGCGCATCGCACCCTGCTGATGCGTCAGCTGAAGGGGTTAGAAGAGATGATTTCGGTGTCAGTGGTGCACCCGCTGATGCTGGAGAACGGCTGGACCTTCGACGATGACTTCCCCGCCGCGACCGGCGATTCACTGTATCAGAACGAATTCCTCTATCAGCTCTATCTGCATGCCGATCCGCAGTACAGCGGGCGCGTGACCGTGCCGGTGCTGTGGGATAAAAAGCAGCACACTATCGTCAGTAATGAATCCGCCGATATCATCCGTATGTTCAACAGCGCCTTCGACGCGCAGGGCGCTCGCGCCGGCGATTACTACCCGCCCGAGCTGCGTGACAAGATCGACGAACTCAACGGCTGGATTTATGACTCCGTCAATAACGGCGTCTACAAAAGTGGGTTTGCCACGTCACAGTCGGCTTATGATGAAGCCGTAACCGCGCTGTTCCATGCGCTGGCACGGCTGGAGCAGATTCTGGGTCAGCATCGCTATCTGACCGGCGATCGCCTCACCGAAGCCGATCTGCGCCTGTGGACCACGCTGGTGCGCTTTGACCCGGTCTACGTGACCCACTTTAAGTGCGATCGTCATCGCATCAGCGATTACCGTAACCTGAACGGCTTCCTGCGCGATATTTATCAGATGCCGGGCATTGCCGATACGGTGAACCTGCCGCACATCCGCCATCACTACTACTGCAGCCACAAGACCATCAATCCGAACGGCGTTATTTCGCTGGGACCGGCTTTTGACTGGGATGAGCCGCACGGCCGCGGTTAAGCGCTGACTGGCTTACGCATGCCTGCCCTTCTCTCCCACTATTGGGAAAGGAAGGCAGGCAGTATTGCGCTGCCTCAGGCAAATTTGATCAACACCATCCCGGCCAGCAGCAGTGCCACGCCCAGCCAGCCGCGGGTGTTCAGGCGTTGTCCGAACAGGATCCAGCCTGCCGTTACGGTAGCCACCAGACCGAAACCGCCCCACAAGGCGTAGGCTACCGAGAGATCGATCCCCTTCACCGCCTGCGACAGGGCACTGAATGCCGCCAGGACAGCCACCAGCGATACCACGCCATACAGCGGACGGCGGAAGCCGTTGGCGTATTTCAGCGCGATGTTCGCCACAATTTCCAGCACAATGGCCAGCGCCAGCCAGGCCAGATGCACGACGTTAAGCGTGGTCATGACGCAGCTCCTTACGGCTGAATGTCCCCGCTTTGATCAGCGCGATACCCGCGATCAGCGTGATTAAACCCGCCGCCTTCATCACCGACAGCGCCTCGTCAAACAGCATCACGCTGAACAGGGTGATAAACAGAATACCGACGCCTTCCCACATGGCATAAGCCACGCCAAGGGCAATACGTTTAACGGCAAAGGTGAGGAAGATGTATGACAGGGCGATCATCAACAGCATAAAAATATAGCCGGCGCTGCCGCCATTAACGCTGGCCCATTTCATTGACACGGTGCCCGTAATTTCGGCAGCAATCGCTAACGCTAATAAAATCCAGTACAGCATGATTTCTCTCCTGTGAGAAATAAACGCCATTCACGCGCAAACAGCAGCGTGATAGCTGAAAAAGATAAAAAGCTAAGAAGGAGAGAAAAAACTACAGCGCGAAGCGCCAGTGCCGATCGCTCAGTGAGCAGGAGAAAACGCAGGTAGGTGAAGAGGTTAATACGTAAAGTGTAACGAAATGGTTATCCATAATTTTACAACTTATCCACGTTGTTGCTTTTCCCGGTGTGGATGAAAAATTGTCCTCAGTAGTTGAACACGCGCCTATTCTGGCACAGGGAAAAGAATGTTTTTGCGGATTTGCGTTTCTTTACGCAGAGAAATGGGAGTTTTGTGCGGTTTTATCTGTCTACGTGCGGTTTTCTGCCCTCACCCTAACCCTCTCCCACGGGGAGAGGGAATAGTTAAGTGTGGTGTTGGAGGCCGAATACTCAACTCATCCCACGCACAATCGGTCCCTTCTCCCGCTTGCGGGAGAAGGTTAGGATGAGGGACAGCACGCACCCTCCCCAAAAACAAGACGCCCGCAGATTTTCATCTGCGGGCGTCTTTATAAAAAGTCGAAACTGACCGATAAGCCGGGTTCTGTCGTGGACAGTCATTCATCTAGGCCAGCAATCGCTCACTGGCTCAAGCAGCCTACCCGGGTTCAGTACGGGCCGTACCATGTGAACCCCTATTTGGCCTTGCTCCGGGTGGAGTTTACCGTGCCACGGACTGTTGCCAGCCGCGCGGTGCGCTCTTACCGCACCCTTTCACCCTTACCTGATCCCATTACTGGGCCATCGGCGGTTTGCTCTCTGTTGCACTGGTCGTAGGCTTGCGCCCCCCAGGCGTTACCTGGCACCCTGCCCTATGGAGCCCGGACTTTCCTCCCCTCTGCCCGTCTCCCCCGAAAGGGACGACGACAAAGCGGCGACTGTCTGGTCAGCTTCGGCGCGGGATAATAGGCGATCCGCCCGCGTTTGTCACGCCTCTTGCTGCTCCAGCGCATACTTGTACAGGGCGTTTTTCTTAACGCCATGAATTTCCGCCGTCAGCGCCGCCGCCTTTTTCAGCGGCAGCTCAGCCTGCAGCAGCGCCAGCGTGCGCAGCGCCTCTGCCGGCAGCGTCTCTTCATCCGCTTTATGGCCTTCGACAATTAGCACCATCTCGCCCTTGCGGCGATTCTCATCCGCCTGCACCCACGCCAGCAATTCACCGACCGGCGCACCGTACAATGACTCCCAGGTTTTGGTCAGCTCCCGTGCCAGCACCACGTAGCGCGCCGCGCCCCATACGCTGACCATATCCTGTAGCGTATCCAGCACGCGATGGGTCGATTCGTAGAAAATCAGCGTGCGCGGCTCGTCACTCAGTGCACGCAGCGCATCGCAACGTCCTTTACTTTTGGCCGGCAGAAACCCTTCGTAACAGAAACGATCGGACGGTAATCCCGCCGCGCTCAATGCTGTGATCGCCGCGCAGGCACCGGGCAACGGCACCACACGCACCCCGGCCTCGCGGCAACGGCGCACCAGATGGTAGCCCGGATCGTTGATTAACGGCGTGCCCGCATCGGAAACCAGCGCAATGCTCTGGCCCTCCTGCAGCTTCGCTAACAGCACGTCGGCCTTCTGCTGTTCGTTATGGTCGTGAAGTGCGAACAGTCGCGCATTGATGGCGAAATGTTGTAGCAACAGCCCGGTATGACGTGTATCTTCCGCAGCGACCAGATCGACGCTCGCAAGCACCGTCAGCGCACGCTGCGTGATATCACCCAGGTTACCGATCGGGGTAGGAACGATATAGAGCGTGCTGGCAGAAATCTCTGCCCGATCGAGTTGTTTCATTGTTTCATCCGAATTGCCGATTTAATATTGAGCATCTTGAAAAAAACATCACTGGATACAGTATGCTTCCTTCGAAAGTCGTACGTCATAAAGCAGGACGCCTGGTCCCTGTTTTGCTCGCGGGCCTGATTCTGGCCGCCTGTAGCGGCCAGGGACCGCAGCAAACCTCAAGCGTAAACGTGCAGGGTCCTGCCACGGGCCGCTCTGACTATTATCTGCAGCAGGTGCAGCAAAGCAGCGATGATAGCAAGACCGACTGGCAATTACTTGCCATCCGTGCCCTGCTGAAGGAAGGAAAGTATCCACAGGCGCAAAACCAGCTCGGTCAGCTGCCACAGCAGCTCTCTGATGTACAACAGCAGGAACTGCTGCTGCTGCGCGCCCAGCTGCAAATTGCCCAGCAGGATTTCAACGGTGCTCAGCAGCTGCTGGGACAGATAAAAGCCGCTGACCTGTCGCAGGATCAGCAGGTGCGCTACTACGCGCTGCAGATTGCCGCTGCGCAAAATCGTCCGTCGCTCGCGCTGCTGCGCGCCTATATTGCTCAGGAACCGCTGCTGAAAGGCGCCGATCACCAGAGCAATATTGACGCCACCTGGCAGGCGCTGACCCAGCTAACCCAGGATCAGCTCAACAGCGTGGTGATCAACGCCGACGAAAATACGCTGCAGGGCTGGCTCGACCTGCTGAATACCTGGCACGCCAACAGTCAGGATGCCCAGATGCTGAAAGCCGCCATTAGCGACTGGCAGACGCGCTATCCGCAAAACCCTGGCGCGAAAACCCTGCCGACCCAGCTCAGCCAGGTGCAGAACTTCACTAAAGCTTCGACCAGCACTATCGCGCTGCTGCTGCCGCTTAATGGTCAGGCGCAGGTGTTCGCCAGTGCCATCCAGAAAGGCTTCAACGATGCGAAAAACGGTGTGCTGACTGCGCCGGCAGCCCCTGCCGCACCCGCCAGCAGCGATGCCAGCGCCTCCACGCAACAGCCCGCCAGCACGGCAACACCAGCCAGTGGCGATGCCAACGCGGTAGTCAGTCCGTCGGCCGCGGCCATCACGCCGTCAGACAGCGCACAGCCGCAGCAGCCCGCCGCACAGCCAGCCGTCGCGCAGCCTGCCAGCAGCGCCCAGGTGAAAGTGTATGACACCAGCAGCCAGCCGATTGCTCAGGTGATGCAGCAGGCGCAGCAGGATGGTGCCACCCTGGTGGTTGGTCCGCTGCTGAAAAATAACGTGGAACAGGTCGCCAACAGCCAGACACCGCTGAACGTGCTGGCGCTCAACGAACCAGAGCAGATCCAGAACCATCCGAATATTTGCTATTTTGCGCTTTCTCCTGAAGACGAAGCGCGCGATGCCGCGCACCATATCTGGGATCAGGGCAAACGCCAGCCGTTGCTGCTGATGCCGCGCAGTAGCTATGGCGACCGCGTGGGCAAAGCGTTTGCGCAGGAGTGGCAGAAGCTGGGCGGCGCAACCGTGCTGCAGCAGCGTTTCGGCGGCGTGGGCGAGCTGAAACAGGGCATCAACAGCGGCGCCGGTATTGCACTGAGCGGCACGCCGCTGACGGTACAGCCGGACCAGCCGCAGGGCGTGGCGGTCGCCGGTCTGACGATTCCGGCACCGCAGACGAGCGCTCCTGCACCTGAGAGCGCCAGCAGCAGCGGCAGCGTTGATGCGGTTTACATTATTGCTACCCAGGACGAACTGCAGCTGATCAAGCCGATGATTGCCATGCGCACCAGCAGCCGCAATAACATCGCCCTGTATGCCAGCTCGCGCAGCGCGCAGGCCGGTGCCGGTCCGGACTTCCGGCTGGAGATGGATGGCCTGCAGTTCAGCGATATTCCGCTGCTGTCCGGCGCCAATCCTGGCCTGATGCAGCAGGCGGCGCGCAGTTTCAACAACGACTATTCGCTGGTACGCCTCTATGCGATGGGCATTGATGCCTGGACGCTGGCGAACCAGTTTAACCAGATGCGTCAGGTACCGGGCTTCGCCATTGATGGCAACACCGGCAAGCTGAGCGCCGACACGGATTGCGTGATCAACAGGAAGTTGGCATGGAACCAGTATCGTCAGGGACAAATCGTTCCGGTGCAGTAAACCGCCAGCGCCTCGGCGCTGAGCAGGAGCAGCAGGCGCGTCGCTACCTTGAGCGCGCCGGACTGCAGTGGGAAGCCAGCAATGTGCGCTGCCGCAGCGGGGAAATCGACCTGATTATGCGCGACGCGGATTGCTGGGTGTTTGTTGAAGTGCGCTATCGGCGCGATGCACGTTTTGGCGGCGCGGCTGCCAGCGTGACGCGCCAGAAACAACAAAAGCTGCTGCGTACCGCTGCGCTGTGGTTGCTGGCACGCGGCGGCAGTTTTGATACGGTGAATTGCCGTTTTGACATCATCGCCATCACCGGGCGCGAACTGGTGTGGCTGGCCGATGCCTTTCGTGCGGATGGATAGAACCAGGTGGTCTTGTGCAGGACAGAATTAAAGCGTGTTTTACCGAAAGTATTCAGACGCAAATCGCCGCAGCCGAAGCGCTGCCAGATGCGATTTCCCGCGCCGCGATGACGCTGGTGCAGTCACTGCTGAACGGCAACAAAATCCTCAGCTGCGGTAACGGCGCCTCGGCGGCTAACGCCCAGCATTTTGCCGCCAGCATGATTAACCGTTTTGAGACTGAGCGTCCCAGCCTGCCGGCGCTGGCGCTGAGTGCGGACAATGTGATGCTGACGGCAATCGGTAACGACCGTCTGCACGACGAAATTTATGCCAAGCAGGTTCGTGCGCTTGGACAGGCCGGCGACGTTCTGCTGGCCATCTCCACCCGTGGCAACACCCGCGATATTGTTAAAGCGGTGGAAGCTGCGGTTACCCGCGATATGACTATCGTCGCGCTGACCGGCCATGACGGCGGTGAGCTGGCGGGCCTGCTCGGTCCGCACGATGTGGAAATTCGCATTCCGTCACATCGCAGCGCACGCATTCAGGAGATGCATATGCTGACGCTGAACTGCCTGTGCGATTTGATTGATAACACCTTGTTCCCACACCAGGAATGACTGAAGGAGCTCAAATGAAAGCATTGAACGCTATCGCCATTCTGTTAACCGCCATGCTGCTGCAGGGCTGCGTGGCGGTTGTCGCCGGCGGCGCAGCGGTCGCCACCAAAACCGCCACCGACCCGCGTACCGTGGGCACGCAGGTTGATGACGGCACGCTGGAGCTGCGCGTCACTAACGCGCTGGCAAAAGATGAGCAGATCAAAAATCAGGCGCGCGTGGTCGTGACCGCGTATCAGGGCAAAGTACTGCTGACCGGTCAGGCACCGTCAGCCGATCTCGCCAGCCGGGCGAAACAGATCGCCATGGGCGTTGATGGCGCGACAGAGGTGTATAACGAGATTCGCACCGGGCAGAAAGTGAGCCTTGGCACGTCTTCATCGGATACGTGGATCACCACCAAAATCCGCTCGCAGCTGCTGGGCAGCGATCAGGTGAAATCGTCCAACGTGAAAGTCACCACTGAGAACGGGGAAGTGTTCCTGCTGGGTCTGGTAACGCAGGAAGAAGCGAAGGCAGCAGCGGATATCGCCAGCCGTGTCAGCGGCGTGAAGCACGTCACCACCGCCTTTACCATTCTGAAATAATGCCACAGGCGGCCAGCAGGGCCGCCTTTTTTACACCGGAATATCAATTACCAGCGCACGCAGCGGCGTTTCCGCCTGCAGCGTAATCTGCGCCTCTTCACTGACAAACGCCCCATCGCCACAGCGCAGCTGCTCCTGATGCGCACTGCTGGCCCGTACCTCAAGCGCACCGTGAATCGACTGCAAATAGGCGCGCGGTCCGTGCAGCGCCAGGCTGTACTGCTCGCCCGGTGCCAGCGTGACCTGATGTACCCACACTTGCTGGCGCAGCTGCAAGCTGCCGTCCGCGCCATCCGGTGACGCAATCAGCACATGGGTTTGCTGCGGCAGCGCACGTTTTTGCAGCAGCGGATTTTCCCGTTCCGGACAGGCGGCCAGCCACAGCTGCATGCGCGTCAGTGGGCGATCCTTGCTGATATTGTGTTCGCTGTAATTGACGCCCTGACGAGCCGACAGCAGCATCGCTTCGCCCTCGAGCGCCACCAGGTGATTGCCTTCGCTGTCGCGGTATTCGGCTTCACCCTGCAGCACCAGGTTGAGCACATCCACCTGCGGATAGGTGCGCGGCTGAAATGCCGCACCGGGTGCCAGCACTTCCTGATTCAGCACGCGCAGCGAGGCGTAGCCCATCAGCTGGGGATCAAAATAGTGGCCAAATGAGAAGCTATAGCGCGCCTGCAACCAACCGAAATCGGCCTGGCCACATGCGGACGCGCAGCGGGTTGTCATCATGCTTTACCTCCGACGCACTGCGGTGAGAATCCACCACAGGCTTTATACGTCAATGGTAAAAGGCTGGACGCCGGATTGTTAGCCAGTTAATCTGCCTGGCATATTCAAATTTACTGACAGAGAGTCGGCATGGCTAAAGAGCGCGCGTTAACCCTGGAAGCTTTACGTGTGATGGATGCTATTGACCGTCGCGGCAGCTTCGCCGCGGCGGCCGACGAGCTGGGACGCGTGCCATCGGCGCTGAGCTATACCATGCAGAAGCTGGAAGAGGAGCTGGATGTGGTGCTGTTTGACCGCTCCGGCCATCGCACCAAATTCACCAACGTCGGGCGAATGCTGCTGGAACGCGGCCGCGTGCTGCTGGAAGCCGCCGATAAACTCACCACCGATGCCGAAGCGCTGGCGCGCGGCTGGGAAACCCATCTGACTATCGTGGCCGAAGCGCTGATCCCGACCGAGCTGCTGTTCCCGCTGGTAGAGAAGCTGGCCGAGAAAGCCAATACGCAGATTTCGCTGGTCACCGAAGTGCTGGCGGGCGCATGGGAGCGACTGGAACAGGGGCGCGCCGACATCGTGATCGCGCCGGATTTGCATTTTCGCGCCTCCACCGAAATCAACACGCGCAAGCTGTACAGCATTATGAGCGTGTATGTTGCCAGTCCGGATCACCCGATTCATCAGGAAGCGGAGCCGCTGTCCGAGGTCACGCGCGTTAAGTATCGCGGCATCGCCGTAGCGGACACCGCGCGCGAACGTCCGGTATTGACGGTGCAGCTGCTGGACAAACAGCAGCGCCTGACGGTAAGCAGCATGGATGATAAACGCCGCGCGCTGCTGGCCGGTCTGGGCGTAGCGACCATGCCCTATCCGATGGTAGAGAAAGATATCGCCGAAGGCCGCCTGCGCGTCGTCAGCGCCGAGTACACCCGTGAGGTGGATATTATTATGGCGTGGCGCCGCGATAGCATGGGTGAAGCCAAAGCCTGGTGCCTGCGTGAGATTCCGAAACTGCTGGCGAAACGCGGCTGATTTCTGGTGCTGGCGGCCTTTCGCCCTCACCCCAGCCCTCACCCCAGCCCTCTCCCGCACGCGGGAGAGGGAGCCGTCCTGGCGTGGTTTGAGGGCCAGAATTCAGTCATTCCACCGGGCCTGAGGATCAGCGCCTGAACTCACTCACCGCTGGATCGGTCCCCTCGCCCGCTAGCGGGAGAGGGTTAGGGTGAGGGACAAACCGCACCCATCCCCATCACAACCGGCTCAGACAATCCATCGCCACCGCTTTAAAGCTGACGAAATCAGCGCAGTCGCGCAATCTTGTCACCGCCCTTTCGCGCAGGAAGGTGACAAACAGATCGTAAATCGCCATCGCCTCCTCATATTCACTCTTACTGATCGCCAGCAGGAAAATCACTGAGGCCGTCTCATCGCCCCAGCTCACGCCGTGCGGTGCCAGCACGGTATAAACCACGGTTTTTTTAGCCAGTAATCCCAGCGAGTGTGGCAGCGCAATCCCTTCGCCCAGCATGGTACTGACAATCGCTTCACGCTCTTCGACTGAAGGATAAAAATCAGCATCGACATAGCCCTCCGCCTCGAGCCGATCGCACAGCAGGCGGAACAGCGCCGACTGGCTCATTGGCCGGTCGAGCACCATGAAATGCTGCGCGTCGAAGTACTTCTCCAGCATGTAAGGCCGGGTGCGATCCACCAGCACCAGCTTGCCGAGCTGTTCCAGCTGAAACTCCGTAGGGAATGGCGACATCATCACTACCGGCTTGTTCTTCTCGCTGAGCCGCGCGGTTGAAATAACAAAATCTTCATCAATGTGTGCACGCACTTCGTAGTCGCGCTGCGACAGCCGCGCCGTCACCACCAGCTGCGGGTATTTGCGCAGCAGCAGCGCCTCGATCATGCGCAGCGTGGAGTTGCCGCTGTCGCAAACCAGCAACACCTGCGGGTGTCGCTGGTAGCCGACATCATAATGTCGCTCCAGCCCGACGCCGATGTGCAGCACCAGAAAGCCAATCTCGTTTTCGCTGATGGTATACGGCGTGTATTTGCCCCAGCTGGTGACGGCCGCCAGCGTCACATCGTAGGCCATCGGGTAGTGCTGTTTGATGTTACTCAGCAGCGGATTGGGGATGTGGATCTGATAGCGCACGCGGGTAATCATGGTTTTGATGTGCGTGAGCAGATCGGCGCGCAGCTGCTCATCCTGCTGCAGCCGGTAGTTGTAATGGGTGTTGATGTAGTTAAGCAGGTAATCCACCAGCGCATCCGCGTCATCGGCGTTGATGGTGCTGGGGGCCAGCGCCTGAATCTGCCGCGCCGCAATATTGACGCGCAGCCAGTTCTCTTCCGCCTGCGAGATGCCTTTGCCCACCAGCGGGCGCATCAGATTAACCAGATCGTGCGCCGCCTCGCGTATCTCCTCGCCGACATCCTCCGCGCCGGGATCGCTGAGCGGGAAGCCTTCGCTGATGCGGCGCACCGCCACCGCGCAGTAGATCAGCAGATAGCGCTCGCCCTCATCGCTCAGCCGGATGGCGTGCTGCGTGAAGCACTGCGCCAGCAACGGCTGCAGCTGCGCCAGCATGCCGCTGTGCAGCGCCTCGACCGTCAGCAGCGGGCTGTCCGGCGTCTGCTGGTCGATTTGCCACAGCAGATCGGTCAGGCAGGTGCGAATCGCCGCCTCGCTGCCAAACAGTTTCATACCGTAGCGCGGCTTGGTTTCGATGTTGAGATGATAGCGGCCCAGCCACTCGCGCACTTCCGCCATATCGCTCTGCAGCGTGGCGCGGCTGACGAACCACTCTTCCGACAGATCTTCCAGCTTGAGCGAATACGCGGCGGTGAGAAAGCGGCTCAGCAAATAGCGCACCCGATCCTGCGAGGTGCGCGGCACCCGCAGCGGTGCCGCACTCTCCTGCTGCAGGCGGCCGAAGCGCACCGCGTCGTCGATTTTTAGCTGATAGCCCGCGCCGCGCGCCAGCACGAACTGAGCGCCGTGCTGTTCCAGCAGCGCATTGAGCGCGGTGATGTCGGTGCGCACCGTGCGCGTTGAAACGGAAAAACGCCGCGCCAGCTCATCCTGTGGCAGCGTTTCGCTTTGCAGCGCCGCGAAGAGTTGAGCTAAACGCTGATTGGGAAATCTCACGGAGCCTCACCTGTTACTCATTTGTTACAGCAGTTTCTTGCACGTTGCCAGAAGCTGACGCACATCGTCAATGCGCGTGTCGCCGCTGACGCTATCAATAATTGAGCTGTAAACGTGCGGGATGACTTTACTGACCCCGGCCTCCAGAGCAATCCGCACAATCTCTTCGAAATTACTGAGATCGATACCGCCGGTCGGCTCCAGCCAGAAATCATGGTGCGCACAGGCGTCCGCCACCGCGCGATACTCCTCCACCGCTTTCAGGCCGCCCATCGGGAAATACTTCACCGAACTGCCGCCCATATCCTGCAGCATGGCGATCGCCGTGGCGATCGGCACAATGCCGTCCGCCGCCTGCGAACTGCGCGGACCGGTGGAGATTTTCACCTTGCCCGGCGTGCCGGTTGGTGAAACCAGACCGTTCACGATAGTGTGTGACTGTCCGAGCAGCGCGCGGCTGGTGGCCACGCCGGTAAAGACCTGATTAACGTGCTGCGGCTGCAGTTCTGCCGAGATTTCACTGACCATCGCCGACTGATTCGGGTCGCCCGCGCCCAGCCCGACCGACAGCGCATTATCAATCAGCGCCGCGTACTCGCGCATATCGGCAATCGCGGCCTCATTCGAGGCGTAGTTTTTCGACAAAACGCCGACCAGCACATGCCCTTCTGCCGCCTGCCAGATCGCCTGCGCATTCTGCTTTGAACCGGCCAGCACGTTGAGGCACAGACGGCCCTGATAGAAATTGGGGTTGAGATTCATGCGCGTTTTCCTCCGCTGAGCAGCGCCTGGATGCGGCTAAAGATGATGTGCAGCTGTTCCGCGCTGACGCTGCGCACATCCGCTTCGATAATGCCTTCGTTGGCTTTATAGCCGCGGAAATAGATGGCGATGTCGCCGTTTTTCAGCGCCTGCACCAGCTCGCCGGTTGGCCAGCCCGTCACCGCTTCATCAAATTTGATCTCAGCGCGGGCGATATCACGACCGGCCGCATCCCACACCACGCGCGCGCTGACGCCGTTCAGCGTGTTGAGGTTATCGATAAAGGGCGTCATCTTCGCCACCATGTCGGCACCGCTGGTTTTGCTCTGCAGCAGGTAGTTTTCAATCGCCTGAGTCAGACCGAGAATGCCCTCTTTGCCGACTTTCATCGCGCGGCCAATGCCGTTGCTCTGGCGTTTCACCCACTCGACGTACTGGCTGCGGCCAATCACCAGGCCGCTGGTTGGCCCCTCAATCGCTTTGGCACCGCTGTAGATCACCAGGTCGGCGCCCATCTGGTAATAGCACTGCAAATCCTCTTCGGCCGCCGCATCGACAATCAGCGGAATACCGTGTTTGCGCGCGACTACTGCCGCCTGTTCGACGCTGAGATGGCTTTTCTGCACACAGTGATGCGACTTGACGTACAGCAGCGCCGCGGTGGTCGGCGTGATGGCCGCCGCCAGCTGTTCTGGCGAGCACTCGTTGCTGTAGCCGGCCTCAATCAGGCGTCCGCCGCCCAGCGCCACCATGCTGCCCACCGGCGCGCCGTAGTTCACGTTATGGCCTTTCGGCACCACAATGTCGTGCGGCACGCTGAGCGGCGCGGCGTGCAGGTTATCCAGCAGCCAGTCGTTATCTTTAACGATCACCGCCGCTACGCACTGGGCAATACCGGCCGAGGCGCAGGACACTACCACCGCGTTTTCGACTTCCAGCAGGCGCGCGATGTAGGCACCGGTTTTGTTGACCAGATCTTTGATCTCAAAGTAGTGATTGAGGCCGTAGCTGACGGTATCCACCACGTCGGCGGACGGCGTCGACACGCCAAGAATGGTCATACGGCCGGAGGCGTTGATCACCTGTTTCAGGTCATATTTCTCATAAATCGAAGACATGATGCGCTTTCCCTTCCTCAGTCAGATGCCACTGGCCCGCGATCACCACGGCCAGCGGCAGCAAATGTTGCTCACCCGTGACCCGTTCGCCTTCAGCATCGACGAACGGGCGGGCTTCCTCTTTGACGGTAAAAATGGTCAGATCGGCGTCATAACCGGCGGTCAGATGCCCTTTACCGGCCAGACGCAGACCCGCTGCGGCATTAACGGTGACGCAGGCGATCACCTGCGGCAGCGTCATGCCGATGGAGAAAAATTTCGACATCACGTGCGCCAGGCTGTGCACCGGGCCGTTGATGCGGTTGCGACAATAGATATCGGAGCTGATGGTGTCCGGCAGAATGCCCTGGGCAATCGCCTCGCGCGCCACCGCAAAACTGAAGCTGGCGCTGCCGTGGCCGATATCCAGCTTCACGCCGCGCGCGATCGCCTGCTTTACCGCCGCTTTCAGCTCGCCCTGCGGTGACAGAATGCGGTTCGGCTTGCCGTTGAAGCAGTGAGTGATGATGTCGCCGGAAGTGAGCAGCGCGGCGATCTCCTCCAGCACTGGCGGGTTGTTACCGATGTGCACCATCAGTGGCAGATTGCCCGCCGCCTGCTGAATGGCTTTGGCGCGCACCAGCGGCTGAATGCCGTTGTCGCCGACCACGCTGCTGCTCATGCGTGCCTTCAGGCCGACAATAAAGTCCGGGCGACGCTGTACCGCCTGCACCACCGCTTCGCCGTCGATCTGCGCCATATCGGCCAGCTCGTTCTGCGTGACGATGCCGGTGCGCGAGATGTTGATCAGCGCGCGCACTTCGGTCTTCGCGCTGCGCGTCAGCTGATAAAAGTCGTCGATGTGATCGGCACCGGTGCTGCCCGCATCCACCACGGTGGTGACGCCCTGCGCCACGCCAATCGCGTCGGCTTCGTCGTGGTAAATCGGCGATTTGGGATAGCAGTGTACGTGGCTGTCAATCCAGCCGGCACTGACGTAGTAGCGGCCGCCGAGATCGCGCTCCTGTTGCGCTGCGCCGTCCACCTTACCGACCGCCGCGATTTTGCCGGCGCGAATCGCGATATCCACCAGCTGTTCATCACACAGACGCGCGCGGCGCAGAATCAGATCAAACATAAAACCCCCATTTACAGAGCGCACATGCCGTAGCGGCGCAATTTATTGCGCGATAAATCGCGCCGCTACGGGATTGTGCAGCCATTTCGCGCTTACAGCGAAACCGGGAAGATAGCGCCAAGCACCATGGCACCGAGAATTGCGCCGCCGGTAATCGGCTTGTTCCACAGGTAAAACAGCAGCGCACCGACCAGCGAACCGAGGCCGATCGGAATTGACGCCGCCATGGCAGACAGAATAATCAGTGGACCAAGGAAGCGACCCGAGGCATTACCGGCCCCCATCATTACGTCCGCGCCGTAGGTGGAATCGCTCTGGTTGATGGTGAATTTACGCGCGAGGATAATCACGTAGCCAATCGCCACGCCAATCACCAGCCCGGTAGCCAGCGAGGCGGCAAAGTTCGCCACCGGAAACACGATACCGGCTCCCAGCAGCAGCGCCGGCACACCGAGGCCGACGCCGGTCTGAATCGCGCCGCCGATATCCAGAATCCCTACCAGCGAGCCTTCAATGATGCGGGCAAACAGGAAGCTGGCACCAAACGCCGCCACCGCGCCGTACACGCCGGTTTCCATGCCGGAGCGCAGCATCGAAACGAATGCCACTTCGTTAAAAGCACCGATGCCGTACAGGTAGTACATGTGCGTCCCGGCGAATACGCCGGAGGAGAGCAGGCCGACAAACAGCGGGAAAGACCAGTCGGCGTACCAGAACCCTTTGTTTTCGTTCTCGTTCATGCTGAAGGCTCCTTATTTGCCGCTCAGGCTGTTGTGGATCATGTCGAGCCAGCCAGGGATGCCGAGCTGGAAGGATTGCAGCAGTTTCACATCGAAGCCACGGAAGAAGCCGCTCAGCACAAACAGCAGGACAATCGCAGCCATCATCACTTTGGTGACTTTGTTCCAGCCGCTCTCTTCCACGCCTTTACCGATCAGAATGCCCAGCACCAGACCCGGCACGGCGTTACCCATGATCAACTGCGCCAGACCACCAAAAATGGTTGCCCAGAAGCCCGATTTCTTACCGGCATCAATTGCCGCCAGCCAGAAGATCACCGGCATCACCGTGTTCACCAGCAGATTCGCCGCCGGCACCAGCACTTTTACCGCGGTAACCTGCAGCGCAGCCGGTACGGCGGAAGCGGTACTGTTCAGGAAGGCCACCACGATCATGCCGATGATGCCGCAGGCAATCGCCATGCGCTTCGGGTTATGCAGCGTTTCCGCGACGTTGCGGTTCTTTACCATCAGTGCGGCCGCGCCCCAGTTCGGCAGAATGCGGTGATCCACATCCTGCGTGAAGGAGCCCGCGGCAACGGAGGATGCCCAGGCGTTAAAGAAGAAGCCGAGACCAAAGGAGAAGTGCGAAGCCGGATCGCCCTCGCAGGAGTTGAGCTCGCCCAGCGTACGGAAGGCACCCATCCCCTGCGTGACGGGCGCGTGGAACATGCGCGCCGCGCCCGCTCCAACGCCCACGCCGACTAATCCACCTATGATCAACGACTTAAACAAAATGATTAAAAACATATTGTTACCCTTGTTGTCGTTATTCTTACGTTGCTGTGAAGGTCACGCTCTCGGTGTCGATCACAGTGACGCTGACAGTAATTTCCAGCTCCACGCTGTAATTCCGCCGTTCACGCGCGAGGAAGAAGAACAGAAATTTCTCCTTCCGCACGCTCTCCTGCGCGCGCAGCACCCGCACATCGAGCGGTTCAATGCGCAACAGAATTTTCTGGCTGGTGCGCAGCACCTGCTGCTGCACCTTGCTGAGCGCATCGGCGAAGGCTTTTGCTTTGCTGTCGCCTTTGCCCTGCACCGTAACCTGCGTCTCATACTGTTGTTTCATGCTTAGCTGCCGTGTTTTTTATTCCAGGCCTGCACCAGACGCTCACCCAGCTCTTCTTTATCCATGAAGCCAAAACCGAGCACGGTGGCACCTTCGTTGATGGCGGTTACCCCTTCGTCAACCGAACGCATGCCGTGTTTGGCTTTGTAGCCGTACTTGTTCTGCGCGGTGATGGCACCGGCACCGCCGCTGCCGCAGAAGGAGATGCCGAAATCAGCGTTTTCCGCCTTCATCACATCGCCCAGTTTCATATCCGCCGCCACGCCCGGCACCACTACTGCCCGGCCGCCGGCTTTTTCCACGCCAGCTGCCACTTTCTGTCCTTTACCCAGACGATCGCCAATCACTACCGTTACCATATTCCGTTCCTCTCTCAATTCATGCTTCGTTCGATTTCGCCACTTCGATATGCACCGACAGCAGCCAGGCTTCTTCGACAGGCAAATTGCCAAACAGATCCACCACCTGCTGCGCCAGCGCCATGGTCTCAGGCGAGATGTCCTCAAACAGTTCGGCTTCGACGTCCGGCAGCGCCTCTCCGGTGAGAGAGCGAGCCGCCATGGCGCGGACATGTGAGGCCAGCATTTGCTGTTGCACCGCGTTGGCTGCAATGTGGTGCGCGGCATACAGCGCCGCGATTTGATTCATCACCTTATCCGCCAGCGCCTGGATTGCCTCCGGCGTGCTCGGTTTCAGCGGGACAGCATCACTCCTCACCTTGTTACTCCTGTTTACAGCGGACAATGTCAGATAATTCGCGTTGAGAAGAAATTACGCTGTCTGCCTGGGAGTGTGGAGACGCAACATTTCCACCTCAAAGTGGAAATCCCACGGGCGACTGTGCGCCAGATCGCACGATGCACGAACTATGCGAGTTCGCTCACGAAATGCATGAAATGAGGTAAAAAGCGGGATAAAAACGGTGGAATGACGCGAGGCCGCGGCAGGAATAAGGCCAGCCTGCAGGCTGGCCCGGTTTATCAACGGAATTTCTTATGGTTGGCGTTACGGATGTCTTCCAGTTTCTTCGCTTCGGTTTTCGCCTCGTCCAGCTTGTTAGCCTGCGCCAGCTGGTCGACAACGTCGATCTGGGCAATCAGTGAGTCCAGACCGGCGTGGTAATCCTTGATCTGTGCGCTGTCAGCGCCCTGACCTTCCAGTTTTTCCGGCGTGGATTTTTTTGCATCCTGCGCAGCGGCACGCATCTTGCCCAGTGCAGCGTGCATTTCCTGGGCGTCAGAGGTTTTCTTAACGACACTCAGCCCGTCTTTCAGGGTATCCATATCCTGCTCCAGGTCAGCCGCGAACAGGCTGGCTGAAGAGAACAGCAACGACAAAGACAACATAGCAATCACATGCTTACGCATAACGTTTTCCTTTAATTATTATCAGGCGAAAAAAAAGCAGCCGCTGTGGGCTGCTTTCATCAAGCGATGTCTTTATTGTCCGGCGATTTTCATCTCCGGCAGCAGCACCGATCCGCATTGTATATTGCTGCGCGTTTCAATGTCGTTACCGACCGTTACCATATTGAGCCACATATCTTTGAGGTTGCCCGCAATTGTGATCTCGCTCACAGGGTATTGAATTTCACCGTTTTCAACCCAGAAGCCAGCCGCACCGCGTGAGTAGTCGCCGGTCATGGCGCTGACGCTGGAACCCATCATCTCGGTAACGATCAAACCGCGCCCCATCTGCTTCACCAGATCGTCAAAGCTGTGGCCCTGACCGGCGATGCGCCAGTTATGAATGCCGCCCGCGTGGCCGGTGCTTTGCAGGCCAAGCTTACGCGCCGAATAGCTGGTCAGCAGCCAGTTCTGCAGCACGCCATCTTTCACGATTTCGCGCGCTTCGGTGCGTACGCCTTCGCTGTCGAACGGCGTCGAGGCCAGCCCTTTCAGCAGGTGCGGCTTCTCTTCAATCGTCAGCCACGACGGCAGAATCTGCTGGCCCAGCGCGTCGAGCAGGAAGGTGGATTTGCGGTAAACGCTGCTGCCGCTGATCATGCCCACCAGATGGCCGAACAGGCCAGTGGCCACTTCCGGCGCAAACAGCACCGGCGCTTTCATGGTCGGCAGCTTACGTGGCGAAAGACGTGCCAGCACGCGGCGCGCGCACTCCGCGCCCACCCAGTCGGCGCTTTGCAGATCGCCCATCGCGCGGCCAATGGTGTAGGCGTAGTCGCGCTCCATGTCACCATTGTGCTCGGCAATGACGCAGCTCGACAGCGAATGCCGGCTCGAGCAGTAGCTCTGCAGCATGCCGTGACTGTTACCAAAGACTTTGATACCGACGTGGCTGTTAAAGCTGCCCCCTTCGGTATTGGTGATGCGCTTATCAGCCTGCAGCGCGGCCTGCTCGGCTTGCGCGGCCAGCTCAATGGCGCGATCGGCGTCGATCTCCCACGGGTGATAGAGATCAAGATCCGGCGCCTCAAACGCCAGCAGATCGCGCTCGGCCGGCGCAGCACAGGGATCGGGCGAGGTATAGCGCGCGATATCGATCGCCGCCTGCACGGTGCGCTTAATCGCGTCCGGGCTGAGATCGGTCGAGGAAGCACTGCCTTTGCGGTTTTGGTGATAGACGGTGATGCCAAGCGCGCCATCGCTGTTGAATTCGACGTTTTCCACTTCGCCGTAGCGGGTACTGACACCGATTCCGGTGGTTTTGGTGACCGCCACTTCTGCTCCGTCGGTGCTGGCTTGCGCCAGTTCCAGCGCCTGCGCGACAGCCTGTTCCAACACTTTACGTTGTTCTGCAACCTGAGTAGATACGTTCATCGACCTGCCGTCTAATCTTAAGTATGAATTTATTGAGTCTATCAGACTCAGAGAACAATTTCGCAGTCGCCCGATAAACTGGTAGGATTAGCCTCTTTTTTTAGGGAGCCAACAGATGACGAAGCAGCCCGAAGACTGGCTCGACGATGTGCCGGATAATCAGGAAGAAGAAGACGAAGAGATTATCTGGGTCAGTAAAAGTGAAATTAAACGCGACGCCGAGGAGCTGAAACGCCTGGGCGCCGAGTTAGTGGATTTAGGGAAGAACTCCCTGGATAAGATCCCGCTTGATGAACAGCTGCGTGACGCCATTGAACTGGCGCAGCGCATTAAGAAGGAAGGCCGCCGCCGCCAGCTGCAGCTGATTGGTAAAATGCTGCGTCAGCGCGACGAAGAGCCAATCCGCCTGGCGCTGGATAAGCTGAAGAACCGCCACAACCAGCAGGTTGCGCTGTTCCACAAGCTGGAGCAGCTGCGCGATCGGCTGATTGAACAGGGTGATGACGCGGTGGCGGAAGTGCTGAATCTCTATCCGCACGCCGACCGTCAGCAACTGCGCAGTATGATCCGCAACGCGCAGAAAGAGAAAGCCGCCAGTAAGCCGCCAAAAGCCGCCCGCCAGATTTTCCAGTACCTGCGCGAGCTGGCTGAAGCGTAAGTCCGCTGCGGACGGTTGCCCTGCCCTCACCCTAACCCTCTCCCGCAAGCGGGAGAGGGAATGTAAAGCGCAGTGCTGGGGTAGCTGAAGCACAGTGCTGAGGTAGCTGAGGCAGTATGCCGAGGTAGCTGAGGACGAACGCTGAATGTGACGTCCGCACCGGGCGGCCCCTTCTCCCGCTTGCGGGAGAAGGCTGGGATGAGGGCAGATCGCCTCTCGGCCCAGGGCCGGCCACGCATTACTTACCTAACCGCTCCAGCAGTTTCTGATGAATCCCGCCAAAGCCGCCGTTGCTCATCACCAGAATCGAATCACCCGGCTGCGCCGCTTTAGCCACCATCTCCACCAGCGTATCAATGTCCGCGCTCCAGTGCGCCGGCTGAATGCAGGCGTCCGCAACGTCCGCGACCTGCCACGGAATGTGGTGCGGCTGGAACAGGAATACCTCATCGGCACGCCCTAACGAAGGGGCCAGTTCGTTCTTGCTCACGCCCATCTTCATGGTATTAGAGCGCGGCTCAAGCACCGCCAGAATGCGTGCGGTGCCGCCGACTTTACTGCGCAGCGCCGCCAGCGTAGCGAGAATCGCCGTTGGGTGATGGGCAAAATCGTCATACACCTTAATCGCGTTCACTTCGCCGCGTAGCTCGAGGCGACGACGCGCGTTAATGAAGCTGTTCAGCGCCTCGCCGGCATCGCACGGCTTCACGCCAACGTGACGTGCGGCGGCAATCGCCATCAGGCCGTTGTGCATGTTGTGTTCGCCGACCAGCGCCCAGTTCACTTCCGCCACTTTCTCACCGTCGAGCCACGCTTCCCAGCGCGAGGCATCCGGCACCAGCTTCTTCGCCTGCCAGCGACCATTGTCGCCCACGCTCTCCTGCTCGCTCCAGCAGCCCATCGCCATCACCTGCTTAATGTTGTGATCGTGTTCCGGCAGCAGGATCTTGCCCTGACCCGGCACGATGCGCACCAGATGGTGGAACTGCTTCTGGATCGCCCGCAGATCGTCGAAGATGTCGGCATGATCGAACTCAAGGTTGTTGAGGATCAGGGTGCGCGGGCAGTAATGTACAAACTTGGAACGCTTGTCGAAAAACGCGCAGTCGTACTCATCCGCCTCAATGACGAAGAATGGACTTTTTCCTAATTTTGCCGATACGTCGAAGTTACCCGGCACCCCACCAATAATAAAGCCTGGTTCCAGGCCGCAGGCCTCGAGAATCCACGCTGCCATGCCGGCTGTGGTGGTTTTGCCATGGGTACCGGCCACCGCCAGTACCCAGCGATCGCGCAGCACGAAATCGTGCAGCCATTGCGGTCCGGAAAGGTAAGGAATGTTGCGTTCCAGCACCGCTTCCACACACGGGTTGCCGCGCGTCATGGCGTTGCCAATGATCACCAGATCCGGTGCCGGGTCCAGCTGAGAAGCATCGTAACCTTCAGTTAATTCAATGCCTTGCTGTTGCAGCAGCGTGCTCATCGGCGGATAGACATTGGCATCTGAACCGGTCACTTCGTGTCCGAGCGAGCGGGCCAGCATCGCCAGTCCGCCCATAAAAGTGCCACAAATCCCAAGGATGTGAATGCGCATAAAAAGATCCATTACTCAAAAGTTCGGCGCACAGTGTAACGCCGAGTCCGGAGGGAAGAAACGGATTAGGACTATGGTTTTTGAAGTTCAATCGGCTAAACTGCGTACGCATACGTTGGTAGCTTGTTACAGCTGCTGCCACTCCATCGTAGATTCAGGGAATGTGTTATGAAAACGTTAGGCGAATTCATCGTCGAGAAGCAACACGACTTTCCTCACGCCACAGGTGAACTGACGGCGCTGATTTCCTCCATCAAGCTGGGCGCAAAAATCATCCACCGCGACATCAACAAAGCGGGTCTGGTGGATATTCTTGGGGCCAGCGGCGTAGAGAACGTGCAGGGTGAGCAGCAGATGAAGTTGGATCTGTTCGCTAACGAAAAGCTGAAAGCGGCACTGAAGGCGCGCGGTGTGGTCGCGGGGATTGCTTCCGAAGAAGAAGATGAGTTTGTCATCTTTGAAGGTTCGGAGAACGGTAAGTACGTAGTATTGATGGACCCGCTGGATGGTTCTTCGAACATCGACGTTAACGTTTCCGTCGGCACCATTTTCTCGATTTATCATCGTATTAGCGAGCCAGGCACGCCGATCACTGAAGCCGATTTCATGCAACCGGGCCACAAGCAGGTTGCTGCAGGTTACGTGGTGTACGGTTCCTCAACCATGATGGTGTACACCACTGGCGTGGGCGTTCATGCCTTCACTTACGATCCGTCGCTCGGTGTGTTCTGCCTGAGCCACGAACGCATGACCTTCCCGGAAAAAGGCTACACCTACTCGATCAACGAAGGGAACTACATCCGCTTCCCGCAGGGCGTGAAAAAGTACCTGAAGTTCTGCCAGGAAGAAGATGTATCAACGAAGCGCCCTTACACCTCACGTTACATCGGTTCGCTGGTGGCGGATTTCCACCGCAACCTGCTGAAAGGCGGCATTTATCTTTATCCCAGCACCGCCAGCCACCCGAAAGGCAAGCTGCGCCTGCTGTATGAGTGCAACCCAATGGCCTTCCTCGCCGAACAGGCGGGCGGTAAAGCCAGCGACGGTAAAAACCGTATCCTCGATATTCAGCCGGAAACGCTGCACCAGCGCTGCCCGTTCTTCTGCGGTAATGATGCGATGGTCGACGACGTTGAACGCTTCATGCGTGAGTTCCCGGACGAACATCAGGCGTAATGTAAGCGGGTATTTAACATGCCTGCGTGTGAAGCCTGTTAGTAAATGATTTTCGGTCGCCATTAATGGCGACCCTACAGGTTGATGGCACGGTTTATGTTGGGTGCGCATTTATGCGCACCGGCATACAGAGATTAATTGCAATTAAATCGGCACTACGCCGTTGCCCAGGCTTACTTATTTTTTATTTCTGATTCTTGCCTGACGATTAATTAATTCACCATTCTCCGCATAATAACGACTCGGCCAGATCTCAGCCGGCGAAATACCAATTGCTTCGGCAATAATTAATTCCCCTTTCGGCCACGGACGCGCCAGCGCGTTGGCTAACGTGGTGGAACATAATCCCGCCTGTCGGGATAACGCCGCCATTGAGGTTCCCTTTTTACGCAGCGCCGCAATGATATCGGCCGGATGCCAGTCTGACTTCGCATTATTCACGCAACTCTCCTTAGTTCGCTTATCCATTCCCGTAACGATACTACGTTACTCGTAGTATCTGACAAGCGCTAAATCTACGATTCTCGTAGTCATGAAACCGACCTCCTCGCTGCAAGACACTTTTTGTCGACGCCTGAAACAAGCGCGTCTGGCGAAAGGTTTGTCGCAGAAAGGATTGGGTATTGCCGCAGGGATTGAAGAGTTTTCTGCCAGCGCGCGTATTAATCGCTATGAACTGGGCGTGCATAAACCGGACTTATTAACGCTGCAATTACTGGCGCAGGTGCTGGAAGTGCCGGCAGCCTATTTCCTGGCGGAAGATGATCGGCTGGCAGCCATGATTCTGGCATTTCCCGCCGGTCTGAACAGCGGTGCACAATAACACGCACCGCTTACATTACCGCGTTATCTTCTCCCGCGTCGCCATCCATCAGGGCGAACGCAGGCAACGTTACCGGTCATCCCTGACCCCACCCTGATTATGCTGTCGCCACGCGGAACTGTGCCATAGATGCCTGCAACTGCTGCGACTGCGCTTCGAGCGACTGCGTAGCGGCGCTGGCCTGCTCCACCAGCGCGGCGTTTTGCTGTGCGGCTTCATCCATCTGCGTCACCGCCTGGTTAACCTGTTCAATACCGCGGCTCTGCTCTTCCGAGGCGATGGAGATCTCCTTCATCAGCGCGGTCACCCGCATCACTTCGCTGGAGATCTCATCCATGGTTTCGCCAGCGCGCGTGGCCATGTCGCTGCCCTCTTTGACCCGCGTCTGTGATTCGCTGATCAACTCACGAATCTCTTTGGCGGCGCTGGCGCTGCGCCCGGCCAGGGTGCGCACTTCGTTGGCAACCACGGCAAAACCGCGCCCCTGCTCACCGGCACGCGCCGCTTCCACCGAAGCGTTGAGCGCCAGGATGTTGGTCTGGAACGCAATACCGTCGATCACGCTGAGAATATCGGCGATCCGATCGGAGCTGTGGGTGATTTCACGCATCTTCTCCATTACGTAGCACACCACTTCCGCGCCGCGGTCGGCGGTATCGGACACGCTACTGGCCAGCTGATTGGCCTGCTGCGCGTTACTGGCGTTAAGCCGGACGGTAGCCGTGAGCTGCTCCATGCTGGCGGCAGTCTGCTCCAGCGAGGCCGCCGACTCTTCCGTGCGCTGCGACAGATGCACCGTGCCCGCGGACAGCTCGCGGCTGCCGACGTCAATCTGCAGGCTGGCTTCACGCACCTGGCTGACCGAGTTGCGCAGTGCCAGCTGCATTCCCGTCAGCGCCTGATTCAGACGGCCAATTTCGTTATTGGCCGCTGCCGGCAGCGGCTGCGACAGATCGCCGGCTGCAATCTGCTCCAGATGCTGGATCGCCCCGTCCAGCGGACGCAGTAGCGCGCGGCGCAGCAGCTGCCAGGCCAGTGCAATCAGCAACAGAGTCAGCGCGACGGCGACGCCAATCATGATCTTCATCTGCAGTTCGTTGTGCGCCGCTGCCGCCAGACGTGCGGCAGAGACCTCGTCGGCATACAGGCTGAAGTCGTTCACTGCCTTCGAATAGTTAGCCGCCAGCTGCGACAGGTTGCCTTCCAGCACCTGGTAATACTCATCGGTATACTGCTTTTGCAGCGCATCCATCATGGGTGCCATGGCACCTTTTTGATACGCGCTGAACGCGGCCGCGACCGCATCGGCGAGGCTTTTGCCCTGCGCGGTAACGGTACCGGCATCAATAAACGCGGTAAGATGGCGTTGCGAGCTGGCGACATCCGCCTGCGCCTGTTTGGTGACGGTCGCACCCTCGTCCAGCAGGCCGATTTCGATTTTGCGCACCGCCAGCGCGGCGCTGGCGCGGGCACGCATCAAATCGGCGTTGCTCTGATACAGGCTGTTGAGTTCAATGCCCTGAATACGGTTGATGGCGTCAAGTGACTGGTTGCCGGAATTGATGGCGTAGATGCCCATAGCGCTCACTGCCAGCAGCAGCAGCGTCATAAAGGCCAGAAGAGAGAGTAAAGCCGTGCGTATAGATAGCTGTGTGATCATGATAATTCCCGTGCGCTTTAAAAAAGGGAGAATCCAGTAGCCCTAAAACGGAGAGATTATCGGCAGTGACCGGGGGAAACTTTATCCTTCATTGATGGTCAACCTGATTACGATCATCTACGCTTCAGATTTCCTGAAGTTCGTAGCGCTAAAAGCAAGGAATGTAACGATGAAAAAATGGCTTCCGCTCGCCTTTCTGTTCGCGTCCAGCGTGGCAATGGCACAGCAAAACCCTATCGATCAGCAGCTCAATCAATGCCTGAATAAAGAGTCCAGCACCGCCGGCATGTCGCAGTGCTACAGCACGGCCAATAAGGCGTGGGACAAAGAGATGAATGCGCAATATAGCCAGCTGATGAAGAAATTAACCGGTGAGCCCAAAGACAAACTGCGTAATGCGCAGCGCGCCTGGCTGGCCTACCGTGATAGCTGGACCGATGCCAGCCGCAGCTATTTCCTCAGCAGTCAGGGCTCCATGGCGGCGCTGTCAGTGGGCGCGCAGGGCGTCAGTCTGGTGCGCAACCAGGCACTGATGCTGCAATCAATCAACAAAGGCAGTTGCGCCAATCCCGATGATTGTTGATAAATGGGGGCGTTAAACACGCTTAGCGCTGGCCACGGTCAGCGGCCCATTATTCACGGAGAAACCATGGCTGCCTACGCCTCGACCCTCATACTTATCTGCCTCGCCATCCTGAGCTACTTCGTCCACAACAGCGCCGTCACCATTTCGATTCTCATCCTGCTGGTGATTAAGCTCACGCCGCTGGCACAGTTCTTTCCCTACGTCGAAAAGCAGGGCATCCAGATTGGTATCATCATTCTCACCGTGGCCGTCATGGCACCGCTGGCAAGCGGCACGCTGCCGGCCTCGTCGCTGCTGAAATCCTTTGCTAACTGGCAGTCGATTGTGGCGATTATCGTTGGCGTGTTTGTTGCCTGGCTCGGCGGTCGCGGCGTCAGTTTAATGAGCGTGCAGCCGTCGGTGATTGGTGGGTTGCTGATTGGCACGGTGATTGGTGTGGCGTTCTTTCGCGGTGTGCCGGTCGGGCCGCTAATCGCGGCAGGGATTGTGTCGCTGTTTGTCACCACGAAGTAGCCTGCTGGACCATTCCGAAACGCCAAAAAGGGGGCATACTTTCAGAGTCAGTTGGCTATAATAGCCGTCACTCAACTTACGACTAATGAAGGAAAGCCAGATGAGTTTGAACCAGGTGCCTGCAGGTAAAGATCTGCCAGAAGATATCTATGTCGTCATCGAGATCCCGGCCAACGCCGATCCGATCAAATATGAAGTGGACAAAGAGTCTGGCGCCCTGTTTGTAGACCGTTTCATGTCTACCGCCATGTTCTATCCGTGCAACTACGGTTACATCAACCACACGCTGTCTCTGGATGGTGACCCGGTTGACGTACTGGTGCCAACCCCGTATCCGCTGCAGCCAGGTTCAGTCATCCGCTGCCGTCCGGTGGGCGTGCTGAAGATGACCGACGAATCAGGTGAAGATGCCAAACTGGTAGCGGTTCCGCACACCAAGCTGAGCAAAGAGTACGATCACATTAAAGATGTGAACGACCTGCCAGAACTGCTGAAAGCGCAGATTACCCACTTCTTCGAGCACTACAAAGATCTGGAAAAAGGCAAATGGGTGAAGGTTGACGGCTGGGACAACGCGGAAGCGGCTAAAGCTGAAATCATCTCCTCTTTCGAGCGCGCACAGAAGAAATAAGTTTTCTGTCAGCGCTGCCGCATCGCTATGTATGGCGATCGGCAGATAAAAAAACACCGCCCACTGGGCGGTGTTTTTATTTACGCTTCTGCGGCGTCATCGCGCCGTAACCAGTCGCCACTCGCGATGCGGGTGCGCCCGGCAATCGAACGCTGATACACGTACAGCCAGGCGCTGCCGTAGGGCGTCTGGATCAGCTGGCGCTTATACTCGCCGTTCTTGCTGCGCAAGGCATCCAGCTCGCCGAGGGTGCTGGCGTCGATGCGATACACTTCGCAGTACACCGTGCCGTCCCCCTCAACCACGCCCGGATAGTGACCGAGATTGTAGAGCGCAAACCCTTCAATCTGATGGTCGCCGAGCCATTGCGCATTGGTCATCCAATGACTATTTCCCTGCTTGCGCCGTAAACTGCCGTAGACAATTATTCGCATTGCTAAAACTCAAACTGATAGAGCAAATCCAGTGCCTGATCGAGACCCGACACGGCTTCCAAATAGAGTTTGGGCATCAGGCGATAACGCAAAGTGAGCGTCGCCAGTGAATCAAATATGCCAACACCGTATTTTACCTGCAGACCCGGCAGCACATAACCACTCACCTGCACCTGCTGGCTGTCGCCGACACCGGTGGTATCAAGCGCAAGGTTACTGACGCCGAAGGTCTCGCCGATTTTACCCATAACCTGACCACTTTGTGCAACCCCCAGTCCAACCAGCGCCGAGGTTAAGGCGTTGCTGTCGCCATCGCTGCTGAGTCCCTGACCGCGTAACAGGTAAGACAGCGCCTCCTGCTGCGACATTGCCGGGTCGGAGAAGACCTCTACCTTCGGCTCGTCGGCCAGCCCGGTG
Source organism: Pantoea sp. ICBG 828 (assembly GCF_002928355.1). Taxonomy (NCBI): domain Bacteria; kingdom Pseudomonadati; phylum Pseudomonadota; class Gammaproteobacteria; order Enterobacterales; family Erwiniaceae; genus Pantoea; species Pantoea sp. ICBG 828. Next base: position 81,481 of record NZ_POWN01000004.1, on the reverse strand, counting down.
ACGCGCAGACCGGCTGTCACATCATCTTCGGTGGCTTCCGGGTTACGAATCGCCTCCAGGTTGACGTACGGCTGATCCGGCGGACCGGCGAACTGCAGCTCGCCTTTACGCACAATCAGATCCTGACCATACGCGTGGAAACGGCCGGAAGGAATATTGATTTGTCCGTTTAAGCCCAGGCCGGTTTTATCCTGCACCAGTTTGAGATCGCCGTTGAGGCGCGCTTTCAGGCCAAAGGCCGAGAGGCGCACATCGTTGCCGACGTGGATCACCAGATTGCTGTTGATCGGGATCGCGGCGGTTTTCGGCTGAATCGGCTTGAGGTTCTCATCCAGCATCACCTCATCCGACGACACGCCGGTAGCGCTCTCCGGCACTTCCTGCACCGTGATGCGCGCCCACGGAATATCAACCTTGCCGTCAAGATTGAACGCCGCCGGTGTGGCTTCAAACGCCAGGTCCGGCGAAACGTCCATCCGCACCATCGGCGGAACGGTAACGCGAATACGGCTGCCCTGCGCAGTAACGCGCGCGCGCCAGTTATCCAGCTGGCTCCAGTCCGCGTTGCCACCCAGATTGAGGTTACCCTGCTGCGTCTGGATCAGGCCGTTGAGCGTGGAACTCATGCCGTTAAACACCAGGTTGAGATTGGCCGAGGTGAGATCGACTGGCATAAAGCTGCCGTCCACATCAACATCGCTCAGTCCCAGCTGACCAAAGATCTGCGGCTGCTGCAACGTGCCGCCGAGACGCAGATTGCTGTTGAGGTTGCCTTTGATCTTCTCGCCCTGCATCAGCGCCGGGTTGAGCATCGCCAGCGAAATGTTGCTGATGCCGATGTTGCCTGACAGCTGGCGGCGATTCTCCGGATCGGCGATCTGCACGTTGCCGCTCAGCTGACCGTTATTCACGATGTGAATCAGCCAGTCGAGCTGCGCGCGTCCATTACGCAGCGCCGCATTCAGGTTGAGCGTGTCGAAGGCGATCGGCAGGTTATTCCCCTGCACATCCTGCACCACTTTTACGCCGTTTCCTTTAAGCGATACCGTGCCGGTCGGCAGCGCGCCGTCGGCGGTCCAGTTCACGCGTGCATCACCGCTGAATACGCCGTTCAGCTGGGTGGCATCGGTGAGGAACGGCTTGATCATCGCCAGATCGAAGCGGTTCAGCACCACGTGCGCATGGCCGCTGGCACCGGCCTCGATCGGCTCCGGCACGCACAGCTGCGCGTTGGGGTTTTGCCAGCAGTGCGGCCCGATGGTGGCGCTCTGTTTGCTGTTCAGGTAGTCAATCGTCATCGCGCGCGTCAGGCGCCATTCGCCCACCGGCGTGTCAAAACGCGTATTGTTGAGATTACCCTGCCAGCGCTGCGTCTGGCGGTCAAAGCTGCCGTTGAGCGCCAGCTGGCCGGAGACCGGCTCGCCCTGCACGTTGAGTTTCAGCTGATGCTGCTTCTCGTTACCGTCGGCGTTGAGCGTCAGCAGGCCGATCTTAAGCGCGTCCTGCTGTAGCTGCTCCACGCGCAGCTGCAGTTTACCGGCGACCTGATCGCTGGATTTCACATCGCTCTGCAGCGTGACACGGCGGATCTGCAACTGCTGCCAGCGCAGGCCGCTGGCGGTAAGATCGGCCAGAAGCTGGGGCGCCTGCAGCGTACCGCGCGCTTTGATGGTGCCTTTGGCTACGCCGCCGAGGCCCGGCAGCGCGTTATCCAGATGCGGTGCATCGACACTGGCATCCAGATTTAGCGCGTCGCCCAGTTCGCCCTTCACGTCCAGATGGTTGCGCCCCAGCGCGATGTCAATGCCGGGGATTTTCCACTGATTGTAACTGTTGCCGGTCAGCGAGCCTTCGGCGCTCACCGCGTTCTGTTTCACATTGCCCTTCAGCGCCAGCTGCGGCACGCTAAGCTGCCAGCTACCGCCGTACAGGCTGCCGCGCGTGGTGATTTTACCGTCGAGCTTTGCCGGCCAGTCAGGATACTGTTTAGCGGTATTGATGCCCGCCAGCGTCAGTTCGCTGCGCCAGCTGATGGCTTTGCTCCAGTCCACCAGCGCGCTAAGGTCAATGTTGCCCTGCAGCGCCGCCACGCGAAGTTTATCCAGGCTGAACTGCTGCACGTTGCCTTTACCGTCCAGTGTAATGGTGGCCGGCGGCACCGCTTCGCCCTTCACCGCGGTGCGCAGCGACATCACATAGTCGGTGGCTTTGCCGCTGAACTGGTAGTCGAGATTATCCGCCTGATACTGCACCGGACCGGTCAGCGGCCAGCGCAGCTGCGGGCTGGTGAGTTTGAGCGACAGCGGCAGACCGGCTACCGCCGGCTGCGCGGCGGCGTCCAGCTGAGCACGCACCGGCCCCGAGAGGTTCAGGCCCAGCTTCAGCTCGTCGCGCATTGCCCCGGCGAGGTTCAGTTTGATCTTCTCGCCTTTAATCGGATCGAGATTCAGCGAGCCGTTGAGCACAAAATTGACCGGCCAGTTATCCGCCAGCCGGGCATCGCCGCTGGCGTTGAGCTGTCCCTGCGGCGAGTCGACGTCAAAGGTCTCCAGCTGCACATGCCGGTCGGTAGTTTTGGCCTTCAGCAGCAGACGCGTAATCGCCACATCCGTATCGCCGGTGATGCGCAACTGCTCACCCAACAGCTGCTGCACGTTGATATCGAGTGGCAGCTGGAAATCCGGCAGTGCCGGCAGCAGCGGCTCGGCAAACATCGCCTGCAGCGTTTCGCCCAGCGGTTTCTCATCCGGCTGCGGCTGCTGCACTTTAGGCTGCACCACCTGTTCGTCAGCCACTTTCGCCGCCTTCGGCAGCGCGATCAGCAGGCTCTGGATATGGGTGGGATTGAGCGTCAGCGCGCGATCCTGCCACTGCAGGCCGCTGGTGAAGTCGAGCAGTGAAATGGCGGTGTCATCGACTTTGACGTTAATGTTATGCAGGCTGACCCGGCTCAGGGTAATCGGGTATGGCGTGCTGAGATTGCTGCTGCCGCTCTCCTCTTCCGGCGGCGGCGCACTGGCGGGCGTCATTTTTTTGCTGTCGACCACCACGCTGACATCCTGCAGCGCGATATCGTTCACGCACACCGAGGAGTGCAGCAGGCAGTTGAGGTTGAGCGCCAGATGGAAGCGCCCGGCATCCACGCTGACGCCCGGCATCTGGTATTTCACACCGCTCAGCGTCAGATCGCGCCAGCCGCCTTCCACCTTGTTAATCGACAGGCCCGGCACCCAGCGATCGGCACCTTTAAACAACAGATGCAATCCGGGCGTGGTGCCCACCAGAAACGCCACGCTGGCCAACAGCACCAGCACGAAAATACCGATACCGATCAGGACCTTTTTCCACAGCTTCATAGTTCAGGCCCCAGTCCTACATAAAATTGCAATCCATGCTCCTTGTCGTCACCAATCGGGCGCGCGATATCAAACTTGATCGGCCCTACCGGAGAAGACCAGCGCACGCCGAAGCCTGCACCGGTTTTAACATTACTCTGCTTGATGTCGTTGACCGCTTCGCCGGAGTCGACGAATACCGCGCCCCACCATTTGCCCGAGACGTTGTACTGATACTCGAGCGAGCCGGTGGCCAGTTTTGAGGCACCGGTGAGTTTGCCTTCGTCATCGCGCGGCGAGATATCTTTGTATTTGTAACCGCGAATGCTGCGGTCACCGCCGGCGAAGAAGCGCAGATCGGGCGGCACTTTTTCGAAATCGTTGGTTTCAATCCAGCCAAGGTTACCGCGCGCCACAAAGCGATGCTTCTCGCCCAGCGTGCGGATCCACACGTTCTGCGCCTGCAGGATCAGGAAGTCGACGTCTGAACCCCAGGTGGTGTCCGACACGTCTACCGAGTAGCGCTGTGAATCGCCCCAGGTCGGCATCAGGCCGCCGCGCGAACGGGTGCGGTTCAGGCTGACGCCCGGATAGAGCAGCATGGTGGTGTTGGTGACGCTGCCCTGAGTAAAGTGGTCGAGACTCCAGCGCAGGTTAACCGCGCGCTGCCAGCCGGAGCTGCTGTCCCAGTTACGCGACATCGCCAGCGTGGTGGTGTCCGATTTGGTGTCGTTGAGATCGGTGCGTTTCAGGCCGCCGGAGAAGGTGTAGTACTGCTCCAGCGGACTTTTCAGCAGCGGCACTTTATAGCTGAGATCAAGCTGCTGCTCCGGCGCGGAGATATAGGCGCTGGAGGTCAGGCTGTGGCCGCTGTCGTTGATCCACGGCTTTTTCCACGTACCTTTCAGCCGCGGTCCGACGTCCGTCGAGTAACCGACACCAGCTTCGATGGTGTTCTCCACGCGCGGCGACACGGCGGCGCTGAGCGGCAGCACTTTGGTCTGGCGCCCTTTATCGAACTCAGGTGCCACGACGACAGAATTAAACCAGCCGGTGGCGGAGAGGCGACGATTGAGTTCGGCCAAATCGCGTGAGCTGTAGGGATCGCCCTTTTTGAACGGCACCAGGTTGCGCAGATAGGCTTCATTGATTTGCGAGCCCTCAAAGCTGACATCGCCGAAGCGATAGCGCGGGCCGCTGTCGTAGTCGATATCCCAGAATGCTAAACGCCGTTCGACCGAGACACCAAGCTGGCTCTGCTTAAAGTCACCGTCGAAGTAACCATTACGCAGCGCCAGGCTGGAGAAGCCGTTTTTGAATTTATCGTAGTCGCCGTGATTAAGCTGGCTGCCGACTTTAGGCCTGCCCTGCTTCACCCACGCCTGATAGTCAGGATCGTCTTTCGCGGCACCTTCCACCACGATGGTGCTGCCGCCAATCTTCACCGGCTCACCGGCGGTGACGCGGGCAATCAGCACCGGACGGCCACCCTGCGGCGGTGCCGGGCGTGATTCAAAGTCGATCTGCGGCTCGTAATAGCCGAGCGCGCGCAGGCCTTCTTTGATCGCGGCAGCCACGCGCGCCTGGAAACGGCCGTCGTTCGACACCTCGTCACTGCCGATAGTGGACAAGCGCGCCCTGACGTTTTTCTGTAACTCCCCGGTCAGGCCTTCCAGCTGCAGTCGCACTTTGGCTGCCTCAACAGCAGGTGCGGCAAGCAGCAGGCTGGCCAAGCAATAAGCATGAAATCGCGGCACGCGTACTCCTGTTAATAATGCCTGCCCCTATTCCGCAGGGGCGTTAACTCTGGTGGAAAGGGTATCACCACACCTTGCATACCCATCAGCATAGCCGCTCTTTTTTGCGAGCGGCTGCGTAAAAACGGCCGCTAAGCCAAATCGACTGCTATTGTCGGTAAATGTGCGTACCGATACAACAACGAAGCCGTGCTTCTGCGCACCACCAGCCGCCACTCGGATTAATCCGAGCCGGCCAATCACGCCGCTGGCGGCAGCAATAGCGCTGCTGCTATAATCAGCGACCAGCAGGCCTCGCCTGCACGCATTTCTGCCCCGACGTTAACGTGACTTTGTCGAACTGGCGCAGACATTTTTGGCACGGATAGCCCTGTTTGACGGGTAAGTACCGGATGTACGCCTCTTCGCGCTGCCCAGGCCAAAAATGACAAGTGATTAACCCAACGGATCTTTTATGCTTGATAGCCTGCTTGTCATTCTTTTACTGATCGTAATCAGTTCATTTTTTTCTCTGTCGGAGATCTCGCTGGCGGCTGCCCGCAAGATCAAACTGAAACTGCTGGCCGATGAAGGCAACATCAACGCGCAGCGCGTGCTGAAGATGCAGGAACAGCCTGGCATGTTCTTCACCGTGGTACAGATTGGCCTCAACGCCGTCGCGATTCTCGGCGGTATCGTCGGCGATGCGGCGTTTTCGCCCGCCTTCAGCAGCCTGTTCAACCGCTTTATGGAGCCGGAACTGGCGGATCAGCTCAGCTTTATCTGCTCCTTCACCATCGTCACCAGCCTGTTTATTCTGTTTGCCGACCTGACGCCAAAACGCGTCGGCATGATCGCGCCGGAAGCCATCGCGCTGCGCATCATCAATCCGATGCGCTTCTGCCTGCTGGTTTTCCGCCCGCTGGTATGGCTGTTCAATGGCCTGGCCAACGTGTTCTTTCGCATCTTTAAGCTGCCGATGGTGCGTAAAGATGACATCACCTCGGATGACATTTACGCGGTGGTAGAAGCGGGCGCGCTGGCCGGCGTGCTGCGTAAGCAGGAGCACGAGCTGATCGAGAACGTGTTTGAGCTGGAATCACGCACCGTGCCTTCGTCCATGACCTCGCGTGAAAATATCGTGTGGTTCGATCTGCACGAAGACGAAACCAGCCTGAAAACCAAAATCGCGCAACACCCGCATTCGAAGTTTCTGGTGTGCGACGGCGATATCGACCATATCGTTGGTTACGTTGATTCCAAAGAGCTGCTGCTGCGCGTGCTGGGCAACCAAAGCATGACGCTCAACAGCGGCGTGCAGATTCGTTCGGCGCTGATTGTGCCGGATACACTGACGCTGTCAGAGGCGCTGGAGAGTTTTAAAACCGCCGGCGAAGACTTCGCGGTGATCATGAACGAATATGCGCTGGTGGTCGGGATTATCACGCTTAATGACGTGATGACCACGCTGATGGGCGATCTGGTCGGTCAGGGGCTGGAAGAGCAGATTGTGGCGCGCGACGAGAATTCCTGGCTGGTGGAAGGCGGTACGCCGATTGATGACGTGATGCGCGTGCTGGATATCGACGAGTTCCCGCAGTCCGGCAACTACGAGACCATCGGCGGCTTTATGATGTATATGCTGCGTAAGATCCCCAAACGCACCGATTTCGTCAAATTCTCTGGCTACAAATTCGAGGTGGTGGATATCGACAGCTACCGCATCGACCAGCTGCTGGTGACGCGCATTGATGACCGCCCGCCGGTGCTGAATGTGTCGAAGAGTACGCTGGATGAGTCTGAAGGGCCTGCCGCGTAGCAGTGATCGTGCGGTTACAGAAAGATTCAGGGCGCCAGCGGCGCCCTTTCTTTTGCTTAGTTGTACTCGGCTTGCAGCCGCAGCACCTGGCGGTTGATTTCTGACATCACGCTAAGGTGCTGTTTATCCTTGACGCGCGGCAACATGACTTTGCCTTTGTCGAACTCAAACGCGCCAACATCCTTGATGTACAACCTTCCTTTAAATAGCGTCTTTACATATTTCGCAATTTGCAGCGGATTATAGCGCTGGAAGATCTTCATGCTGTTTAACTCCTGAACAGATGTAATACGCTTCGCCGTTGCCAAATTCGGTACGAGCCCTTGAAGCGCAAATGAGGCATAACTATAGAACATGATTCCTTGCCGATGTTCCGAAAAAATGGATTTTTTACTGAATTGACACATCATTACAGAGAACTCTGTCATAACGATCACAAAATCCAGTATAAACCTTCATTGGTTAAGGAATTGTGGCATGGGTTACAAAGCTGCTATCTCATCGCGACAGGCGCATCATCCACGCCTAATATTGCAAAAACATGAATAACTGGTCGGATCACTAAGGAGCATTACCATGCGTTTGGCACATTCCGTGATAGCCCTGGCGCTGCTGCTGCCCAGCCTTGCCTCAGCCCACGCGTTTAAGGTTGGCGAGCGCGTACCGGCAGTCGGTGTTAACGACAAAGGAGAACTGCTGTATCAGCAGGAGAAGTTTCGCTACCAGCCCTGGAACAGCGCCCAGCTGAGTGGCAAAGTGCGGGTCATCCTGCATATTGCCGGACGCTCGTCAGCCAAAGAACAGAACGCCGCGCTGATTGAAGCCATCAAAGCCGCCCAGCTGCCGCACGACCGCTATCAAACCACCACGGTGGTTAATACCGATGATGCCATTCCCGGCACCGGGATGTTTGTGCGCAGCAGCATTGAGAGCAATAAACAGCAGTATCCGTGGTCACAGTTTATTGTCGACAGCAACGGCAACGCGCGCAAGGCGTGGCAGCTGGAGAAAGGCGGTTCGGCGATTGTGATTCTGGACAAGACCGGCCATGTGCGTTACGCCAAGGACGGTCCGCTGACGCAGGATGAAGTGCAGCAGGCGATGAAACTGATCCATCAGCTGCTGCAGGCGTGATCGCGCCACAGCGGGTGGCGCGCATAGCGTATCAGAACAGCGAGACGCGGAAGCCCGGATTCAGGAACGACTCGCGCGGGGCGTAGTCGAGGGTTTTGCCCTGCCAGTCATGTACGTGCGCGCCAGCGGCAATGGCTACCGCATGGCCGGCACCGGTATCCCAGATATTGGTCGGCCCGAAGCGCGGATAGAGCTGCGCCTTGCCCTCTGCCACCAGGCAGAACTTGAGCGAGGAGCCAATAGCGGTGGTCTGATGCTCGCCCAGCTGGGTCAGATACTCTTTCAGCTCTTCGTCTTTATCGGCGTGCGAACGGCTCACCACCACCAGCAGCGGTCGCGCTTCACGCACGTGGATCTGCGTGGTGTGGCCGCCCTCTTCTTTCCACGCTTTGCCTTCGGCCGCAGAATACATCACCCCCAGCGCCGGCGCGTACACCACGCCCAGCACCGGTTTGCCGTGCTCAATCAGCGCGATATTGACCGTGAACTCGCCGTTACGCTTGATGAACTCTTTGGTGCCGTCGAGCGGATCGACCAGCCAGTATTGCTGCCAGTGCTGACGCACATCCCAGCCGGGTGGATCCTCTTCCGACAGCACCGGCACGTCAGGCGTCAGGGCCGCTAAGCCCTGCACGATAACCTGATGTGCCGCCAGATCGGCCGCCGTGACCGGTGAATCATCCGATTTACGCGTCACGTCCAGCGGTTGTGCGCCATCGTAGACCTGCATAATGGCATCGCCCGCGCTGCGCGCCAGCTGGCAAATTTTATCTAACATTGTTCACCTCATTTCGGCTGATGCTGCCGCTGAACCCCGGCAGCCCGTCTCCAGATATTTTAGCAGGTGCGCTGTGACAGCCGCAGCTAAGCGTATTCGCTTTGATTATCAATATCATAGTTCGCTCGTGACGGCTATGGCGCAATGCTGAATGGCAGGCACTCCGTCAGCTTGCCCAGGAAAGAGGCAAAATCCAGAGCCTCATCACAAATTGAAATGATAATTCGTCATGGTTTTACATTATTTTGAGAGGCCCATTAAAGCGAACAAGGAGCAAGCCATGTTCAAAGCGAGCATGTCGTTACTGGCACTGTGCGTTGCAGCCGCCACGGTGCAGGCTGCCACGGTGGATTTACGCATTCTGGAAACCACCGATCTGCACAGCAACATGATGGATTTCGATTACTACAAAGACACGCCGACCGAAAAGTTTGGTCTGGTGCGCACCGCCACGCTCATCCAGCAGGCGCGCGGCGAAGTAGCAAACAGCGTGCTGGTGGATAACGGCGACATTATTCAGGGCAGCCCGCTGGGTGATTACATGGCGGCCAAAGGCCTGCAGCCGGGAGAAATCCATCCGGTGTATAAAGCCCTTAATACGCTGGATTATGCGGTAGGCAATCTGGGTAACCACGAATTTAACTACGGCCTGCCCTATCTGCAGCAGGCGATTGCCGGGGCACGTTTTCCCTACATCAATGCCAACGTTATCGATGAAACCAGTGGCAAGCCGCTGTTTACCCCCTATTTAATTAAAGAAACCACGGTAAAAGACCGCGACGGCAAGCCGCATACGCTGAAAATCGGCTATATCGGCTTCGTACCACCGCAGATTATGGTGTGGGATCGCAACAATCTGCAGGGTAAAGTGCGCGTTGATGACATCACCGAGACAGCGAAGCGCTATGTGCCGGAAATGCGCGCAAAAGGTGCTGAAATAATCATCGCTATTCCGCACTCCGGTCTGAGCAGTGAGCCGTACCATGCCATGGCGGAAAACTCGGTGTATTACCTCAGTCAGGTGCCAGGTATCAATGCCATCATGTTCGGCCATGCGCACGCGGTGTTTCCCGGCAAAGAGTTTGCGGAGATTAAAGGCGCGGATATCGCTCAGGGCACGCTTAACGGCGTACCGGCGGTAATGCCCGGCATGTGGGGCGATCATCTCGGCGTAGTTGACCTGGTGCTGAAAAATGACAGCGGCAACTGGCAGGTGACCCTGGGTAAAGCCGAAGCGCGGCCAGTTTACGATGCGGTGGCGAAAAAATCGCTGGCGGCGGAAGATGCCGATCTGGTGAAAGTGCTGGCCGACGATCATCGCGCTACGCGTGAGTTTGTGGCAAAACCGATCGGCAAGTCGGCGGATGTGATGTACAGCTATCTGTCGCTGGTGCAGGACGATCCCACCGTGCAGATCGTCAATAATGCGCAGCGTGCTTACGTCGAACGCTTCATTCAGGGTGATCCCGATCTGGGCCGCTTACCGGTGCTCTCGGCAGCGGCCCCGTTCAAGGCCGGCGGCCGTAAGAACGATCCGGCCAGCTATGTTGAAGTGGAAAAAGGCGATCTTACCTTCCGTAATGCCGCCGATCTCTATCTCTACCCGAATACGCTGGTGGTGATGAAAGTCAGCGGCGCGCAGGTGAAAGAGTGGCTGGAGTGCTCGGCAGCGCAGTTTAATCAGATCGACGTGCATCGTCGTCAGCCGCAGTCGCTGATCAACTGGGATTTCCGCACCTACAATTTTGATGTAATTGACGGCGTGCAGTATCAGATCGATGTAACGCAACCGGCGCGCTACGACGCCGAATGCCAGCTGATTAACCCGGCGGCATCACGTATTCAGGATCTGCGCTGGCAGGGCAAACCGATCGACCCCAAAGCGACCTTCCTCGTTGCCACCAATAATTACCGTGCCTGGGGCGGGAAATTTGCCGGTACCGGTGAGCAGTATGTTGCGTTTGCTTCGCCGGATGAGAACCGCTCGGTGGTGGCCGCCTACATCAGCAGCGAAACCCGCGCCCACGGCGCGGTGCAGCCACAGGCCGATCACAACTGGCGGCTGGCACCGATCGCCAGCGCAACGCCGCTGGATATTCGCTTTGAGACCGCGCCGGGCGCAAAAGCCACGCAGTTTATTGAGAAGTATGCTGATTATCCGATGAAAGCCGTCGGCAGTGATGAAACGGGCTTTGCCATCTGGCAGGTAGATCTACAGAAGCAGGCAGAGAAGAAGTAGTGACCGCGGGCGCCAGATATGGCGCCCGCTGTTTATTACAGGATTTCCAGCAGCTCGACTTCGAAAATCAGGGTGCTGAATGGCGGGATAGAGGCACCCGCGCCGCGCTCGCCGTAAGCGAGATTGTGCGGAATGGCCAGCTCCCACTTCGAACCAACCGGCATCAGGGTCAGCGCTTCAATCCAGCCGGCAATCACGCCGCTGACCGGGAATTCAGCCGGTTCGCCACGGGCAACGGAGCTATCAAACACGGTGCCGTCAATCAGCTTACCGGTGTAGTGCACGCGTACGCGATCCTGACGTGATGGGATCGGACCATCGCCCTGGGTGATGACGCTGAACTGCAGGCCGGATTCGGTGCTGCTCACACCTTCACGCTGTGCATTCTGCTCGAGGAACTGCTGACCTTCGGCCGCCATGGCTTCGACGCGCTCACGACGTACGCCTTCGGCACGCTCGTGGACTTCACGCAGCGCACGGTGTACCACGTCAACCGGAACTGCCGGTGAGTTCCCTTCCAGCGCGTCGCGCAGGCCCGCAAGCAGCGCTTCTGGCTGCAGACCCTGCAGTCCAGACTCTTGCAGCTGCTGACCAACCTGTAAACCGATACCGTAACTTGCTTGTGATTCGACGCTGTCAAATGAAGGGGTCGTCATCTTGTTTCCTTAATCCCGGAGAAAATAGAACCGGCAGCATAACAGCGCAGGCGGCTGGCGTAAAATCTCGCGCGCCGCGGATGACATTTCCCGGGGAAAGAGAAACAATATGCAGGTCAAATTTTTCAATGCTGGCAGGCACTTCGCGCCCGCTTTGCCCATACTATAGAACAAGAGAGCATCCATGGGCCAAATCGCCCCACGACGTCGCAGGACGCGCGCACCGCGTACCTTATTTTCCCGGTTGCAACGCTGGCTGCCTGACAGGCGCGTCACGACCGCCAGCGAGGAGGAGGAAAGAATGGCTTCTGAAACCCCGTCGCGTATACCCGCTGTGCTGCAGCGCATCTGGCATCTGCTGGATAACGTACGCTGGATGGATCCGCTGCCGCCGCTGCACCGACGCGGTATCGTTATTGCCCTGCTGGTGATGCTGCTGGCGTTTCTCTGGCCTGCCAGCACGCCGCAGTATCCGGTGGAACGTCCGGCAGAGAGCAGCGGCAAAGAGGTGCCGATGCAGGCGGAAATCTACGATAACAATGCGCAGCCGCCGCAGAATACGACGCCAAAGAGTGATGCCCAGGGCGAATGGCACAGCTATACCGTGGCCTCGGGCCAGACGCTGGCACAGCTGTTCCGTGACAACAATCTGCCGGTCAATGATGTGTTTGCCATGGCGCGGGTGGAAGGCGATGGGCAGCCGCTGAGCGCGCTGCAGAGTGGTCAGCAGGTGAAGATTCGTCAGAACGCGCAGGGCGTGGTGACCGGCTTAACGGTCGAGAGCAGTAACGGCCCGGTGCTGTTTACCCGCCAGCCGGACGGCAGCTTTATCCGCGCGCAGTAAGCGACAGAAACAAAAACGCCGGCACAAGGCCGGCGCTTTCAAACTAAGTAAAAAATTACTCAGCTACTACATTCACAACCAGTTTCGCGAATACTTCGCTGTGAACCTGGAAGTCAACTTCGTGCTCACCGGTGGTGCGCAGAACGCCGTTTGGCAGGCGAACTTCGCTCTTCGCCACTTCAACGCCAGCTGCAGTAACTGCATCAGCGATGTCGCGGGTACCGATGGAACCGAACAGTTTACCTTCGTCGCCTGCTTTAGACGCGAGAGTAACGGTGCCCAGTGCATTGATTTTCTCTGCACGTGCGTTAGCAGCAGCCAGAACGTCAGCCAGTTTGGCTTCCAGTTCAGCGCGGCGCGCTTCGAAGAACTCAACGTTTTTCTTTGTAGCAGGAACAGCTTTACCCTGTGGAACCAGGAAGTTACGAGCGTAGCCCGCTTTAACGTTAACCTGATCACCCAGGCTGCCCAGGTTTGCTACTTTATCAAGCAGAATAACTTGCATTACCTTATCCTCTTAAAGTCGTTAATGGACAGTTGCCGATTACTGATGACGATCAGTGTACGGCAGCAGAGACAGGTAACGCGCGCGCTTGATAGCACGAGCCAGCTGACGCTGGTATTTTGCACGAGTACCGGTGATACGGCTTGGAACAATCTTGCCGCTTTCAGTGATGTAGTTTTTCAGCGTTGCGATATCTTTATAATCGATCTCTTGAACGCCTTCCGCGGTGAAACGGCAGAACTTGCGACGACGGAAATAACGTGCCATTTGGCTAGTCTCCAGAATCTATCAATTCAATCTGCTCGGCATGTAACACAAGTTTGCTCTGGCCATTGCGTGCCTGATGGCAGCTAATAAAACCTTCGAGTGTGAGTTGCGTGCCGACCGTTATATGTTGAGTAATCGCCTGATGGGCGCTGCCGCTGATAATCACCGGCATCTGACACCAGGCTTGCCGGTGAAACCCGGCTTCCTCCTGCACAGAACGATGCTCAAGCACGAACTGGCAGTGAGGAATCCCTGACGGACTGACTTTTCGAACTGGCGTCTTGCACACGGTGCCAGACAGGCGCAGCCGATTGGCCGTCATCGTGGATTACTCTTCAGAATCCCCAGCATCTGAGTCTTCTGCCGATTCGTTAGCGAAGTCTTCGCGGCGCTCACGACGCTCGTCTTTCGCTTTAACCATCGGAGAAGCTTCAGTTACCGCGTGCTTAACGCGCATAACCATGCTGCGGATAACGGCGTCGTTGAAGCGGAAGTTAGTTTCCAGCTCGTCGATCACTTCCTGCGGTGCTTCTACGTTCAGCAGAACGTAGTGTGCTTTGTGCAGTTTGTTGATCGGGTAAGCCAGCTGACGGCGACCCCAGTCTTCCAGACGGTGGATCGTGCCCTGTGCACCAGTGATAGCACCAGTGTAACGCTCGATCATGCCCGGAACCTGCTCGCTCTGGTCAGGATGGACCATAAATACGATTTCGTAATGACGCATCGATAGCTCCTTACGGATTATTCAGCCTCCTGTCAGGGTCAGCTGCGGCCCACGGAAGCAAGGAACGTTATAGGTTGCGAATCACCCAAAAGATGAAACACACCTCTGAATGCAGCTGAAAAATTGACGCGTAATCATACTGACCTCGCCGGGGAAACTCAAGCGCACAATTCATCAAATTGTCGCTGCCGTGCCAGGCGGGGACACCTTTCGTGCTAAGGATTGAGATTCAGCAGGTTAGTCAGAGATTGTTCAAAATCCCTGAACGAGGCGTTCAGCATGACGATCTGGCGTCGTACTGGTGAAGAACTAAACTCTCTACAGGCGCAACGGTTTGGCTTAATCAGCGCGCCTGAGAGTGAAATCCCTGGAGTGAGGAGTCGATTATGAAAGCTGTCATTATCGCCACTTTACTGGGTCTCTTCCTGTCTACCCCCGCTCTTGCCAGCTCCGCTGACCAGGCGCTGCAGATGAGAAGTAACAGCAGCAAAGCGGCTTCAGGCTATGTCTACGTTAACCGGCTGGATGCGCCAGGCGGTAACCCGGTCAGCGCGAACACCAGCGCCGCCGACCGCTTGTCGTCACAACTGTAGTCCGGCCTGTTATCCCGGGCTGGCGTGCTCCGCGCCGCCAGCCCGTTCCGTTTTACAAATGATGTTTAAAGAAACTGACCAGCGCGGTGAGCGCTGGCGGCGTGATTTTGTGCCCGATCTGCTTTTCCGCCAGAAAGGTGAGCCGGCTGTCGAGCTGCGCCTCGCGCAACGCCTTCTCCAGCCGTACCGTTTCGGCAAACGGTACGACTTCATCCGCTTCACCGTGCCATAACAGCAGCGGCCGGTTAGCCAGCTGCGCCAGCTGCTGACAGGGATCGTAGGCTGCCAGCGGGGCCAGCCGCGCCTGTAACGCCGCTTTTTGCTCTGGCGTGTGCGCTACCAGCGGCGGGAACAGCGTCTGACTGAGCTGCATGAAGTAACCGGAGCCCATCAGGCAGGCAACGCTGTGCAGGTGTGGATAGCGCGCCATCGCGCCCAGCGCGGTCATCCCGCCCATTGAGGCGCCGGCAATGGCGAAACGCTCGTCCGCCACCCAATCGTTGTCGCGCAGCGCCGCTTCCAGCAGCGGCACTTCATCAATGTTCTGGCGCAAAATCTCCCAGAAGTGCGTCATGCGCGCGTCGGTATCGCCGTTGTAGCGTGCGCCGTGCATCTCTGCATCCGGCATCACCACACGGAAACCGGCCTGCGCCAGCGCCACGGCAAAGTAGCTGTACACTTCTTTCGACGAGGTAAATCCGTGATAAAACAGGATGGTGGGTAAGCGCGCCAGCCGCTGTCCGGCCGGTGCCGCGTGAATACACTCAATGCCCGCCAGGTTCTCCGTTGCCAACTCAATCATACCGTCTCCGTTGAGAATGATTATCACTGGTCTCAGTGTACGTGCTGCCGGCCAAAACGCGAGCCACATCACATTTATTTCGATTAATTTCTGCCCTAAACATTTGCCGCATTTTGCCGTTGATCCTGTACCCCTCCAGTTATTTATTAAAGGTACTTTATGAAGCGTCTCTCTCTCAGCGCCATGAGTCTCGGAATTAAGCTGTCTGTATTGACGTCTTTCAGTGTGGCAATCGTGCTGTTTGCCCTGACGTTAACGCTCAGCCATAACGCCGCGCGCCAGCTGGAGCAGTTAGCTGTCGACGATATGCAAAACCAGGTGCTCGGCATTAATGAAATGGCCACGATGTTTAACGCGACCTTATCGGAAGAAGTGGCGAACTATACCCGGCTGTTTCAGAGCTTTTTACCAAAGCGATTCAGCCGTGACGACAGCTCACGCATTCAGGTGGGATCGTTCAGCACGCCGACGCTGCGTGCCGGGCTGAAAACCCTCAACCTCGATCAGATCGCCGTGGACGATTTTCTCGATCGTACCGGTGCAGTCTCCACCATTTTTGTGCGCGACGGCGAGGATTACATTCGCATCGCGACCTCACTGAAGAAAGAGGATGGCAGCCGCGCGGTGGGCACCCAGCTTGACCGCAGCAGTGCAGCGTGGCGCAGCGTGAATAAGGGCGAAGTGTATCGCGGCCTGGCGACGCTGTTCGGCCATCGCTACATCACCCAATACCAGCCGGTGCAGGACGACAGCGGCGCAGTGATCGCCATTCTGTTTGTTGGCGTGCAGATTGATAAACAGTACGCGCTGATGCGGGAGAAAGTGCTGGCGCGACGTCTCGGCGACAGCGGCAGCTTCTTCGTGCTGAACGGCACACCGGGCAGCGCACAGGGCCAGTATCTGTTTGCCCGTCAGTCAGAAGGCAAGCTGCCGGACTGGGATCGCAGCGTACAGCAGCAGATCCTGACGCAGCCGCACGGCCTGCTGGAGATCGCGCATCAGGGCGAAACCCGCCTGCTGGCATGGCAGCAACTGCCGGGCTGGAACTGGATTATCGCCGGTGAAGTCAGCCGCGCCAGCCTGCTGGCACCGATCACCCACAGCCGCAATCTGTTCATACTGATTGGCCTGGCGCTGGTGCTCGCCTTTGCGATTGGCTTTGTGCTGTATAGCCGGCGCGCCATTACCCGGCCGCTGCAGCAGGTGATCCATCTGGCCGAGCAGTATGCGGCGGGTAATCTGCAGGCGCACCTCGACTCAGCGCGCCGCGACGAGATCGGCCAGCTGGTGAGCGCGATTAACGGCATTGGCGACGGCCTGGAGAAAGTGGTAGGCCAGGTACGCGCCGCCGCGCGTGAGATCAGCGACGGCACCGACACCATTGCGGCCAGCAGTTCCAGCATCAGCGAGCAGATTGGCCGCCAGGCGAGCAGCGTTGAAGAGACCTCGGCCAGCATGGAGCAGTTTGGCGCAACCGTGGCGCAAACCGCCGCTAACGTGCGTCAGGCGATGGCGCTGGTCGGTGAAGCCGCCAGCACCGTCAGCCAGGGCGGCAGCACCGTGGCGCGCTCGGTAGAGACCATGGCGGAGATTCGCATTGCCTCGCAGAGCATCGCCGACATTACCCACGTGATCGAGTCGATTGCCTTCCAGACCAATATTCTGGCGCTCAACGCTGCGGTTGAGGCGGCGCGCGCCGGTGAGCACGGCAAAGGCTTCGCGGTCGTCGCTGCGGAAGTGCGTGCGCTGGCGCAGCGCAGCGCCAATGCGGCGAAGGAGATTGACGGGCTGATTGCCAGTTCGATCGACAAAGTGGCCGCCGGCCATGCGCTCTCGGAACAAACGCGTGACGCCATGAGCCATATTGTCAGCCATATCGAACAGGTGAAAACCCTGATGGGGGAAATCAATATCGCCGCTCAGGAGCAGGCCGCGGGCATTGGTCAGGTCAATCTGGCGATGAACCACATCAGCCATGCGACCCATCAGAGCAGCGACATGATTAACCAGTCCGAGCACACGGCGCAGCACCTGAGTCAGAAAGGCCATCATCTGACCCAGTTGGTGAGTATTTTCCGCCTCAACGACTGATGAGCCGGGGCAGATGGCTTACACTTGAGTCATCTGCCTGTTTTCCGGAGCCACCATGCGTACGCTTATTCTGCTGCTGGGCCTGCTGCTGAGCGGCTGTGCTGCACTGCACACCACGCCACAACCCCCGCCAGCGCCCACCACTCAGGCGCAGGAGATCACCCGCGCGCAAAGCTATGGCCTGCCGAAGCTTGGCACCGTCAGCGCCCATTCACGCGGCTCGCCGGATGATGTGCAGCGTGCAATCGCTGCACGCGCCAATCAGAGCGGTGCGGTTTACTATCAGATCCTGATGGTCGATGAGACCACCATGCCTGGCTTCTGGTATGCCACCGCCATTCTGTACGGCGCGCCCTCAGGCGGCAGTAGCACGCTGCAGTAAGCGTGCGCTCAGATCATCACTCAGCGCCTGTGCCGGGCGCGATGAAAGATAACGCGCGCACCAGCTGTCCGCCAGCGGCGGTTCTGCCGCTTTCAGCAGCACCGCGGCACTCGCCAGCCGAATCAGCATATCGCTGACCTGCCGTCCCTGCTCTTCGCGCAGGTTGCCGAGTTGCAACCGCAGCTGACGCCAGCAGCGATCGAAGTGGCGATTGCTGCCCTTCACTGCATCAAACTCATCCTGCAGCATACTAAGCACCTCCGCATGCCGTCCCAGTACACGCAGCACATCCAGGCACATCACGTTACCCGAGCCCTCCCAGATGCTGTTCACCGGCATCTCGCGATACAGGCGCGGCAGTTCACTCTCTTCGCAGTAGCCAATGCCGCCCAGCACCTCCATGGCTTCAGCCACAAACGGCATACCGGCTTTGCAGATCACGAACTTGGCCGCCGGGGTGAACAGGCGTGCATACAGCCGTTCATGCGCGCTGGCTGGCGTTGACCAGGCGCGCGCCAGACGCAGCAGCAGTGCGGTTTGTCCCTCCAGCTGCAGTGCCTGCTGCGCCAGCACCGCGCGCATCAGCGGCTGATCGCTAAGGTTTTTGCCCATCACCTGGCGCTGACCGGCGTGATGCAGCGCTATCGCCAGCGCGCGTCGCATCTGGCCGTGGCTGCCGAGCGCACAGTCAAAGCGCGTCATACCGCCCATTTTCAGGATCAGCCGCACGCCATCGCCCTCCTCACCCATCAACCAGCCGAAGGCATCCTGAAACTCCACTTCGGCACTGGCATTGGCGCGGTTGCCCAGCTTGTCTTTCAGACGTTCAAGACGAATGGCGTTGCGCGTGCCGTCCGGCAGCAGGCGCGGCAGAAAGAAGCAGCTCAGCCCCGCGGCGGTCTGCGCCAGAATCAGGTGCGCGTCGCTTTGCGGCACCGAGAAAAACCACTTGTGGCCGGTGATGCGCCAGGGTTCGCCCGGCGCACGCGTGCCAGGCGGTTCGGCGCGTGTGGTGTTGCTCAACACATCGGTGCCGCCCTGCTTCTCCGTCATGCCCATGCCAATCAGCAGGCCGCGCTTCTGGCTGCCGGGCAGATGATGCGCATCATACCGATCGCTCAGCAGCCGATCGTGCCAGTCGGCGTAGGGAGCGGGCAGATGGGTTTGCAGCAGCGGGATCGCGGCGTGAGTCATGGTTACCGGGCAGAGTGAACCGGCTTCCACCTGCGCATGCAGAATGAAACGCGCCGCGCGTGCCACCATGGCGCTGCCCTGCACGTCAGGCTGCCAGCTCAGGTTATGTAACCGGCTGGCGCACACGCCCTGCATCAGCAGATGCCAGGCAGGATGAAAGCGCACCTCGTCGAGCCGCTCACCGCGCGCGTCGTAACGCAGCAGCTCCGGCGGCTGTGCATTGGCCAGGCGACCTAATTCCAGTGACTCCGCGCTGCCGAGCTGCAGGCCGACGGACGCCAGCCATTCGCGGTCCCAGCCGGCCCCTTCACGCACCACCGCCTCGCACAGCGCGCTGTCGCCGGTGAAGAGATTGCTGTTGCTGAGCGGAGATGGTTGATTGAATACGCTGTGAGTGGTCCAGGCCATGGCACTCTCCTCTCCTGTTGCCCGTACTGATGTGGCTATAAGTATGGAGAGGATGTGCAGTTATGCCTGGTACAGCTGAGGTTTTGCGGCGGCGATCACGCCTGGCGCTGACGCACCGCTTCGAACAGACAAACGCCGGTGGCCACCGAAACGTTGAGGGAAGAGACGCTGCCGGCCATCGGGATGCTGATCAGCTCATCGCAGTGTTCGCGCGTCAGGCGGCGCATGCCTTCTCCTTCCGCACCCATCACCAGCGCCATCGCGCCGGTCATTTTGCTCTGATACAGCGTGTGGTCTGCTTCACCGGCCGTGCCGACGATCCAGACGTTGTACTCCTGCAGCAGACGCATGGTGCGCGCCAGATTGGTGACGCGAATCAGCGGCACGTTTTCCGCCGCCCCGCTGGCGACTTTTTTCGCCGTGGCGTTAAGCGGTGCCGAACGGTCTTTCGGCACGATCACCGCATGCACACCAGCCGCATCGGCGCTGCGCAGGCAGGCGCCCAGGTTATGCGGATCGGTGACGCCATCCAGAATCAGCAGGAACGGCTGATCCAGTGAAGCCAGCAGATCCGGCAGATCGCCTTCCTGATAGTTTTTACCCGGCTTAACGCGCGCCACGATACCCTGGTGCACGCCGCCTTCGACCTGGCCGTCGAGCCACTGGCGGTTGGCCAGCTGAATCACAATTCCCTGAGCTTCCAGTGCGGCGATCAGCGGCTGCAGGCGGCGGTCATCGCGGCCTTTAAGGATAAAGACTTCCTGAAAACGCTGGGGATCACGCTCCAGCAGCGCCTGCACGGCGTGAATGCCAAAAATTATTTCACTCATTACTTTGCTCAAGGTTGGATGTATATCGTTGAATACAGAACATTAATCAGGCTGCGCGTTGGGGCGCAGCCTGCGAAACAGGGTTGAGCAAGGTGCGTCAGCGCTGACGCACCTGGCCGCTGGCGGGTGAAGAGGCCATCAGGCTTCGCTGGCCTTCTTCTTCACTGCGCGCTTCGCCTTGGTTGCGGCGGCGATTTTACGGGTTTTTTCGGAGACTTTTTTGCTTTTTTTCTCGCTTTTATTCGCCGCAGCCGGCTGCTTCTCACCGCGGAAAGCGGCGTCCGGCTCAAAGTTGCCCTTGCGACCCGCATCGCGACGCCGCTTCGCCGGTGGCTTGCCGCCACGCTTCTCACGCTCGCGCGCGGTTTTCCCTTCACCGCGCGGTACGCGTTTGCTGGAGATCAGCGCGAAATCGATCTTGCGCTCATCCATGTGCACCGCGTCAACGCGCACTTCCACCGCATCACCCAGACGGTAAGTGCGACCGCCGGATTCACCAATCAGACGCTGCCCCACCGGATCGAAGCGATAGTAATCATTGTCCAGCGTGGAGACGTGCACCAGGCCATCAATGAACAGATCGTTGAGGCGAACAAAGAAGCCAAAGCCGGTCACGCTGGAGATCACGCCGTTGAATACGTTACCCACCTGATCCTGCATAAAATCACACTTCAGCCAGTCGGCCACATCGCGCGTCGCTTCGTCGGCACGGCGTTCAGTCATCGAACAGTGCTGACCCAGCTGCAGCATCTGCTGCATATCGTAGTGATAACCACCGGTTGGCGTGGTGTTGCCTTTTACCGTGCCCTGCTCTTTGGCCAGCAGGTACTTGATGGCACGGTGCAGCAGCAGATCCGGATAGCGACGGATCGGCGAGGTAAAGTGCGCATACGACGCCAGCGCCAGGCCAAAGTGGCCGCGGTTTTCCGGATCGTACACCGCCTGCTTCATCGAACGCAGCAGCATGGTTTGCAGCATTTCAGCATCCGGACGGTCGGCAATCTGCGTCAGCAGATCGGCATAATCGATCGGCTGCGGTTTCGACCCACCCGGCAGGCTGAGACCCAGCTCGCCCAGCACGGTACGGAAGCTGGTGATGCTGTCTTCGCTCGGGCGATCGTGATCGCGGAACAGCGCCGGCTCCTGATGTTTCTCAACGAAACGCGCGGAGGCGATGTTGGCCAGAATCATGCACTCTTCAATCAGCTTGTGCGCATCGTTACGTACGGTGCGCTCCACGCGCTCAATGCGACGCTCAGCGTTGAAGATGAATTTGGCTTCGTCGGTTTCAAACGAGATGCCACCGCGCTGTTCACGGGCGGTTTCCAGCACCTCATACATACGGTGCAGCTCTTCGAGGTGCTTCACCTGCGCCGCATACTGTTCACGCAGCTCCGGGTTGCCCTGCAGAATGCTCCACACTTTGTTGTAGGTCAGACGCGCATGTGAGTTCATCACCGCTTCGTAATGTTTGAAGCCGGTGAGTTTACCGCTGGCCGAGATGGTCATCTCGCACACCATGCACAGGCGATCCACCTGCGGATTGAGCGAGCACAGGCCGTTCGAGAGGATCTCCGGCAGCATCGGTATCACCTGCGACGGGAAGTAGACCGAGGTGCCGCGCTGCTGCGCTTCGTTATCCAGCGCGGTGCCGGGACGCACGTAATAGCTGACGTCGGCAATCGCCACCCACAGGCGCCAGCCGCCACCGCGTTTTTTCTCGCAGTAAACGGCGTCATCGAAGTCACGCGCGTCTTCACCGTCGATGGTCACCAGCGGCAGTTCACGCAGGTCGACGCGGCCTTTTTTCGCCGATTCCGGTACCTGCTCTTTCAGTCTGGAAATCTCTTTCTCGACTTCTTCCGGCCATGAGTGGGGAATTTCATGGGTGCGCAGCGCCATATCCACGGCCAGACCGGTGCCCATGTTGTCGCCGAGAATTTCAGTAATTTTGCCGATGGCTTTGCTGCGGCGCGTCGCGCGCTGCACGATCTCCACCACCACCACCGATCCCATGCGCGCATTCAGCGTCTCTTCCGCCGGGATCAGAATGTCAAAACTCAGACGGCTGTCGTCCGGTACCACGAAGCCGGTGCCGGCATCGGTGAAGTAGCGGCCAACAATCTGGCTGTTGCGCGGTTCCAGCACGCGTACCACGCGCGCTTCACGCCGCCCTTTGCGGTCGGAGCCGCCCGGCTGGGCGAGGATGACATCACCGTGCAGGCAGAACTTCATCTGCTCCGCCGAGAGGTAGAAGTCATCTTTCTGACCATCAACGCGCAGGAAGCCGTAGCCATCGCGATGGCCAATCACTTTGCCGCGCAGTAAATCCAGACGCTCCGGCAGGGCGTAGCACTGGCGACGGGTGAACACCAGCTGGCCGTCACGCTCCATGGCGCGCAGGCGGCGACGCAGTGCTTCAAGCTGATCTTCGCTGGTGATGTTTAACTCTTCGGCGATCTCTTCGCGACTCGCCGGCTTTTCACGCTTTTCTAATAGCGCGAGGATAAATTCCCGACTGGGAATAGGATTTTCGTACTTTTCAGCTTCTCTATCCTGAAAGGGATCTTTTGACATTACGGTTCCTCCGATGTCATTTATGTGGAATTGCCACCGGCGGTTCGGACAATAAGATGTGGTAAAGCGAATCGTTGTTTTGCACCAGGTCGGCGAGCGTATATTTATCCAGTTCCTGCAGGAACAGCTGGACCGCATTATTCAGCGCGCTACGCAGGCGACAGGCGGGATTTATCGCACACTCTTTACAGTTTACCAGCTGCAAAGGCTCCATTTTTCTCACGACATCGCCAATGACGATTTTTTCCGGGTCCATGCCTAAACGAATTCCGCCGTTTTTACCGCGTGTCGCGGCAACAAAGCCGGCCCGGCTCAGTTGATTGATGATTTTAACCATATGGTTACGCGATACCCCGTAGGTATCGGTGACTTCGGTAATGTTGGTCTGCTGACCTTGCGGCAATGTCGCCATGTAAATCAGGGCGCGCAGACCGAAATCGGTAAAACTTGTTAGCTGCACATGTACCTCAGTGAATCATCGATATTGTTGTTATAACGCCCGTGAGCGCTTCGATTAACATTGATGATAAACCAGTGTGGAAAACCCGGAGCGCTTTTTTCCTGCAACTCCCGAAACCAGCAGGAAAAAATGAAGTGAGCGGAGTCAAAGAGCAGATAAACGAAGGCCGGACAGTGTCCGGCCTGCAAAACGTGATTAAGCGTCGAACGGATCGCGCAGAATCATGGTCTCACTACGGTCGGGACCGGTTGAAATAATATCAATCGGCACGCCAGTCACTTCTTCAACACGTTTGATGTAATCACGTGCTGCCTGCGGCAGGCCTTCCAGTGTTTTAACACCAAAGGTGTTTTCACTCCAGCCCGGCAGAGTTTCATAAATCGGCTCGATGCCTTCCCAGCCTTCTGCCGCCAGCGGCGTGGTGGTCATCTCGCGGCCATCCGGCATACGGTAACCGACGCAGATTTTCACCTCTTTCAGGCCATCCAGCACGTCCAGTTTGGTCATGCAGAAGCCGGACAGGGAGTTGATCTGCACCGCGCGGCGCACAGCTACCGCATCCAGCCAGCCGGTACGACGACGACGGCCGGTGGTGGCACCGAACTCGTTACCTTTCTTACACAGGAACTCGCCGGTTTCATCAAACAGTTCGGTCGGGAATGGACCGGCACCGACGCGGGTCGAGTAAGCTTTGACGATGCCCAGCACGTAATCCACGTAGCGAGGACCGATACCTGAACCGGTCGCCACGCCACCAGCAGTGGTGTTGGACGAAGTCACGTACGGATACGTACCGTGGTCGATATCCAGCAGCGTACCCTGTGCGCCTTCGAACATGATCAGGTCGCCACGCTTACGCGCGCCGTCCAGCAGTTCAGACACGTCAACGACCATGCCGGTCAGGATGTCGGCCACCGCCAGTACATCGCTCAGCACTTTATCGTAGTCTACTGCATCTTCTTTGTAGTAGTTCACCAGCTGGAAGTTGTAGAAATCAACGATCTCTTTCAGCTTCACGGCGAAGGTTTCTTTGTTGAACAGGTCGCTGACGCGCAGACCGCGACGGGCAACTTTATCTTCGTAGGCTGGGCCGATACCACGACCGGTGGTACCGATAGCTTTGGCACCGCGCGCTTTTTCACGCGCCAGGTCCATCGCCACATGGTATTGCAGAATCAGCGGACAAGCTTCAGAGATCAGCAGACGTTCACGTACCGGCACACCGCGCGCTTCCAGACCGTTCATCTCTTTCATCAGGGCTTCAGGCGACAGCACAACACCATTACCAATGATGCTGGTGACGTTTTCACGCAGGATGCCAGAGGGAATTAAGTGGAGGACGGTTTTCTCACCGTTGATGACAAGTGTATGGCCTGCATTGTGGCCACCCTGGTAACGCACAACATATTTCGCGCGTTCAGTCAGAAGGTCTACGATCTTACCTTTACCTTCATCACCCCATTGGGTGCCCAGTACGACGACGTTCTTACCCATTTTCTAAAATCACCGATTGCTTAAAAATGGATTCTACCATCGGATTTTCACTCTTTCAGCACTTTTAGCATACGATTGCGCTGTTTTTTGCCTGAGTTTTGATCACTACAACATGTTGGGGGCAATGCTCTGCAGCAGACACAATTTAGCCGTGCGGCAGCGCGCAGATTATTGCTCAGCCATTCGCGTGCGTGCTCAGCATGGCGTAAATCACCACGCCCGCCACCACCAGCCCGCCGCCAAAACGGTGCAGTATACGGTCCGGTAACTGCGTCATCGCCAGAATCATGCGACGCCACAGACGCGGCAGCAGCATCGGTCCTAATCCCTCCAGCACCAGCACCAAAGCCAGCGCCATCCAGACGGTTGTGTTCATTCTGTTTTCCCAAAAAAAAGGCCGACATCAGTGTCGGCCTCAAGGTTATAACAGTTATTAACGCGAGACGTTAGTTGGCGCCTTCATATAGCGGAAGAAATCGCTATCCGGGCTCAGCACCATCACGTCCTGATTGTCCGCGAAGCTGTTCTCATAGGCACGCAGGCTGCGGATAAAGGCATAGAAATCAGGATCCTGGCTGAAGGCGTCAGCGAACAGCTTGGCCGCTTCACCATCCCCTTCACCACGGCTGATCAGCGCCTGACGCTGCGCTTCTGCCAGCGTACGGGTTACCTGATAATCGGCCTGAGCGCGCAGTTTTTCCGCCTCTTCCTGACCCTGTGAACGCTGACTACGTGCTACCGCTTCACGCTCGGCGCGCATACGGTTGTAGATCGCGTCCGACACTTCGGTCGGCAGGTTGATCTGCTTGATGCGCACGTCGACCACCTGAATACCCAGCGCCGCCATACTGTTCGGGTTTGGCGCCGGCTCATTGCTGTTGGTCTCACGCTCAACGCGGGCTGCCGCGCTGGCAATCGCATCGTCAGCGGCTGGCGTCTGCACTTCGTCGTCATTGCCGGCACTGCCGGTGTTCAGCGCATCGCGCACGTCGGTGGTCAGACGGCCACGCGAGTCGGTGACGATGTCTTTCACATCAAGACGGCCCATTTCTGAACGCAGACGGTCGCTGAACTTACGTTTCAGCAGCACTTCCGCCTGAGAAACGTCGCCACCGCCGGTCGCAAGGTAGTAACGGCTGAAATCGCTGATGCGCCACTTGATGTAAGAGTCCACAATCAGGTCTTTCTTCTCTTTGGTGACGAAACGATCGGCCTGGTTATCCATGGTCTGGATGCGCGCATCCAGCGACTTCACGGTTTCAATAAACGGAATTTTGAAGTGCAGGCCCGGTGCGTACACCTGCGGCTTGTTCTCATCATCACGCAGTACTTTACCAAAGCGCAGCACGATACCGCGCTGGCCTTCCTGCACCACGAACAGTGAGGCGTACAGCACCACCAGAACAACAATAATTACGGCGATGATTGGCTTACGCATCGATTACTCCCTCCCTTCGCGCTGGGTATCGTTACGCAGCGCATTGGCGCGACGCTGATCCATGATGCTGTCCGGACTGTAGGATGAAGTGTCGCCGCGGCCGGCATTGCTGCCCGGTGACGACGGTAACTTCATCAGATTGGCATTGTTCTGACCGCTCTGGCCGCCTGCCTGGCCGCCACGCATCAGCTGATCCAGCGGCAGCACCATCAGGCTGTTGCCACGGTCGTTAACCAGCACTTTGCGGGTATGGCTGAGCACGCGCTCCATGCTTTCAATGTAGAGACGTTCTTTGGTGATCTGCGGTGCGGCTTTGTACTCCGGCAGCAGACGCGCGAACCGCGCCACTTCACCCTGCGCTTCCAGCACAGTCCGCTCTTTGTAGGCTCGCGCCTCTTCAAGAATACGCTGCGCCTGGCCGTTAGCACGCGGCTGCACTTCGTTGGCGTACGCTTCAGCTTCACGCACGTACTGCTCGCGGTTTTCGCGGGCGGCAATCGCATCGTCAAACGCGGCTTTGACCTCTTCCGGTGGACGCGCCGCCTGGAAGTTGACGTCAAGCAGCGTAATACCCATGTTGTAAGGACGAATGGTTTCGTCGATTTCACGCTGGGTATCGCTACGCACGACGGTACGGCCTTCGGTGAGGATACGGTCCATGGTCGAGCGGCCAATCACGCCGCGCAGCGCGCTGTCAGTAGCCTGACGCAGGCTGTCATCGGCACTGGTCACCGCATACAGGTAGCGCTCCGGATCGGTCACGCGGTACTGCACGTTCATCTCCACGCGCACCACGTTCTCGTCCGAAGTCAGCATCACGCCAGACGCCGCCAGCTCACGCACCGCTTCGACGTTGACGGCCCGCACCTGATCGATAAAGGTCGGTTTCCAGTTGAGGCCAGGCTCAACCAGATGGCTGAATTTGCCGAAACGCGTCACGACCCCGCGTTCCGCTTCTTTAATGGTGTAGAAACCACTGGCTGCCCAGATGACCACTGCCGCCACGGCGACAATGCCAACCAGTTTGCCACCGCTGCCGCCGCTGCGCTGGCCGTTATCGCTCTGTTTGCCACCGCCCAGTCCGCCGAGTTTTTTACTCAGCTTACGGAAGATATCATCCAGATCAGGAGGTCCCTGATCGCGACCTCCTTTATTTCCCCCAGAGTTGCCGCCTTGGTTATTGCTGCTTCCCCACGGGTCGCGGTCCTGTCCGTTATTTCCGGGCTGATTCCACGCCATGTCTCTACTCCATTTATTGTATATAAGTTTACCCTGCCACGTGCCGGGCACGTCTTGGGGTAAATGAGTTGGGCAACGGTCAAACAATATAACTGGCGAGCTGCGGTTCCTGCTTGCACAAGCGGCGCCAGTCAACAATCGGCATTCGCACCTGCAAACCTACGCAGCCATCTTCTTCATTCCACTCTTTTTCAATCGCCTGCAGCTGATAGAAGCGGCTGCGCAGGCGGCCCGCTTCCGGCGGCAGACGTAAATCATACTGCGCCACTTCACCGGCTAAGCGCTCGGACAGCGCCTGCCACAGCAGCGGCAAACCGGCACCGCTCTGCGCCGACAGCCACACGCGCGTCGGCCGGTTTTCTTCGTCGCGATCGATACGCGGCTCAAAGCCATCCAGCATATCGATCTTGTTCATCACCAGCAGCACCGGAATCTCATCGGCTTCAATCTCTGCCAGCACTTCGTTTACGGCGTCGATGTTGTCATTGACGCGCAAATCCGCGGCGTCAATCACGTGCAGCAGCAGCGACGCCTGACGGGTTTCCTGCAGGGTGGCTTTAAACGCCGCCACTAAGTCATGCGGCAGGTGACGGATAAAGCCTACCGTATCCGCCAGCACCACTTCGCCGACATCGGCCACATTCAGGCGGCGCAGCGTCGGGTCCAGCGTGGCGAACAGCTGGTCGGCAGCATATACGTTGGCTGAAGTGATGGCGTTGAACAGGGTGGATTTGCCGGCGTTGGTGTAGCCCACAAGGGAGACGGTCGGCACATCGGCTTTCGCACGCGCCTGACGTCCCTGCTCACGCTGTTTTTCCACGCGTTCAAGGCGGGACAGAATCTGGCTGATGCGGCCGCGCAGTAAGCGACGGTCGGTTTCCAGCTGGGTTTCACCCGGTCCACGCAGGCCGATACCGCCTTTCTGCCGCTCAAGGTGTGTCCATCCGCGCACCAGACGGGTGGCAAGATGGCGTAACTGTGCCAGCTCGACCTGCAATTTCCCTTCATGGGTGCGGGCGCGCTGGGCAAAAATATCGAGAATTAAGCCGGTGCGATCGATTACGCGACATTCGCACAGCCGCTCAAGATTACGTTCCTGAGCAGGGGATAAGGCATGATCGAATAAAACGACCGATGCTCCACTCGCTTTCACCGCATCGGCAATTTCAACTGCCTTTCCTTCACCGACAAAATATTTGGGATGTGGCGCTTTACGGCTGCCGGTAATCACTTGCAGCGCATCGACGCCCGCAGAAGAGACAAGAGTTTCAAACTCCTGCAAATCTTCCAGCTCTTTGTCTTGGGAGAACCAGATGTGTACCAGTACGGCCTGCTCACCGGCATCATAACGGTCAAACAAGCTATAACCTCGCTAAAATAAAATAACCAGGACGGGAAAACGCACTCGCTCCCCAGCCCTGGCTTTACGGCCGTGCAGAATTACTCTGCGTTATCGCCGTCTTGTTGTGGCTGCGACTGAGCGCCCTGGTTGCTTCCGCCATGGTGGTAGTTACTGCCACCGCTGCCGCCCGCGTTGTTGCTATGGTGCGAAACCGGACGAGAAGGAACCACTGTAGAGATGGCGTGCTTATACACCATCTGGCTTACCGTGTTTTTCAACAGAATGACGAACTGATCAAAGGATTCAATTTGTCCCTGCAGCTTAATACCATTCACCAAATAGATCGAAACCGGTACACGTTCACGACGCAATGCGTTCAAAAACGGGTCTTGTAATGATTGCCCCTTAGCCATTCTATCTTTTCCTTATATGCTTGTTGTTTGTTACTTTGTGAACCGTGGTTCAGAAAAACTGCGTAAAAATTTGCGCACGATAACGGACCAATTGTACACAATCATCCCTGCTACGCACTAACAACCTGAAGCACCGCATTACGCGCTAATTCTGGCGCGTCACTGTCTAACCAGTGGACGTCGGGCCAGCCACGTAACCAGGTCATCTGGCGTTTAGCGAGCTGCCGGGTGGCGCAAATTCCCCGATAAACCATTTCGTCGTAATCGATTTCGCCAGACAGATAAGACCACATCTGACGGTAACCAACACAGCGAATGGAAGGCATGTCCGTATGCAAATCACCTCGTGCAAACAGTGCCCGAGCCTCCGCTTCAAAACCTGACGCTAACATCTGGTCGTAACGCAACGCGATGCGCTGGTGTAACAGTTCACGGCTCGCCGGAGCGATAGCAAACTGGTACACATCGTAGGGTAACGCTTCACCGGCCGTTTTTGTCAGTTCCGTTAAAGTTTTACCCGAAATAAAAAAAACTTCCAGTGCTCGCGAAAGTCTCTGCGGATCATTCGGATGAATACGACTACCGGCGACCGGATCGATTTCACACAGCTGGCGGTGCAGGGCTTCCCAGCCTTTTTCCGCCGCCATTTGCTCTATTCGCTGACGCACTTCCGGATCGGCCGAGGGCAGCGGCGACAATCCTTCCAGCAACGCTTTGAAGTAAAGCATGGTTCCACCAAC
The DNA here is from genome assembly GCF_002928355.1 of Pantoea sp. ICBG 828. Classification (NCBI taxonomy): domain Bacteria; kingdom Pseudomonadati; phylum Pseudomonadota; class Gammaproteobacteria; order Enterobacterales; family Erwiniaceae; genus Pantoea; species Pantoea sp. ICBG 828. The sequence continues at coordinate 51,441 of NZ_POWN01000004.1, read as the reverse complement.
AAGCAGCGGAATCTTACCTTTTTGGGTAATCTCCGCCATTTCTGCCAGCGCATCGCGACGAAACTCAGCAGCGGAATAGCTCTCCGCCGGGTCGCGAATGTCCAGCAAGCGATGGGGTGCCTGCGCCAACTCCTGTGCCGACGGTTTCGCCGTGCCAATATCCATCCCGCGATAGATTAAGGCAGAGTCAACGCTAATAAGTTCCACCGGAAGTTGCTGGCGCAGCGCAATGGCTAATGCCGTCTTACCGGAGGCGGTCGGCCCCATCAAAAAAATTGCCTTTGGCCGGCTAGCCTGGTTCAGTTCACTCATGCTTCAACGCGTTTAGCGCGCTCTCAATCTCAAGGGTCTGTAACAGACCTGAAGGCGGCGATTTCAGCAGATGCGGACAGAGCCGTTCGAGCTCTGCCAGCAGCGTGATCGCCTGCGAGTGATTCCAGTGAGGTTCTGCCGCATCGTCGCGTCGCGCCAGCCACTGGGCCAGTGCGGAAGCAGAAACCTCTTGCTGCCGGGCGAGATAGCCTAACAGGTCTGGAATCAAGATTTGTAAATTTTGTGTTCGTAACGGTAAAGGGACAGCGCGCAGCGTCACATGCTGTCCTTCCCGTTGTAAATCAATGCCCATCTGGCTTAACAGCGCCGCCTGGGCATCAATCACGCTTAACTCTTCGTGAGCGATTTTCAGCCGTACCGGGATCAGCAGCGGCTGCGGTTTGAGCCCCTCATCGCCGGGTTGCAGCTGGGCCTGTTTGAGCCAGCGCGCCGCCACGCTTAATGACAGCAGCTGCAACGTCTCCCCGCGCTCCAGCAGCGCATAGCGCTCGCGCACCACGCTGAGCACCCGGCCAAAACTTTGCATATGGGCGGCCAGCGGCGCTTCACGCGCGGGTGCCGGGCGTGGCGCGGGCGCGGGTTCAGCGGCCGGTGCGCGTGGCGTCTCCGCCGCCGGTGTTTTTATCAGCTGCTGATAAACCGCCCCTTCACGCGCGCGATAGCCCGACTCTTTCGGCTGCCACTGGCCGCCCGTGCCGCCAGATGCCGCACTGCCACCGCTGCGCGCACCGGTTGCCGGCTGGGCAAAGTGATTCGCCCCGGCGGCCTGGCGGTTCTCAGGCTGCCACTGCGGCGGTGGCTCTTCGGCATGGGCCAGCGGCAATTCGGTGCTGCGACTGGCCTGCAGCACGCTCATCACGCCCTGCCAGATAAAGTCATGCACCAGACGCGACTGATGAAAACGCACCTCATGCTTCGCGGGATGCACGTTGACATCCACCTGGTGCGGGTCAATCTCCAGATACAGCACATAGGCTGGCTGCTGATCTTCACCGAGCTGGGTTTGATAGGCCTGGCGGATGGCGTGATTAATCAGCTTGTCGCGCATCATGCGACCGTTAACGTAGCAGTACTGCAGGTCGGTAACCTGACGCGACCCCGCCGGATCGGCCACCCAGCCGCGCAGCGCCAGATCGTCGTGCTGCCAGTCAATGCGCAGCGCGTGCTGCATGAAAGGCGTTCCGCAGATGGCACCCAGACGCCGCTCGCGCTGCGCCTCCTGCGTCACGCCGCGATACTGGCGCACCAGCTTGCCGTTGTGCGTCAGCGAAATGGCAACGTCGAAACGCGCCAGCGCAATGCGGCGAATCACCTCATCAATATGGGTGAACTCGGTCTTTTCGGTGCGCATGAATTTACGGCGGGCAGGCGTGTTGTAGAACAGATCGAGCACTTCCAGCGAGGTTCCCACCGGGTGGGCGGCGGGTTTGACCGTCACCGCCATATCGCGCCCTTCGGCATAGGCCTGCCAGGCTTCCTGCTGATCGGCAGTGCGCGACGTTAGCGTCAGGCGCGACACCGAGCTGATACTCGCCAGCGCTTCGCCGCGAAAGCCGAGGCTGACAATCGCCTCCAGGTCATCCAGCGAGGCGATTTTGCTGGTGGCGTGGCGGGCCAGCGCCATCGCCAGTTCATCTCTGGCAATGCCGCAGCCGTTGTCGCGGATGCGGATCAGCTTTGCACCGCCCTTCTCAATATCGACCTCAATGCGCGTCGCTCCGGCATCAAGGCTGTTTTCCACCAGCTCTTTTACGACCGAGGCCGGGCGCTCAACCACTTCGCCAGCGGCAATCTGGTTCGCCAGCTGAGGCGGTAAAATCTGTATTGGCATGGTGGTGATCCTTATCAGGTATGGGCTGCGCGCAGCCCCTCATCAGGATTGTGGAATCTTTAAATTTTGCCCCAGCATCACGTTGCTCGACTTCATGTTATTCGCCTGCATGATGGCTTTCGGGCTGACGCCGTACTTCGCGGCAATCGCCGTCAGCGAATCACCGCGCACCACTTTGTGCCGCGCCGGACGGCTGGCCGCGCTGCTGACGCTGGAACCGGCCGGCACTTTCAGCCGCTGGCCGACCCACACCACATCGCGCTTCAGGTTATTCAGCTCGCGCAGCGTCGCCATGCTGACACCGTATCGCGCGGCAATGCCGGACAGCGTCTCGCCGCGCGTCACGGTATGGCGCTGGGTAGCACCGGTGTACTGCACGGTGCCGGTCGCCGGGTTGCTGGCGACGCTAACCGCTGGTGCGCGATCCAGCGGCCGGTTTTCCTCCTTTGGGACCGATTGCAGCGGATGTGCAAGGAAATAGTTACGCAGTCCTTTGTAAATCGACTGGGCAATCTTTTCCTGATACGCGCTGCTGCCTAGCAGCCGCTCCTCCCCGGCGTTACTGATAAAGCCGGTTTCAACCAGTAAAGAAGGGATGTCCGGCGAACGCAGCACGCCGAGGCTGGCATGTTCCGGCAGACGCTTGTGCAACGGCGTCACGCCGCGCAGCTGCTGCAGCACTTTAACCGCCACGTCATAGCCGACGCGCTGTGAATGGCCAAACTGCAGATCCAGCACCGCCTGGCTCAGGTAGGGATCGGCCTGGCTGTTCGCCAGCAGATCGCCCGCGCCGCCCAGCAGCTCAGACTGTTTCTCTTTCTGCTCCAGCCAGTTAGCCATTTCGCTGTTGGCACGACGGTTGGACAGCACCCAAACCGAAGCCCCGGTGGCAGAGTGATTCGGTGCGGCGTCGGCGTGAATCGATACCAGCAGGTTAGCGTTCTCTTTACGCGCCACCTCGGAACGGCCCATCACCGAAATAAAGTAGTCGCCGTTACGCGTCAGCACCGGTTTAAACATCGGGTCCTGATCCATCAGCGCCTTGAGCTTCCGCGCGATGGCGATGGTGACATTCTTTTCATGTAAGCCGTGCTGGCCCGACGCGCCAGGATCCTGACCGCCGTGTCCGGCATCAATCGCCACGATCACCGCATCATTACGGCTGACAGCACCGCCCGGACGTACCGTGGTGTTGCTGCTGGTCACCGCCGTCACCGGATTGGCGTTGAACGGATTGCCCTGGCTGGTTGTGGCGCTGTCGCTCTGGCGCGCACGCGTCACCGGTGCCGCCGCGGTGCTGCGCCTGGCCGGCTGAGTGCCGCTGATGGTGAAGACCACGCGATACTGATTGCCGTCGCGCTGCGTACTGGCGCGCGTTTTCGCCGCCTGGGTCAGCTCAAACACCAGCCGGATGCTCTGCTTATCCTTTGGCTGGCTGTTACGAATCCGTTTAACGATGTTTTCGCCGCTAAAGTTGAGCGGCAGCCCCTGAATATTGCCGCTCTGGCGAATATCCAGCACCACCCGGTTCGGGTTGTGTAGCGGAAAGAAGCCATACACCGGCTGACCGTTGAAGCTCAGGGTCACCGTCGCCTGGCTGTCGCCGTTATCGACTTTGATATCCGATAGTGTCGCGGCCAGCGCCGACGAGGAGAACAGACACAGCAGGGCGAGCATCATCCCGGTAACGCGTGACATCATGCCGGTTCCCTGCCCTGCTGAAACTGCTGCAGCAGCGTGTCGCCGAGCGGCGAATGCGCGCGGATTTCCGCTGCGCGCGCGCTGGCAACGTAGCTTAGCGTCAGTGCCAGATCCGGCTCTGGCAGCACACCCGCGCCCTGCTGCGGCCACTCAACCAGGCACAGCGCGTCGCCGCTGAAGTAGTCACGGATGCCCATAAACTCCAGCTCTTCCGGGTCGGCGAGGCGATAGAGATCGAAATGGTACAGGCTGCGGTCGCCCAGTTGATAGGGCTCAACCAGCGTATAGGTTGGACTTTTGACGTTGCCCTGATGGCCAAGCGCCTGCAAAAAGCCGCGGCTGAAGGTGGTTTTACCGGCACCCAGATCGCCATACAGATAGATCACCACCGCGCTGCTGCAAACGCGGGCCAGTTGCGCACCCAGATTCAGGGTTGCCGCCTCATCGGGCAAAGGAATAACACAGGTCTTCATGCTTTATTGTTGGATCATCTCTGGATTAACAAACTGCCACAGCAGTGCGAACAAATCAGTGGCTAACATGCCGCGCGTCCCGCGCTGTCGCGCTACCGCATCCGCCGCGGCACCGTGCGCGACACAGCCCGCACAGGCGGCGTCAAACAGGGTGGCCTGCTGGCCCAGCAGGGCGGCGATAATACCGCTCAGCACATCGCCCATACCGCCGGACGCCATGCCTGCATTGCCGACATCCGCAATCGCCATGTCGCCCGCCGCGCTGGCAATTACCGTACCGGCACCTTTCAGCACCACCACACCGCCGTAGCGGTTTGCCAGGGTCTGCGCGGCATGTAAGCGGTCACTCTCAATCTCAGCGGTTTTCACCCCGAGCAGGCGTGCTGCCTCGCCGGGATGCGGCGTAATGATGCGATTCTGACGGTTATCTGCATTGATTGCCAGCAGGTTAAGCGCATCAGCATCCCAAAGCATCGGCTTTTCACTCAGTGCCACCTTTTTCAGTGCCTTCTGAGCCCATTCACGCTGGCCAAGACCGGGGCCGATGGCGATGACATCCGCCCACGCCAGCGCGTCGTCCAGCCGCGCGTCGCTCAGGGCATCCACCATCAGCTCCGGTCGTGCGCTGAGAATCGGACCAATATTATCTTCATGCGTTAACACCCGCACAAGCCCGGCACCGCTACGCAGCGCCGCTTCGCCGGTCATGCGGATCGCGCCGGCCGTGCCGCTGTCGCCGCCGACCACCAGTAAACGGCCGTGATCGCCCTTATGCGAGGTGGCTTTACGCGGCTTCAGCCAGCGCGGTAAATCCGCTGCAGCGTAGCGATGAATCGGCGCCGGCTCGCCAGCCAGAAACGCGTCCAGGCCAAGCGTCGCGCAATGCAGCACGCCGACGTGGTCACGCGCTTTGCCGGTGAGCTGACCGGGCTTCAGCGCAATCATACTTAACGTGCAGTCCGCCACGACCGCCGCTCCCGGCGTGGTGCCGGTCGCGGCCACCAGCCCGGAAGGGATATCGACGGCAAACACCGGCGCGGCGTGCGCATTGATCTGTTCGATCAGCGACTGGTAAGGCGCGGCAGGCGCGCGATTCAGCCCGGTGCCCAGCAGCGCATCAACAATCACGTCGATGTGTTCCGGCCAGGCAGCGTCGGCGGCATGAATCACGCCGCCCGCCGCCAGCCAGCCGTCGCGCGCCTGCTGTGCTTCTTCCGGCAGCGGACGTTCGCTGTCACAGGCCAGCAGCGTCACGCTCAGCCCGGCGGCCTGCGCCAGCCGCGCCACCACGTAGCCATCGCCGCCGTTATTACCGTGGCCGCATAAAATCAGCCAGTGCTGCGCCTGCGGCCACTGCTGGCGAATCCGTTCATAACTGGCCTGCCCGGCGCGCTGCATCAGTTCATACAGCGTCAGGCCCAGGCTATCGGCGGCGTCGCACTCCAGTTGCGGCATGGCCTGCGCAGGCCAGACAGAGTGTGGTAAACTGCGTGCGTTTGCTTCAATTGCCTGGTCTCTCATGTCATACCCTCTCGATCTTCAACAGCTCGCTCAACAGATTAAACAGTGGGGGCGCGAACTCGGCTTTCAGCAGGTGGGTATTTGCGATACCGACCTGAGCGCCGAAGAGCCGAAACTGCAGCAGTGGCTGGAGAAACAGTATCACGGCGAGATGGACTGGATGGCGCGTCACGGTATGATGCGCGCCCGTCCGCATGAACTGCTGCCCGGCACGCTGCGCGTGATCAGCGTACGCATGAACTATCTTCCGGCCAAAGCCGCGTTTGCCAGCACGTTAAAAAACCCGCAGCTGGGTTATGTCAGCCGCTACGCGCTGGGCCGCGATTACCACAAAGTATTGCGCAATCGACTGAAAAAGCTCGGAGAAAAAATCCAGGCCCACTGCGGCGAACTCAATTTTCGTCCGTTTGTTGACTCCGCGCCGATTCTGGAGCGGCCGATTGCCGTCAAAGCCGGACTCGGCTGGACCGGCAAACATTCGCTGGTGCTTAATCGCGAAGCCGGCTCGTGGTTTTTCCTCGGCGAACTGCTGATTGATCTACCGCTGCCGGTGGATGAGCCGCAGCAAGAGCAGTGCGGCCGCTGCGTCGCCTGCATGACCATCTGCCCGACCGGCGCTATCGTCGAACCTTATGTCGTTGATGCGCGCCGCTGCATCTCCTATCTCACCATTGAACTGGAAGGCGCCATTCCCGAAGCGCTGCGCCCGCTGATCGGCAACCGCATTTACGGCTGTGACGACTGCCAGCTGATCTGCCCGTGGAACCGCTATGGTCAGCTGACCGATGAAGAGGATTTTTCGCCGCGCGCGGTGCTGCACGCGCCGCAGCTGGTCGAACTGTTCGGCTGGGATGAAGCCCGTTTTCTGCGCGTCACGGAAGGCTCCGCCATTCGCCGCATCGGCCATCTGCGCTGGCTGCGTAACGTGGCGGTGGCGCTGGGTAATGCGCCCTGGGCACCCGCGAATCTCACGGCATTAGAACAGCGGCGCGGTGAACATCCGCTGCTGGATGAGCACATTGACTGGGCGATAGCGCAGCAGCGGCAAAAGCGCGCGGCGCAGGTGGTAGAGGTGCAATCGGCACAGCAGCAGCGGCTGGTGCGCGCCGTCGAGAAAGGGTTACCGCGTGATGCATGATTGAGCAATCGCGCAGGATATTATGCTTTTCCACATGCTGTGAATAAAATTATTTCCCCGAATAGTGACGTGGATCGTTATTTCGTCCAGCGAGGCCATTCACAGTCTGAAATATCATTTACCTGAATATATTCAAAATGTTAGATGATTACTGTAAACATTTGCGTAGCGTTTTGCGCGCAGGGGCTTGTCCAGAGCTTGTGGATAACTCTGTTCAAAACGGTTTTGCAGATAGGGTAAAACGCCGCCAGCACGTTGCGGGCGCATTGTGGATAACCTGTAAGATTACTGCAACAGAGACAGACATCACGGCCACTGACGCGGCGTGCAAAATTTCCAGATAACAAACGGAACCGCACAGGTAAAACGACTGCAGCAGTTGTATGTCTGATTGTGCCCGGGGGCAAATAACTTTAGTGAATATGAAAATCTGGAGCGGGAAACGAGACTCGAACTCGCGACCCCGACCTTGGCAAGGTCGTGCTCTACCAACTGAGCTATTCCCGCATAATCTTCGTATTTTAGTCTGCCACGGCGTTGGCTGCCTTCGCTCACCCAGGTCACTTACTCGTGTAAGCTCCCAGGGATTCGCTCAGTTGCCGCCTTGTTGCAAACTCAAATACTCGATTATGTACCGGCATTCTTAAGTCACAACAACCGCAAAAAGACTAAATCCGTGATTTGGATGGCGTACTGCAACAGAGACTGGAGCGGGAAACGAGACTCGAACTCGCGACCCCGACCTTGGCAAGGTCGTGCTCTACCAACTGAGCTATTCCCGCATAATCGTCGTCTTTCATTGCGCTGCGGCGTTAACGGCCTGGACGCGGCTGAAATCCTTGATTCTGATGCATTACTTTTTACTGCACGTTCTGGAGCGGGAAACGAGACTCGAACTCGCGACCCCGACCTTGGCAAGGTCGTGCTCTACCAACTGAGCTATTCCCGCATCATTGTCTTTCAATCTGCTGCGGCATTGACCGCCTTAGCGCAACTGAACTACCTGATTCAGAACATTTGTTACTTTTACTGCTCCGTACCTGCTGTAAATTCTTCACCGGTACGGGGTGCGCATTATACGAGAAATCCTTCCCGCCGCAAGCGTTGCAAAGCAAAATTTTGCGCTTTGCGCGCGTTTGCTGTTTTAATCGGCAAACTGCTGCTTTCCTGCGCACCCGCGTTGATTTACAGCTGCAGGAAGTGCTCGCGGTAGTAGGCCAGCTCGGCAATGGACTCGCGAATGTCGTCCAGCGCCTGATGCGTACCGGCCTTTTTAAAGCCTGGCAGAATCTCTGGCTTCCAGCGGCGCGCCAGCTCTTTCAGCGTGCTGACATCGAGATAGCGGTAGTGGAAATAGGCTTCCAGCTCCGGCATGTACTTAAACAGGAAGCGGCGATCCTGGCCAATGCTGTTGCCGCAAATCGGTGAGGTGTTGGCCGGAACCCACTGCTGCAGAAACGCAATCGTCGCCTGCTCCGCCGCACGATCGTCATGCTGGCTGGCCTTCACGCGCGCAACCAGCCCGCTATTGGTGTGGGTGCGTACATTCCAGTCATCCATCAGCGCCAGCTGCGCATCGGACTGATGCACCGCCAGTACCGGACCTTCGGCCAGAATGTTGAGGTTGGCGTCCGTTACAATGGTGGCGATCTCAATAATGCGATCGCGCTCCGGATCCAGTCCGGTCATTTCCAGGTCGATCCAAATCAGATTGTTTTCATTTCCCGCTGTCATGCATTTCCCGCCTGTTGCCAAAGTCGTCATTAGCCTGAATTAAGGTGTATCATAGACGTTTTGCCCAGCGGGGCGAAGCCTGGCGAAAGCGTGAGAGGATGCGTGAGCAAAAATAAATTGTCGAAGGGTCAACAACGTCGCGTGAGCGCCAACCATCAGCGTCGTCTGCAGCAACGGAACGAAAAGCCGGAACCGGACGACAGCCTGTTTGGTGAAGCCTCTGAAGGCGTAGTGATCAGCCGCTTTGGCATGCACGCGGATGTGGAAGACAGCGCCGGCGAGGTGCATCGCTGTAATATCCGCCGCACCATTCGCTCGCTGGTCACCGGCGACCGCGTAGTGTGGCGCGCCGCCGGCGAAAACGGTGGCAAAGGTATTGTTGAAGCCGTACACCCGCGCCAGACGGTGCTGACGCGTCCGGACTTCTATGACGGCGTGAAACCAATCGCCGCCAACATTGATCAGATCATAATTGTGTCGGCGATCCTGCCAGAGCTGTCGCTGAACATTATCGATCGCTATCTGGTGGCCAGCGAAACGCTCGGCGTGGAACCGCTGCTGGTACTGAATAAAACCGATCTGCTGGATGACGACGCGCGGGCGTTTGTCGATGAGCAGATGGATATCTATCGCCACATTGGCTATCGCGTACTGATGGTGTCGAGCCGCGCCAAAGATGGACTGAAGGATCTGGAAGCGGCGCTCACCGGCCGGGTCAGCATTTTTGCCGGCCAGTCGGGCGTGGGTAAATCCAGCCTGCTGAACAACCTGCTCGGCCTTGACCTGGCAGGCGATGAGATCCTGACCAATGATGTGTCGGACGTGTCCGGCCTCGGCCAGCACACCACCACCGCCTCACGGCTGTATCACTTCCCGCACGGCGGCGATGTCATCGATTCGCCTGGCGTGCGCGAGTTCGGTTTGTGGCATCTGGAGCCGGAACAAATTACCCAGGGATTTGTCGAATTTCGTGAATTTCTCGGCGGTTGTAAGTTCCGTGACTGCAAGCACGACAACGACCCTGGCTGCGCCATCCGCGAAGCGGTGGAGAACGGGATCATCGACATTTCACGCTTCGATAACTACCACCGTATTCTGGAGAGCATGGCGCAGGTAAAAACGCGTAAAAACTTTTCCGCCAGCGAAGATTAACGGGTACAACGGCACATTCGCCAACTGACCGGGGCGCTGCTACAATCCGCCCCCTTTTGTGTAAACCAAACGTTATTAAGCCAGGAGGCAACGGTGTTTGATCGTTTTAAACTCGGCCTGAATCACATTCTGCCTAAAAAAGCGCTGACCGAACTCGCCGGTTGGGGCGCCAGCCGCCGCGCTGGCTGGCTGACCAAAGCGGTCATCGACATTTTTGTCTGGTTCTACAAAGTGGATATGGCGGAAGCCAGCAAGCCGCACACCGGCAGCTACCGCACCTTTAATGACTTCTTTGTACGCCCGTTAAAAGAGGGGGCACGCCCTATCGATCCGGACGCTTCGCTGCTGGCCTTGCCAGCGGATGGCGCCATCAGCCAGCTGGGCCGTATTGCTGGTGATCAGATCTTCCAGGCCAAAGGCCACACCTACTCGCTGCAGGCGCTGCTGGCCGGCAATGACGATCTGGCGGAAAAATTTGTCGACGGTGAGTTCGTTACCACGTACCTTGCGCCGCGCGACTACCACCGCGTGCACATGCCGTGTAACGGCATCCTGCGCGAAATGATCTACGTGCCGGGCGATCTCTACTCGGTTAACCCGCTGACCGCGCGCAACATCCCGAACCTGTTTGCCCGTAACGAACGCGTGATCTGCGTATTTGATACCGATCACGGCCCGATGGTGCAGATCCTCGTGGGCGCCACCATCGTCGGCAGCATCGAAACCGTCTGGGCCGGCACCGTGACGCCGCCGCGCGAAGGGGTGATCAAACGCTGGCGCTACCCATCGGCCGATCATGATGGCGCGGTCGTGCTGCTGAAAGGTCAGGAGATGGGCCGCTTTAAGCTGGGCTCGACGGTAATCAACCTGTTCGCGCCGAACCGCGTCAAGCTGGCTGAAAGCCTTGAAGACGAAAGCAAAACCCGCCTAGGTCAGCCGCTGGCTGTCGCCCTGCCGCAGCCCGGCGACAGCGCTCCGCTCATCGACTAATTCCGGGAAACACCGCCGTGCGCGCCTCTCTTTTTCTGCTGCTGAGCCTGGTGCTCAGCAGCACCGTCTTTGCCGCCACCGTTCCACCCGCCAGCCAGCTGAAACAAGATCTGGAAACGGCGAAATCCGCGAAAAGCTCGCCCAGCCAGGCCGAACAGGTGCAGGCGCTGGAAGCAGCAATTAACTTCCTGTCCGAACGCGACGACTCGCTGGAACGGGCGAAACAGTATCAGCAGGTGATCGATGATTTCCCGCGGCTGGCGCGCGAACTGCGTCAGCAAATCGCCACGCTGACCGATAGCAGCAAGCCAGTGCGCAGCAACATGAGCAATGCCGAGCTGGATCAGGAGATCCTGCAGGTTAGCAGCCAGCTGCTGGAGGAGAGCCGCCAGGCGCAGCAGGAGCAGGATCGCGCCCGCGAAATCAGCGATTCTCTGTCGCAGCTGCCGCAGCAGCAGACCGATGCGCGGCGCGCCATGACCGAAAGTGAACGGCGCGCACAGGGCGTGGCGGCTGCCGCTACCCCGCTGGCACAGGCGCAGATTTATGCGCGTCAGACCGAGAGCGCAGCCAGTAAAGCGCGGGTAGATGAACTGGAGCTGGCGCAGCTGTCGGCCAATAACCGTCAGGAGCTGGCGCGCATGCGCGCGGAAGTGCATCAGCGCAAAGCGACCCAGCTGGATAACTATCTGCAGGCGCTGCGCAATCAGCTCAACAACCAGCGTCAGCGCGAAGCCGAACTGGCGCTGGAGCGCACCGAACAGCTGGCGGAAAACAGCGGCGATCTGCCGGCCTCCATCAGCGATCAGTTCCGCGTTAACCGCGAGCTCTCCGCCGATCTTAATCAGCAGGCGCAGCGTATGGATCTGGTGGCCTCGCAGCAGCGTCTCGCCACCAATCAGACATTGCAGGTGCGCCAGGCGCTGAGCACGCTGCGCGAGCAGTCACAGTGGCTGGGCGTGTCAAATCTGCTGGGTGAAGCGCTGCGCGCGCAGGTGGCGCGCCTGCCGGAGATGCCGAAATCCCAGCAGATCGACAGTGAAATGGGCCAGCTGCGCGTGCAGCGGCTGCATTATGAAGACCTGCTGGAGCGCCAGCAGGCGCTGCGCAAAGAGAAACAGGCGGACGGCACGCCGTTCACCAGTGAACAGACGCGCATTCTGGATGCCCAGCTGAAAACCCAGCGTGAACTGCTGAACTCACTGATTTCCGGCTGCGACACGCTGATTCTGGAAATTACCAAGCTGAAGGTTTCCAATACGCAGCTGCAGGACGCGCTGAGTGAAGTCAAAGAGGCGACGCACCGCTATCTGTTCTGGACCGCCGACGTCAGCCCGGTTGGCCTGAAATATCCGCTGGATGTGGCCACCGACCTGACGCGCCTGCTGTCGCTGGACACGCTGGGCCAGCTGGGCAAAGCGCTGGCGATGATGTTCACTAACCGCGAAACGGTGCTGCCGATTATTGGTGCCATTCTGCTGGTGGGCTTTAGCATCAGCACGCGTCGTCACTACAACGCCTTTATGGCGCGCGCGGCCAGCCGCGTGGGGAAAGTAACGCAGGACCGCTTCAGCCTGACGCTGCGCACCGTCTTCTGGTCGATTCTGGTCGCGGTGCCGCTGCCGGTGCTGTGGGCCGCGCTCGGCTTTGGCCTGCAGCACGCCTGGCCTTACCCGTTTGCCGTGGCGATTGGCGATGGCATCACTGCCACCCTGCCGCTGCTGTGGGCATTCATGATCAGCGCGGCTTTTGCCCGTCCTGACGGCCTGTTTGTCGTGCACTTCCGCTGGCCACAGGCGCGGGTCGCGCGCGCCATGCGTTATTACTCGCTGACGGTCGGCCTGATCGTACCGCTGATTATGCTGCTGATTGCTTTCGCCAACCTCGACGACCCGCAGTTCTCCGCCACGCTGGGGCGCCTGTGCTTTATTCTGATCTGCGGGGCGCTGAGCATTGTCACCGTCAGTCTGAAACGCGCCGGTATCCCGCTCTATTTAGATAAAGAGGGCGACGGCGACAACTTCGTTAACCGGATCCTGTGGAACCTGATGATCGCCATCCCGCTGGTAGCGGCGCTGGCCTCCTGCATTGGCTATCTGGCCACCGCGCAGGCGCTGCTGGCGCGTCTGGAAACCTCGGTCGGCATCTGGTTCTTCCTGCTGGTGATTTACCACATCATCCGCCGCTGGATGCTGATTCAGCGCCGCCGCATCGCCTTTGACCGCGCGCGCCAGCGTCGTGCCGATATGCTGGCCAACCGCGCGCGCAGCGAAGAGGAAAAAGAGCAGCAGTCTGCCGTCAGCACCGATACCGTGGAAGTCGAAGAGCCGATTATCGATCTGGATGCGATCAGCGCGCAGTCGCTGCGGCTGGTCCGCTCGATTCTGACGCTGATTGCGCTGGTGTCGGTGATTGTGCTGTGGTCTGAGATCCACTCCGCGTTTAGCTTCCTCGACAACATTCCGCTGTGGGATGCCAGCACCACGGTGCAGGGCGTTGAGAGCGTACAGCCCATTACGCTGGGTGCCGTGCTGATCGCCATCCTGATCTTTATCATTACCACCCAGCTGGTGCGCAATATGCCGGCGCTGCTGGAGCTGGCGCTGCTGCAACACCTCAGCCTGTCGCCCGGTACCGGTTACGCCATTACCACCCTGACCAAATACGCGCTGATGCTGGTCGGCGGTCTGATTGGCTTCTCGATTATTGGCGTGGAGTGGTCAAAACTGCAGTGGCTGGTAGCGGCGCTGGGTCTGGGACTGGGCTTTGGGATGCAGGAGATCTTCGCTAACTTTATCTCCGGTCTGATCATCCTGTTTGAGAAACCAATTCGTATCGGCGATACCGTGACCATTCGCGATTTGACCGGCAGCATCACCCGCATCAATACGCGCGCCACCACCATTACCGACTGGGACCGCAAAGAGATTATTGTGCCGAACAAGGCCTTTATCACCGAGCAGTTCGTCAACTGGTCGCTGTCGGATTCGGTGACGCGCGTGGTGCTGACCATTCCGGCACCGGCCCACGTTAACAGCGAAGAGGTGACGACCATCCTGAAGCAGGCGGCCGATCGCTGTACCTACGTGCTGGATATGCCGGCGCCGGATGTGTTCCTGGTGGATCTGCAGCAGGGCATTCAGCTGTTTGAGCTGCGCGTGCACGCGGCGGAGATGGGTCATCGCATGCCGCTGCGCCATGAGCTGCATCAGCTGATTCTGCGCGGCTTTGAAGAGCATGGCATTGAGATGCCGTTCCCGCCGTTCCAGGTTCGCATGGAAACGCTGGGGCGCAAAACGCCGGCCAGCAACGGTTCGACTGCCAGCCGGACCTTCAAATCCGGTGGCCTGTAAAACAAAACGCCCGGCATGCGCCGGGCGTTTTTTCTTTACGCGCGAGTTACTTCACAAACTCTTCGCCCTGCGCGATATCTTTTTTCAGCGTCTCCAGCATGCCGTTAAGCGCCTGCTGTTCGAAATCACTGAGCGGCCCGAGCGGACGGCGTTCGGCGATACCGTTTTTGCCCAGCAGCAGCGGCTGCGAGAAGAAGCGCGCGTACTCGCCGTCGCCTTCCACATAGGCGCACTCTACGACATTGGCTTCGCCCTGCAGTGCACGAATCAGCGACAGACCAAAGCGCGCCGCCGCCTGGCCCATCGACAGCGTCGCCGAGCCGCCACCGGCTTTGGCTTCCACCACTTCGGTACCGGCATTCTGAATACGTTTCGTCAGGTCGGCGATCTCCTGCTCGCTGAAGCTGACGCCTTTAACCTGCGACAGCAGCGGCAGAATGGTCACGCCTGAATGCCCGCCGACCACCGGCACTTCAATCTCCGTAGGCTGTTTGCCCTTCAGGGCAGCGACAAAGGTGTTGGCGCGAATCACATCCAGCGTTGAGACGCCAAACAGCCGGTTTTTATCGTACACACCGGCTTTTTTCAGCACTTCGGCGGCAATCGCCACCGTGGTATTTACCGGGTTAGTGATGACGCCAATCAGCGCTTTTGGCGCGGTGGTCGCCACCTGTTCAATCAGGTTACGCACGATACCGGCGTTGACGTTAAACAGATCGGCGCGGTCCATGCCAGGTTTGCGTGCCACACCGGCCGAGATCAGCACCACATCAGCGCCGTGCAGAGCCGGCGTGGCATCTTCGCCACTGAACCCTTCGACTTTCACGGCAGTAGGAATGTGGCTGAGATCAACCGCGACGCCTGGCGTCACCGGGGCAATGTCATACAGTGAGAGGGCTGAACCTGCGGGTAATTGGGTCTTGAGCAGCAGAGCGAGTGCCTGGCCAATACCACCAGCTGCACCGAGAACGGCAACTTTCATCCTGAACTCCTTATTAAGGTGGGGCAGAGATATGCCGGAAATCCATCAGGTTACGAGTTTAATCAACTTCTCAGGCGATAGCGACACACCTGTCGCGCAATAACATTACGCCGCAATCGGCTCCCGAGACATCTCCACTTCAGAAGTCGCCTGAATGATCCAGTCGCAGCCAGAAGACTATGGACGGCAATGATCATCGTTTTGTTGTTACCACTTCAATAATATAACAACTTTGCAACCTTCGCTTTGCGCGCCAGCGCGCGATTTTGGTGCAGGATAAAACTCTGTTATCATGCCCGCCCCACACGCGCATGCCGTGAATTCACGCATCCGCTTATTGCATAAAAATTCATCTAAATGCATAATAATTTATCTACGACGGGCCTGTTGCCTGCTGCAACCCTCTTTTATTGGTAGCTTATGCGAAACCCATCTAAACAAGACGATCTGATAAAGGCGTTCAAAGCCTTACTGAAAGAAGAAAAGTTCAGCTCTCAGGGCGAAATTGTCCAGGCGCTGCAGGAAGACGGCTTCGGCAACATCAACCAGTCAAAAGTTTCTCGTATGCTGACCAAGTTTGGCGCGGTGCGCACGCGTAACGCCAAAATGGAGATGGTGTACTGCCTGCCTGCCGAACTGGGCGTGCCCACCACCACCAGCCCGCTGAAGAATCTGGTGCTGGATATCGACTATAACGATGCGCTGGTAGTGATTCATACCAGCCCGGGCGCAGCCCAGCTGATCGCCCGCCTGCTCGACTCCCTCGGCAAAGCCGAAGGCATTCTCGGCACCATCGCCGGTGACGACACCATCTTTATTACGCCAGCGCGCGCCTTTACGGTTAAGCAGCTGTATGACGCCGTGCTGGTGTTATTCGAACAGGAACTATAAAACCCTGTCTGTTACCGGCGGTTCACCTGCCGGTAACCTTGCCTGCCCGCCCGCGCTTATCCCGCTGTTTTACCGCCAACACCTTACAAAATAACTGCTTAGCCATATTCCGCCGGGTTCTCGATGCGCGAAATTATTGGTACGACCTTTTCGCCTGCTTAACCCTTTGCGCTATTTTACGCTGCTTTACAATTAGTGCTCAGCGGTTATCTCTTGCTTTTAGCTCACAGCCAGCTTGATCAACCACATTGTTTCGCACAAAAAGATAATTTGATGCAGATCATTGTTTTTGCATGGAAATACACCCTCCTGGTTAAGATCCAGGCGGTTTTAATAACTTTGCGTTATAAAAATGTGCCATAAGGATAAAGAATTACAACCAATCATTATTAGCGGGATATTAATTTCATGGGTGATTAGATCTATACTTCTTTTCGTGATGCAAATCACACGAAATCAAAAAGAGAAAAATAGAAGACGAGGAAAAATACCATGAACGTTAAAACTACTATCGCCACCCTGAGTGTTCTATCTGCCCTGTCATTTGGTGCTTTCGCCGCAGATTCTATCAATGCCGAACAGGCAGCGAACCTGCAGCCGGTCGGCACCATCAGCGTCAGCGGCATTGGCGGCTCACCGATGGATATCCATCAGCAGCTGAACGCCAAAGCTGAAGCGCAAGGTGCTAAAGCCTATCGCGTTGTTGAGGCTTATAACGACAACAGCTACCACGCAACCGCGGAACTTTATAAATAAGTTTGCCGGAACAAGATGCAGTGTGAACGGCGACCCGTTTGAGAGGCGTTTGCCTCTCAGGTTGCCCACCCCATTTCAGGAGAGTGAATCATGAAAACCAAATTATCTATTGCTGTACTGAGTCTGGCTTCCGTTCTGTCTTTTGGCGCCAGTGCTGCCACCCTGGTAACCAACACCCAGGCTGAAAATCTGCAGCCGCTGAATCAGACCATTAGCGTGAGCGGCGTCGACGGCGACCAGACCAATATTCGTCAGGAACTGTCCCAGAAAGCCGATGCTCAGGGTGCCAGCCATTACCGCATCATTGAGAACAATCAGGACAACACCTTCCACGTGACGGCTGAACTGTACAAATAAACTTTAACTATCGATCCGGCGTTATGCAGTCGCCGGGAGAAGATCGACGACCCGCTTACCCTCTTCGTGCCGCAGGTTGTTGATTCTAATGAGGAGACGAATTATGAAAATCAAAACAACCATCGCAACCGCTACGCTGCTTTCTCTGTTCGCTTTTGGCGCTTCGGCTGCCCAACTGGTAACGGATGAATCCGCGCAGAATCTGCAATCTACCGGCCAGACCATTACCGTTAGCGGAACAGGCGGCTCACCTATGGATTACCGCGCTCAGCTTTCTCAGAAAGCCGATGAGCAGGGTGCCAGCGCGTATAAAGTGATTGAAGCGCGCACCGGTGACAGCTATCACCTGACTGCAGAGCTGTACAAATAATTCCTCGTCAATTCTGACGAACCCTTTGGCCCCGCCTGCCGGGGCCCTTTTTGGTTGTGCTACTGAACATTAAAGCGGAGCTGGCCTTCCAGCTCCTCTTCTGCCTCATCGAATAGCAATATCAGCGCACCATAGCGGCGTTTCTGCCCTTTTCCCAGATTGATGAACGCAATTTCCAGCGGCAGCGGGATCTGCTCGCCGATGATCATTTCCCACAGATCGTCCAGATCCTGAATGGTGCGATCCGCCAGCGCGAAACGTTCGCAAAACTGACGGTAGAAATGAGCCTGATCGACGATTTCATTGAAGTCGAAACGCTCGGTTCTCATGGTGACATCCTCTCGCTACGCCAGCCCGCCGAGGTGCAGCGCTTTGACTTCCAGATACTCTTCCATGCCCAGCACCGATCCTTCGCGTCCCAGTCCGGACTCTTTCACGCCGCCAAACGGCGCCAGCTCGGTCGAGACCGCGCACTCGTTGATCCCAATCATGCCGGCTTCCAGCGCCGCCGAAACGCGAAACACGCGCTGCAGATTCTGCGTATAGAAGTAAGCCGCCAGACCGTATTCGGTGTTGTTGGCGCGCGCGATTACCTCAGCTTCATCGTCAAAGCGGAAGCAGGCGGCCACCGGACCGAAGGTCTCTTCCCGCGCCAGCTGCATCTCTTCATGCGCATCGGCAATCACCGTCGGCTGCCAGAAGTTGCCGCCCAGCGGATGGCGCTCGCCGCCCACCAGCAGCTTCCCGCCTTTGCTCAGCGCATCTTTGACATGCTCCGCCACTTTCTCCACCGCAGACGGCTCAATCAGCGGCCCGACCACCACGCCCGGCTCCACGCCATTGCCCACTTTTAGTTTGCCCACCGCCTCAGCCAGCTGATGCACAAAGCGGTCGTATATTGCGTTGTGGATATAGAAGCGGTTAACGCTGACGCACACCTGGCCGGCGTTACGGAATTTGTTGGCGATAGCCCCCTGCACCGCCGCGTCGATATCGGCATCGTCAAACACGATATAGGGCGCGTTGCCGCCCAGCTCCATCGAGACTTTCTTCATGGTTTCGGCCGCGTTCCGCATCAGCGTTTTCCCCACTGCGGTGGAACCGGTAAAGGAGATTTTACGCACCGCGCGGGAAGCCATAATGGCGTCGCTGATGGCGTGCGTGTCGCCAGCTACCGCGTTCAGCACGCCGTCCGGCACGCCCGCCTTTTGTGCCAGCGCCACCAGCGCAAAGGCGCTGAGCGGGGTGTTATTGGCCGGCTTGATGATGCCGGTGCAGCCGACCGCCAGCGCCGGTCCGAGTTTGCGCGTCAGCATCGCCATCGGGAAATTCCACGGCGTGATGGCAGCGACCACGCCAATCGGCTCGCGCGTCGCCAGAATGCGTGAACCGGCTTTGGCCGGCGGGATAATTTCGCCGTTGGCGCGCTTCGCCTGCTCGGCAAACCATTGAATAAAGCTGGCGGCGTACTCTACTTCCCCCTCGGCTTCCTGCAGCGGTTTGCCCTGCTCGGCGGTCATCAGCTGGCCCAGCCAGCTTTTGTGCTCAATGATCAGCTGGTACCAGCGATATAGGATTTCGCTGCGCTGTTTGGCGGTTTTGTCGCGCCACGCCGGAAAAGCGCGCTGTGCGGCGGCAATCGCCTGTTCGGTTTCAGCCTTGCCGGCTTTCGCCACCTGCGCCAGTACCTCGCCGGTGGCCGGATTGGTGACATCAAAGGTGCTGCTGGCGGTGTGCCACTGGCCGTCAGCGAAGTAGCCAGTGTTGAACAGTTCGTGTTGTTGCAGGGAAGTGGACATCGTTATTCTCCTGTCAGTAAGCATCCTGTCAGGAAAGTATAGATGGCAATAATCGGGCAATGAGGGTCAGCGTGGCATCAGGCCAGCCGCTGCGCCAGGCAGCGGCCAGTTTCAGATTTGGATGAGGGTGTTCTGGTACTTATCCAGCATCATCGACAGCCGTTTCACCGGTTCCGTCACGCTGGCCGGGGCGGCATAGTGCTGCAGCTTCTGCTGATAAACGTCCAGCTCCTGCAGCAGGCGCTCAAAGTAGTAGCGCCGTTTATCATCGCTGCTGGCCGCAATAATGCGGTCGGCGGTGGCGCGCAGCTGGCGGTGATACGCCGACAGGTCGGCATTGACCGGTACCTCCGCGTTGCGCAGGCGCTGATGACCAATAATCAGCGTGAGCGCAATCCGGTACTTGTCGATATCGCCCGGGAACAAATTAAGCAGCAGGAACAGCTGCTGATAAAGCGCCGGTAAATGGTTTTCCCGCCGGCGCGCCTGATTGGTGGTCAGCGCTGCCACCGCAGCATACATAAAGCGATTCAGCAGCTTGCGTCCGGTGCGGGCTTTGGATTTGTCACGAATCAGTAAAATCACCATCATCGCCACAAAGCTGCCAATCCACTGGCCGAGCGCGTTGTCGAGAAACACGTTGAACTCAAACTTCATCGGGTTATCCAGCACCAGCACGTTGATGGTGCCGATCAGCGCGCCCAGCGTACCAATCTGCCGCCGCTGTACAAAGATGCCGCCGATAAAGCCGAGTGCGCCAATCGCGATACACAACAGCAAGGCACTTTGCTGGGTGCCCGGCAATACCCAGATGAAGTAGAGCATGCCCAGCGGCACCGCAAAGGCCATGCCGTAGAAGAAGTCTTTCGCCATCATCAGCGGATTCGGCATACGCATCGCCAGCGCGGTAATCACCGCCAGCATCACCATGCAGCCGCTGCCGGAAGTCCAGCCGGTATACAGCCAGAACAGCGAACCGAGCGCGGTGGCGACAAAAGTGCGCACGCCATTGATCATCGCATGATGCGTCTCCGCTGAACGCGCCTGGATCACCACTTCACGCTGCAGAATGCTCTCCTCCAGCGTGGTGATACGGCTGTTACTTTTGACGCCATTGATCAGCAGCAGATATTCGGTTGCTGCGCCGACCCAGCTGGCCAGGGTAAACGGCACGCTTTTACTGCTGACGCCGATAACGCGGCGCATCAGCTTCATGCGCTTATGTACGTCACTGACGCTGGTTACCTCTTTCTCAATCAGCAGGCGATACTGCGGCGGGATGTAATCCGGGCGCGAATTCTGAATCAGGAAGGTCTCAGCGGCCTGAGTAATCAGCGTCAGCGATAGCGTGTTGAGCATTTGCAGCCGGCGGCTGGTGTTGCTCCAGCGCGACGACTCCATCAGCAGCTGACTGCGCATACCGTTGAGCGCGGTCGTGCGGCGCACCAGCGCGCTCCAGGCTTTGTCGACTTCCTCTTTATCCTCGTGCGCCACGCACAGCTGCAGCAGGCGGTAGTGCGCGACCAGCAGCGCATCCACTTCCGCATCAATCACTTTCTTGATCGAGCGCGGAGAGAACAGCATGTCGGCGAGAATAGCGCACAGAATACCGAGCACAATTTCGCTGCAGCGCTCCACGGCGAACTGCGGCGCCAGCGTCAGGCCGCCGCTGGCATCGGCGGTCACCACGATGATCAGCGCGGTGTAGCCGGCGAGGCCCAGCGCGTAGGAGTTTTCGACTTTAATCAGCGATGAGAGCCAGACGCACATGCCGGCCCACAGGCAGCACAGCAGCAGCATCACCACCGGCGCGCGCACCGTCGCAATCATGATGGTGAGTGCCGCGATACAGCCGATAAAGGTGCCGATAATACGCAGAACGCCACGGTAGCGCAGCGCGCCAGAGTAAGGATCGCCGCCCGCGGCAAAGGCGGTGCCGCCAGCCACGATGCCGGCGGTCATCACCGCCCAGCGCGGCGTTTCCAGATTGAAGTGAAAGCCAATCATCAGCGCTGCCACCAGCGCGAAGGTCAGCTTTACCGGGAAACGCAAAAACTCAATCATATCGCCCCCGCTTAACCAAACTCACGCAGGCGGTTGAACAGCTGCGCCATCGGCGACACTTTGGTCTGGCGGTCTTTGTCACCGGTGATCACCACGGTGGCGGTGGTCCCCGCCGGGAAGCGGTTGCCGGGTTGATCGTCGAGGCGAATACGCACCGGCACGCGCTGCGCCAGACGCACCCACTCAAGGTTGGAGTCCACGGTGGCCATGCCTTTGCTGTCAACGCTGCTGCTGCTGTTGGTCACGCCAGCCGCGATGCTGTCAACCGTGCCGCGCAGCACCGTGTTGCTGCCCAGCGGAGTGATTTCCGCACGGAAGCCGGGACGCACGCCATCCAGCTTGGTCTCTTCCATGTAGGCCAGCACGTAGAACGAGTGCTGCTGCACCAGCGCCACGGCCACCGAGCCGCGCGTGATGAATTCACCCTGGTAGACGTTGAGGTTGGTGACCCAGCCGTCGGACGGTGCTTTGATGGTGGTGCGATCGAGGTCGATCACCGCCAGATCGCGCGTCGCCACCGCTTTGGCCAGCTGATGTTCACTGGTCTGCAGGTCGCTGTTCGACTGCTCAATAGCTTCACGCGACATCGCGCTGGTACCGAGCTGGTTACGCCGCGCCGCTTCACGGCGTTTTTCACTAACCAGCGCCTGGTAATATTCGACATCCGCCTGCGCCTCATCCAGCGCTTTCTGGTAGCGCGGACGGTCGACGATAAACAGCGTATCGCCTTTTTTCACCAGCTGGTTGTCGTGTACCGGGACGTCGGTGATCAGTCCGGTCACGTCCGGGGAGATCGCCACCACGTCGGCGGAGAATTTGGCGTCACGCGTCCACGGCGACTCGGTATAGAACACCCAGGCGCGGAAGATAATAACAACAGCGATGATAACCAGCAGGAGCGTAATGGCGTAACGCGCGATTTTTCTTATTAGCGCTTTCACTTAAAACCTCAGACGAATAGACGGGATACAAGGTAAAACACACAGCAATACAGCGCTGTGTTAAAAAGTGCCGGGTGCCACACCAGATCGTAAATCCCGCTGGGCGTCAGCACGCGTTTCACCAGCCAGAACAGCGCCAGCGAAACCAGTAGTTCAATGAAGATGGGCGGAAAAGACAGCCCGAATACGACAAATACCGGAAGCACACTCATTTCGGTTCCTTAGTTCGACCTTGCCGGATTGCACCGATACCTGCCCTCATGCCCTCTGGCACGTCGGGTTGATGATAGTGGGATGACGGATAATCTGATGACAACATTCAGGCCGCGTTGAGCTAATCATAGCGTATCATCGGGTAAACACTGCCGTGTTCAGGTGCGGTGAAGAG
Organism: Pantoea sp. ICBG 828; assembly: GCF_002928355.1. Classification (NCBI taxonomy): domain Bacteria; kingdom Pseudomonadati; phylum Pseudomonadota; class Gammaproteobacteria; order Enterobacterales; family Erwiniaceae; genus Pantoea; species Pantoea sp. ICBG 828. Next base: position 28,667 of record NZ_POWN01000004.1, on the reverse strand, counting down.
ACCCTGCGTGCGTATAGTAACGCGCTTGACTATACGTTTTCTACATATTGTGAGCTAAATCACTTTTTAGCCAGAGTAAACAATGGAACGACTCAAAGGCATGTCCATTTTCGCCAAAGTGGTTGAATTGGGCTCATTTACCGCCGCCGCACGCCAGCTGCAGCTCAGCGTCTCGTCAATCAGCCAGATTGTTGCCAGACTGGAAGATGAGCTGCAGGTGAAACTGCTTAACCGCAGCACCCGCAGTCTGGGCCTGACCGAAGCCGGTAAGATTTATTATCAGGGCTGCCGCCGCATGCTGGCAGAGGCCTCGCAGGTGCACGAACAGCTGTACGCCTTCAACAACACGCCGATCGGGATTTTACGCATCGGCTGCTCAACCACCATGGCGCAAAATGTCCTCTCTGCCATGACCAGCGAGATGCTGCACGAATACCCGGGACTGAGCGTCAACCTGATGACCGGCATACCGGCGCCGGACCTGATTGCTAACGGGCTGGATGTGGTGATACGCGTCGGTGAGCTGCAGGATTCCAACCTGTTCTCGCGCCGGCTGGGCGCCATGCCGATGGTGGTATGCGCGGCGAAGAGTTACCTGGCCCAGCACGGCACGCCGGAAAAGCCGGCTGAAATCGACAACTTTTCCTGGCTGGAGTACAGCGTGCGCCCGGATAACACCTTCGAGCTGGTGGCGCCGGAAGGCCTGGTGACGCGCCTGACACCGCAGGGCCGTTTTGTCACCAATGATTCGCAGACGCTGATTCGCTGGCTGAAAGCGGGCTGCGGTATCGCCTATGTGCCGCTGATGTGGGTGATTGATGAGATTAACGCCGGTGAGATCGATATTTTGTTCCCGCAGTATCACTCGGAGCCGCGCCCGGTGTATGCCGTCTATACCGAGAAGGATAAGCTGCCGCTCAAGGTGCAGGTGTGTATCAATTATCTGACCGAGTATTTCAGGCAGGTGGCGAGGCAGTATCAGCAGCACCGCAAAAGTTAGCCGGGGTGGCGCGCGGGTATTGCTGGCCTTAAGGACGCAGACGGAGAAATGCGGGGCAGTTATGCATGCAAGGTCACCCTGAAAGGTGACCTGGCAAAACAATTGCGTAATGCCGCTCAGTTAAGTACCAAATTCAATTACCGCAGATTTCGTAGCGGCGCTATTAATCGCGCGTACTACTAGCAGCACCGTTCCCATCCATGCTTCGCGCAATAAATTGCGCCGCTACCAAAGTGTGCGTGCTGTTTACTCATAACTGACAAGCATTGTACAAACCCATTGCGCGGTTTTGACAGGGTGCGCACTGATGCGCACCAGCATGAACCTTAAGCCGTTCCGCCCACGGTAATTTTATCCAGCTTCAGCGTGGGCTGACCTACGCCGACCGGCACGCTCTGGCCCTCTTTACCGCACACGCCGACGCCCTTATCCAGCGCCAGATCGTTACCGACCATGGAAATCTGCTGCATCGCCTCAATGCCGGAGCCGATCAGCGTCGCGCCTTTCACCGGTTTGGTGACTTTGCCGTTCTCGATCAGATAAGCCTCGGAGGTCGAGAACACAAACTTGCCGGAGGTGATATCGACCTGGCCGCCGCCAAAGTTAGGGGCATACAGACCATACTCCACACTCTCAATGATCTCCTGCGGCGTCGATTTACCCGCCAGCATATAGGTGTTGGTCATGCGCGGCATCGGCAGGTGCGCATAGGATTCACGACGACCGTTACCGGTAGGCGGCACGCCCATCAGACGCGCATTGAGCTTGTCCTGCATATAGCCTTTCAGCACGCCGTTTTCGATCAGCACGTTGTATTGTCCCGGCACGCCTTCATCATCCACCGCCAGCGAACCACGCAGCCCTTGAAGGGTACCGTCGTCAACCACGGTGCAGAGTTCGGACGCCACCAGCTGGCCCATCTTACCGCTGAAGACGGAAGTCTCGCGGCGGTTGAAATCCCCTTCCAGACCGTGGCCCACCGCTTCGTGCAGCAGCACGCCTGGCCAGCCCGCACCCAGCACCACCGGCAGCGTACCGGCTGGCGCCGCGACGGCGGACAGGTTAACCAGCGCCATGCGCACCGCTTCGCGCGCCCAGACATCGGCCCGTACATCACCGCTCTCATCGGCAAGGAAGAATTCGTAGCCGGTACGCGCACCGCCGCCGCTGGCGCCGCGCTCGCGTTTACCCTGATCTTCCACCTGAACGCTAATGGACAGGCGCACCAGCGGACGAATATCCGCCGCCAGCGTACCGTCGGTGGCGGCGACCAGCACCTGCTCGTAGACGCCGCTCAGGCTGGCATTCACTTCCTGCACGCGCGGATCGGTGGCGCGTGCCACTTTATCAACCCGGTGCAGCAGCGCGATTTTGTCTTCGCGCGTCAGGCTGTCCAGCGGATTGACCGGCGCGTACAGCGAACGGTTAAGCACCGCGGAGAGCGCGTGCGCTTTGCCATTGCCCTGCTCGCGCACGATACTGCGCGCCGCTTCGGACGACTGGCGCAGGGCGTTGAGGCTGATTTGATCGGCATAGGCAAAACCGGTTTTCTCCCCGCTTACCGCGCGGACGCCCACACCCTGATCGATATGATAAGAGCCATCTTTAATGATTTTGTCTTCCAGCACCCAGGATTCATGGAAGCTGGACTGAAAATAGAGATCGGCATAGTCCAGACGACGTTCTGAAAGCTGCCCTAACAGGGAAAAAAGGTCCTGCTGATTAATGCTGTTCGCAGCTAGTAACTGCTCACTTACCAGATTCAGAGTCATCGTTTCTCACTCATTATGTGCTCGGATAGTCATAGCCTGCGGCAATTCCCCGACGGCGTCAAATTCACTTCTTATCGGCTTCGCGCGGTTTGCGCAGCACTTCATTGATTTCCGGCTTATCCAGCGGTCCGCTGATGTGATAGCGCAGCAGCGAAATCTTATTCCACAACGGTGCCAGCACCTTGCTGGCGGCAAAAACCGCCGCGCCGACCACCGGGTTAATCACAAACGCGGTGGCCACGCCAACCGAGGCGCCGATCTCCGGTGCCACCACCGCTTCCATGTCGATTTGCCGCTGCACCAGATCTATTTTGCCCTGCATGGCGATATCCGCTTCGAGGCCATCCACCAGCAGGTTATCGGTGCGCATCACGCCGTTTTCAATCCACGCCGTGCCGTTGATCGAATCAAACCAGAAACCTTCATTAAAGGTATCGCTAAAATCGAAGCGCAGCTTACGCAGCAGGGCATCGAAGCTCACCAGCCGCAACAACTGTCCGGCACGACCGGTGTTCACATCCGCAATCTGCCCTTTGCCGAAGTGAGTTTTCAGCGTGCCGCTCAGCGTCTTTTCTGAAGGCTGCCACGGTGCGGAGCGCCAGTGCAGGTCATAATCAATTTTAAACGGCGCATCGCGCAGCGGCGTGTTCATGCCAAACCAGTTGGTGGCATCATTGATATTTTTGCCGCTCAGGCTGCCTTTTAACGAGGTGCGCTGCTCGCCCGCTTTGTTCACCCATTCACCCGCGACATTGAGCTTCGAGCTGCCGGTATCGACGCTGCCGTTAGTGAGTGCTAACGTCTCTCCCTGCGGCTGGAGCCTGGCCTGGATGTGGCCGAACTTCTGCCCGCGCAGCCAGCACTCAGCGCAGTTGAGCTGCAGCGCTGGCCAGCTGCGGAAATCAATGCCGCTGTCCCCGCTGAACGGCGAGGAGGCCTTGCCCGCTTCACCGTCACTCCATTGCGGATTGTAATAAAGATAGCTCAGGTCGATTTGCCACGGCGCGTGTTGTGCGGTTCGCAGGCTGCCGCGCGCTTCGCGGCTCTCCAGCTGAAGTTGCGTGCTGCCGCCCGCGCCCTGAGTCACCGTGGCATTAACATCGTGCCACTGCTGGCCGCCGAGCGTCAGGGCCGGAGTGCGCAACGTCACATCGCCCGGCAGCAGTGCGCCGCCGATGTCCGTCTCGCCCTGCGCATTGCGTGAACCCGTCGTGCCGGTCATCAGCCCCAGCCAGGCTTCGCCGTCCAGCGCCGGCAGATTAAGCACCATCCCGCGCCGATCCGGTAGCGCCGGCGTGCTTTTGGCATCATTCAGCCAGATACCGCGATCGACGCGCAGCTGCGGCTCCAGCAGCCAGCGGCTGTTAAAGCGATGGTGCTCACGCACGCTGCCGCTGAGGTTAAAACTGTGCAAATCGCCGCTGGCATTAATGGCGATGGGCAGTGCCTCACCGGCCTCTTTATCCAGTGGTGGAGGTAAGTGACTGCTCACTGTCTTGCCGTCACCATTGATATCAACCTTGTAGCGCGCCCCACCCTGATGCGGCAGCGTGATGTCGACATTGCCCTGCCACGCCAGACTGCCGCCCAGCTTACTGCTTACACTGGCAGGCAGCATGGCCAGTTTTGCCGGCTGCCAGTCGCCCAGCAGTTTGACGTTAACGCCAAAATCATCGGGATTTTCCGTGGTGGTGAAACGCACGCCGGTGGGCTGACCGAACCAGTTGGCCTGCAGCTCTTCACTCTCCAGGTTTCCGTTGTTGTAGCGGAAACGTCCGGTCAGGTTTTTCAGCGTGGTGTTGAGCGGCTTAATGTGCAGGCTGTTGTTATTCAGCACCACGTTACCGCTGGCGTGCACCAGTTCCCCATCCAGCGGAATATCCAGGTTGAGCGAACCACGCACGTTGCCGCCAATCTGCAGCTGCTCCAGCGCCGCACCCAGCGTGGATTTGAGCGGCGTGCGGGCGAAATAGTCGGCGATATCTTTACCTTCGCCGCTCAAATCACCGTCAATGATCAGCTTCTCTTTCAGGTAATCCGGGATTACCGCACTGACGTTGCGCGCGTCCACCGCACCCAGCCGGGTTTGCGCCGCCTTCATCCACAGACCGTCGTTGATAAAATCGAGGTCGATATCGAGGTTTTGCAGCGCCGGCCAGCCTGGCTGGAACTGGAAGGTAGCATTGCGCACCGGCACGGCCACTTCAAACATGCCGTCGTGGTGCTTAAACGGGAACAGACGCGGATCGCCGGCAAACAGCAGCGTGGCATTCTCCACCTGGCCGCCTTTGACCGCTTCGCTGAGATACTGCGTCAGATCGTGGCCCATCAGCGGCTCAGGGAAGTAGCGCCACGCATCACCGGCGTCGGTGACGCGAATCCCGGCAAGAATGTCGAGCCGCGGCGCTTTACCGACATTTTGCTGATAGCGGAAATCGCCGCGCGCCCATAGCGAACGTGCCTGCACGTCCAGCTGCTGGCCATCCAGCGTCAGGCCGTTGCCATCGCGCAGCCAGTTAATCCTGCCGGTGACCTGCTGAATCTGTAACGGCGCCTGGAACATATCGCCGTACGGCACTTCCGCCTGGCCCATCTGCACATCCAGCTGGCCGTGGTTCAGACTGCCGCTGGCGCTGCCGCTCAGATTGCTGATGCCCGGCAAAAGCTGCCAGTGCTGCCACGCCAGATCGCGCCAGCGCGCCTGCAAACGCGTCTGCTCCGGCTGCGCCAGCGGAATATCCAGCGCCAGCGCGTCGATATAGCCGCGCGGCTGCAGCGCCCGCCAGTTGTCCAGCAGCGTAGGTGAGAGCGGCGCAAACAGCGGCACCAGCGGTGCCAGACGCTGCAGATCAAGACGGGTGGCACGCACCCGCACTTCTGCTGCACTGTTCGCGCCGATCATCTGTTTATCTTCCGGCTTCCACAGCAGGGCGATATGGCCGGCATCCCAAGCCACGCCGTCAGTCATCAGCCGGGTTTGCGGCACCGTCAGGCTCCAGCCATTCTGGTAGCGCGCCAGATGCGCGGTCAGGCCATCCACCTGCAGCTGATGATCGCCCTGCTCGCCGCGCCAGCGCGCGCCGCCTTTGCTCAGCAGCAGATCGCCTGCATACACCTCGCCGTCGCGCAGGTTGACCCACGCGGCCAGGCTGAAACGCGCGCTTTGCAGGCTGGTATTATCACGCAGCCAGCGGCCAATCCACGGCCGCACGTCCACGTCATCGGCCTGCATCCAGATGCGGCCGTCGTTGAGTAAGCCGTTAGTATCGTTAAGATCGAGTCGTACCTGCACCACGCCGTGCTGGCCGGTGAAGCTGGACAGGCTCACTTCGCCTTCGGCGCGATGGCGGTTGTCCTCGTTCAGCCAGGTAAGGCGGGGAATCGCCAGTTCGGCATGCTGGCCGGAAGGCGTGAGAAAACGGATGCTGCTGTCGCGCAGATCGAAATGGTCAAACTGGCGTAAGAACAGATCGTTGATTTGGGCCGGTTTGAAGCTGTTTTTTTGCTCGTCGCTGGTGAGCAACGGACGGTTGGTTGCCAGCCGCAGCTGCCAGAAGGTGAGATCGCGAAACTGCCAGCGCCAGTGCAGCAGCGACTGCCACACATTGAGCGCCAGCGTAACGCGGCCAATCTGCAGCTCGCCATCTTTTTCCATGTCGATACGCAGATCGCGCACCTGCAGGGTCGGGCCAAAATTCTCCCATTTTCCCTGAATTTCACTGGCATCGATGGTGACGCCGCTGACGCGCGAAAGGGTGTGCAGCACCTCGCCGCGATAGCTGTTGAGATGCGGCATCACAAGGCGCAGCCCGCTGACCAGCAGCGCCACAATGACGATGATTGCGGCGAGCAGCAGTAACAAAATCCCCGGCAACCGCCTCACACACCTCTCCTTGCTTTCCGTTGGGTTACGGCGTTCAACCTCACGACTTACATCATGACGACGTCAAACTGCTCCTGCGTGTAGAGCGGTTCAACCTGTACTTTGACCTGCTTGCCGACAAAAATTTCCACTTCGGCCAGCGCGTGCGACTCATCGCTTTTCAGCGCTTCACCCACTGCGGGCGACACGTACACCAGGAAGCTGTCGGAGTCGTAAGCGTGATGGACGCGGACGATTTCACGCATGATTTCATAGCACACGGTCTCCACCGTCTTCAGCGAACCGCGTCCCTGGCACACCGGGCAATCGGCACACAGCACGTGCTCAATGCTTTCGCGCGTGCGTTTGCGCGTCATCTCGACCAGCCCCAGCGCGGAGAAGCCGTTGATGCTGGTTTTGACGCGATCTTTGCTCAGCGCGCTCTCCAGCGAGTGCAGCACGCGCCGGCGATGATCGTCATTATTCATGTCGATAAAATCGATGATGATAATGCCGCCGAGATTACGCAGCCGCAGCTGGCGCGCAATCGCCTGCGTGGCTTCGATATTAGTATTAAAAATGGTTTCGTCGAGGTTGCGGTGGCCGACAAACGCACCGGTGTTAATGTCCACCGTGGTCATGGCTTCGGTCTGGTCGATAATCAGGTAACCGCCAGATTTCAGTTCCACCTTGCGCTCGAGCGAGCGCTGAATCTCGTTCTCCACGTCATAGAGATCGAAAATCGGCTGCTTGCCGTTGTACAGCTCCAGCTTGCTGGCCATCTCCGGAATATATTCGCTGGTAAATTCCACCAGCAGATCGCAGGTCAGGCGCGAATCGACGCGGATGCGATCCAGCGCTGCGCCGGCGAAATCGCGCAGCACGCGCTGCGCCAGCGCCAGCTCGCCGTAAAGCAGGCAGCGCGTCTGGTTGCGCTTCTTACGCTCGCTGACTTTGGTCCACAGGCGCTTTAAAAATGCCGCGTCCTGCGCCAGCTCTTCTGCGCCAATGCCTTCTGCGGCGGTACGAATAATAAAGCCGCCGAGATCGTCACAGTAAGCGGCAACCACCGCTTTCAGCCGCTCACGTTCGGCCTCGCTTTCAATGCGCTGTGAGACGCCCACGTGTGAAGCCCCCGGCATAAAGACCAGGTAGCGCGACGGCAGCGTGATATCGGTGGTGAGGCGTGCCCCTTTGGTGCCGAGCGGATCTTTCACCACCTGCACCATTAAATCCTGTCCCTGACGCACCAGCTCGGCGATATCGCGCACGATAAAGTTCTTCTTCTCATCACCCGCCACGCATTCGGTGTGCGGCATGATGTCCGAGGCGTGCAGAAAGGCCGCTTTGTCCATGCCGATATCGACAAACGCCGCCTGCATGCCCGGCAGTACCCGGCTGACGCGCCCTTTGTAGATATTGCCGACAATACCGCGCCGCGCTTCGCGCTCAATATGGATTTCCTGCAGAATGCCGCCGTCAATATAGGCAACACGGGTTTCAGAAGGTGTCACATTTACCAGCAGTTCAGCCGTCATCTTGTCCCCTTAACGCACGCAGCGACTGAAAATGGCTCAGCAGTTCGCTGGTTTCCACCAGCGGCAATCCCACTACGGCGTGATAACTTCCATTGATGCGGCGCACAAAGTTGCCGCCCAGGCCCTGAATACCGTACGCGCCGGCTTTATCCATCGGCTCGCCGCTGGCGATATAGTGCGAAATTTCCTCTGCCGTGATAGTGCGGAATGTCACGTCTGTGGTCACCAGGCAATCCAGTTCACCCTGCGCATCGGCCAGCGCCACGGCCGTCATGACCTGATGGGTTTGCCCGGCCAGTTTACCCAGCATCTGTGCGGCATGCGCCGCATCGCGCGGTTTCTCCAGCACTTCGCCATTCAGCACCACGATGGTGTCAGCGCCCAGCACCGGCAGATCCTGCGGTGCTATCCGCACGCCGGCCCGCGCCTTATCGCTGGCCAGACGCCGCACATAAGACTCCGCCGCCTCACCCGGCTGACGCTGCTCTTCAACATCGGTAATCAGGCGCTCAAACTGCAGGCCAAGCTGCGTTAACAGCTCGCGCCGACGCGGTGAGCCGGAAGCCAGGTAGAGGGTTATCATTGTATTCCTTATTGCACAGCAAACTGACGGCGAATCTTTCTCATCAGTAAGAATAGCCAGGGCCACAGGATACCGTCGACCACGCTACTCCAGAAGATTTCCGGGCGGAAGGAGACGTTGATGACCAGAAATTCTGCCCAGAAAACAATCACATCAACCGCCAGCGACAGCACCATAACCATTAATGCCTGCTGCCACAACGCCAGATTACGGAATAGCTGAAATTTAAAGGCCACCAGATAGGCGATAATGCTGAACGCCAGCGCACGCACGCCCAGCGTTGAGCCGGCGACCAGATCCATAATGGCGCCGAGGAAAAAGCCGGTGCCCACATTGACCCGGTGCGGCAGCGCCAGCACCCAGTAGATCAGGATCAGCAATAGCCACGATGGCCGGAACATGTAAATCTGATCCGGCCACGGCATGATTTGCAGGATAAGCGCAACAAGGAAGGACAGCCAGATCACCCAACGCCCCTGGCTGCGATATCGACTCAAGGCTGGCCTCCGCGCGAGTTCGCCGGATTACCCTGCGAACGGCTGCTGGCGGCGGGCTGTGGCGGCCCCATCTGCTGATTTTGCTGCATCATGGCGGGTGCCGGCGGCCCCATTTCGCCCGCGGGCGGCAGCACCTGCGGCATCATCTGCATCAGGCGCTCGTTGGCCACGCGATGCACTTCATCCGGTGCCATCGGCATGTCGCCGTTCTTATCCGCACCCCACAGCAGCAGCAGGTAGCGCAGACGCTGCAGACCGGCGGTCGGACGCGCCTGAATCACGGTATAGGCACGCTGCGTATCCACTTTCACTGACGACACCACGCCGACCGGATAGCCTTCCGGGAAGCGTCCGCCCAGGCCTGACGTCACCAGCACATCACCGACGCGAATATCCGTATTGCCCGGCAGATGCTCCAGCTGCAGATCTTCGCTGCAGCCGTTACCGGCGGCGATGACGCGAATATCGTTACGCAGCACCTGAATCGGCAGGGCGTGCGAGGCATCACAAATCAGCAGCACGCGGCTGGTCATCTGCCCTACCGCCACCACCTGGCCGACCACGCCTTTATCGCTGATCACCGGCTGGCCTTCATACACGCCGTTGACGCTGCCTTTATCGATGATCACCTGATCGGTGTAAGGATCGGTGCCGGTGGAGATCACCTGGGTCACCATTTTGTGCTCATCCTGACGCAGCGGCGAGCCGAGCAGCTCGCGCAGACGCGCGTTTTCCTGCTTGTATTGCCCCAGCATCAGCAGGTCACTGTTTTTCAGGAAGAGCTCACGGCGCAGCGCTTTGTTTTCCAGCTCCAGCTGCTGGCGCGAGGCCAGCGTTTCGGAAACGCCGTCAAGAAGCTGTCGTGGCCCGTTGGCCAGGAAGTAAAATGGACTGACCGACGTGTCCAGGTAGTTGCGGATCTGGGAGAACGTGCTGATCCGGCTATCGGCGACAATAATCGCGATAGCCACAATCACGGCCAGAAACAGGCGCAACTGCAGGGAAGGTCCCCTGCTAAAAATCGGCTTCATAAATTCTGCGAATTCCTCGACATCAGGGAAGAAGCGTGAGTGTCTGCACTCACGCCTCCAGGGCTGGACGCTATACGCCGTCGTGCGCAGCGTCGCCAGTTACCCCGCATCCTGCAAACCGCAGTGACGACGTTGTGCCGCTGCTGCCCGGTGCCTGCTGCTGAGGCTGCCGTGCGGCATGCGATGGCCATCGTCCTGCCGTTGTGCTGATTTTGGGTATCGTCGCTATTCCCTGCGCAATTTGACCACGGTCTCAGCCGGAGAGGAATTACTCCTCGCTGAACAAATCGCCGCCATGCATGTCGATCATTTCCAGTGCTTTACCGCCGCCGCGCGCTACGCAGGTCAGCGGATCTTCTGCGACCACCACCGGAATACCGGTCTCTTCCATCAGCAGACGATCCAGGTTACGCAGCAGCGCGCCGCCACCGGTCAGCACCATACCGCGCTCGGAGATGTCAGACGCCAGCTCCGGCGGGCACTGCTCCAGCGCGACCATCACGGCACTGACGATACCGGTCAGTGGCTCCTGCAGCGCTTCCAGGATTTCATTCGAGTTCAGCGTAAAGCCACGCGGCACGCCCTCAGCCAGGTTACGGCCGCGCACTTCGATCTCGCGCACTTCGTCACCCGGATAAGCAGAACCGATCTCATGCTTGATACGCTCAGCGGTGGCTTCACCAATCAGCGAGCCGTAATTACGGCGCACGTAGTTAATGATAGCTTCATCGAAGCGATCGCCACCAATACGCACAGAAGAAGAGTAAACCACGCCGTTCAGGGAGATAACCGCGACTTCGGTCGTACCGCCACCGATATCCACCACCATCGAGCCGGTCGCTTCTGACACTGGCAGACCCGCGCCGATTGCCGCGGCCATGGGTTCTTCAATCAGGAACACTTCACGGGCACCGGCGCCCTGCGCCGATTCGCGGATGGCACGACGTTCAACCTGGGTTGCACCGACCGGCACGCACACCAGCACGCGTGGGCTGGGGCGCATAAAGCTGTTGCTGTGCACTTGCTTGATGAAGTGCTGGAGCATTTTTTCAGTCACGAAGAAGTCGGCGATAACGCCATCTTTCATCGGACGGATAGCTGCGATGTTACCCGGCGTACGGCCAAGCATCTGCTTTGCATCATGACCAACAGCCGCTACGCTCTTTGGGGAGCCGGCGCGATCCTGACGAATGGCAACCACAGAAGGCTCGTTCAGCACGATGCCTTGTCCTTTTACGTAAATCAGGGTATTCGCGGTACCCAGGTCAATGGACAAGTCATTGGAAAACATGCCACGAAATTTTTTAAACATACTAAGGGATAATCCTGCAAGCTGGGGGCGGAAAATAAAATCCGCCTACTTTACCAACCACGCGAAGCCGCTACAAGGCGCAAAAACGTTCTGCTTCGGTGAAAAACCAGGCTGAATAATTTTTCGCGGCGGTGCTGCCGTCCGACACCGGCGTTAAACGGCGCTAAGCTGCCGCTCTAAACGCAAATTCACCCGCCGGTCGCGGGTGAATTCCGACATAAAATCTAACATTTCCCGCCGCCGATCGCGCCGGCTGCGCACGGCATAAAGGCGAAAAATAGCCGCCTGCTGCCGTATCTGTGGCTGACGCGCTAAATCCGGTAACGTTGCGAGTGTTTCTTCACATTACTGTTCACCGGCAGCGAAGGGGCAAAAAAGTCGCCCTGGCCGCCCGCGACGCCCAGCCCGGCCAGCGTTTGCCACTCCGCGCGCGTGCGTACACCGGCGGCAAAGACTTTGGTGGGCGTGGATTTACACACTTCCAGCAAACTTTGCACGAACAGCTGATTTTCTGTACGGCGCTCAATGTTGCGAATCAGGCCCGGATCGAGCTTGATCAGCTCAATCGGGAACTGCTTGATGTAAGCGCTACTCACCACCGTTAATCCGGCCTGATCTACCGCAATCCGACAGCCAAACGCGGTCAGCATGCGGAAAACCGGCACTAAACGATTGATGTGTTGACAAACATCCGCCTCAGCAAGTTCAAATAAAAATCGTTTTCTTTGCGATTTACTGCACTGCAGCAGCAATTTTTGCAGCCAGCGCTGGAACGGCCGTTGCAGCAGCGAATCGATATTCACCGGCAGCGCCAGCGTTTCATCCGGCCAGACCTCCGACAGCGCCGCAATACGCATGACCAGCTGGCGATCCCAGCTGTCGGCCATGCCAAGCTGCAGCACCAGCGGCATGAACTCTGCCGACACCACCTCTTTATCGCCGTCGAACACGCGCGCCAGCATTTCACGGTGATGCACTTTGCCGTCCAGCAGCACCGCCGGTTTCTGGTACAGACGCGGGCCGCCGCGGTTCACGGTGTTTTCCAGCAGGGTGCGCCAGCGCACGCTGCCGCGCCCCATCTCCAGCGTATTGCCCTCGCCCACCGACCAGTTGTTGCCGCCCTGCAGCGCCGCCCGGCGCGTGGCCAGTTCGACATTCTCCATCACCTGCGACACCGACTCGCCGCTGCGCCAGGCGCTGATGCCAATGTGGATCAGGTCATCGCGATCCACCATGCGCATCGGCGGCAATGAATCCACCGCGTTGATCAGCTGGTCGGCAATGCTGTTGGCCTCTTTCAAAGTGCGGTGCGGCAGCAGTACGGCAAAGTCGCTGCGGAAATAGCGCGCCAGCAGCGCACCCGGATAGCGCAGCACGAAAGTGGAGAGCATGTTCACCAGGTCGAACAGGTATTCATCGACCAGCGTCGGCCCGAGGGTTTCATGCAGGGTGTCGAGGTCCGGCAGCCGCACCATCATCACCACACCGTGCGTACCAACGTCTTCCTGGTCTTCCAGCAACGTGGCCAGCTGGTTATCGAAAAACAGGCGATTATTCAGGCCGGTACGCGAATCCTGCGCGGCAAAGGTGCGGATTAAGGTGTCGATACGCAGACGCTGCTCACCGGCTTCCTGTAAATCCCCCAGCAGCAGATCGATAGCGCGGCTGGCTTTCGGCGGCCATTCGGCGATGGTATCGCTGCGTGGCGCGCGCTCGCCAGCCAGAATGCGCTCCGCGCGCGCCTCCAGCCGCTCCATATGCTGCCAGCGGCGGTTAAGCCAGCGGTGCGTCATCACCAGCAGCGCCGACATGATCGCCACCACCGTCAGCAGGATAATCAGCGTGTAGGCACCGGTGAACGAGCGGAACCAGGTTTTGGCGGGATCGAGCACCACCACGCGCAGCGCCATGCCCGGCGCGTGCACCAGCGGCACATCCAGTTGAATGAAACGGTTGGGCTCGTCTTCCAGCATCGGATTTTCATGACGCGCGAGGCGGAACAGCACGGTATCATCGTGATGCAGTTCCAGCTGTTCGGCATTGATGACGGGCATCAGGCGCGTCAGCCACTGCGTCAGTTCCTGCGGTGACTGGCTGGCCAGCGCTTTATCGACTTCCGTCGCCAGCGTCTGCACGCGGTTCTCTACGCGCTGCTGCGACAGCCAGATAAAACTAAAAGCGCAGCCTACCAGCATCAGTAACATCGCCAGTAAGCTTAATAAGGTAATAAACGCAGAAAACTTGGTTGTTAATCGCATCCCTGTGCCTGTATCACTGCGGTTTATGAACGCCAGCCCACGGTTCGCGCCAGCCGCGCTGGTGCAAACCTGAGCAAATTATCACAATTACCGATCCAAATCAGCGCCCGCCCGGCGCCGGGTTTCGCCACCCTGCGGCGCGAGTATAACGTCAAAGTGTGAAGCGCTGGCTTCCGGGGCGGCTTTTTCGTCCTATTCTCAACAGAACGCACCGGCCAGGAAATTTCACATTTTGCCAGCGAAAGTGGCGCGCCGGGCAGCGTTTGATCATGCTAGCTGCAGTTAATCGATTTGCCGGAGAACGCCATGAAGCGCACGCACATCCTTACCGAAGCCGATGTTACGCCGGAAAGCATTTTTAATCTGCGCCGCCGCCAGGTGTTGAAAGCGCTGGGGCTAGGCGCTGCCGCGGCCAGTCTGCCCGGCGGCGCACAGGCCGATGTGCTGAGCTGGTTTAAGGGCAATGACAGGCCGCCGGCGCCTGCCGGACGCGATCTGCAGTTCAGTAAACCGGCCCAGTGGCAGGCGGACCTGCCGCTGACGCCGTTTGATAAAGTCGCTGGCTACAACAACTTCTACGAATTTGGTCTCGACAAAGCCGATCCTGCCGCCAATGCCGGCACGCTGAAAACTGACCCGTGGCAATTGCGCATTGAGGGCGAAGTGGCGAAGCCGATGACGCTGGATATGGACGACATCTTCAAACGTTTCGCCATGGAGCAGCGTATCTATCGCATGCGCTGCGTTGAAGCCTGGTCGATGGTGATTCCCTGGGTAGGCTTTGAACTCAACAAGCTGCTGAAGCTGGCTGAACCCACCAGCAATGCCCGCTATGTCGCCTTCCAGACGCTATACGCGCCCGATCAGATGCCGGGACAAAAGGACCGCTTTATCGGCGGCGGGCTGGATTATCCCTATGTTGAAGGCTTGCGGCTGGACGAAGCGATGCATCCGCTGACGCTGCTCAGCACCGGCGTTTACGGCAAAGCGCTGCCGCCGCAAAACGGCGCGCCGATTCGCCTGACGGTGCCGTGGAAATATGGCTTCAAAGGGATTAAGTCGATCGTCAAAATTACCCTGACGCACGATCGTCCGCCCACCACCTGGAGCCAGATCGCCGCTAACGAGTATGGCTTCTACGCTAACGTGAATCCGCACGTCAACCACCCGCGCTGGTCTCAGGCGACTGAGCGCTTTATCGGTGCGGGCGGCATTCTCAAGGTGGAACGCCAGCCGACGCTGCTGTTCAACGGTTATGCTAAAGAGGTGGCCTCGCTGTATCGCGGTCTCGATTTACGGGAGAACTACTGAGTGCGCCTGACATTACGCCACGTTACGCTGCTGAAAGTGGTGCTGCATCTGGCGGCGTTTCTGCCGCTGGTGTACCTGTTTCTGGCGGCAAATCAGGGCTGGCTGAGCGCCGATCCGGCGAAAGATATCCAGCATTTTACCGGCCGCATGGCGCTGAAGCTGCTGCTGGCGACGCTGCTGGTGAGCCCGCTGACGCGTTATCTGAAGCAGCCGCTGCTGATTCGTACCCGCCGGCTGCTCGGCCTGTGGTGCTTTGCCTGGGCCTGTCTGCATCTCACCAGCTACTATCTGCTGGAACTGGGCTACGATCATCTGCGATTACTCGGCAGTGAGATTGTCTCGCGCCCCTATTTGTTACTGGGCATGATCAGCTGGATTATTCTGTTTGCTCTCGCCATCACCTCTTTTCAGCGCGCCCAGCGCAAACTGGGACGCCGCTGGCAAACGCTGCACAACGGCATCTATCTGGTCGCGATCCTCGCGCCTGTCCACTATCTTTGGTCTGTGAAAGTGCTGTCACCGCAGCCGTGGATTTATGCACTACTGGCGCTGGCGCTGTTAGGCTGGCGTTACAATAAGTTGCGTAAACTTCTGCGCCGATAATCCCCGCAAGGTTGTTTTCCTGCTGCGAGATCTGTTAAAAGGTGTGGCCTTCGGGCCTCGCCGGATCAACTTCGCAGATAAGACCAGTATTTTGCTGCGAATTGCCTCGAAACGGATATAATGCCCGGCTTTATTGCAAGCGAAGTCTTCTTTTTCACTCTGAAGAGTGACAAATGAAGGATGTCGCGGTATTTTACGCGATGCCTCACTGATTGCAGGAGATAGCCGCAAGATGGCGCATAAATTTCACATACTGCTGTTAAACGGACCCAACCTGAACCTGTTGGGAACGCGCGAGCCTGACAAGTATGGTCACACTACGCTGGCGCAGATTGTCAGCGATCTGACGCAACAGGCCGACCAGCACCATGTGAAATTGAGTCATTTGCAATCGAATGCGGAATACCAGCTGATTGATCGTATTCACGAAGCCCGCGGCAACGTCGATTACATCATCATCAACCCGGCTGCGTTTACGCACACCAGCGTTGCCCTGCGCGATGCGCTGTTGGCGGTTAGCATTCCTTTTATTGAGGTGCATCTCTCAAATGTGCATGCACGCGAACCGTTCCGACATCACTCCTATCTTTCCGATGTATCTGCCGGCGTCATCTGTGGACTGGGCGCCGACGGCTACTCGTGGGCTTTACAAACGGCCGTAAAACGCCTGTCACATTCCAATTAAACAGAGTACGGAACCACACTCATGGATATTCGTAAAATTAAGAAACTGATCGAACTGGTTGAAGAGTCCGGCATCGCTGAGCTGGAAATCTCTGAAGGCGAAGAGTCGGTTCGCATCAGCCGTTCACCTGCCAATGTCGGTTACCCTATGATGCAGCAGGCTTATGCTGTTCCGGCTCCACAGCCTGCGCTGGCTGCTGCGGTTGCACCTGCTGCTGCGCCTGTCGCTGCAGAAGCGGCTAAACCTGAAGTCAGCGGCCACATCGTGCGTTCGCCGATGGTCGGTACCTTCTATCGCACCCCAAGCCCGGACGCCAAAGCGTTTGTGGAAGTGGGTCAGAAAGTGAACGCTGGCGACACCCTGTGCATCGTTGAAGCGATGAAAATGATGAACCAGATCGAAGCCGATAAATCCGGCGTTGTGAAGGCGATCCTGGTGGAAAGCGGCCAGCCGGTTGAATTCGACGAGCCGCTGGTCGTCATCGAATAACGAGGCGAAGCATGCTGGATAAAATTGTCATTGCTAACCGTGGTGAGATTGCGCTGCGCATTCTGCGTGCCTGTAAAGAACTGGGCATCAAGACTGTGGCGGTGCACTCCACGGCAGACCGCGATCTGAAGCACGTGCTGCTGGCGGACGAAACCGTCTGCATCGGCCCGGCGCAGTCGGTCAAAAGTTATCTTAATATCCCGGCGCTGATCTCCGCCGCCGAAATCACCGGCGCGGTTGCGATCCACCCGGGCTACGGCTTCCTTTCTGAGAACGCCGATTTCGCCGAGCAGGTTGAGCGCTCTGGCTTTATCTTCATCGGTCCGAAAGCCGACACCATTCGCCTGATGGGCGACAAAGTGTCAGCGATCAACGCGATGAAAAAAGCCGGCGTACCGACCGTACCAGGCTCTGACGGTTCGCTGACCGACGACATGGAGAAAAACCGTGCCATCGCTAAGCGCATCGGCTATCCGGTGATCATCAAAGCCTCTGGCGGCGGCGGCGGTCGTGGTATGCGCGTTGTGCGCAGCGACAAGGATCTTGAGCAGTCCATCAACATGACGAAAGCGGAAGCCAAAGCGGCTTTCAACAACGACATGGTGTACATGGAGAAATTCCTCGAGAATCCACGCCACATCGAGATTCAGGTTCTGGCCGATGGTCAGGGCAACGCCATCTATCTGGCCGAACGTGACTGCTCCATGCAGCGCCGCCACCAGAAAGTGGTCGAAGAAGCACCAGCACCCGGCATCACGCCGGAACTGCGTCGCTACATCGGCGAGCGCTGCTCTAACGCCTGCGTGGAGATCGGCTATCGCGGTGCCGGTACGTTCGAGTTCCTGTATGAAAACGGTGAGTTCTACTTCATCGAGATGAACACCCGTATTCAGGTGGAACATCCGGTCACCGAGATGATCACCGGCGTCGACCTGATTAAAGAGCAGCTGCGTATTGCTGCCGGTCAGCCGCTGTCCATCAAACAGGAAGATGTGGTGGTGCGCGGTCATGCGGTCGAGTGCCGTATCAACGCCGAAGACCCGAACACCTTCCTGCCGAGCCCGGGCAAGATCACTCGTTTCCACGCGCCAGGCGGTTTTGGCGTGCGCTGGGAATCGCACATCTATGCCGGCTACAGCGTGCCGCCGTATTACGACTCAATGATTGGTAAGCTGATTACCTACGGCGAAAACCGTGACGTGGCTATCGCGCGCATGAAAAATGCGCTGGCGGAACTGATCATCGACGGCATCAAGACTAACGTCGATCTGCAGATGCGCATCATGACCGACGAAAACTTCCAGCAGGGTGGTACTAACATCCACTATCTGGAGAAAAAACTCGGCCTGCACGAGAAGTAAGCGCAGCGCAGAGCAATGCAGAGGCCGGTTAAACCGGCCTTTTTCATTTTTGTTGCCTTTGAGGTTGCATGATGGATGGGCGTTTTTTGCAAGCTAACAAAGAGGCGCGCTGGTCACTGTACCTGACGCTGGCGTACCTCGCCGTCTGGGGCGCGTCCGCCTGGCTCGGCGGCACGCAAAGCGGTATCACCGGCTTACCGCGCTGGTTTGAGTTCTCCTGCGTGTTCGCCCCGCTGCTGTTCATCGGCCTGTGCTGGCTGATGGTACGCGTGGTGTTCCGCGACATGTCTCTGGAGGACCACGATGGAAACTGAAATCATTCTGCCGCTGCTGGCCTATCTGGTGGTGATCGCCGGGCTGTCGGTGTTCGCCATGCGCAAGCAGCGTCAGGGCAACTTCCTCACCGAATATTTCCTCGGCAGTCGCTCGATGGGTGGCTTTGTGCTGGCGATGACCATCACCACCACCTACATCAGCGCCAGTTCATTTATTGGCGGACCCGGTGCGGCGTATAAATACGGCCTGGGCTGGGTGCTGCTGGCGATGATTCAGGTGCCGGCGGTCTGGCTGTCGCTCGGCGTGCTGGGCAAAAAATTCGCGATTCTGGCGCGACGCTACAACGCCGTGACGCTCAACGACATGCTGTATGGCCGCTATCGCAGCCCGCTGCTCATCTGGCTGGCCAGCATCAGCCTGCTGGTGGCGTTTATTGGTGCCATGACGGTGCAGTTCATCGGCGGCGCGCGCCTGCTGGAAACCGCTGCCGGCATTCCTTATGACACGGGCCTGCTGATTTTTGGCGGCACTATCGCGCTGTACACCGCGTTTGGCGGCTTCCGCGCCAGCGTGCTCAACGATGCCATGCAAGGGCTGGTGATGCTGATTGGCACCTTCCTGCTGCTGTTTGCCGTCATCCATCAGGCAGGCGGACTGGAAACGGCGGTCACCAAACTGCGCAGTATCGATCCGCAGCTGGTGTCACCGGAAGGCGTCGGCAACGTCATCAATCCGACCTTCCTCAGCTCGTTTGCCGTGCTGGTGTGCTTTGGCGTGATTGGGCTGCCGCATACCGCCGTGCGCTGCATCTCCTACAAAGACAGCAAAGCGATGCATCGCGGTATCATCCTCGGCACTATCGTGGTGGTGATACTGATGCTCGGCATGCATCTGGCCGGCGCACTCGGCCGCGCGGTGCTGCCGGATCTGGCGATTCCGGATCGCGTGATCCCGACGCTGATGATCACCGTGCTGCCACCGATGGCGGCTGGCGTGTTCCTCGCGGCGCCAATGGCGGCGATCATGTCGACGATTAACGCGCAGCTGCTGCAATCGTCCGCTACGCTGATCAAAGATCTTTACCTGCGTATCGCGCCGCAGCACAGCGAGAACGAGGCGCGTCTGCGGCTGCTCTCCGGCACCATCACCTTTGTGCTCGGTCTGCTGCTGCTGCTGGCGGCCTGGAATCCGCCAGATATGATTATCTGGCTCAACCTGCTGGCGTTCGGTGGCCTTGAAGCGGTCTTTCTGTGGCCGCTGGTGCTGGGACTGTACTGGGAGCGCGCCAATGCGGCGGGCGCCATCAGTGGCATGGTGGTGGGGGCCGGATGCTATACGCTGCTTGCCAGCCTGAAAATCGAACTGTGGGGCTTTCACCCTATCGTGCCATCGTTGACATTAAGCCTGCTGGCCTTCCTGGTGGGTAATCTGTTCGGCAGCGCGCCTGATGCTCGCGATGCTGCCCTGGAATAAAAGAGAAACGCTATGCCATGGATTCAAATCAAAATTAACAGCACCGGCGAGCACGCCGAAACCCTCAGCGACGCGCTGATGGACGCCGGTGCGGTGTCGGTCACCTTTCAGGACACGCACGACAACCCGGTGTATGAGCCGCTGCCAGGTGAAACCCGCCTGTGGGGCGATACCGATGTGACTGGCCTGTTCGACGCGGAAACCGCCATGGACGACGTAGTGGCCGAACTGAGCCAGCATCCGCTGCTGGGATCGGGTTTCCGCCATAAGATCGAACAGATCGAGGATAAAGACTGGGAGCGCGAATGGATGGATAACTTCCATCCGATGCGCTTCGGTGAACGCCTGTGGATCTGCCCCAGCTGGCGCGACGTGCCGGATCCGGATGCGGTCAACGTGATGCTTGATCCCGGTCTGGCCTTTGGTACCGGCACCCATCCCACCACGTCGCTGTGTCTGAGCTGGCTGGATGGTCTCGATCTGCAGGGCAAAACGGTGATCGATTTTGGCTGTGGCTCCGGCATTCTGGCCATCGCCGCGCTGAAACTCGGTGCAGCCCAGGCGATCGGCATTGATATCGATCCGCAGGCGATCCAGGCCAGCCGCGATAATGCGGAGCGCAACGGCGTGGCCGACCGCCTGTCGCTGTATCTGCCGCACCAGCAGCCGGAAAACCTGCAGGCGGATGTGGTTGTCGCCAATATCCTCGCCGGTCCGCTGCGTGAACTGGCGCCGCTGATTAGCGTGCTGCCGAAAGCCGGCGGCCATCTCGGTCTGTCCGGCGTGCTGGCCAGCCAGGCGGAAAGCGTGTGTGAAGCCTATGCGGAGCGCTTTGCGCTGGACGCCGTGGCGGAAAAAGAGGAGTGGTGCCGCATCACTGGCGTGCGCCGCTAACCGACGAATGGGCCAGCAACTGCTGGCCCGATTTCCCCCGCCTGAGACCTGTCTCAAATCCCCGCCAGCCCCGTTTTCCTGCCGTTTCTTTACATTGAAATCAGTAGACTGCTGCACCAGGCGATAGCGCTATCCCTGTTAACCGTGCCGTGCGCGGCACATAACATTGATATATCGCTTAGTGAATAAATGATGATGAAAAGCAAACACACACTGATCGCTCTGCTGCTGGCAGCAGCGCCTTTTGCTCACGTTCAGGCTGCCGCCTGGGATTATGCTCAGCCACAGCAGTGGGGCGACCTGTCCCCTGATTTTCACGTCTGCAAGCAGGGCGTGAATCAGTCGCCGATTGATATTCGCCAGGCGCTGCATGCCAGTCTGCCGGCGCTGACGCTGGAACTGCAGGCGCGCCAGGCCGCCATTGTTAACAACGGGCACACCGTGCAGATCAACCTGCAGCAGGGTGATACGCTGACGCTGGACGGCGAGACCTTCACGCTGAAGCAGTTCCACTTCCATACCCCGAGCGAAAACCTGATCGACGGCAAACGCTATCCGCTTGAGGGCCACTTTGTATTCAGTGACGAGCAACAGCAGCTGGCGGTAATCGGGGTAATGTTCGAAGCCGGTGCGGCAAATCCGGTGTTGACGACGCTGCTGGATACGCTGCCGGCGCAGGTCAATCAGCCGGCCACGCTGCAGCAGGATGTCGATATTACGCCACTGCTGCCCGCCGATCGCCGTTACTACCGCTTCAGCGGTTCACTCACCACGCCACCGTGCAGTGAAGGCGTGCGCTGGCTGGTGATGAAGCAACCGGTAACGGCTTCCGCACAGCAGCTGCAGGCCTTCAGCGCGGTGCTGGGTGAACACGGTAACAGCCGCCCGGTGCAGCCGCTCAATGGCCGGCTGGTGGTTGAGTAACGAAATACTCACTAAACGTAAATAAACCGTTCACTTTTCAATCAAATCACCGCCATTTCTCTTGCCGATTCGCGGAAGTGGCGGTTTTTATGTTGTGATTCAGCGCATATTTTTGGAAAAACTTTTGCTCACAATTTCAGCGTATTTTTGTAATACACTGAATTTAAACAAGTAATGACGAATACCCCGCTGCTAAGCCCCATTTCCCTGATCTTAAACGGCGAATTGTTCAAAGTTTGGCCTTTCATCTTCCGGAAAAAATGCGTAATATACGCCGCCTTGCGAACAGTTAGGGTCACTTCTTTTTCATGCGCATTGGACATCACCAGCTACGTAATCGACTCATCGCTGCGCCTATGGCCGGAGTATCCGACAAGCCATTTCGCACCCTGTGTTATGACAACGGCGCCGGTATGACTGTCTCCGAGATGCTGTCATCGAACCCGGAAGTCTGGGCCAGTGACAAATCGCGTTTGCGTATGGTGCATAGTGACGAGCCCGGTATTCGCGCCGTGCAAATTGCGGGTTGCGATCCCGATGAGATGGCTGCCGCCGCGCGCATTAATGTTGCGTCCGGTGCACAGGTTATCGACATCAACATGGGCTGCCCGGCTAAAAAAGTGAATCGTAAGATGGCAGGTTCAGCGCTGCTGCAGCATCCGCAGCTGGTGGAGTCAATCCTCCGTGCGGTGGTGAACGCAGTCGATGTACCGGTTACGCTGAAGATTCGCACCGGCTGGGACAAAGAAAATCGTAATTGTGTAGAGATTGCCCAATTGGCTGAACGCTGTGGTATTCAGGCCCTGACCATTCATGGCCGCACGCGCGCCTGTTTGTTTGAAGGGCAAGCTGAATACGACAGCATTCGGACAGTTAAGCAGAGCGTCGCTATTCCGATTATCGCGAATGGTGACATTACTGACCCGCACAAAGCCAGGGCAGTGCTCGACTACACCGGAGCCGATGCTCTGATGGTGGGACGCGCTGCTCAGGGAAGACCGTGGATCTTCCGGGAAATCCAGCATTATCTGGACACAGGGGAGCTGCTGGCACCGAAGCCGCTGGCTGAAGTGAAGCATATGCTGATTGGACACATACGGGAGCTGCACGACTTTTACGGTCAGCGCAAGGGATACCGTATTGCCCGAAAACACGTTTCCTGGTATTTGCAGGAAAGTGCCCCTGACGACCAGTTTCGGCGCACATTCAACGCCATAGAGGATGCCAGCGAACAGCTGGAGGCGTTGGAGGCATACTTCGAAAATCTTGCGTAAACGAAATAAAGAGCTGAAAGAACTATGTTCGAACAACGCGTAAATTCTGACGTACTGACCGTTTCTACCGTTAACTCACAGGATCAGGTGACGCAAAAGCCTCTGCGTGATTCGGTTAAACAGGCACTGAAGAACTATTTTGCTCAACTGAACGGTCAGGATGTAAGTGACCTGTATGAGCTGGTACTGGCTGAAGTCGAGCAGCCTCTGTTGGACATGGTGATGCAGTATACCCGTGGCAACCAGACCCGCGCTGCCCTGATGATGGGCATCAACCGCGGTACGCTGCGTAAGAAGCTGAAAAAATACGGCATGAACTAAGCGTTCTGGTTCCTTGCTGCGATAACGCCAGCCTTTCGGCTGGCGTTTTTGTTGCTGCTGTTTGTGCGTTAACACCGCGTGAAACGATTATCGTCAAAATGGTAACGATAGTTGCAATCGCCGGCGTGATAGCTCATCTCTCTCAGGGCCGCTGCCCTGCCCTGTTTTTGCGCAGAAAAAATCCTCCTGATCGCCCCTCAGCCCGCTTTGTTTGTGATCCTGAACCGCTTCAGCGGTAATTCCACTTTGCCGTACACCTGTTCATGAGCGTTAGCTCACACTGCTTCCATATAGTGAAACTTTTTGCACTATTTGTGATCGTGGCGACTCGTCATGCTGCCTTTTGGTGCGCGATAGTAGCGACAACTTTCCGGATACGTCCGTTTATTAAAAGATCTTTCCAGTGAATTCAGGATTCTGCAAACCTGGCATCAGCTTTGCAGTGTCGTGGATGGCTAAACGCCACAGAAAGAAATAAGCGCACAGTAAAGTGCGCGCAAACATAACAACACACGATCTCGCCACACAGGATGCTTTATGAAAAAGATGATGCTTTCCACCCTGATTGCTGCCGCCTCGCTGTTCGCCATGACCCAGCAGGCGCACGCAGGCACCACGCTGGACGCCATTAAGAAGAAAGGGTTTATACAGTGCGGTATCAGCGATGGTCTGCCAGGGTTCTCCTACGCTGACGCCAGCGGCAAATTCACCGGTATCGATGTTGACGTGTGCCGCGCCGCTGCTGCTGCGGTCTTCGGCGATGCCAGCAAAGTAAAATACACCCCGCTGACCGCTAAAGAACGCTTCACTGCGCTGCAGTCAGGCGAGGTGGATATCCTGTCGCGTAACACCACCTGGACCTCATCACGTGATGGCGGCATGGGCTTCCTGTTCGCCGGCGTAAACTATTATGACGGCATCGGCTTCCTGACCCATAAGAAAGCCGGTCTGAAAAGTGCCAAAGAGCTGGATGGTGCCACCGTGTGTATCCAGGCCGGTACCGATACCGAGCTGAACGTGGCCGACTACTTTAAAGCTAACAAAATGCAGTACACGCCGGTCACCTTCGACCGCTCTGATGAGTCCGCTAAAGCGCTGGATAGCGGCCGCTGCGATACCCTCTCTTCTGACCAGTCACAGCTGTATGCGCTGCGCATCAAGCTGGGCAAGCCGGATGACTTTATCGTACTGCCAGAAGTGATTTCGAAAGAGCCGCTGGGCCCGGTCGTGCGTCGCGGTGATGATGACTGGTTCACCATCGTGAAATGGTCGCTGTTCGCCATGCTGAATGCGGAAGAGATGGGCATCAGCTCGAAGAACGTTGATGAGATGGCGGCGAAGCCAACCACGCCAGATATGGCACACCTGCTGGGCGCAGAGGGTGATTTCGGTAAAGACCTGAAGCTCGACAACAAGTGGGCGTACAACATCATCAAGCAGGTTGGCAACTATCAGGAAGTGTTCGATCGTAACGTTGGTAAAGACAGCGCGCTGAAAATTGCACGTGGCCAGAATGCGCTCTGGAACCAGGGCGGCATCCAGTACGCTCCACCAGTGCGTTAATTGTCTCCTGCCAGTCGGGCACCGCATCCTGCGGTGCCCACGCGTATTCTTCACTGAGGTTTTAACATGTCGCAACGCCCAACCGTGAAAAGGGATTTTTCGTTCGGTAATCCTACGGTTCGCGCCTGGCTTTACCAGATTGTCGCGATTGTGGCGGTGTTTGCTGTGGTGGGTTATCTGATCCACAACACGGTGATCAACCTTGCCAATCGCGGTATCACCTCCGGCTTTGGCTTTCTTGAGCGCAACGCCGGTTTCGGCATCGTCCAGCATCTGATCGATTACAGCGAAGGCGATACCTACGCGCGCGTGTTTATGGTCGGGTTAACCAACACCCTGCTGGTCTCCGCGCTCTGTATTGTCTTCGCCTCCATCCTCGGCTTCGCCATCGGTCTGGCGCGCCTGTCGGATAACTGGCTGCTGCGCAAGCTGTCGACCATTTATATCGAGACGTTCCGTAATATCCCGCCGCTGCTGCAAATCTTCTTCTGGTACTTTGCCGTGCTGCGCAATCTGCCGGGCCCGCGTCAGGCGCTGAACGCGTTCGATCTGGCTTTTGTCAGCAACCGCGGTTTGTATATACCGTGGCCGGAGTATGCACCCGGCACCTGGCCATTCCTGATCGCGCTGGCGATTGCCATCGCCGCCAGCGCCGCGCTGTTCCGCTTCAACCGCAAGCATCAGCTGAAAACCGGTCAGCTGCGCCGCACCTGGCCCGCTGCGGCCGGTTTAATTGTGCTGCTGCCGCTGATCGCCCATACGCTATTTGGTGCCGCCACGCACTGGGATGTGCCCGAGCTGCGCGGTTTCAACTTCCGCGGTGGCTTTGCCATGATTCCGGAACTGGCAGCGCTGACGCTGGCACTGTCGATCTACACCTCTTCCTTTATTGCTGAGGTGATTCGCGCCGGGATTCAGTCAGTACCGCATGGTCAGAGCGAAGCGGCACGTTCGCTCGGGCTGCCCAACCCGGTTACGCTGCGTCAGGTGATCATTCCGCAGGCGATGCGCGTGATTATCCCGCCGCTCACCAGCCAGTACCTTAACATCGTAAAAAACTCCTCGCTGGCGGCCGCGATCGGCTATCCGGATATGGTGTCGCTGTTTGCCGGCACCGTACTGAATCAGACCGGCCAGGCAATTGAAACCATTGCCATCACCATGGCGGTTTATCTGATTATCAGTCTGCTCATTTCGCTGCTGATGAACCTCTATAACCGCAAAATTGCGCTGGTTGAGCGTTAAGAGAACGGAACCATTATGTCTGTGACCACACACGAAACGCCGCCGGTGTCGGGCAATCCACTGGGTAAAGCCTGGCTCTGGGCGCGTAAAAACCTGTTCTCCAGCTGGCTGAATACGCTGCTCACGTTACTCAGCCTGTGGATTATCTGGAGCGTTATCCCGCCGGCGCTGAACTGGTTGATCTTCCAGGCTAACTGGATTGGCGAAACCCGTGCGGACTGTACGAAAGCGGGCGCCTGCTGGGTCTTTATCCACGCGCGCTTTGGCCAGTTCATGTACGGGCTCTATCCGCATGAGCTGCGCTGGCGCATCAATCTGGCGCTGGTGATTGGCCTGCTGTCGATTGTGCCGATGTTTATCAAATCCATGCCGCGCCGCGGCCGCTATATCGCCTGCTGGGCGGTGCTCTATCCGGTCGTCGTCTGGCTGCTGCTGTATGGCGGCTATTTCGGGCTGGACCGAGTGGAAACGCGCCAGTGGGGCGGCCTGACGCTGACGCTGATTATCGCATCTGTCGGCATTGCCGGGGCGCTGCCGCTCGGCATTCTGCTGGCGCTGGGCCGTCGCTCTAAAATGCCGGTGGTGCGCACCCTGTCAGTGATTTTCATTGAGTTCTGGCGTGGCGTACCGCTGATTACCGTGCTGTTCATGTCTTCAGTGATGCTGCCGCTGTTTATGGCGGAAGGCACCACGATAGACAAACTGGTGCGTGCGCTGGTTGGCGTGATCCTGTTCCAGTCGGCGTATGTCGCCGAAGTGGTACGTGGCGGGCTGCAGGCCCTGCCTAAAGGCCAGTACGAAGCGGCAGAGTCGCTGGCGCTCGGCTACTGGAAAACCCAGGCGCTGGTGATTTTACCGCAGGCGCTCAAGCTGACCATTCCCGGTCTGGTGAACACCATCATCGCGCTGTTTAAAGATACCAGCCTGGTGATCATCATCGGCCTGTTCGATCTGTTCAGTAGCGTGCAGCAGGCAACCGTCGACCCTACATGGCTGGGTATGTCGACCGAAGGCTATGTCTTCGCTGCACTGGTTTACTGGATTTTCTGTTTTAGCATGTCGCGCTATAGCCAGTATCTGGAGAAGCGCTTCCACACCGGGCGTAAATCGCACTGAGGTTTTACATGACACAAACAATGACAACGGCGGCTAACGCCATGATGATTACGCTCGAAAACGTGAACAAATGGTACGGTCAATTCCACGTGCTGAAAGATATCAACCTGCAGGTGAAACCGCGCGAGCGTATCGTGCTGTGCGGCCCTTCGGGTTCCGGTAAATCCACCACCATTCGCTGCATCAACCATCTGGAAGAGCATCAGCAGGGACGGATTGTCGTAGACGGCATCCACCTGAATGATGACGTACGCAATATTGAACGCGTGCGCACTGAAGTCGGCATGGTTTTTCAGCACTTCAATCTTTTCCCGCATCTGACCGTCCTGCAGAACTGCACGCTGGCACCGATGTGGGTACGCAAGATGCCAAAGAAAGAGGCCGAAGAGCTGGCGATGCACTATCTGCAGCGCGTGCGCATTGCTGAGCATGCCCATAAGTTTCCCGGGCAGCTCTCTGGCGGACAGCAGCAGCGCGTGGCCATTGCCCGTTCGCTGTGTATGAAACCGAAGATTATGTTATTCGATGAGCCCACCTCCGCGCTCGATCCTGAGATGGTTAAAGAGGTGCTGGATACCATGATCGGTCTGGCGGAAGACGGGATGACGATGCTGTGTGTGACGCATGAGATGGGCTTTGCGCGTACGGTTGCCGATCGGGTGATCTTCATGGATCGCGGTGAAATCGTGGAGATGGCGCCGCCGGAGGAGTTCTTTGCAAATCCGAAATCCGAGCGGACCCGGGCGTTTCTGTCGCAGGTTATCCACTAAGCGAACACAATTCGCCGCATCATTCAGCCCTTGCCAGCATGGCAGGGGCTTTTTTATGTCTGTGGATTTTATTGAGCGTTTTATTGAGATTAAGGTCATCGCGGAAAACAAAAAAGCCCTGAACAGATGTTCAGGGCTTTCGTGTTTGATGCCTGGCAGTTCCCTACTCTCGCATGGGGAGCCCCCACACTACCATCGGCGCTACGGCGTTTCACTTCTGAGTTCGGCATGGGGTCAGGTGGGACCACCGCGCTGTTGCCGCCAGGCAAATTCTTTTAAACCGAACTCATGCCATAACTGGTGCTGATACCCAGAGTCGAACTGGGGACCTCACCCTTACCAAGGGTGCGCTCTACCAACTGAGCCATATCAGCACACTAAATTTGATGCCTGGCAGTTCCCTACTCTCGCATGGGGAGGCCCCACACTACCATCGGCGCTACGGCGTTTCACTTCTGAGTTCGGCATGGGGTCAGGTGGGACCACCGCGCTGTTGCCGCCAGGCAAAT